>JAIXKR010000141.1:14272-52586 GCA_026932235.1 Burkholderiales bacterium
GTGCAGGACATCTTCCTCACCGAGACCGCGGCGCTGGCCGACGTCGTGCTGCCGGCTTCGGCCTTCGCCGAGAAGACCGGGACCTACACGAACACCGACCGCACGGTGCAGGTCGGGCGCCAGGCGCTGACGCTGCCGGGCCAGGCGCGGCAGGACCTCTGGTGCATCACCGCGATGGCCGCGCAGCTCGGTCTGGACTGGTCGGGTTACGGCGCCACGCCCAGCGACTGCCGCGACGCGGTCGCGCGCGTGTGGGAGGAAATGCGGCTCGTGATGCCGAGCATCGCCGGCATCTCGTGGGCGCGGCTTGCGCGCGACGGCGCGGTGACCTACCCCTGCAGCGGCGACGACGACCCGGGCCAGCCGGTGGTCTTCACCCAGACCTTCCCGCGTGCCGGCGGCCGCGGGCTCTTCGTGCCCGCCGACATCGTTCCGCCCGACGAGCAGCCCGACGACGACTATCCGATGGTGCTCATCACCGGCCGCCAGCTCGAGCACTGGCACACCGGCAGCATGACGCGGCGCTCGGGTGTGCTCGACGCGATCGAGCCCGATCCGGTGGCCTGGCTGCACCCGGGCGAACTCGAGCGCCTGGGTGTGGCGCGCGGCGGGCTGGTGACGATCGCCTCGCGGCGCGGGCAGGTCAGCCTGTACGCGCGCGCCGACGAGGGCACGCCACCCGGCGCCGTGTTCGTCGCCTTCTGCTGGTACGAGGCCGCGGTGAACAAGCTCACCAACCCGAAGCTCGATCCGATGGGCAAGATCCCCGAGCTCAAGTACTGCGCGGTGCGCATCGGCCCGGGTGGCAAGGTGCCGCTCACCGGCAGTTTCGGCGGCGGGCAGCTGCTCTCGCAGGACGCCTGAACGCCGATCGCCTGCGCACGGGCAGGTCGATCGATCCGATCTGCATCGTCCCGCCGCGCATCCCGCTTGCCGGGATCGCGACCGGCTCAGCCGGCATAGCGCCGTTCCCGCTCGTCCCAATCCGCCTTGCCGACCAGGCGCTGACGCTCGGCGAACGAGGTCACGAGCGCCGGATCCTCGCGCAGCCCGTGGCCGGCCTTGAGCTGCGACAGTGCCCGAGTCATGCCTGCCAGGGCCGATTGCAGCGCGGCGTTGGCGTAGAGCACGAAGGCGTAGCCGGCCGCTTCCAGCTCGGCATGCGGCAGCATGGGCGTCTTGCCGCCGAGGACGAGGTTCATCAGGAGCGGCCGCGGCAGACGCGCCGGCAGCGCGCGCACGTCGGCGGCGTCGGTCAGCGCCTCGACGAAGAGGAGGTCGGCGCCGGCCTCGGCGTAGCGCTCGGCGCGCTCGAGCGCATCGGCCACGCCGTGCACCGCCGCGGCATCGGTGCGCGCCATCAGCATCATCCGGCTGTCGGTGCGGGCGTCGGCGGCGGCGCGGATCTTGTCGACCATCTCCGCCGTCTCGACGACGGCCTTGCCGTCGAAGTGGCCGCAGCGCTTGGGATGGACCTGATCCTCGATCTGGATGCAGTCGGCGCCGGCGCGCTCGAGCTGGCGCACCGTGTGGTAGGTGTTGAGCGCGTTGCCGAAGCCGGTGTCGGCATCGACGAGGATCGGCAGGCTCACGGCGTCGCGGATGCGGCGCGTGTGCTCGGCGATCTCGGCCAGGCCGATGAAGCCCTGGTCGGGCAGGCCCAGGCTCATGTTGGTGACGCCGGCACCGCTGACGTAGACGGCCTCGAAGCCCAGGTCCTCGATCAGGCGCGCCGACAGCGCATTGAACGCGCCCGGCAGCAGCACCGCGCGCGGTACGCCTACGAGCTGTTGCAAGCGTGCACGGGAATCACCGGTTGCCATGCTGGTCTGTTCCCGCTCGGCAGCTGCCCAAGCGTGCATGTTAGCCAAACGCGAGCCGCCGGACACGCCGGCTCGCGGCGTTATAACTCGCCCCGTTCGGCGTGCCGCGAATCCCCCATCAGGGAAGAACCCTTGCCGCGCGGCCGCGGATTTGGTGGAGCATGCGCGTGTTCGCGCACCCGTTCGCGCATCATTTGGAACCGAGGAGAACCCGATCGTGAGAATCAAGCTTTCATTCACCGCGCTGGCGCTGGCGTTCGGTCTTGGCTTGGCACAGGCAGCACCGCTCGACAAGAGCGAATGCATCGCGCCGGCCAAGCCCGGCGGCGGTTTCGACCTGACCTGCAAGCTGGCGCAGTCCGCGCTGCTCGACGGCAAGTACGTGAGCACGCCGATGCGCGTGACCTACATGCCCGGCGGCATCGGCGCCGTGGCGATGAACGCGATCGCCGCGCAGCGCCCGGCCGAGGACAACACGATCGTCGCGTTCTCGGGCGGCTCGCTGTTCAACATCGCGCAAGGCAAGTTCGGCCGCTACAACGAGAACGACGTGCGTTGGCTCGCCGGCATCGGCACCGACTACGGTGCACTGATGGTCGCCGAGAGCTCGCCCATCAAGTCGCTCGCCGACCTGGCTGCCGCGATCAAGGCCGACCCGCGAAAGGTCGTCTTCGGCGCCGGCGGCACCGTCGGCAGCCAGGACTGGATGAAGGCCGCGCTCACCGCCAAGGCCGCGGGGCTCGATCCCAAGGGCATGCGCTTCGTCGCCTTCGAGGGCGGCGGCGAGGGTCTCACCGCGCTGCAGGGGGGGCACATCCAGGTGCTCTCGGGCGACGCGTCGGAGGCCGAGGAGCACATCAAGGCGGGGGCCAAGATCCGCGTGCTCGCCGTGCTGGCGGACAAGCGCCTCGAAGGCGGTCTTTCGAGCGTGCCCACCGCGAAGGAACAGGGCATGGACGTCGAGTGGCCGATCATCCGCGGCTTCTACATGGGGCCCAAGGTGAGCGATGCCGACTACAAGGTCTGGGTCGACACCTTCGCGAAGATGATGAGCACGCCCGCATTCGCGAAGCTGCGCGCCGAGCGCAGCCTCTACCCGTTCGCGATGACCGGCGCCGAGTTCGACGCCTACGTCAAGAAGCAGGTGGCGGCGTATCGCAAGATCGCAGCCGACGTCGGGCTGAACGTCGCCAAGTGATGCGTCCGGGGCGGGTCGCCTGCCGATCTCGGCGATCGATGCCCCCGGGCCGTCGAGGCATCCGCCATCGGCCTCCACGACGAGGATCTCGAACATGAGCGACCGAATTCTGGGCGCCGCCTGCGTGCTGGTCGGCGCCGGCATGGCCTGGGCCGCGCGCGACTACGCGGCACCGATTTCCTACGAACCCGTGGGGCCGAAGGCCTTCCCGATGCTGCTGGCTGCATTGCTCGCGGCCGGCGGGCTGTGGCTGGTGCTCAAGCCCAGCGCCGACGGCAGCTGGATCCGGCGCGTGCCGCTCGGCGCGCTGGGATTCGCGGTGCTGGCGGTGTTCGCCTACGCCTTCCTGTTCCAGACGCTGGGCTTCACGCTGGCGAC
The DNA here is from genome assembly GCA_026932235.1 of Burkholderiales bacterium. Lineage (GTDB taxonomy): Bacteria > Pseudomonadota > Gammaproteobacteria > Burkholderiales > Burkholderiaceae_C > Rubrivivax. The sequence continues at coordinate 17,672 of JAIXKR010000141.1, forward strand.
GGTCGTGATGGCCGTGCCCGTCGGCATGGCTTTCGGCGGCAGCTGGAAGCAGGCGCTGGCCGGCGGCGTCGGCCTGGGCCTGTTGCTCTACCTGGGCTTCGACAAGCTGCTCGACGTGGTGCTGCCCTCCGGGGCGCTGGCTTTCATCCTCGGGGGGCGCTGAGCCGTGGAGACCATCGAATTCCTGATGTCGGGCTTCGGTATCGCGCTGACGCCGACCAACCTGATGATGGCCGCGATCGGTGCCCTGGTCGGCACGATCGTCGGCATGCTGCCGGGCCTCGGGCCGATCAACGGCGTTGCCATCCTGATGCCGCTGGCCTTTGCGCTCAAGCTGCCGCCGGAGACGGCGCTGATCCTGCTGGCTTCGGTCTACCTGGGCTGCGAGTTCGGGGGGCGTATCTCGTCCATCCTGCTGAACGTGCCGGGAGACGCCGGGGCGATCATGACGGCGCTGGACGGCTATCCGATGGCCAAGAAGGGCATGGGGGGCGTGGCGCTCTCGATCTCGGCCTGGTCCTCTTTCATCGGCTCGATCCTGGCGGCATCGGGCTTCGTGCTCTTCGCGCCGATCCTGGCGCGCTGGGCGCTGGCCTTCGGCCCCGCCGAGTATTTCGCGCTGATGTGCTTTGCGTTTGCCTGCCTGACGGGACTGATGGGTGACCAGCCGTTGAAGGCCGCGCTCGCGGCGGTGATCGGCCTGGCGCTGGCGACCGTGGGCCTGGACTCCAACTCGGGCGTCTACCGCTTCACCGGTGGCGACGTTCACCTCTCCGACGGCATCCAGTTCATCGTCGTCGTCATCGGCCTGTTCTCGATCAGCGAAATCCTGCTGATGCTCGAGCAGCACCACGCGGTGGGCGGGATCATTCGCGAGACCGGGCGCGCGCTCTTCAACCTCAAGGAGATGGCGCAGACCTGGTGGACGACGCTGCGCTCGGCGCTGGTGGGCTTCGTCGTCGGCGTGCTGCCCGGTGCCGGCGCGACGATCGCCAGCGCGATGACCTACACGATGGAAAAGCAGATCGCCGGCGACAAGGGCAACTTCGGCGAGGGCGACATCCGCGGCGTCGCCGCGCCCGAGGCCGCCAACAACGCCTCGGCGATCGGCTCCTTCGTCCCGATGCTGACGCTGGGCGTGCCGGGTTCGGGCACGACCGCGGTGATGATGGGGGCGCTCGCGCTCTACAACATCACGCCGGGGCCGGCGCTGTTCACGCAGAACGCGGGGCTCGTCTGGAGCCTGATCGCCTCGCTCTTCATCGCCAGCGTGATCCTGCTGGTCATCAATATCCCGCTGGTCGGGATGTTCACGCGGCTGCTGCAGACGCCGAACTGGCTGCTGGTGCCCGGCATCCTCGCCGTCAGCGCGGTCGGCGTGTACTCGGTGCACGCGACGACCTTCGACCTGATGATGATGGCCGTCTTCGGCGTCGTCGGCTATTTCCTGCGCAAGCAGGGCGTGCCGATGGCGCCGCTGATCCTCGGCTTCGTCCTCGGCGACATGATGGAGCAGAACCTGCGCCGCGCGCTCTCGATCACCGACGGCGAAGTGGGCATCCTCTTCGAGAGCCCGATCTCGATCAGCCTGTGGGTGCTCTCGGTTCTGATGATCGTCGTGCCGCCGCTGCTGCGCCTGCGCAAGCGGCGCCGCAGCGCGGTCTGAGCCGATGAGCGCATGAGGGACTGCATGCGCAGGCCGATGCCGCCGGACGCGGCATGCAGGGTGCAGCGATGAGCCCGCCTGGAATCGACCTGCGCTCGGACACCGTGACGCGCCCCACCGCGGCCATGCGCGCAGCCATGGCTGCCGCCCCGGTCGGCGACGACCAGTACGGCGAGGACCCGAGCACCAACCGCCTGCAGGCGCGCGTGGCCGAGCTGCTGGGCAAGGAGGCGGCGCTGTGGCTGCCCAGTGGCACCATGGGCAACCAGATCGCGCTGCTGGTGCTGACGCAGCGCGGCGACGAGGTCATCGCCGCGCGCGAAAGCCATGCCGCGTGGCACGAGGTCGGCGGTGCTGCCGCGAATGCCGGTGTGCAGATCGTCGAAATCGGGCGGGGCGGCGTCTTCGGCGCCGACGAGCTGGAGGCCGCGATCAAGCCGTCGGGTCTGCCGGTGTTTCCGCGCACGACGCTGCTGGAGATCGAGAACACGCACAACCGCGCCGGCGGCATCGTCGTGCCGCAGCCGCGTGTGGTGCAGCTCTGTGCCGTGGCGAAGGCGCGCGGGCTTTCCACCTTTCTCGACGGCGCACGCCTGTGGAACGCGCATGTGGCCAGCGGCGTCGCGCCGCACGAAATGGCGGCGCCCTTCGATCTCGTCTCGGTCGCCTTCAGCAAGGGCCTGGGCGCGCCCGGCGGCTCGGTGCTCGCCGGGCGCAAGGACTTGATCGCGTCGGCCGATCGTCACCGCCGACGGCTTGGCGGTGCGATGCGCCAGAACGGCATCTTCGCGGCCGCCGCGCTGCACGGTCTGGACCATCACCTCACGCGCCTGGCCGACGACCACGCCAACGCGCGCCTGCTCGCCGAGCGGCTCGTCGCCGCCACCCCGGTCGTGCTGGACCTGGCGACGGTACAGACCAACATCGTCGTCTTCCAGCTGCCGCCGACGCTCCCCGACGCGGCCACGGTGGTGGCTCAAGCGCGCGCGCAAGGCGTGCTGATCAGCGCCTTCGGCCCGCGCACGGTGCGCGCGGTGACGCACCTGGACGTCGACCGCGCGCAGTGCGAGCGCGCGGCCCGGGTGCTCGTCGAGCTGCTCTCGCGCTGATCCGCCGCGCTGCGGCGGATTCTCGAGCGCTTTCTCAGGCGCTTGATCAGGCGGTTTCTTCGAGCGTCTCGCCCAGCGCCGAGACGAGGCTGTCGAGCTCCTCCTTCGTGCTGATGAAGGGCGGCGCGAGCTGGATCGTGTCGCCGCCATAGCGCACGTAGAAGCCCTTGCGGTACATCGCCATCGCGACCTCGAAGGGGCGGCGCGCCGGCTCGCCGGGCGCGGCGGCGATCGTGAAGCCGGCGGCCAGACCGAAGTTGCGGATGTCGACGACGTGCTTCGTGCCCTTCAGGCCGTGCACCGCGGCCTCGAAGGGCTGCGCGAGTTCGCGCACCCGCTGCACCGCGTTCTCCTGCTCGAGCAGCTTCAGCGCCTCGATGCCCGCGGCGCAGGCCACCGGGTGCGCCGAGTAGGTGTAGCCGTGCGGGAACTCGAGCATGTACTCGGGCCCGCCCTGCGCGATGAAGGTGTCGTGGATGTCCTGGCGCACGACGACGCCGCCCAGCGGCTGCGCGCCGTTGGTCACCTGCTTGGCGAAGTTGAGCAGGTCCGGCGTGACGCCGAAGACCTCGGACCCGGTCCAGCCGCCGGCGCGGCCGAAGCCGGTGATGACCTCGTCGAAGATCAGCAGGATGTCGTGCTTGGTGCAGATCTCGCGCAGGCGCTGCAGGTAGCCCTGCGGCGGGATGATCACGCCGGCCGAGCCGCTGAAGGGCTCGACGATCACCGCGGCGATGTTCGACGCGTCGTGCAGGTTGATCAGCTCGACCAGCTCGTCGGCGAGCGCCGCGCCGTGAGGCCCGTCGGCCGGCGGCATGCCGCGATGGAAGCTCCCTGACGGCGGCTGCGTGTGCGGCAGGTGGTCGGCTTCGATGCCCTGGCCGAAGGTCTTGCGGTTGCCGACCATGCCGCCGACCGAGACGCCGCCGAAGTTGACGCCATGGTAGCCCTTGGCGCGGCCGACGAGTCGCGTCTTGCTCGCCTGGCCGCGCGCGCGCCAGTAGGCGCGGGCGATCTTCAGCGAGGTGTCGGCGGCCTCGGAGCCCGAGCTGGTGAAGAAGACGCGGTTGAGTCCCGCGGGCATGCGCTCGACGATGAGGTTGGCGAGCTCGAAGGACAGCGGGTGTCCGAACTGGAACGCGGGCGAGTAGTCCAGCGTCGCCGCCTGGCGGCCGATGGCCTCGGCGATCTCGCGCCGGCCGTGGCCCAGGCCCGAACACCACAGGCCCGAGAGCCCGTCGAAGACGCGGCGGCCGTCGTGCGTGGTGTAGTAGACACCTTCACCGCCGACGATCAGCCGCGGGTTGGCCTTGAATTCACGGTTGCCGGTGAAGGGCATCCAGTGCGCGGCGAGCCAGGCGGCGTCGGTGCGCGGCGGGTTCAGGGTCCAATGTTCATGCGCGTTCATGGTGGTTCTCCGTGGGCGAGGGCGCTGCCTTGCCCGGCAGCCGCGGGCCGGGAGCGCAGGTCGCCCCGGCGTAGACGGCCAAGTATGCGCGCATCGCCCCTTTCGCGTCTCGCCCACGCGCGTGTCGCGGTCGCGTGCGCGGACTCCACCGACGCGAGCGCGATTCGTTGCGCGCGACCCCATCGCCATGCCGGCATTGATCATCGGCCCGGCCGCGTGGTCTGCCCCTGTCTACACTCATGATCCCGGGGGCGTGCGAATCGACGCCCCGAACGGGCGCGAGCCCATCCTCCCCGCTTCTTTTCCCTGCGCCGCATGTCCTCGCACGCTCGACCCTGGTGGCTGGAACCGCCCGCGGATGCCGAGGCCGCAGCGCAGGCGGGGCCGGCAAGCCGGCTGCCGCAACTCTCCGAGGCCACCGTCTCGCCGCTGCACGAGATCGAGATCCTGGACGAGTACGGCGAGCGGCGGCGCATCTTCATTCCGCTCGAGCGTCCGCTGACGCTCTACGTCGACCGTCGCGAGCTCGTGACGCTGATGACGCTGGGGGCGCGGCCCGAGCTGCTGGTGCTGGGCTACCTGCTCAACCAGGGGATCGTCCAGGACGTGCACTCGATCGCCTCGGTCCAGGTCGACTGGGACGTCGGCGCCGCGGCCGTCTTGACGCGTGCCGGCGTCACCGACATCGAGGCGCGCACCGCGCATCGCGTGGTCACCACCGGCTGCGGCCAGGGCACGGTCTACGGCGAACTGCTGTCGCGGCTCGAGGGGCTTGCGCTGCCGCCGCCGGCGCAGGCGCGCATCCGCCAGTCGACGCTGCGCGCGCTGCTGGAGGTCATACGCGCACAGGACAGCATCCACCGCCGCGCGGGCTCGGTGCACGGCTGCGCGCTCTTTCGCGGCGCCGAGCTGCTGGCATTCGTCGAGGACGTGGGCCGGCACAACGCCGTCGACACCATTGCCGGCTGGATGGCGCTGCACGAAGTCCGCGGCGGCGACAAGGTTTTCTACACCACGGGGCGCCTGACGAGCGAGATGGTGATGAAGGCCGCGCACATGGGCATTCCGATCGTCGTCTCGCGCAACGGCGTCACGCAGATGGGCCACGCCCTGGCCAGCCGGCTGGGCATGACGCTCTTCGGTCGTGCGGCGAACCGGCATTTCCTCTGCTACAGCGGCTTCGAGCGCTTCGACGCCGAGCCGCTGCCGCCGAGCCCGACGATGCGCGTGGTCGCAGGCGGCGATGGCTGAACGAACGCCCGCACCCGCTGCGACGGCGGCGCGGGCGGCCGTGCTGCCGCGCGCCCAGGTCACCGGCCTCGTGCTGGCTGGCGGCCGCGGCAGCCGCATGGGCGGAATCGACAAGGGTCTGCAGCCCTTCGAAGGCCGGGCGCTGGTGCAGCATGCGCTGGAGCGCCTGGCGCCCCAGGTTGGCGCGATCGGCGTCAACGCCAACCGCAACCTCGAGGCCTACGCGGCGATGGGAGTGCCGGTCTGGCCCGACCCGCTCGCCGACTACCCGGGCCCGCTGGCGGGCTTTCTCGCGGGGCTCGAGCAGTGCGCCACGCCCTGGCTCGTCACCGTGCCCTGCGATTCGCCGCGCCTGCCGACGGACCTCGTGCAGCGCCTGGCCGCAGCGGCGCTGCAGGCCGACGCCGAACTCGCCGTCGCGGCGATCGAGGAGGACGGCGCGCTGCGCGAACAGCCGGTGTTCTGCCTGCTGCAGCGCACGCTCGCGCCGCGCCTGCGGGCCTTCCTGCAGGAGGGCGGTCGCAAGATCGACCGCTGGACCGGGCAGCAGCGCGGCGTGACGGTGTGCTTCGACGACGCCGCCGCGTTCTTCAACGCCAACACGCTCGACGACCTGCGCGCAGCGCCGTCCTGAGGGAGCGGCGTCGTGGCCGTCGCGCGACGCGCGGCAGGAGGCTGCGGGCATACCCTGTTGTCCCGCAGGGGTGCGTGGGCAAGACTTGGCTTCGCGTGCGGCGTGACCGCCATCAACGGCAACCCTTTGCCCGGGACGCCGGGCCGGAGGCAAATTCGATGGACATGAACCGGAGGCAGTTCTTCCGGGTCAGCAGCGCGGGGCTCGTCGGCTCCAGTCTGGTCGCGATGGGCTTTTCGCCCGCCGCCGCCCTGGCCGAGACGCGCAACTACAAGCTGGCCCGTTCGACCGTGGCGCGCAGTACCTGTCCGTACTGCTCGGTGAGCTGCGGCGTGCTGATCTACTCGCTCGGCGACCGGGCGAAGAACGTCACGCCCAAGGTCATCCACGTCGAGGGCGACCCCGACCATCCGGTGAGCCGCGGCACGCTGTGCCCCAAGGGCGCCGGGGTGATCGACATGATCAACGCGCCCACGCGCGTCAAGTACCCCGAAGTGCGCGAGGCCGGGTCCAAGGAGTGGAAGCGCATCTCCTGGGACGAGGCGCTGACGCGCATCGCCACGCACATGAAGGCCGACCGCGATGCCAACTTCGTCGAGAAGAACGCGTCCGGAACCACGGTCAACCGCTGGCCGACCACGAGCTTCCTGATGTGCAGCTCGTCGTCCAACGAATCCAGCTACCTGGCGGTCAAGGTTGCGCGCGGCCTTGGCATGGTGGGGATCGATACACAAGCACGCGTCTGACACGCGCCGACGGTGTCCAGTCTGGGCCCGACTTTCGGTCGCGGAGCGATGACCAACTCGTGGAACGACATCAAGAATGCCGATCTGATCCTCGTCATGGGCGGCAATGCCGCCGAGGCCCACCCGGTGGGCTTCAAGTGGGTGGTCGAGGCCATGCAGCACCGCAAGGCGCGGCTGATCTCGGTCGATCCGCGTTTCAACCGCACCTCGTCGATGGCGGATCTCTACGCGCCGATCCGCAACGGCACCGACATCGCCTTCCTGGGCGGCGTCATCAACTGGCTGCTCTCCAACGACAAGATCCACCACGACTACGTCAAGTTCAACACCGACGCCACCTTCCTCACCAAGCCGGACTTCAAGTTCGAGAACGGCCTCTTCAGCGGCTATGACGAGGCCAGGCGCAAGTACGACAAGTCGACCTGGGGCTACCAGCTCGATGACAACGGCTACGTCAGGGTCGACGACAGCATGCAGGATCCGCTGTGCGTGTACCAGCAGCTGAAGAAGCACTACAGCCGCTACACGCCGGAGATGGTGAACCGCATCTGCGGCACGCCGCAGGACAAGTTCCTGAAGATCTGCGAGATGCTGGGCGAGATGTCGGCGCCCGACAAGACGAGCACCATCCTCTACGCGCTGGGCTGGACGCAGCACACCGTGGGCAGCCAGAACATCCGCACGATGGCGATGATCCAGTTGCTGCTGGGCAACATGGGGCGGCCCGGCGGCGGCGTGAACGCGCTGCGCGGCCACTCCAACGTGCAGGGCGTGACCGACATGAACGCCTATGCCGAGGTGTTCTCGGGCTATCTCGCCGCGCCGACGGACGGCGATCCAGAGTACGCCGCCTTCCTGGCCAAGCGCACCCCCAAGCCGCTGCGCCCGAACCAGTTCAACTACTGGAGCAACTTCCCGCGCTTCTGGGTCAGCCTGATGAAGTCCTACTTCGGCGCCGCGGCGAAGCCGGAGAACAACTTCTGCTACGACTGGGTCCCCAAGCTCGAGGGCGGCTTCGACGTCATGCACATCTTCGAGCTCATGCACCAGGGCAAGATGAACGGTTTCATCTGCCAGGGCTTCAATCCGCTGGGCTCGGTGCCGAACAAGAACAAGCTCTCGGCGGCGCTCTCCAAGCTCAAGTACCTGGTGAGCATCGACCCGCTGGAGACCGAGACGAGCGAGTTCTGGCAGAACTACGGGCCCTTCAACGACGTCAAGCCCGAGAGCATCCAGACCGAGGTCTTCCGCCTGCCCTCGGCCTGCTTCGCCGAGGAGGAGGGCAGCTTCACCAACTCCAGCCGCGTCGCCATCTGGAAGGAGAAGGCGATCGATCCGCCGGGCGAGGCGATCGTCGACTCCGAGATCGTTGCGCGCCTGTTCGTGCGCCTGCGCGCGATGTACGCCAAGGACGGCGGCAAGTTCCCCGATCCCATCGCCGCGATGGCCTGGGACTACGTGCAGCCCGAAGCGCCGACGGCCGCGGAGTTGCTGCGCGAAGTCAACGGCCGCGCCATCGGCGACGTGCTCGCGCCGCCGGACCCGAAGGATCCGAACGCGCCGCGCGCGGTGCTCGTGAAGGCCGGTCAGCAGGTGCCGGGCTTCGCGATGCTGCGCGACGACGGCTCGACCTCGTGCGGCAACTGGCTGTACTCGGGCTGCTGGACCGAGGCCGGCAACATGACCGCGCGGCGCGACCTCTCCGACCCGACGGGCTGGGGCGTCTATCCGAACTTCGGCTTCTCGTGGCCGGCCAACCGGCGCATCCTCTACAACCGTGCCAGCGCCGACAAGGACGGCAAGCCCTGGGCGCCGAACAAGAAGTACGAGTACTGGAACGGCAAGGTCTGGACCGGCGCCGACGTGCCCGACATGCGTCCGAACGCGGCGCCCGAGGAGAACGTCGGCTCCTTCATCATGACCCCCGAGGGCGTGGCGCGGCTGCACGCCGTGGGCATGGCCGATGGGCCCTTCCCCGAGCACTACGAGCCCTTCGAGACGCCGATCGGCGTGAACCCGCTCCACCCGGACAACCCGAAGGCGCTGAGCAATCCGGCGGCGAGGGTGTTCAAGAGCGACATGGATGCCTTCGGCAAGAAGGAGGAGTTCCCGTACGCGGCGACCACCTACCGGCTGACCGAGCATTTCCACTACTGGAGCAAGCACGCCAGGCTGAACGCGATCGTGCAACCCGAGGCCTTCGTCGAGATCAGCGAGGAGCTGGCCAAGGAGAAGGGCCTGAAGCACGGCGACAGCGTGAAGGTCAGCAGCAACCGCGGCCACGTCGTGACCAAGGTGGTGGTGACCAAGCGCATCAAGCCCTGGGACGTGAACGGGCAGAAGGTGCACCTGGTGGGCATCCCCTTCCACTGGGGCTTCAAGGGGCAGACGAAGATCGGCTACCTCTCGAACACCCTGGCGCCCTTCGTCGGCGACGCCAACTCCCAGACGCCCGAATTCAAGGCGTTCCTCGTCAACCTCGAGAAGGTGTAGGCCATGTCCAGTCTGCAATCACAGGACGTGGTCGCACGCTCGGCCACGACGACACCGACGCCGCAGGCGCGTTCGCACGTGCCGCAGGTCGCCAAGCTCATCGACGAGTCCAAGTGCATCGGCTGCAAGGCCTGCCAGGTCGCGTGCATGGAGTGGAACGACCTGCGCGACGAGGTGGGCAGCAACCTCGGCGTCTACGACAACCCGAGCGACCTCACCCCCCAGAGCTGGACGGTGATGAGGTTCTTCGAGGTCGAGCCCAAGGACGGCAGCCTCGAGTGGCTGATCCGCAAGGACGGCTGCATGCATTGCGAGGACCCGGGCTGTCTCAAGGCCTGTCCCTCGCCGGGGGCGATCGTCAAGTACGCCAACGGCATCGTCGACTTCATCAGCGAGCATTGCATCGGCTGCGGCTACTGCATCAAGGGCTGCCCCTTCGACATCCCGCGCATCAGCGCCACGGACAACAAGGCCTACAAGTGCACCTTGTGTTCGGACCGCGTCGGCATCGGCCTCGAGCCCGCCTGCGTGAAGACCTGTCCCACGGGTGCGATCACCTTCGGTCCCAAGGACGACATGGTCGCCTACGCCAACCAGCGCGCGGGTGAGCTGAAGGAGCGGGGCTTCGTCAACGCCGGGCTCTACAACCCGGCGGGTGTCGGCGGAACGCACGTCATGTACGTGCTCAAGCACGCCGACCGCCCAGAGCTCGAGGAACTGCCCGCCAACCCGAGCATCAGCCCGATGGTCTCGCTCTGGAAGGGCATCGCCAAGCCGCTGGCGCTGGCCGGCATGATCGGCGCCGCGCTGGTGGGCTTCCTGCACTACGTCAAGGTCGGCCCCATCGAGGAAGGCGTCGACGAGAAGGAGGATGCGTGATGGCTCGGCTGCTCCACCGCTACAACGACAGCGAACGCCTCAACCATTGGGTCGTCGCGATCCTGTTCTTCTGCGCCGGTCTCTCGGGCCTGGCCTTGTTCCACCCGAGTCTGTTCTTCCTCAGCAACCTCTTCGGCGGCGGCCCGTGGACGCGCATCCTGCATCCCTTCCTGGGCGTGCTCATGGCCTTGAGCTTCCTCGGGCTGTTCGTGCGCTTCTGGAGCCACAACCTCGGCGCCGAGTCGGACAAGGCCTGGAACGACAACATGGGCAAGCTGCTGCGCGGCGACAAGAGCGGCATGCCGCCGGTCGGTCGCTACAACCCTGGCCAGAAGCGCGTGTTCTGGCTCATGGTTGCGAGCCTGTTCGTGCTCGTGCTCACCGGCATCACCTTCTGGCGGCCGTGGTTCGCACCCTACTTCTCGATCGAGATCATGCGCGTGGCCGTCGTGCTGCACGCAATCGCGGCGATGGTGCTGGTGATCACCGTCACGGTTCATATCTATGCCGCGATCTGGGTCAAGGGGACGATGCGTGCGATGACGCGCGGCACCGTATCAGAATCCTGGGCGCGCAAGAACCATGCGCTGTGGTACCAGGAGATGAAGCAGGGCAAGTAGCGCCCTGTGGATGCGATGAGCGAAAGCCACCGACCGCGAATCCTGTCCTCCGAAGCCATTGCCGCCGCCGGTGACGGCGGCGGCATCGGTGCGCGGCCGGCGCTCATCTGGCCCGAGCGCGCCAGCGTCTTCGCCCAGCGGCAGATGCGCTTGCGCCAGCTTGCGCAAGGCCATGCGATGGGCGATTTCCTGCGCTTCATGTCGGATCTCGCCCAGGTGCAGCAGGCGGCCCTGCAGGAGGGTTCCGGCGAATCGCTGCCGGACCTGCCTTTGCCCGACGCCGCAGCGCTCGAACGCGCGCAGCAGGTCGGACTGCCGCCGCTTCCTGCGGCCGACTGGCCGCGCGATGCGGCCTGGCGCGCATCGCTGCGCGCGATGGTGAAGGCGCTGCGCCGCTGTGAAGCGCCGGAGGGCGTGCGCGCCGCGCTCGATGCCGTCGAACGGTCGAGCGACGACGACCTCGAGCGCCAGGCCGACTGCCTGCTCACCGGCGTCATGCACGGCGTCGACCTGGCGACTGCGCCGCTCGTCGCCGCCGCGCTGCAGGTGCACTGGACGCGCCTTGCGCTCGGACTGCAGGCGAGCGGCTGGACGCCGCCGCCGGCGGCCCTCGGTGCGGCGACGGACGGCTCGGCACTGACCGCCGCCGACGCCGGAAGCTGCCCCTGCTGCGGCAGCCGCCCGACGGCGAGCCTCACGCGCAGCACCGGCGGCGCCAGTGGGCAGCGCGTGCTGCACTGCAGCCTGTGCAGCGTGCAGTGGCCACTGCCGCGCATCCAGTGCACGCGCTGCATGGCCACCGAGCGCGTGTACTACCAGTCGCTCGAACTCGCGCAGGCCGGCGCCGAGGAGGACGAAGGGCGCGCGGCGCAGGCGGCGGTGCAGGCCGAGTGCTGCAGCGACTGCGGCCACTACCTGAAGATCATGCACCGCGACCGCGATGCCTTCGTCGATGCGGTCGCCGACGACTTGGCGACCTTGACGCTGGACCTGCTGGTTTCCGAGGCCGGACTGCAGCGCCACGGCGTCAACCTGATGCTGCTCTTCGGCGAACCGGGTCCCGTACCCGAAGCCTCGCTCGCGGACGATCGATGAGCCGCGGCCCGCGCCCACGCCCAAGGGTGCCCGCGTGAGCGCGCGGCCCGCCGAATCCGTCGTCGACGGTTCCAAGGCCAGCCCCAAGGAACTGCCCTCGATCGACTTCGTGCTGCGCGACGCGCGCGTGCAAGCCTTGCTGGCCGAGCATGGCCACACCCTGGTCGCGGCGCAGGCGCGTGCGCTGCTCGAGGCGCTGCGCGAGCGCGCGCGGCTGGGGCAGCTGCCTCGGGAGGAGCTCGCGACCGATTCCCTGCAAGCGGCGCTGCGCGAGCGCGTCGAGCAGCGCCTGCGCCCGCGCCTGCAGCGCGTGCTCAACCTCAGCGGCACGGTGATCCACACCAACCTCGGCCGCGCCCTGCTTGCCGAGGCCGCGCTGCAGCAACTGCTGCAGACGATGAGCGGCCCGAACAACCTCGAGTTCGACCTCGCGCGCGGCGGCCGCGGCGACCGCGACGAGCTGGTCGAGGACCTGCTGCAGACCCTCACCGGCGCCGAAGCGGCGACCGTCGTCAACAACAACGCCGCCGCGGTGCTGCTCACCGTCGCGGCGCTGGCGCGGGGGCGCGAGGTCGTCGTCTCGCGCGGCGAGCTGGTGGAGATCGGCGGCGCGTTTCGCATGCCCGACGTGATGGCGGCTGCGGGGGCGACGCTCGTCGAGGTCGGCACGACCAATCGCACGCACGCGCGCGACTATGCGCAGGCCGTCAACGCCCGCACGGCGCTCCTGATGAAGGTGCACACGAGCAACTACGCGCTGCAAGGCTTCACGAGCAGCGTCGGCGAGGCCGAGATCGCGTCGATCGCGCACGAGCATGGCCTGCCGATGGCCACCGACCTCGGCAGCGGCGCGCTCGTCGACCTGCAGGACTATGGCTTGCCGCACGAGCCGACGCCGCGAGAGAAGATCGCCGCCGGCTGCGACGTCGTCAGCTTCAGCGGCGACAAGCTGCTCGGCGGCCCGCAGGCCGGGCTCATCGTCGGCAGCCGGGCGGCGATCGAGCGCATCCGCCGCACGCCGATGAAGCGCGCGCTGCGACTGGGCAAGCTGACGCTGGCCGCGCTCGAGGCGACGCTGCGCCTCTACCTGCGGCCGGAGCGCCTGGCGCAGGACCTGCCGACGCTGCGCCTGCTGACCCGGCCTGCAGCCGCCATCCGCGCGCTCGCGGAGCAACTGGCGCCGGCGCTGGGCGAAGCGCTGGCGCCGCGCTTTGGCGTCGAGGCGCTTGACCTGCTCGGGCAGATCGGCTCGGGTTCGCTGCCGGTCGACCGCCTGCCCTCCGCGGGCCTGGCGATCGCGCCGCGGCAGAACAAGGGCAGGGGCCGCGCGCTCGACGAGCTCGCGGGTGCGCTGCGCGCGCTGCCGCTGCCGGTCATCGGCCGCATCGCCGAGGACCGGCTGCTGCTGGACCTGCGCTGCCTGGAGGATGGACGCGACGTGCATGCCTTCATCGACCAGTTGCCGCGGCTGCGGCAGGCCCTGGCATGATCGTCGGCACCGCGGGCCACATCGACCACGGCAAGACGACGCTGGTGCGCGCGCTCACCGGCGTCGATACCGACCGCCTGCCGCAGGAGAAGCAGCGCGGCATCAGCATCGAGCTCGGCTACGCCTACCTGCCGGTTCCGGGCGACGGCGATCGCATCGGCTTCATCGACGTCCCCGGCCACGAGCGTCTGGTGCACACCATGCTCGCGGGCGCCAGCGGCATCGACTTCGCGCTGCTGCTGGTGGCGGCCGACGATGGGCCGATGCCGCAGACGCGGGAGCACCTTGCCATCCTCTCGCTGCTGGGCGTGGCGCAAGGGGCGGTGGCGATCACCAAGGTCGACCGCGTCGATACCGCGCGGCTGGATGCGGTGCGGGTCGAGGTGCAGGCCTTGCTGGCGGGCTCGACGCTGCAGCATGCGCCCATCGTGCCCGTGTCCGCGCTCGACGGGCAAGGCTTGGCCGATCTGCGCGGGCTGCTGCTCGACGCGGCGCGCGCGCAGGCCGCGCGCGGCGGCGGTGGGGCGCTGGCGCGGATCGCGGTCGATCGCAGCTTCACGCTCGCGGGAATCGGCACGGTCGCCACCGGCACGGTGCACGCGGGTGCGGTGGCGGTGGGCGACGAGATGCAGCTCGTTCCCGGCGGCGCGCGCGCGCGGGTGCGCAGCGTGCATGCGCAGAACCGCCCGGTGAACGAGGCCTTGGCCGGCCAGCGTACGGCGCTGAACCTGCCGGCGCTGGCGCGCGAACAGGTCCAGCGCGGGCAGTGGCTGGTGGCCCCGGCCGTGGCCTTGCAGACGACGCGCATCGACGTACAGCTCACGCTCTGGCACGGCGAGGCGCGCGCGCTGCGCAGCGGCACGCCGGTGCACGTGCACCTGGGCGCGGCCGACGTGCTCGGCAGCGTCGCCGTGCTCGATGCGGGCGATGCGCTCGTCCCCGGCGGTCAGGGCCTGGTGCAGCTCGTGCTGCAGCAACCGCTGGGCGCCTGGTGGGGTGACCGCGTCGTGCTGCGCGACGCCTCGGCCTCGCGCACGCTGGCCGGCGGCGTCGTGCTCGACCCGTTCGCGCCGGCGCGCTACCGGCGCACGCCGCAGCGGCTGGCCGAAATCGACGCCTTGCGGCAACCCGAGCTCGAGACGCGTGCCCGGGCGCTGCTGGCGCTCGCGCCGCAGGGCGTGGACTTGTGGCGACTGGCGCAGGCCGCGGGAATCGATCCGCAGCGATTCGCGCCCGAGTTGCCCGAAGGAACGCTTCAGGCGCGCACGTCGGGGCAGTACGCGGCGCTGGGCGCGGCGCACGTCGATGCCGCGCAGGCGCAGCTGCTCGGCGTGCTCGGCGCCTTTCACGAGCGCCACCCCGACGACGCCGGCCCCGACGCCGCGCGACTGCGCCGCCTGGCCCTGCCGCGGCTGCCGCAGCCGCTTTGGCGCGCGCTGCTCGAACGCCTGCTGCGGCAGGCGCGGCTGGCGCAGAGCGGCGCCTTCCTGCACCTGCCCGAGCATGGCGTGCGGCTTTCGGCGACCGAGCAGCGCCTGGCGCAGAAGGTCGCGCCGCGGCTGGCCGAGGCCGGCTTCGACGGCGCGTGGGTGCGCGACCTCGCGCGCGATGCGGGCGAGAGCGAGCCGCTGCTGCGCACCACGCTCGCGCGCCTGGCGCAGCGTGGCGAATTGCATCAAGTGGTGAAAGACCTCTACTACCCGCAGGCCGCCATTGCCAGACTCGCGGGCATCGTGCGTACGGTGGCGCAGACCAACGCGGACGAAGTGACGGCCGCGCGCTTTCGCGACGCGACGCAGCTCGGCCGCAAGCGTGCGATCCAGTTGCTCGAGTATTTCGACCGCATCGGTCTGCTGCGGCGCGTCGGCGACGTGCACCGCCTGCGCAGCGACAGTTCGTTGTTCGTGGAGACGCCGACATGAGCGCGGGGCTCGCGCCGCCGCGGCGACGATCCTGGAGGGGGAACGATCCTGGTGGGTCGGCCGGGCTTCAAACCCGGTGGGTGGCGCCATGCGCCGCCGGGTGGGTTCGACTCCCATCCCCCTCCGCCACCGGTCCTGCGACACGGATGGCCGCGCCGCGATGAACGAAGCGATCGAGGCGCCGCCCGAACTCCACTACCTGATCGAGCATCAGGTCTGGGCGCGGCTGCACGCGGACGGCAGCGCCACCGTCGGCATCACCGCGCTGGGCATCCGGCTCTCGGGCGAGATCTACATGGCGCGGCCCAAGGGCGTGGGCGTGGCGGTGGCGCAGGGCGGCTCGATCGGGGTCGTGGAGCTCGCGAAGTCCATCGTCTCGGTGAAGTCGCCGCTCACCGGCACCGTGCTCGAAGTCAACCCGGCGCTGGCCGAGCGGCCCCAGCTGGTGCACCAGGATCCCTACGGGCGCGGCTGGCTGGCCCGTCTTCGCCCCGCCGACTTCGCGCGCGACGCCGCACAGCTGGTGCACGGCGACGCCGTCGCCGCGGCCATGCGCGAGCACGCGCGCCGCCATGCCGACGAACGCTGACGCGATCGCCCGCGCGAGGTTCGGGGCAAAGGCTTACGCCGCCATCTCGCCGTAGTTCTGCAGCCACCAGGCCGCGACGCGCTCGCGCGCCTCGGGCGCATAGTGCAGGCCGAGCTTGCTGCGCCGCCACAGCACGTCGTCGGCGCTGCGTGCCCATTCGGCGTCGTGCAGATGGCGCAGTTCGCCTTCGTGCAACCCGGGTGCCACCTCCGCGCCCAGTTCGGTGCCCAGCAGCAGGGCCACGCGCGCGCCGTAGGCGTGCACCCAGCGCCGGCGCATCGCCGGCGGCAGGCTCGGATGCCGGCGCGCGAGCTCGGCGTCGAAGCGCAGGATGTCCTCGTCGGGGCGGGTGAGCCGCGGCAGCAGGCTGCGCAGGTCGCCACCGGGGAGGAAGGCGGTGTCGCTCCAGCGGCTGGCGCGCCAGCCCAGGGGCTGGCCGAGCAGGTCGGCGGCTTCCTGCGCGAGCACGCGGAAGGTGGTGATCTTGCCGCCCCAGACGTTGAGCAGCGGCGCGCCGCCCTGCGTGTTGAGGACGAGCTGGTAGTCGCGCGTGACCGCCGCCGGGTTGCCGGACTCGTCCTCGAGCAGCGGCCGCACGCCGGCGTAGCGCCAGACGACGTCGGCGGGCGTGACCGGGCGCAGGAAGTAGCGGCTGGCCTGCGCGCACAGGTAGCGCACCTCGTCGTCGCTGGCGTCGATGCGTTCCAGGCCGCCTTCGTGCTCCACGTCGGTGGTGCCGATGAGGGTGAAGTGCTGCTGGTAGGGGATGGCGAAGATGATGCGCCGATCCGGGTTCTGGAAGAGGTAGGCGTGCTCGTGCGCGAAGAGGCGCGGCACGACGATGTGGCTGCCGCGCACCAGGCGCAGCGAGCGTGCGTGCGGCAGGTGCACGCGTTCGTCGAGGAAGTGCGCGGCCCAGGGCCCGGTGGCATTGACGAGGGCGCGCGCGCGCACCGTCCGCGGCGCGCCGCCGCGCGGGGCGAGTGTCACCGTCCAGCCCTGGGCGTCGCGCTGCGCCTGCGTGCAGGCACAGCGGGTGAGGATGCGCGCGCCGCGCGCCGCGGCGTCGACCGCGCACAGCACGACGAGCCGCGCATCGTCGACGCGGCCGTCGCTGTAGACGAAAGCGCGCGTCAGGTGCGGCTGCAGCGGCGCGCCGGCCTCGTGCCGGCGCAGCGCGACGGTGCGCGAGTCGGGCAGCCATTCGCGGCGCGCGAGGTGGTCGTAGAGGAAGAGCCCGGCGCGGATCATCCACGCCGGGCGCATCGAGGGGTCGTGCGGCATGACGAAGGACAGCGGCCCCATGATGTGCGGCGCGCTGCGCAGCAGGCGCTCGCGCTCTGCCAGCGCCTTGCGCACGAGGCCGAACTCGTAGTACTCGAGGTAGCGCAGCCCGCCGTGGATCAGCTTGGTGCTCGCCGACGAGGTGTGCTGCGCGAGATCGTGCTGCTCGACCAGCACGACCGAGAGGCCGCGACCGGCGAGCTCGCGCGCGATGCCGGCGCCATTGATGCCGCCGCCGACCACGAGCACGTCACAGCGGCGGTCGGCGGCAGCGTCGTGGGCGGGCGCGGTGGGCAAACGGGCTCCTTGACCGTGGATGTGCGGCAGCGCCTGGCGGCTTGGCCGGATTCTCGTTCATGCCCAGCGTCGGCGTGCACGCGCTAAGCTGGCGGCCGGTTCATCCTGCACCGTGGGCGCTCTCGTGATCACGCCGTCGCCATGAGCTTCGAAGCCGATTCGCTGGCCGGCGTGGCGCTGCTGCTGTGGTCGGCCGACCCGTCCGCGCCCGAGCGTCTGGCCACGCCCTTTTTTCACGCTGCGGCGGCCGCGGCGATGGACGTGCCGGTGGAGATCTACTTCACGGCCGGCAGCGTGCGCCTGCTCGTGCCGGGCGTGGCGGACGCGCTGCGCGCTTCGCCGCGGGTGCAGAAGAGCATCGGCGAGCATCTGCGCGAGGCGGTAACGCATGGCGCGGTGCTGCTGGCCTGCTCCGACGCGCTGCACGCACAGGGCATCGATGCCGCGCAGCTGATCCCGCAGTGCACGCGCCGCGGCGGCGCGGTGCAGTTCATGGCCCGCGCCTGCGATCCGCGCTGGCGTACGCTGGTGTTCTGAGGCTCAGGCCGGATGCGCGAGGTTGCGCAGCACGGTCGGGCCGGCGCGGCGTTCGACCTCGCCGGCCAGCGCCCTGAAGGGGCCCAGCGACGCCAGCATCTCGAGCGCGACGAACATCGGGCCGATCGCGAGCGCGCCGGGATCGCCGAGGAAGGCGGGCCGGCGCCCTTCGTAGTAATGGCCCACGAACTGCAGGGTCCAGCCGAGCACGAACAAGCCCAGTCCCCAGGCGAGCCAGGTCCCCGTGCCCCCCGCTGGCAGGCCATGCGCCAGCAGAACCAGCAGCGCCACGCCCGTGCTCACCGCCAGACCCAGCAGCAGCAGGCCGCGGGTGAGATACCACAGCGCCAACGGCACCAGTGCGACCCATGCCGGCGAGAGCACGAGGCCGCCGAGCGTGAAGGACGGCCGCGACAGCAGCACCGCCAGCGCCAGCACGATCATCGGCACGCCGACGAAGTGGGTGAGGATGTTGCGCCGGTCGCGGTGGTAGCGCGCGTACCGCACCAGCAACTCGAGGGCGTGAAGGCGGGAAGTGGGCATCGCAGCGCGGGATTCGGTGGCGGGGGGTCGAGTGTGGCCCATCCTAGCGCGGATGCGCGCTTGTGGCCGCGGGAGCCCATGGCATGCGCGGGGCGGGTGGAATAATGCCGCGATCCCGGCCCCGGCGGCCGCCACCCGCGACGCGAGAGCAGCCTGCATGACGATCAAGAGCGACCGATGGATCCGCCGCATGGCCGAGCAGCATCGCATGATCGAGCCCTTCGAGCCCGGGCAGGTGCGGCACGCCGCTGATGGCCGGCGCATCGTCAGCTACGGCACCAGCAGCTACGGTTACGACATCCGCTGCGCGAGCGAGTTCAAGGTCTTCACCAACATCCACAGCACGGTCGTCGACCCGAAGAACTTCGACGAGAAGAGCTTCGTCGACATCCAGGCCGACGTCTGCATCATTCCGCCGAACAGCTTCGCGCTCGCGCGCACGGTCGAGTACTTCCGCATCCCGCGCAACGTGCTCACCATCTGCCTGGGCAAGAGCACCTACGCGCGCTGCGGCATCATCGTCAACGTCACGCCGTTCGAGCCCGAATGGGAGGGCTACGTGACGCTCGAGTTCAGCAACACGACGCCGCTGCCGGCGAAGATCTACGCTGGCGAAGGCTGCGCGCAGGTTTTGTTCTTCGAGAGCGACGAGGTCTGCGAGACGAGCTACAAGGACCGCGGCGGCAAGTACCAGGGCCAGCGTGGCGTCACGCTGCCCAAGACATGAGATCCTGAAGCACGCGAAGTCCAGGAGGGCAGGCGATGAAGTGGGAAGGCCAGGAGCAGAGCCGCAACGTCGAGGATCGTCGCAGCGGCGGCATGGGCGGCGTGCCGCGGCTCGGCGGCCGGCGCGGCCTGGGGCTGGGTTCGATCGTCATCGCGCTCGTCGTCGGCTGGATCTTCGGCATCAACCCGCTCACGGTGCTTGGCCTGATGGGTGGCATGGGTGGCGAGAGCGGCTCTGCCGAAGTGGCGCAGCAGGCGCCGGCACAGTCGCCGCCGGCGGGCGATCGTGCCGCAGCCTTCGTCTCCACGGTGCTGCGCGACACCGAACTGGTCTGGGGGCGCCAGTTCGGCGCGCAGGGCCAGGCTTATCAGGAGCCGCGCCTGGTGCTCTTCCGCGGTGCCATTCCCTCGGCCTGCGGCATGGGCCAGTCGGCGATGGGGCCGTTCTACTGCCCGGGCGACCGCAAGGTCTATCTCGACCTCGAGTTCTTCGACACGCTGCAGAGGCAGCTCGGTGCGCCGGGCGAGTTCGCGCAGGCCTACGTGATCGCGCACGAGGTCGGCCACCACGTGCAGAACCTGCTGGGCATCACCGAGAAGGTCGACGGCATGCGCGGGCGGGTCTCGGAGGTGCAGATGAACGCGCTCTCGGTGCGCGTGGAGCTGCAGGCCGACTGCCTCGCCGGCGTCTGGGCGCACGACAGCCAGGCCGGCAAGGGCTGGCTCGAGCGCGGTGACATCGAGTCGGCGCTCAACGCCGCCTCGCGCATCGGCGACGACACGCTGCAGCGCGAGGCTGGCGCCCGCGTGCGCCCGGAGAGCTTCACGCACGGCAGCAGCGCGCAGCGCATGCGCTGGTTCCAGCGCGGCTTCGAGCAGGGGCAGGTCGGCGCCTGCGACACCTTCCAGGCGCGGGATCTCTGAGTTTGCGCCGCGGCGGGCCTCAGGGCGCCAGGCGTTCGCGCAGCCAGCGGCCCTGGTCGTCGCGGCGGTAGTGCAGGCGGTCGTGCAGGCGGCTCTTGCGGCCCTGCCAGAACTCCCAGCGCTCGGGCACGAGGCGGAAGCCGCCCCAGTGCGGCGGCCGCGGCGGTGAGAGCAGGAACTGCGCGCCGTACCTGGCGGCGTTGGCCACCAGCACCGCGCGCGACTCGATGACCCGGCTCTGCGGCGAGGCCCAGGCGCCGATGCGCGAATCGAGCGGACGGCTGGCGAAGTAGGCGTCGGATTCGGCCGCGCTCGTCTTCTCGACGCGGCCCTCGATGCGTACCACGCGCTCGAGCTCGACCCAGTGGAACTGCAGCGCGGCGAAGGGGCAGTGCGCGATCTCCTGGCCCTTGCGGCTCTCGTAGTTGGTGTACCAGACGAGGCCGCGCGCATCGACGCCCTTGACGAGCACGATGCGCGTCGAGGGCCGGCCGTCGGCGCCGACGGTGGCCAGCGTCATCGCCGTCGGCTCGGGCAGCCTGGCGTCCAGCGCCTGCTGCATCCAGGTCTCGAACTGCAGCAGCGGGTCGGCCGGCGAAGTGCTTTCGTCGAGCGCATCGCGCTCGTAGCTCTTGCGAAGGGCGGCGAGGTCCATGCGTCCAGTATAGAAAGCCGCCATGCGGCCCGGCGCGACCCTTACGTGGAAGGCCGTAAGTGAAGCCCCCACCTTGCCCGCGCCCCGGACGCGGTCCATTCTCGCGCCGCAGCGACCCCCATTTCGGGGGGTTGGACGAGATCTCGTCATCTTCCGACGCCAGGGACGGGCAATGAGGCAGCGCCCCACCATCGTGGTGCTGGCCGCGGGCCGGAGCAGCCGCTTCGGCGGCGCCGCGCACAAGCTCGAGCAAGCGCTCGCGGCATCGACCGTGCTCGGCACCACGCTGGCGCGCGTGATCGCCTCGGGATTGCCGTTCATCGTCGTCACCACGGAGCGGCTGCTTCCGCTGGTGCTGGCCGAAGTGGCGCGGCGCGACGTGCTCGTCCTCTCCGACGAGGAGGCGCAGCGCGGCGTGGGGCACAGCATCGCCGCGGCCGTGGCGGAACGGCCCGACGCGGCCGGCTGGCTGGTGCTGCCGGGGGACATGCCGCTCGTCAGCACCGCCAGCATCCAGGCCGTGGCGCAAGCGCTGCAGGGACATCCGGTGGCGTATCCGCAGTATCGGGGGCGTCGCGGCCACCCGGTCGGGTTCGACGCCGAACTCTTCTCCGAACTGGTTGCGCTCGACGGCGACGAAGGTGCGCGCCGCATCGTCGCGCGCTATCCGGCGCATGCGGTGGAGGTCGACGACGCCGGCGTGCTCCTGGACATCGACACGCCCGAGGACCTGGCGCGGGCGCGCGGCGATGGCCAGCTGCCGACTCGGCGCGTGGCCTGATCAGCCGCGTTCGAGCAGGCCTTCGCGCCGCAGCAGGCGCATCACGCGCTCGATCTCACGGTCGCGCAGGCCGTGCCGGCGCAGCGCGATGGCGGTCTCGACGAGGTAGTCCAGCGTGCGGCCGCAGCGTCCGCTGGCGTGGCGCATGACGTCGAGCAGTTCCTCGTCGGTCAGCGGCGGGGCGCAAGCCTCGCTGTGCCGGTCCAGCGTGAAGGACAAGGCCTGCACGACGCCCTGCGGCGTTCGGCAGGGCAGCCAGCGCGGGTCGTAGACGGCCATCGGCATTTCACGCGCCCACAGGCGTTCGAATTCCTCCTGCGCCGCTTCGCGGCGAACGCGGTAGACGACCCCGCGGCAACTGCCGCCGGACAGCAGGGCGAACACCAGGCCAGGGCGTTCCGGGCTGCCGCGGTTGACGCGCGAGCGCAGGCGCAGCGCCCGGTGCCAGCCGTGCACGCGCGCAGGGCGGCGCTCCTGCGCGTCGAACTCCGGACGCCAGATCAGCGAGCCGTAGGCGAACACCCAGTGCTCGCTGCAGCCGGCCCACGCCAGGCGTGTGCGTTCGTGGAGCAGGGCGGGGTCGTGCATGGGCGCGAAGGCGCGCCGCGGCTCAGCGCTCGGGCAGGGGTTTGAGCTTGCCGCAGTCGGCGGAGATCCAGCGCGACTGCTGGTCGATGGTCATGCGCTCGACCCGGCCCTTGCCGACCGTCGTCTCGCTCGTCATGTGCGAGGTGTAGGCCTTGTCGCCCTGGAACTTGATCTCGCCCTCGCCGCGGCCGGCCGGATCGGTGCACACGAAGGCGAAGCGCATGGTCGAGCCGCGGCGCTGAAAGCGCTCGAACCGGCATTGGCTGTCGAGTTCCATCGGCGGCACGTCGCGCTCGGCCTGTTCCTTGCTGACGCAGATGCGCACGGTCGGCATGCCCTTGGAGACGTCCATGCCCATCCCCTGGCGTGCCAACACCTCTTCCATCATCTTGCGCTGCTCGGGGGGCAGTTGCGCCATCTGCTTCTGCATCTCGGCCATCTGCTGCTGCAACTTGCCGTCCCCGCTGCTCATGTTCGAGCGGATCTCCCACAGCCCGGGTGCGATCTTCTGCGCGTGAACGGGCAGCAGCGCCGCGGCGCCCATGCAGGCCAGGACCAGGACTCGAACGATTCGCATCGGGGTCTCTCCAGTTCTCGGGGTGCGGGGACTCGCGCCGTGGCGCCGCCTAGGAGGCGCGCTCGATGAGCTCGATCTTGTAGCCGTCGGGATCGGTGATGAAGGCGATCATCGTCGTGCCGCCCTTCACCGGGCCGGGCTCGCGCGTGATCGCGCCGCCCAGGGCCGCGGCCTTCTCGCGCACCGCGGCGCAGGTGGCGGCGACGTCGGGCACGCCGATGGCGAGGTGGCCGAAGGCCGTGCCCAGCTCGTAGCGATCGACGCCGTGGTTGTAGGTCAACTCGATCTCCGCATGCTCGGGGTTGCTGCCGTAGCCGACGAAGGCGAGGTCGTAGCCCTGGTCGGGGCGCTGCGTCGTGCGCAGCAGTTGCATGCCAAGCACCTGAGTGTAGAAGTCGATCGAGCGCTGCAGGTCGCCCACGCGGATCATGGTGTGAAGGAATTGCATCGAGGCCTCGTGCCGTTCATCGGGGTTGCGGAAAGAGCGACGCTGCCGGGTCCGCGCCCGTCGTCGTCGCCTCGTGGGCGGCCGAGACGGCCTGGCCGAGCGCGATCACCGCGCGCGCGTAGTAGCTCGAGCGGTTGTAGCGCGTGAGGACGTAGAAGTTCTGCGTTCCGGCCACGTGGCTCGGTGCGGCCGCGCCGTTGTGCACTTCGACGAGCGCCAGCGGCCCGTCGAAGCCGGCCGCCGCCGGCGCCAGCTCCGCACCCAGCTCGTGCATGTCCTGCGCGCTGAAGCGGGGCTCGATGTCGGGTGCCAACAGCGTCGCGCGCGCGACGGCGTCGTCCGGCGGCCGGACCTCGAAGTGCGTCGGCATGCCGCGCTGCCAGCCATGCTGCTGCAGGAAGTGCGCGACGCTGCCGATCGCGTCCGCGACGCTGTGCCGCAGGTCGATGTGGCCGTCGCCATCGAAGTCGACCGCGTGGCGGTTGATGCTGCCGGGCATGAACTGCGGCCAGCCGATCGCGCCGGCGTAGGAGCCGCGGAGCGTGTCGGCGCGCAGCCCCTCGCGGTGCGCGAGCGCCAGCAGCTCCTCCAGCTCGTCGCGGAAGAAGGCGCTGCGATCGCTGCGCCCGCGCGGAAAGTCGAAGGCCAGCGTGGCGAGCGCGTCGATGACGCGAAAGCCGCCCATCATGCGGCCGTAGAAGGTCTCCACGCCGATGATGCCGACGACGATCTCCGGCGGCACGCCGTAGATCCGCTCCGCGCGCTGCAGCAGGTCCCCGTGCCGCGCACGGAACCGCACGCCGGCCTCGATGCGGCGCGGCTCGACGAAGCGGTCGCGGTAGGCGGTCCAGTTCTTCGGCGTTCCCGCCGGCGGCGGCATGATGAGCTCGGTCACGCGCGTGAGCCGCCTGGCATCGGCGAGTTGATCACGCACCCAGTGCGGATCCCAGCCGCGGCGGGCGGCGGCCTCGGCGGCGAAGCGCAGGACGTCCTGCCGGGTGCGATAGGACGGGCTCGCCGCGGCCTTATCGTGCTGCAGGCGCACGCGCCCGCCCGGGGACGCGTTGGCCGCGGCGTCGGCGGCGCCGATGAGCCCGAGCGCCCCGACAAGGGCGATGATCGCGCCGATCGTTCGCATGAGCGGATTATCGACAGCGCACGCAGCGTTGGAACGCAGCGACGCTCGGGTCGGCGGCGTGCGCACTCACGTCGCGGCTGCCTGTGCCGCCAGGCGCGAGAAGGCACGCCACCATGAACGCAGCGCGAGCTTGCCCGCGCTGCCGCCGGCGGCGTAGCGCGCACGATCGAGCGCCTCCAGCTGCGCGGCCAGTTCGCTCCCGCGTGCGCCGAGTTCCGCGCGCACCGCGGCCGCGCGCGTGCGCGGCGGGTCGTGCGCAGCCACCTCCACCCCGAGCCGGAGCAGGGCCGCAGCGACGCGGCGCTGCAGGCGTTGCCAGGGGTCCTGGCGATGGCGATCCCATAGCGCCCAGGCCGCGGCGGCGAGGCTGATCGAGCACAGCAGGCCGATCAGGAGGTAGACGAGATCGAGCGCGTCGGGCGCGCGCACACCCAGCCGCTGCAGCAGGCCGAGCTGCGTCGTGCGCGAGTAGTTCAGAACCCACTGGTTCCAGCGGTTGTTCATCGCCTCCCAGAACCGGCGCATCTGTTGCGCCAGCGCCGGATTGACGGTGGTCAGCGCCTGGTCGACCAGGCCGCGCGCCGGTTGCAGGTTGCGGCTGGTGCGGATGCGTTCGGGTGCCACCGCTGCCGTGGGATCGGCGCGCACCCAGCCGCGGCCCGATTGCCAATACTCGGCCCAGGCGTGCGCGTGGCTCTGGCGTACGACGTGGAAGCCGTCCAGCGGCACCGGATCGGTGCCCTGGTAGCCGGTGACGATGCGGGCCGGAACGCCCATCGCGCGCATCATGACGACGAAGGCGGCGGCGAAATGCTCGCAGAAGCCCAGGCGGCGGTCGAACCAGAACTCGTCGACGGCATCGCGGCCGTAGCTGCCGGGTTCCAGGGTGTAGAAGAATTCCTGCTCGCGCACATGCGCGAGCAGCAGCTCGGCGAGCGTCGCGGCGTCGGCCTGCGCCGCTTCGGGCCGCTGGCGCAGCGCGCGTGCCCAGGCCAGGCTGCGCGGATTGAAGCCCGCGGGCAAGGCCACGGCATCCTGCAGCCCCGGGATCGGGGCGCGCGGACCGTGGCGGAACTCGGGGAAGGCCACGGCGCGCACGCGCACGCGATCGACGAGCGGCCGGTCGGTCTGCCACTGCGCGTCGGCGCGCAGCACGGCCTGGTAGCCCTCGGGCTGCGGGGCGGTGTCCGCGGCGTCGGGCGTCATCTCGAGCATCGGCAGCAGGGCCAGCCGGCTGGGCTCGATCGTCAGTTCGTAGGGTACGCCCGGGCCCAGCACCTGCAGTTGCGCGCGCGGGCGCTCCGGCAGCGGGAAGCTCGAGATCCCGCGCGTCCACTCGCGGCCGTCGAAGCGGGAGAGCACCGGGCCGCGGAAGTACAACTGCTCGCCGCTCGGCACCGGGCCGAAGAAGCGCACGCGCATGGCGATGCTGTCGTCGTTGGCGATCGAGGCCACGCCGCCCAGCGTCATCGAACCCGACAGGCCGGTGCGTCCGGCGGCATCCTGCGGCATTCCCCACAGCGGCGCCACGCGAGGAAAGAGCGCAAACAGCAGCGCCATCAGCGGCAGGCCGAGCAGGGCGGAGCGCCCCGCGAGCAGGCCCGCGTGCAGCAGCCGCGGCCGCCCCACCGGCATGTGGGCGAGCACCAGCGCGGTGAGCAAGCCCCAGACCGAGACCAGCATCGACAGCGCCACCAGCAGCGACTGCGAGTAGAGGAAGTTGGTGAGCACGAGGAAGAAGCCGAGGAAGAAGATGACGAGCGCGTCGCGACGCGCGCGCAGTTCGAGCGTCTTCAAGGCCATCAGCACGACGAGCAGCGTGACGCCGGCCTCGCGTCCGAGCAGCGTGCGCTCGCTCCACAGCGTGAGAGCGATCGCCGCCGCGAGCACCAGGCCCACCATCCAGCGCGGCGGCAGCACCGCGCCGCGCAACGCCAGGCGCCCTCGCCACAGCAGGATGGCCAGCGCCATCGCGGTGCACCATGCCGGCAGGTGGGCGAAGTGCGGCAGCATGGTCCAGCCGATGACGGCAAGCTGGAACAGCGTGTCGCGCGCGTCGCGCGGCAGCCGCTCCCAGGGCGGCCGCGTGCCGGTGATTCGGCTCAAGCCCATAGCGCCAGCGCCTGCAAGGCCGCGCGGCGCTGCGCTTCGCCGCGGCCGCTGTGCAGTTCGCGTCCGGGCAGGCTCAGCGCGAACGCGTGCCCCTGGCGGTCGGCCTCGAGGACCCAGGCCGCCAGCCGCGCGATGCGCTGCTCGACGTCGTCGCCGCGCGTGGCGTTCCAGTCCAGCGTCAGTTCGCGTGCGGCCTGGCCGGCGCTGTCGCGGCTCACCAACTCACCGCTGCGCGCGACCTTCTTCCACAGCACCTGGCGCAGGCCGTCCCCACGTCGCCAGGCGCGCACGCCGTCGAACTCGGCGCCGCTGCTGCCCGGCCGCGTCGGCGCGGCCGGCTCGTCCCCCTGCGCGCCGGTCGGCGGCAGCGCCGGCGCCGGGCTCTCGGGGCGCGGCCAGGCGAGCACGGTGGCCGCGGGCCGCCACAGTGTCCAGGCGCGAAAGAGGCCGAAGGGGAACAGCGTCTCCACCACCAGCAGCGGCACCGGGTGCAGCCCCCGCCGTGGCGGCACGATCGAGACGTGCGCGCTCGCCTGGCCCTGCGCGGGCACGTCGATCCAGACGAAGCTCGGGCCATGCGCGCCGCGATCCTCGAAGTGCAGGCCGACGCCGTGGCGGACGCCGCCGCGATTGGTGAAGACGATCTCGAGCAGCGCAGCGTCGCCGGCGAAGACCGCGGGTGCGGGCCGCAGGTGCAGCGTCAGGCCGCGCAGCGTGCCGTGCGTGAGGTGCATCGACACCAACCCCGCGCCCGCGAGCAGGAAGGACAGCGCGTAGCCGAGGTTGAGCTGGTAGTTGATCGAGGCCAGCAGCATCAGCACGAGCGTGAGCGCGAAGATGAAGCCCGCGCGCGTGGGCAGGATGTAGATGTTGCGCTGCGTCAGCTTCCAGGTGTGGCGCGCCGGCACGCGCGCCAGCCACCACTGCCGCAATCGCCTGCGCAAGGCCATCGTGTGCTCAGGGAATGGGAACGGCCTCGACCAGCGCGCGCACCTGCTCGATCGGGCCGCGGCCCGAGCCCGGAAGCGGCACCAGGCGATGCGCGATGGCCTGAGGCAGGATGGCCTGGACGTCGTCGGGCGAGACGTAGTCGCGCCCGGACATGAGCGCCCGCGCCTTGGCCACGCGCAGGACCGCGATTCCCGCGCGCGGGCTCAGCCCGTCGACGAACCACTGCCCCGAGCGCGTGGCCGCGATCAGCGCCTGCAGGTAGTCCAGGAGCGGGTCGGAGGCATGCACCTGCAGCACCTGCGCCTGCGCAGCCTGCAGTTGCCCGGGCTGCATCACCGGCCGCAGCCGCGCGCTCGCCTGGCGGCGGTCCGCGCCGGCCAGCAGCGCGCGTTCGGCGGCGCGGTCGGGGTAGCCCAGCGTGATGCGCAGCAGGAAGCGGTCCAGCTGCGACTCCGGCAGCGGGTAGGTGCCGAGCTGGTCGCTCGGGTTCTGCGTGGCGATGACGAAGAAGGGCTCGGGCAGCGTGCGCGTCTCGTTGTCGACGCTCACCTGGTGCTCCTCCATCGCTTCGAGCAAGGCGCTCTGCGTCTTCGGGCCGGCACGGTTGATCTCGTCGGCGAGCAACACCTGGGTGAAGAGCGGGCCGGGGTGGAAGACGAAGCGTTCGGTGGCGCGCTCGAAAACGCTCACGCCGACGAGGTCGCTTGGCATCAGGTCGGCGGTGAACTGCACGCGCAAGAAGCGCAGGCCCAGCGAAATCGCCAGCGAATGGGCCAGCGTCGTCTTGCCGACACCCGGGACGTCCTCGATCAGCAGGTGGCCGCCGGCCAGCAGGCAGGCCACGCAATCCTCGATCTGCGGGCGCTTGCCCACGATGATCGTGCTAATCTGGTCGACGAGGCCGGCGAGCTGGTGCACGGTGTGGGATGGCATGGCCGGCGACCATAGCGGAAAACGCGCGCGCGCAATCGATCGATGACGACCCTCTTCTACAGCCATCCGGACTGTCGCTTGCACGACATGGGCGAAGGGCATCCGGAGTGCCCGCAGCGCCTGGATGCGATCTCCGATCACCTGTTGGCCACCGGGCTGGACATCATGCTGCAGCACGAGGACGCCCCGCTGGCCACGCTCGAGCAGCTCCAGCGCGCGCACAGCGCGGGCTACGTGCTGCAGCTCAGGGATTTGCTCGAGCAGGTGCGTGACGGCGGCGAGCCGCGCGCGCTCGATCCCGACACCATCGCGGCCCCGGGCACCTGGCAGGCGGCGCTGCGCGCGGCCGGCGCGGCGGTGGCGGCCACCGACGAGGTCATCGCCGGGCGTGCTAGCAACGCCTTCTGCGCCGTGCGCCCGCCGGGGCACCACGCCACGCGCGACGAGACGATGGGCTTCTGCTTCTTCAACAACGTCGCCGTGGCCGCGCGCCACGCGCTCGACGTCCATGGCCTGCAGCGCGTGGCGATCATCGACTTCGACGTGCACCACGGCAACGGCACCGAGGACATCGTCGCAGGCGACGAGCGCATCCTCATGTGCAGCTTCTTCCAGCATCCGCTGTACCCGCACAGCGGCGCCGTGCCCAAGGGCACGAACATGATCAACGTGCCGGTCGCGCCGTACACGCGCGGGCCCGAGCTGCGCCAGACGATCGAGGCGATGTGGTGGCCGCGGCTGGACGAGTTCCGCCCGCAGATGGTCTTCGTCTCCGCGGGCTTCGATGCGCACCGCGAGGACGATCTCGGCCAGCTCGGCCTCGTCGAGGCCGACTACGAGTGGATCACGCGGCGGCTGGTCGACGTCGCCGCGCGCCATGCCGGCGGGCGCCTCGTGTCGTGCCTGGAAGGCGGCTACGCGCTCAGCGCCCTGGCGCGCAGCGTGGCGGCGCACTTGCGCGTGCTCGCCGACGCCTGATCGCGAAGACGCGACGCAGGCCGCAGCCGTCCCCCGCGGCTCAGGCCTTGGCCTTGGAGACGGCGACGGCCGCCGTCGCGCCGATCTTCGCCTGCCAGGCCCTGGGGCCGCTCTCGTGCACGTTGCTGCCCGTGCTGTCGACGGCCACCGTCACCGGCATGTCCTTGACCTCGAACTCGTAGATCGCCTCCATGCCGAGGTCGGCGAAGGCCACCACCTTGGCCGCCTTGATCGCCTTGGCCACGAGGTAGGCCGCGCCACCCACGGCCATCAGGTAGGCGCTGCGGTTGTCCTTGATGGCCTCGATGGCCGCGGGGCCGCGCTCGCTCTTGCCGACCATCGCGATCAGGCCGGTCTTCTCCAGCAT
This sequence comes from Burkholderiales bacterium, assembly GCA_026932235.1. Classification (GTDB taxonomy): domain Bacteria; phylum Pseudomonadota; class Gammaproteobacteria; order Burkholderiales; family Burkholderiaceae_C; genus Rubrivivax. Next base: position 47,412 of record JAIXKR010000141.1, read on the forward strand.
CATTCGCGTGAACTTGTCCATGCGCGTGGCGGTGGTCGGGCCCGCCGGGCCGACGACTTCGTCGCGCACCGGATCCACCGGGCCGACGTAATAGATGACGCGATGGGTGAAGTCCACGGGCAGCGGCTCGCCCTTGGAGAGCAGGTCCTGGATGCGCTTGTGCGCCGCGTCGCGCCCCGTGAGCAGCCGGCCCGACAGCAGCAGCGTCTGTCCGGGCTTCCAGCTCGCGACCTCGTCGGGCGTGAGCGTGTCCAGGTTCACCGTGCGGCTCTTGTTGTAGTCGGGCGCCCAGTGCACGTCGGGCCACAGGTCCAGGCTCGGCGGCTCGAGGTAGGCCGGCCCCGAGCCGTCTAGCACGACGTGCGCGTGCCGCGTCGCGGCGCAGTTCGGGATCATCGCGATCGGCTTGCTCGCCGCGTGCGTCGGGAAGGTCTTGATCTTCACGTCGAGCACGGTCGTGAGCCCCCCCAGGCCTTGCGCCCCGATGCCCAGCGCGTTGACCTTCTCGTAGAGCTCGATGCGCAATTCCTCGAGCTTGTCCCCGGGCCCGCGCTGCAGCAGCTCGTGCATGTCGAGGTCGTCCATCAGGGACTCCTTGGCCATCAGCACCGCCTTCTCCGCGGTGCCGCCGACGCCGATGCCGAGCATCCCCGGCGGGCACCAGCCGGCGCCCATCGTGGGCACCGTCTTCAGCACCCATTCGACGATGTCGTCGCTCGGGTTGAGCATCGCCATCTTCGACTTGTTCTCGCTGCCGCCGCCCTTGGCCGCCACCGTGACGTCGACGGTGTTTCCCGGCACGAGTTCGACGTGCAGCACCGCGGGCGTGTTGTCGCGGGTGTTGCTGCGCGCGAAGAGCGGGTCGCTGAGCACGCTGGCGCGCAGGACGTTGTCGGCGTTCAGGTAGCCGCGGCGCACGCCCTCGTCGACGACTGCCTGCACGCCGTTCTCGAAGCCGTCGCCGAAGCGCACGTCCAGGCCGACCTTGAGGAAGACGTTGACGATGCCGGTGTCCTGGCAGATCGGGCGGTGCCCCTCGGCGCACATCCTCGAATTGGTGAGGATCTGTGCGATCGCGTCCTTGGCCGCGGGGCTTTGCTCGCGCTCGTAGGCGCGCGCCAGGTGCGCGATGAAGTCCGCCGGATGGTAGTAGCTGATGTACTGCAGCGCCGCGGCGATGGACTCGACCAGGTCGGCGGCGCGGAGGGTGGTGGTGCTCATGGGGAAGGGCTCCGGGATGCTGCGCGCGCGGTGCGACCTTCGCGGCAGCCGCCGCGTGTGCAGCGGCGAATGGCGCGGTGCGCTGCGGGGTTTCGATTCGTGCGAAGATCGTCGGCGAGGGCTCGTGCGATCGTCGGCGTTGATTCTAGGCGCCCAGCGTCGGTACGTCGGCGATGCGCGCAGCCGCCTGGTGCGGGCGTGTTCGGTCGCGGCGTCAGGCGGTGGTAAGAGCTCCAACCTACCTTTGCGGCCGGTCGGAACCGGACTCCGACCTCAACCCAGGAATCCAGGAGACACGCATGTCCAGCGCCGAAGCACCGACCGAAACCAAGATGTATCCCCCGCCTGCAGCCATCGTTTCCGCGGCCCACATCTCCGGGCAGGCCGCCTACGACGCACTGGTCAAGGAAGCCGAAACCGACTACGAGGGCTACTGGGGGCGTCTGGCGCGCGAGTTCCTGAGCTGGAAGACGCCGTTCACGAAGGTGCTGGACAGCTCGAACGCGCCCTTCTTCAAGTGGTTCGAGGACGGCACCCTCAACGTCTCCTACAACTGCCTCGACCGCAACGTCGAGCGTGGCCTGGGCGGGAAGACCGCCATCATCTTCGAAGCCGACGACGGCAAGGTGACCAAGGTCAGCTACGCCGAGCTGCTGGCGACGGTCTGCCGCTACGCCAACGCGCTCAAGTCGCGCGGCGTGAAGAAGGGCGACCGCGTCGTCATCTACATGCCGATGAGCATCGAGGGCGTGGCCGCGATGCAGGCCTGTGCGCGCCTGGGCGTGACGCACTCGGTCGTCTTCGGCGGCTTCAGCGCGCAAAGCCTTCACGACCGCATCCAGGATGCCGGTGCGGTGATGGTCATCACCGCCGACGAGCAGGTGCGCGGCGGCAAGCACATCCCGCTGAAGCCGATCGTCGACGAGGCGATCGCGATGGGCGGCTGCGAGAGCGTGCGCGACGTCGTCGTCTACCGCCGCACCGGCGGCAAGATCGCCTGGGACGATTCGCGCGACCGCTGGCTGCACGACCTCCTGGCCGGACAAGGCACGAGCTGCGAGCCCGAGTGGGTCAGCGCCGAGCACCCGCTCTTCCTGCTCTACACCAGCGGCTCCACCGGCAAGCCCAAGGGTGTGCAGCACAGCAGCGGCGGCTACCTGCTGCAGTGCGCGCTCAGCACCAGGTGGAGCTTCGACCTCAAGGACGACGAAGTCTTCTGGTGCACGGCCGACATCGGCTGGGTCACGGGCCACAGCTACATCACCTACGGCCCGCTGGCGCTGGGCGTGACGGAGGTCGTCTTCGAGGGCGTTCCGACCTACCCGGACGCGGGCCGCTTCTGGAAGATGATCCAGGACCACAAGGTCAACGTCTTCTACACCGCGCCGACGGCGATCCGCAGCCTCATCAAGGCCGCCGAGAGCAACGAGGCCGTGCACCCGAAGCGCTACGACCTGTCGAGCCTGCGCATCCTGGGTTCGGTCGGCGAGCCGATCAACCCGGCGGCCTGGGAGTGGTACCACGCCAACGTCGGCGGCGGCCGCTGCCCGATCGTGGACACCTGGTGGCAGACCGAGACCGGTGCGCACATGATCAACCCGCTGCCTGGCGTGACGACGCTGGTTCCGGGTTCGTGCACGCTGCCGCTGCCGGGTATCCAGGCGGCGGTCGTCGACGAGACCGGCGCCGAAGTCGCCTGGGGGCAGGGTGGCATCCTGGTCGTCAAGAAGCCCTGGCCGAGCATGATCCGCACGATCTGGGGTGACCCCGACCGCTACACCAAGACCTACTTCCCGGACGACTTCAAGGGCAAGCTCTACCTGGCGGGCGACGGCGCGGTGCGCGACGCGAAGACCGGCTACTTCACGATCACCGGACGGGTCGACGACGTGCTCAACGTCAGCGGCCACCGCATGGGGACGATGGAGATCGAGTCGGCGCTGGTCAGCCATACCGAGCTGGTTGCCGAGGCGGCGGTCGTCGGCCGCCCCGACGAGACCACGGGCGAGGCGATCTGCGCCTTCGTCGTGCTGAAGCGCTCGCGCCCGACCGGTGAAGAGGCGAAGAAGATCGCCAACGACTTGCGCAACTGGGTCGCCAAGGAGATCGGTCCGATCGCCAAGCCCAAGGACATCCGCTTCGGCGAGAACCTGCCCAAGACACGCAGTGGCAAGATCATGCGGCGCCTGCTGCGCAGCATCGCCAAGGGCGAGTCCATCACGCAGGACACCTCGACGCTGGAGAACCCGGCCATCCTGGATCAGCTGGCGCAGTCGAACTGATCCGGAAACGAGGAGAGTGCGCAAGAGGGGGCCCGGACCATGCCGCTCGTCGCTGTTGGAGTCCTCCTCCTCGTGCTCAAGCTGCTCGAGGTCGATCCGGTTGCCGGCTGGTCGTGGCTGTGGATCCTCGCGCCATTCGGCCTCGCCGTGGCGTGGTGGGTCTACGCCGATTCGACCGGCGTCACGCAGCGCCGGGCGATCAGGCGCATGGAAGAGCGCAAGGTCGCGCGCCGCGAGCGCGACATCGAGGCCCTGGGAATGAGCGTGCGCGGCGACCGCAGCAAGCGCGGTCGCGCCGCGGGCAAGGGTCGATAGGGCGGCGGCGCCCGCCCTGCCGCGGCAGCGGGCCTCAGAAGCAGTCGAGCACCGCGCCGCCGCTGGCGCTGCAGGCGTTGCGCGCGAACTTCGCGAGCACGCCGCGGGTGTAGCGCGGCGCAGGCTGAGTCCAGGCGGCGCGGCGGCGCGCCAGTTCGGCATCGTCGACGTGCAGTTGCAGCAGCAATCGGTGCGCGTCGATGGTGATGGAGTCGCCTTCGTGCACGAGGGCGATCGTGCCGCCCTCGTAGGCCTCCGGCGCGACGTGGCCGACCACCATGCCCCAGGTGCCGCCGCTGAAGCGGCCGTCGGTGATCAGGCCCACGCTCTCGCCCAGGCCCTGGCCGATGAGCGCGCCGGTGGGCGCGAGCATCTCGGGCATGCCCGGGCCGCCCTTGGGGCCGAGGTAGCGCAGCACCATGACGTCGCCGGGCTTGATCTTGCCGGCCATGATGGCTTCGAGCGCGCTCTGCTCGTCGTCGAAGACGCGCGCCGGGCCGGTGATGACGGGGTTCTTCAGCCCGGTGATCTTGGCCACCGCGCCTTCGGTCGAGAGGTTGCCCTTCAGGATGGCCAGGTGGCCTTGCGCGTAGAGCGGGTCGCTGGCCTTGCGGATGACCTTGTTGCCGGCCTGCAGCGGCGGCACGTCGGCCAGGTTCTCGGCCACCGTCTTGCCGGTGATGGTCATGCAGTCGCCGTGCAGCAGGCCGGCGTCCAGCAGCTCGCGCATCACCAGCGGAATGCCGCCGGCCCGGTGCAGGTCGATCGCCAGGTAGTGGCCGCTGGGTTTGAGGTCGCAGAGCACGGGCACCTTCTTGCGCACGCGCTCGAAGTCGTCGATCGTCCACTCGACGCCGGCCGCGTGCGCGATCGCCAGGTAGTGCAGCACCGCGTTCGTGCTGCCGCCGATGGCCATGATCACGGCCACCGCGTTCTCGATCGACTTGCGCGTGACGATGTCGCGCGGCTTGAGGTCCTTCTTCACGGCCTCGACGACGACCTGCGCGGCGCGCTCGAGCAGGCCCTCGATCTCGTGCTCGACGTTGGCCATCGTCGAGGCATGCGGCAGCGAGAGACCCAGCGCCTCGAACGAGGAACTCATCGTGTTGGCGGTGTACATGCCGCCACAGCTGCCGCTGCCGGGGATCGCCAGGCACTCGACCGAGCAGAAGTCCTCCTTGCTCATGTTCCCGGCGGTGTACTGGCCCACGGCCTCGAACACGCTCACGATGTTCAGGTCCTGCCCCTTGTAGTGGCCGGGTAGGATGGTGCCGCCGTAGATGAAGACCGAGGGCACGTTGGCGCGCAGCATGCCCATCATGCCGCCGGGCATGTTCTTGTCGCAGCCGCCGATGAC
>JAIXKR010000117.1 GCA_026932235.1 Burkholderiales bacterium
GGCGCAGCTGCCGCTGCACGCCCGAGCAGGTGGCGCGCTACCAGGGGCGCATCTCCGGCCCGCTGCTGGATCGCATCGACCTGCGCGTCGAGATGCCCGCGGTGCGCCCGGCCGAGCTGCTGCGCCTGCCCGAGGGCGAACCCTCGGCGCAGGTCGCCGCGCGCGTGGCGCAGGCGCGCGAACGCGCCCTGCAGCGCCAGGGCGTGAGCAACGCGCAGCTCGACGTCGCCGGCATCGACCGCCACTGCGCGCTGGACGCCGCCACCGCCGCCTTCCTGCGCAGCGCCGCCGAGCGCCTGGGCTGGTCCGGCCGCCGCCTGCACCGCAGCCTCAAGGTCGCGCGCAGCATCGCCGACCTCGCCAGCGCCGAGTCCATCACCGTCGCCCACATCGCCGAAGCCCTGCAACTGCAGCGGGCGCTGGCGGCGTAGGGCCAGGCGCGAGGTCACGGCAGAGGCAGGCCTCGACGCCGGTGACGCCCGACCCATCATCCGGGCGTCACTGCGCCGACCGAGAACGCTCATGACGAACGTGAAAGCCATCGAGGAAGCCGTCAAGGCCCTCCCACCGAGGAATCTGGCCGCGTTCCGGCGCGGGTTCGCCGAGTTCGATTTCGCAGCCTGGGACGCCCGCATCGAGGCGGACGCCGACGCCGGGCTCTTGGACGAACTTGTGCAGGAAGCGGCCACTGACTTCGCTCGAGGCGGCCACCGTGTGTCTTGAAGCACACAGCGTCCCGGAGCTTCTGGACGTGCATTGATGCTCTGCCGGTCGAAGCTCAGGCGATTGCCCGCAAGAACTTCGCGTTGCTGAAGCTCGACCGGCGCACCCGTCGCTTCAGTTCAAACGCCTGGGCAGGATGTAGAGCGTCCGGGTCGGACTACACGGTCGACCTACACCATCGGGCCCTGGGCCTGCCCACCGCAGAGGGTGTGCACTGGTTCTGGATCGGCACGCACGGCGACGACGACAAGCTCGTCACCTGATCCAGCAAGGGCTCACCCCAACACCGGCGCCAGGCGCCGCCGTGCCTGCTCTTCGCTCAGGCCTTCGCGGCGCGCCCAGTCGCGCAGCTGGTCTTCGCCGATGCGGCCGACGTTGAAGTAGCGCGCGTCCGGGTGGGCGAGGTAGAAGCCGCTGACGCTGGCCGCGGGCATCATGGCCATGCTTTCGGTGAGATGGATGCCGACTTCGTCGGCGCGCAGCACGTCGAAGAGGGCGCGCTTGATGCCGTGGTCCGGGCAGGCGGGATAGCCGGGCGCGGGGCGTATGCCCTTGTAGGCCTCGGCGATGAGTTCGTCCTGGCTCAGCGCCTCGTCGGCGGCATAGCCCCAGAATTCGGTGCGCACGCGCTGGTGCAGCCGCTCGGCGAAGGCTTCGGCGAGGCGGTCGGCCAGGGTCTTGAAGGTGATGACGCTGTAGTCGTCGTGCTCGGCCAGGAACTGCTCGATGCGCTTCTCGGCGCCCAGGCCCGCGGTGACGGCGAAGAGGCCCAGGTAGTCCGCGCGCACGCCCCTGGGGGCGATCCAGTCGGCGAGGCTGCGGTTGGGCCGCGGCACGCCCTCGATCACCGGGCGCACGGTCTGCAGGCGCAAGGGGTTCCAGCGCAGCGCCACCTGGCTGCGCGTGTCGTCGGTGTAGACCTCGATCGTGTCGTCGTCGACGCTGTTGGCCGGCAGCAGCGCGATCACACCGCTCGCCTGCAACCAGCGGCCCTCGATGATCTGCTGCAGCATGCGCTTGCCGTCCTCGAAGACGCGGCGCGCCTGCTCGCCGACGACCTCGTCGTCGAGGATGCGCGGGAAGTGCCCCGCGAGGTCCCAGGTCTGGAAGAAGGGCCCCCAGTCCAGGCAGGCGGCAAGCTCGGCCAGGTCCTGGTTGCGGAACTCGCGCCGGCCGATGAACTTCGGCCGCGGCGGCACGTAGGCCGTCCAGTCGATCGGCGTCTTGTTCGCGCGCGCGGCCGCGATCGTCACCAGCGGCGTGGGCTTCTTGCCCGCGTGCAGCTCGCGCACCTTCGCGTAATCGGCCGCGACCTCGGCGATGTAGGCCTCGCGGCGCTCCTCCGAGAGGATCTCGGTGCACACGCCGACGCTGCGCGAGGCATCGGGGACGAAGACCACCGGCCCCTCGTAGTGCGGCGCGATCTTGACCGCGGTGTGCACGCGGCTCGTCGTCGCGCCGCCGATCAGCAGCGGGATCCGGCGCTCGCGAAACCAGGCGTCGCGCTGCATCTCGGCGGCCACGTGCTGCATCTCCTCGAGGCTGGGCGTGATCAGCCCGGAGACGCCGACGAGGTCGGCGTTCTCTTCCCTGGCCTTGGCGAGCAGGTCCTGGCAGGGGACCATCACGCCCATGTTGACGACCTCGAAGTTGTTGCACTGCAGGACGACGCTGACGATGTTCTTGCCGATGTCGTGCACGTCGCCCTTCACCGTCGCGACGACGATGCGCCCCTTGGAGCGCACCTCGCCGCCGGCATCCAGCAGCGCCTGCTTCTCGGCCTCGATGTAGGGCAGCAGGTGCGCCACCGCCTGCTTCATCACGCGCGCGCTCTTCACCACCTGCGGCAGGAACATCTTGCCCTGGCCGAAGAGGTCGCCGACGACGTCCATGCCGGCCATCAGCGGGCCCTCGATCACGTGCAGCGGGCGGCCGCCACGCGCCTCGGTCGCGCGCCAGGCCTCTTCGGTGTCCTCGACGATGAAGTCGGTGATGCCGTGCACGAGCGCATGCGTCAGCCGCTCCTCGACCGTGCCGGCGCGCCAGGCCAGGCGCGCGCCCTCGTCCTTGGCCGCGCCCTTGGCGCGCTCGGCGATCTCGAGCAGGCGCTCGGCGGCGTCGGGGCGCCGGTTGAGCACGACGTCCTCGACGCGCTCGCGCAGCTCCGGGTCGAGCTGGTCGTAGACGCCGATCATGCCGGCGTTGACGATGCCCATGTCCAGGCCCGCGCGGATCGCGTGGTAGAGGAAGACGGTGTGGATCGCCTCGCGCACCGGGTCGTTGCCGCGGAAGCTGAACGAGACGTTGCTGATGCCGCCGCTGACCTTGGCGCCGGGCAGGTTCTGCTTGATCCAGCGCGTGGCCTCGATGAAGTCGACGGCGTAGTTGGCGTGCTCCTCGATGCCGGTGGCGATGGCGAAGACGTTGGGGTCGAAGATGATGTCCTCGGGCGCGAACCCGACCTCGTCGACGAGGATGCGGTACGCGCGCGCGCAGATCTCGATCTTGCGCGCCGCGGTGTCGGCCTGACCCTGCTCGTCGAAGGCCATGACCACGGCGGCGGCGCCGTAGCGGCGCACCAGCGTCGCCCGGCGGCGGAACTCGTCCTCGCCCTCCTTCAGCGAGATCGAGTTGACGATGCCCTTGCCCTGGATGCACTTGAGGCCGGCCTCGATCACGCTCCACTTCGAGCTGTCGATCATCACCGGCACGCGCGCGATCGCGGGCTCGGTGGCGATGAGCTTGAGGAAGCGATCCATCGCCGCCTCCGAGTCGAGCATGGCCTCGTCCATGTTGACGTCGATGATCTGGGCGCCGTTCTCGACCTGCTGGCGCGCCACGCCGAGCGCCGCCTCGTAGTCGCCGGCGAGGATGAGGCGCGCGAAGGCCTTGGAGCCGGTGACGTTGGTGCGCTCGCCGACGTTGACGAAGAGCGAGCGCGCGTCGATCGACAGCGGCTCCAGGCCCGAGAGGCGCAGCGGCGGCGGCGCAGGCACGGCGGCGTCGCGCGCGGCGGCGTGCTCGGGACGATGCTCCGGCTGGCGCTCGGGCGTGAAGGCTTGGGCGGATGCGGACATGGCTCACCTCGGGGCAGGAGGCGAGCGCCGTTCTTCGGCGGCCGCGCGCGGCGTGTGCGGCCTGTCCCGAGCCTGGCGGCCGTGCGGCCGTCGCAGCGCTCCTCGGGAGGCCGGCGATTCTAGCCAGCGGCCTCGCTCAGGCGCAGGCCTGGACCTTGAATTCCACGCGCCGGTCCAGGGCGTCGCGCATGTCGTCGGTGCCGGTGCCGACGATGTTCTCGTCCCAGCCGTGGCCCTCGGTGCGCACGCGCTGGCCGCGCGCCAGCGCCGGCGCCGCACTCACCAGACGCTCGCGCACGGCCTGCGCGCGGCGCAGCGAGAGCGCGCGGTTGAACTGCTCGCTGCCGGTGCGGCTGGTGTGGCCGACCACGGTCAGGCACATCGCCGAATCCTGCGCCGCGCGCGCGATCTGGCGCAGCCACATGGCGTAGGTGTCGGCCTCGCCGAGGAAGTCGGTGGAGCCGGCGCGAAAGAGGATCTTCACCGCCAGGTTGCTGGTCGCCAGGCCGAGCGCGGCGATCTTGCCGAAGGCCGCCTCGGCCTCGGCGCTGCGCCCCAGCTTCATGTTGGCCATGTACAAGCCGTTGAAGGTGCGCAGCTGCTGGCCGTCGTCGCGCTGCGCCGCGGTGGCCATGAGCTTCTGCGCCTCTTCCCAGTGTTCCTGGTTGTAGGCGTCCTGCGCCTGCGCCAGCAGCGCGGCGGTGGGGATCTGCTCGAGGTAGAGCGCATCGGCCGGCTGGCCGACGGGCTTCTCGGTGGTCTCGATGTAGCCCTGCACGGCGCGGTCGCGCACGAGCGAGGGGCTCTCGGCGTAGAAGCGCGTCGGTTCGAGGTCCAGCTGCGCGTCCTGCACCGGCGCCACGCCGCGCGCGACGACGAGGCCGTCGGCGCGGTTGGAGAGCGCGAGCGTGAGGCGATAGCGGCCCGGCGCCCCGTCGCTTGCGCTCAGCGTGCCGTTGAGCAGCCAGCCCGCGCCGCGCGTGCCGGCCTCGTCGAAAGGCAGCAGGCGCAGCCCGGGAATCACCTTGGGCGCGGCCTGCGCCAGCAGCTGCGTGGCGCGCTCGCTGCCCTTGGTCTGCTGGCCGCTGCGCCCGTCCAGCAGCGGGTCGATGACGGCGCTGCGCGGCGCCGCGGCCTGCGCGCCGAGCTGGCGCGCGATGTCCAGCAGCGCGCCGTTGATCGCCCCTTCCAGCGTCTCGTCCACCGGCGGCGGAGGCGGTGGTGGCGGCGGCGGCGCGGCGCAGCCGACGAGCACGCCCGCCAGCAGCGCAAGCACGCGCCGGCGCAGCGCGGCGCGCGGCCGCCGCGCGATGAAACCGGGATCGTGTCGGCTGGGCGGCATCACGAGGACCTCCGATGACCGCGCCCGGGCTGCGCGCGGCAGCGCGATTCTGCCCACAAGCACAGGCGCCGCACCAGCCCGCGCGGGCGGGCGTCGGCGGGCATCGGTCCTCGTGCGCTTGCCATACTCGGCGCATGCTCCCCTCTGCCGCCGCCGTCCTGCCCGTCCTGTCGAAGATCTTGCGGCGCGGCGTGCGGCTTGTCCTGCCTGCGCTGCTGGCGTGCGCCGCAGCGCCGTCGGGCGCCGACGCCGTCGCCGTGAAGGTGCTGGCGATCAACGATTTCCACGGCAGCCTGCAGACGCCGCCGGGCGAGCTCCACCTCGCCGAGCCGGCTGTGGACGCCGGCGCACCGACGCGCACGCGCGCCGTGCGCGCCGGCGGCGCGGCGCAGCTGGCGACGCTGCTGGCACGGCTGAAGGCGCAGAACGCGCAGCACATCGTCGTCGCCGCGGGCGACCTGGTCGGCGCCTCGCCGCTGCTCTCGGCGCTCTTTCACGACGAGCCCACGATCGAGGCCTTGTCGCGCATGGGGCTGGAGTTGAGCGCCGTCGGCAACCACGAGTTCGACCGCGGCGCCGCCGAGCTGCTGCGGCTGCAGCACGGCGGCTGTGCGGCCGAGGGCTGCCGCGGGCCGCGGCCCTTTGCCGGCGCCGGCTTTCAGTACCTGGCCGCCAGCACGGTCGATCGCGGCAGCGGCCGCACGATACTGCCGGCCTACCGCATCAAGCGCTTTGCCGGCGTGCCGGTGGCCTTCATCGGCCTCACGCTGCGCGGCACGCCCGGCATGGTGTCGCGCAGCGGCATCCGCGGCCTGCGCTTCCTGGACGAGGCGCGCAGCGTGAACGCGCTCGTGCCCGAGCTGCGCCGGCAAGGCGTCGAGGCCATCGTGCTGCTCATCCACCAGGGCGGCGTGCCCGCGCAGGACACGCTGGGCGGCACGGACGCCTGCGCCGGCTTCTCCGGCCCCATCGTCGGCATCGTGCAGCGGCTGGACCGCGCCGTCGACCTCGTCGTCAGCGGCCACACGCACCGCGCCTACACCTGCCGCGTCGACGGCCGCCTCGTCACCAGCGCCGGCAGCCACGGGCGCATGGTGACGGAGATCGACCTGCAGCTCGACCGGCGCAGCGGCGAGGTCATCGACGCCACGGCGCGCAACCACGTCGTCGACGCCGACCTGCCCGCGGATGCGGAGCAGCGCGCGCTCATCGACGCCTACGAACGCCTGGCGCGCCCGCTGGCGCAGCGCGTGGTGGCGCCGCTGGCCGCGCCCGTGTCGCGCAAGACCGATGCCGCCGGCGAGTCGCTGCTCGGCCGCCTCATCGCCGACGCCCAGCTCGAGGCCACGCGCGCGGCCGGTGCCGAGCTCGCGCTCATGAACCCGGGCGGCATCCGCGCCGCGCTGGTGCCCGGTGCGGATGGGCTGCTGCGCTACGAGCAGCTCTTTGCCGCCCAGCCCTTCGGCAACCAGCTGGTGACGATGAGCTTGAGCGGCCGCCAGCTCGTCGAACTGCTGGAGCAGCAGTGGCGCGGGCAGCCGCTGGCCGCAGGCCGCGTGCTGCAGGTGAGCGCCGGCTTTGCCTACACCTGGGACGCGGCGCGTCCGCCCGGGCAGCGCATCGTCGCCGACAGCCTGCGCTTGCACGGGCGCCGCATCGGCGCGCAGACGAATGTACGCGTGACGGTGAACAGCTTCATGGCCGAGGGCGGCGACCGCTTCTCGGTGCTGCGCCAAGGCCGCGAGCGCCGCCTCGGCGTGTCGGACCTGCAGGCGCTCGAAGCGCACCTGAAGACGCGCCCGGCGCCGCCGCTGCAGGCGCGCATCACGCGGCTGCACTGAAGCGCCGCGTACCGCCGCGCTTCACCGGCCGCGAAAGCGCGCGGCGCGCTTCTCGGCGAAGGCGGCGCGGCCTTCCTGCAGGTCGGCCGAGTCCAGCGTGCGCGCGACGTCCTGCGCCAGCGCGACGGCGTCGAGCTCGCCGCGCGCGATGGCGTTGAGGTGCTTCTTCATGCCCAGCACGGCCAGCGGCGCGTGGCCGGCGATCGTCGCCGCCAGCGCCGCGACGCGCGCGTCGAGCTCTTCCGCCGGCACCAGATGGGTGAGAAAGCCGATGGCCTTCATCTCCGCGGCGTCGATGCGCTCGGCCGTGAGGAAGAGCCGCTTGGCCACGTCCAGCCCCAGCCGCGACACGTAGCGCTCGAGGCCGCTGCGGTAGAAGTGCAAACCCAGTTGCGCCGCGGGCATGGCCAGGCTGCAGGCCGGCGTGCCGATGCGGAAGTCGCAGGCCAGCGCCAGATCGGTGGCGCCGCCGAAGACACCGCCTTGCAGCACGGCGATCGTCACCGGGCGCGCGGCCGCCACGCGCTCGACCATGCGCTCGAACGCGGCCACGCCCGCCGCGCCGACGCGGCCGATGTCGAAGCCGCTGCAGAAGTGCCGCCCCTGCGCGCGCAGCAGCAGCACGCGCAGCGCCGGATCGGCATCGGCAGTCTCGACGTGCGCCACCAGCGCCGCCAGATCCTCCGGCTCGAGGCGGTTCGCCTGCCCGGGGCGCCGCAGGGTGATCGTGGCGAAGGAACCGTCGATGGCGAGCGTGGGAGAAGGCATCGGACTTAGAGTCGCGCCGCGCCGCGGCAAGGCGGCAACACTAGCTCACTCGGAGCCCCGTCGGAAAGGTCGCGCCGGCATGACACGCGGGACCGCACGCCGATTTGCGCAGAAAGCACCCGGCAATTCCGCCCCTTCCGCCCTGCCTGCGGCAGCAGAATCGGCCTATTCGTTTGACATATGATGATCGATATACAACGACTGTGCTTCGGTGCCCGCCTGCCGGCACCCGCCGTCCAGGCCCGTCTGCAGGCACCCCGACCGCGACGAGACCAAAGGAGACAGACGTGGTGAAGAAGCTGATCGCCAACCTGCCGCTGCGGCGCAAGTTCCTCGTTCTGGGACTCATCGCCATGCTGATGCTGGCGCTGCCGGCCACGCTGATCCTCTCGGGCGACCTGCGACAGCTCACGACCGCACAGATGCAGTCCGACGGACTGGCGCCGGCGCGCGCAGCAGTCGAATGGATCCGCCTCACGCAGCAGCACCGCGGGCTGTCGGCGGTCCAGCTTGGCGGCGACGCCGGTGTCGCCGATCAGCGCCAGCGCCAGCGCGCCGAGGCCGACCGGACCGCGACGCGGGTGGAGTCGGCCGTCGACGCGCTGCGCGACGAGCGCCTGTCGGCCTCGGCGCGCGGGCTCGCGCAGACTTGGCGCCAGCTCGCCGACGAGGTCGACGCCGGCAAGCTGACACCGGCGGGAAGCCTCGAGCGGCACACCGCACTCGTGCGGGAGCAACTCGAACTCGTCAAGGACATCACCCACGTCTCGCAACTCGTGCTGGTGCCGGGCGCGCACACCTACTACCTGCAGGCCGCCGTGCTCGGCCAGCTGCCACGGCTGACCGAAGCCTTCGCGCAGGCGCGCGGCCTGGGCGTGGCGTTGTTGTCGCAGCGCCAGGCCAGCGCCGAGGACCGCGTTCGCATCCAGGAGCTGCGCAACGCCGCGCGCAGAACGCGCGCCGACGCGCGCAAGTACCTGGATCTGGCCGTCGAGGGCGACGCCCTCGCGCGCTCGACCATCGGGCCGGCGATCGAAGCCGCGGCGAGCGCGGGCGAGAGCGCCCTCGAGATGACCGAGACGCACATCGTCCAGGCCGCACAGCTCGAGTTCCCCCCGGCGAAGTACTACGAACTCGCCACGAACGCCATCGAGCAGCAGTTCAAGCTCGTCGACGCGTCGAGCGAGCTGCTGGCGGCCTACCTCGCGCGCGACCGCGAGCAGGCGCGCAACGAGATCCTGTTCGTCGCCGCGGCCTGCGGCGTGCTGGCGCTGCTTGGCGCCTGGGTGATGTGGGAGGTCAGCCGCAGCACCACGCAATCGATGGCCGCTGCCGTGCGCATGGCCAACGCGGTCGCCGATGGCGATCTCTCGGTGCAGGTCGAGGCCCGCAGCCGCGACGAGGTCGGCGCGCTGCTGCGCGCGCTGGCGCGCATGCGGCAGAACCTGGCCGACGTGGTCGGCAGCGTGCGCGACAACGCCGAGTCGGTGGCCATGGCGAGCACGCAGATCGCGCAGGGCAACCACGACCTGAGCCAGCGCACGGAGGAGCAGGCCAGCGCGCTCGAGCAGACCGCGGCCTCGATGGAAGAGCTTGGCGCCACCGTCAGGCACAACGCCGACAACGCGCGCCAGGCCAATCAGCTCGCGCAGGGCGCCTCGGCCATCGCCGCCGACGGCGGCGCCGTCGTCGCCCAGGTGGTGGGCACGATGAAGGGCATCAACGAGAGCAGCCGCCGCATCGCCGACATCATCGGCGTCATCGACGGCATCGCCTTCCAGACCAACATCCTCGCGCTCAACGCCGCGGTCGAAGCCGCGCGCGCAGGCGAGCAGGGCCGCGGCTTCGCCGTCGTCGCCGGCGAGGTGCGCAGCCTCGCGCAGCGCAGCGCCGAGGCGGCCAAGGAGATCTCGGCCCTGATCACCGCCAGCGTCGGCCGGGTCGAGGAGGGCTCGGCCTTGGTCGATCGCGCCGGCTCGACGATGAACCAGGTGGTCGACGCGATCCGCCGCGTCACCGACATCATGGGCGAGATCAGCAACGCCAGCGTCGAGCAGAGCGCGGGCGTCGCCCAGGTGGTCACCGCCGTCAGCGAGATGGACCGCACGACGCAGCAGAACGCCGCGCTGGTCGAAGAGAGCGCCGCCGCCGCGGAGAGCCTGCGCATGCAGGCGATGCAGCTCGTCGATGCGGTGGCGGTCTTCAAGCTGCAGACCGGTCAGGCATCTTCCCCCGCCCGTGCCGCCGCCGGCGCGGACCTTGGGTGAGCGCACGCCGGGCACCGCGCCTGGGAGGGGCCACAGCGAGATGAATCCGCCCGCCCTTCCCCCCTCGCCAGCGCGCAGGCCCCGGCTCGCCGAGGCCTGCGCGCCGCGCCGCGTGGGCAGCGTCCTGGCGGCGGCGTTCGCCGTCGCCGCCGCGGTGGCGCTGGCACTCGGCCTCTCCGCATCGGAGGCGGCGGCCTGGGCCGTGCCGGGCGGCGTCGGCGTGCTCGCGCTGCTGCTGGCCTGCCGCGCGATCCGGGCCCGTGCCATGCCGTCGTTCGACTCCACGCGGCTGCAGTCGGTCGAGTCGGTGGTGCGCGAGGGGACGCTCAACTACCGCCGCGTGCGCCTCACGCTCTACGGCGTGCTGGCCGCGCTGTGCTTCAACTTCGTCATCCAGAACTGGCACGCGCGCCAGACCGAGCAGAGCCGCCGCATCGAGAACGAGGCCATCGAGCTTGCCGCCACCCAGCGCTGGCTGAGCCAGCGCATCGCGCGGCTGGCGCTGTCGCCCGCTCTCCTCACCCAAGAAGCGTCGGTGCACGAGCTGCGCGCGACCATCGAACAGTCGGACGCGCAGACGGCGCGCCTGCAGGAGCTCCTGCGCGTGCAGGGGCTGCTCTCCGACGAGGCGCACGCCGACGTCGACCGCGCCTGGCAGGTCTGGATCGCGCGCCGCGCCAGGATGACCGCCAGCGCCGGCAGCCTGGCCGACCGCGCCGAGCAGGACCCGCTTGCCATTGCGGCCGGCCAGCCGGCCAGCGTGGGCTCGCTTGCCGATGAGGCGCTGGCCGGCGTGCAGGGGCTGCTGGACGCGATGCAGGCCACCGCCGCGCGCAGCCACGCCGCGCGCGTGCGACAGACGCAGTTCTGGGCGGCGCTGAACATCGTGCTGCTGTCGGTGCTGGCCCTGAGCGCCGTGGAGCCGGCGCTGCGCTCGATCCGCCGCCAGTACCGGCGCCTGGCCTCGCAGGCGATGGACCTGCAGCGCCTGGCGCTCGTGGCCGAGCGCACGACCAATGCCGTCCTCCTCATCGACGAGAACCGCCGCGTCGCCTGGACCAACCAGGCCTTCACGCGCATCACCGGCGTCGCGCCGGCCGACGTGGTGGGCCGCGATGCGCTGGCGCTGTTCACGTCCGCCAGCAACGACGGCCACGCGGCCACGCTGCTGCGCCGCTCGCTGGACGGGCACGGCGGCGAGCGCTTCCAGTTTCGCCACCGCGCCCACGGCGGGCTGGACATCTGGCTGGACGTCGACATCCAGCCGCTGCAGGACGAGGCCGGCTCGATGCGCGGCCACGTCGCCGTGTCGGTGGACATCACCCAGCTCAAGCAGGTGCAGACCGACCTGCGCATCGCCGCCATCGCCTTCGATTCCTCCGGCGGCATCGCCATCACCGACGAGCACGAGCACATCCTGCGCGTCAACCCGGCGTTCACGCGCATCACCGGCTTCGCCATCGACGAGGCACGCGGCCGCACCATGGCCGAGCTGCTGCGCTCGGGCCGCCACGGACCGGCCTTCTACGCCGCGATGCACGCCGCGCTCGCGCGCGAGCACCACTGGCAGGGCGAGATCTGGAACCGCCGCAAGAGCGGCGAGGTCTACCCCCAGTGGCTGAGCATCACCGCGGTGTGCGACGAGCAGGGGCGCACGACGAACTACGTTGCCGTCTTCACCGACATCACCGAGAAGAAGCGCGCCGACGAGACGATCCGCTCGCTGGCCTTCTTCGACCCGCTCACCAAGCTGCCCAACCGGCGCCTGCTGCGCGACCGCATCCACGAGGCGATCGCGACCAGCGCGCGCAGCGGCCGCCACGCCGCGCTGCTGTTCATCGACCTCGACAACTTCAAGGAGCTCAACGACAGCAAGGGGCACGACGTCGGCGACCAGCTGCTGCAGGAGGTCGCCGCGCGGCTGAGCGCGGGCGTGCGCAGCGACGACACCGTGGCGCGCCAGGGCGGCGACGAGTTCGTCGTCCTCGTCACCGGGCTGAGTGCGGAGGCTTCCAGCGCCGGCGCGCAGGCGGAGCGGCTGGCGGAGAGCATGCGTTGCGAGCTCAACAAGCCCTTCGTGCTGGGCAAGCTGCGGCACCACACCTCGCCCAGCATCGGCATCAACCTCTTCCGCGGCGCGGAGCACGGCGCGGACGAGTTGCTCAAGCGCGCCGACAGCGCGATGTACGTCGCCAAGCGGGCGGGTCGCAACGCCTACCGCTTCTTCGACCCCGCGCTGCACGCGGAGCTCGAGCAGCGCATCGAGCTGGAATCGGACCTGCGCCGGGCGCTGGAGCTGCAGCAGCTCGAGCTGCACTTCCAGCCACAGGTCGACGAGCACGGCACGGTGACCGGCGCCGAAGCGCTGCTGCGCTGGAACCACGAGACCCGGGGCAGCATCCCGCCGGGCGTCTTCATCCCGCTGGCCGAGGAAAGCGACCTCATCGTGGACATCGGCACCTGGGTGCTCGAGGCCGCCGCGCGGCAGCTCTGCGCCTGGAGCGGGCGCCCGGGATGGCCGGCGCTGCATCTCGCCGTCAACGTCAGCGCCCGCCAGTTCCGCAAGGCCGACTTCTGCGACACCGTGCGCGACATCGTGCAGCAACTCGGGCCGGCAGTCGGCCAGCTCAAGCTCGAGATCACCGAGAGCCTGATCCTCGTCGACGTCGACGAGGTCGTCGCGACCATGCGCACGCTGCGCGCGCTCGGCGTGCGCCTGGCGCTGGACGACTTCGGCACCGGCCAGTCCTCGCTGTCCTATCTGACGCGGCTGCCGCTGGACCAGCTCAAGATCGACCAGTCCTTCGTGCGCAACCTCACCCAGAGCCGCTCCGATGCCGTCGTCGTGCAGACCATCATCGGGCTGGCGAGCAGTCTGGGCATCGACGTCATCGCCGAGGGCGTCGAGACCGAAGAGCAGCATCGCCTGCTGGTGGCGATGGGGTGCCCGCGCCAGCAGGGCTACCTCTTCGGCCGCCCGATGCCGCTGCCCGCCTTCGAGGCGCTCGCGAACGCGCGATGAGGGCCCGCGCGCCGATGTCGCAGGCTTCAGTCCGAGCGGGAGGCGTTCGCAAGCTCGACGAGCAGGTCAAGCAGCTGCGCGGCCTTTTCCTGGCCCAGCATGTTCAGCAGCTGCCGGCTCGGGCCCGCGCACAGGCGCTCGGCCTCGCCCAGCAGCAGCCGGCCGACGTCGGTCAGCTGAAGCCGCTTCTTGCGCAGGTCCGCGGCATCGGCATGCTCCTGCACGAGGCCGCGCTCGCGCAGCGAGCGCAGCACGACCGATGTGGTCGAACGGTCGAGCGCAACCATGCGCCCGAGCTCGTTCTGGCTCGCGTCCCTGACCTCGCGCAGCATGAACAGCACGGCATACTGGGAGGGTGTGATATCCAGATGGCGGCAGGACTCGGAGAAGGTCGCCGCGGCCAGTTGGTGCGCGCGGCGAAAGAGGAACTCCGGGCTCCCGAAGAGCGCACTGCGCGAAGACGGAGCCTTCGGCTGTGGTTCGGCCGGATGGGCATCGACGCGCCCGGCAAGCCTGGAGGCGCGGGCTCTTCTCGAGGGCTCGGTCATCGGGCGTCATCCGTTGTCCCTGGGACATCCGGGCGTCCGGCACATGCTGCCTGGCCGCGCGCCCATGAATGCCTTACGCGGATCAGAATATCAGGCGTGCATCCGCGCGCACATCCCACTTCCGCGCGATCCCCATGAGGATGAAGGTCATTGTCGTCGACGACGACGCGGCCTCGGTCGCCGCGCAGGCCGGGCTGCTGGCGCACCTGGGCTGTGAGGTCAGGCCCTACACCGGCACGACGCAGGCCCTGCCCGCGATGCTGTCCGGCGACGCCGACCTCGTCTGCCTCGCGCTGCGGCTGCCCGAGCTGGACGGCCGCCAGCTGCTCACCTTGATCCGCTCGCACGAGTACTCGACACGCGCGCCGAGCCTCCCCGTGGTCGCCGTCAGCGGGCATGTGACGCCGGAGGACCGCGCGCTCGCGCTGGCCGACGGCTTCGCCGCCTGCCTGGCCAAGCCGGTCCTCGCCGAGCGCATGCACATCGTTCTTGGCCGCGCCATGCTGCTGCGCAACCACTTGCAGCGCACGCGCTACACGGTCGACCGACACCGCCTCGAGG
The DNA here is from genome assembly GCA_026932235.1 of Burkholderiales bacterium. Lineage (GTDB taxonomy): Bacteria > Pseudomonadota > Gammaproteobacteria > Burkholderiales > Burkholderiaceae_C > Rubrivivax. The sequence continues at coordinate 14,150 of JAIXKR010000117.1, forward strand.
AGCGGCTGCGCGCGCTGCAGCGCGCGGACCGCACGCCGACGCTGCATGCCGCGGTGGGGCTCGCGCTGGCGTTCGAGCAGCAAGGACGCACGGCGCTGCTGCAGGCGATGCTCGGTGCGAACGCGGGCGACCTCGTCGCCACGCGCGGCGTCCTGCTCTCGTTCGCAGCGACGGCCGAGAACCTGGGCGCGCGGCAGCTTGCGGCGACGCTGCGAGTCGCCGCGGACTGGTTCGAGCAGGGCTCGGAGGACGAAGGGGTGACGGCGGCCGTGATGGCTCGGGCCGAGCTCGATCGCGTCGTCTTCACGCTGCGCGAGCAGGTGCGGTCGAATTGAAGACGACGGCGGGAGACGGGCCTCAGGTGCCGCAGAACGTGCGGTAGCGGGCGGTCAGTTCGCGCGCCGCGGGCTCGGTGAAGGCCTCTTCCCCGGGTTGAGCCTCGTAGGGCCGGCGCAGCACGGCCAGCAGGTGCTCGAAGGGCCCCAGGTCGCCGCCGTCGACCGCCGCGGCCAGCGCCGCCTCGACGCGGTGGTTGCGCGGGATCACCCAGGGGCTCGCGCGGCGCATCGCAGCGGCGCGGACGTGCGGCGGCGCGCCCTCGGCGACCAGCCGCGCGCGCCAGCGCGCAGTCCAGTCCTGCAGCGCCGCGCGGTCGACGACGAGCGCCTGCAGCGGCGCGTCGTCGCCATCGGCAAAGTCGGCCAGCGCGCGCCAGGCGAGCGTGAAGTCGACCTGCTGCTCCTGCAGCAGCGCGAGCCAGTCGTCGGCGAGCGCGGCGTCCCCCGGCTGCGCGCCCGCCAGGCCCAGCTTGACGCGCTGGCCTGCGCGCCAGGCCTCGTCGAACCAGGCCGGAAAGGCGTCGACCACCGGCCTTGCCAAGGCCACGGCCGCCTCCGCCTCGTCGGCGAGGAGCGGCAGCAAGGCCTCGGCCAGGCGCGCGAGGTTCCAGCGCGCGATTCCGGGTTGGTTGCCGAAGGCGTAGCGGCCGTCGTGGTCGATCGAGCTGAAGACGGTCGCCGGGTCGTAGGCCTCGAGAAAGGCGCAGGGGCCGTAGTCGATGGTCTCGCCGCTGATCGTCATGTTGTCGGTGTTCATCACGCCGTGGATGAAGCCCAGGTTCATCCATTGCGCCACCAGCCGCGCCTGTCGCCGTGCCACCGCTTCCAGCCACCCGAGGAAGCGGTCCTCGCGGTCCGCCAGGTCGGGGTCATGCCGTGCGATCGCGTATTCGGCCAGGCGCCGCAGCGCGTCACGCTGCCCGCGGGCGGCGAAGAACTCGAAGCTGCCCACGCGCAAGTGGCTGGCCGCCACGCGCGTCAGCACCGCGCCGGGCAGCTCGCGCTCGCGAAACACCGGCGCGCCGGTGGCCACCACCGCCAGCGCGCGCGTCGTCGGCACGGCGAGCGCGTGCATGGCCTCGCCCATCAGGTACTCGCGCAGCACGGGGCCGAGCGCGGCCTGGCCATCGCCACCGCGCGCGAAGGGAGTGCGGCCCGAGCCCTTGAAGGCGATGTCGCGGCGGCGCCCGTGGCGGTCGATCACCTCGCCCAGCAGCAGCGCACGCCCATCCCCAAGCTGCGGGCTGAAGCCGCCGAACTGGTGCCCGGCGTACGCCTGCGCCAGCGGCGCCGCGCCGTCGGGAACGCGTGTGCCGCCCAAGAGGGCGGCGCCCGCCGCGCCCTGCAGCGCCGCCGCGTCCAGGCCGAGTTCCTCGGCCAGCGCCAGGTTCAGCAGCAGCAGCCGGGGCGCGGGCGCAGGCGTCGGCGCCCAAGGCACGTACAGGCCTTCGAGCTCGCGCGCGAAGCTGTTGTCGAAGTGAAAGGGTGCAAGCACGAGCGCCGCACCTCAGACGCCCCGCTGGCGCTCGCCGCAGCGGGGGCAGAAGCGCGCCGCGGCGGGGATGGATTCGCCGCAGTCGACGCAAAAGCGCCGCCCGGCAGGCGCAGCAGGCGCAGCAGGCGCGGGCGACGGCGCAGGCGACGGCGGGCGCGAGTCCCGCGCCTCCGCGGTGTTGATCTTCTCGGCGTAACGCTTGACCTGCTGCGCGCTGCGGCGCGCCGCGTCCTCGTCGCTCGCCAGCTCGAGCAGCACGCGACTGCCCGGGACATGCTCGCTCGCGGCGTAGAACGCCGAACGCGCACGCGCGACCTCCCAGCGCAACTGCACCGTGGAAGCCCCGGCACTGCTGCACTGCAGGCGCAGCAGCAGCGACCGCGCCTCGACCCGGCTCCACAGCAGATGGGCCACGCGCAGCGCATAGCCGCCGGCAAAGAAGAACAACACCGCCGCGCTGCCCATGCGCCAGGGCTGCGGCGCGCGCTGCAGCTGCGACCACACCACGACGCCCCACAGCAGGCCGCCGATGAGCGTGAACGCCAGCCCGAGCGCCAGCAGCCCGAGCAACCAGGGACGGCGCACGCCGCCGCTGCCGACCGGCGCCGCCGTGGCCGCCGGCAGGGGCTGCGACTCCTCCAGCGACGACATCTCGAAGCCCGCGCCGGTGCTGCGGTGCTCCACCTGGTTGCTCTGCCAGAGGTAGCGCCGGTTGGGCACGCCCTCGCTCCAATAGCGATGCAGTTCGCGCTCGAGCTCCTGCTGCACGCGCTCGGGATCGGCGGCAATCGCCACGCTGCACGGCGCCGGCGCAGGGCCGGTGCTCAGCGGCCGCTCGGCGACCACGAGGCCCGCCGCCAGCGCAACGAGTTCGGTGAGCAGCAGCGCGGCAAGCATCAGCGCGGCACCTTCGGCCAGGCCTGCTGCCGCCAGCGGCGCCGTCAGCGCCTGCGGGGCCCGGCTCGCCGCCAGCCCGGCCAGAAGCGTCAGCCCCAGTTGCAACGCCACCGCGCGCGGCCGCGGTGCGGCGCGCGCGGCCTGGCGGGCGCGCAGCAGCACGAAGGCGGCCATGCCCACGCACAGCGCGCCCATCACCGCCACTCCCGGCGGCGGCATGAGCGCGCGTGTGACCAGCAGGGCCAGCGCCAGGCCGGCGATCCACGTCAAATGCACCAGACGCTGTGCCATCCACTCCCGCAAGGCCGGGGGTGCGGCAAGGAGCGTGGGCGACAGCCGCGCCAGCAACGGCCAGTGCGTCGCGTTCGACGGCGGCGCGACCGTACCGCCGCCGAGCAGGGTCGCCAGCGGTTCGGCCTCGGGGTTGGGCGTATTGGCCGAGCGCAGCACCGGAACCAGCGGCCCGGGTTGCCCGGGCAGCAGGCGCAGCGCCCGCTGGCGCGAGAGACGCAGAAGGTCGATCGCAGCCAGGGCAAGCAGCAGCAGGCCGAGTGCCCCGTGCAGCCCCTGCCCCTCCTGCGGCAGGCGCAGCAGCCTGGTCGGAAACCAGCGCGGGAAGCTCACGTCCATCAGCACCGGCAGCAGCACGAGCAGCGCCAGCACGAGCAGCAGCGCGGCGCGCACGAGCAGCGCGAGGTTCTCGCTGCGGTAGATCCCGGCGACCTCGAACGCGGGGCCCTGCGGGCCCCACTGATACGACATACCCACTCCCGCCCGGATTCGCTCCAGGCCACAAGACGCGAGTTTTGCATGAAGCCCTGCCATGCCGACCTCGTCGCCGGCATGCGCGCGCACAATGCCACGCGCCCGCAGCGCAGCGCGGCGTCCTCGAGGGGTTGTAGTCCTCGCTCCGGCGGCGCACCGCATGCGCCGCGCAGCCTGCGACGGCCCCTCTGGTCTTCGGGTTTCCCGGGTCGGCCGGCCGCCGCCTCGGGGATTCCCCGGCGCGGCGCTCGGCCCCACCCCGAAAAGCGCCGCCGCCGCGTGCCTCGACATCGCGCGCGTCCTAGCATCGCGCACCCCACAAGCGCCAGGAGGACGCGCAACATGAACCTGCAATCGATCCAGACCTTTCTCGGCACCACGGTGACCGAGCTCGCCATCAAGGTGCTGGCGGCGATCGCCTTCTGGGTCGTCGGCCGCTGGCTCATCGGCAAGGTAGTCGGCCTGATCCAGGCCGGCATGAGCCGCAACCAGGCGGACCCGACGCTGACCAAGTACCTCGGCAGCATCGTCGCGATCGCGCTGAACATCGCGCTCGTCCTCGGCATCCTGGGCTACTTCGGCATCGAGACGACGAGCTTCGCGGCCATGCTGGCCGGCGCTGGCGTCGCGATCGGCGCGGCCTGGAGCGGGCTGCTGGGCAACTTCGCCGCCGGCGCCTTCATGCTCGTGCTGCGGCCGTTCAAGGTCGGCGACTTCGTCAGCATCGCCGGCGTCACCGGCACCGTGCACGAGCTGGGCCTGTTCGGCACCACGCTGGTGACGCCCGACAACGTGATGACCATCGTCGGCAACGGCAAGGTCTTCGGCGACACCATCCAGAACTACTCGTCGCTGCCGGTGCGCCGCGTCGAGCGCATCGCGCAGCTCGCGGCCGGCGTCGATCCGCTGGAGGCCATCGAGCGCCTCACGGCCGCGGTGGCCAAGATCCCCAACGTCAGCACCGAAATGGCGCCCGAGATCAGCCTGCTCGACATCAACCTCGTCGGCGCGGTGATCGCCGTGCGCCCGTACACGCACACCGACCACTACTGGCAGGTCTACTTCGACACCAACGAGGCCATCGTGCGCACCTGCCGCGAGGCCGGCTGGCCGGCGCCGACGCCCGCGCAGATCACGCGCCTGGTACAGGCCTGATCCGGCGCCCTCAGGGTGGCGCGCGCGGGCTTGGCGAGTCCGGCGCCAGCCCGCGCTCGACGAGCAGGGCGCCCAGCGGGTCTGGTCCTGCGATCCCCTCGGGCACGGGTGCGACGGGGGCGGGCGTCGCGTGCGTGCCGGCCCAGGTGCCGCTGCGGATCATGTCGTTCGTCAGCCGCAGGATCTCGACCGTGGCGACACCGGCGAGCAGGCCCAGGCGCCGCGCCGCCGCATAGCTGAGATCGATCGCGCGGCCGGCGACGAAGGGGCCGCGATCGTTCACGCGCACGATCACTTCGCGCCCGTTGGCCCGGTTGCGCACGCGCGCGAAGCTCGGGATCGGCAGCGTCGGGTGCGCGGCGGTCATCGCGAACATGTCGTAGATCTCGCCGCTGGCGGTTGCGCGGCCGTGGAACTTGCTGCCGTACCAGGAGGCCAGGCCGATCTCACGCCAGGCGATGTCGCTCGTCGCCGGGACGTAGCGACGCCCCAGCGCCTCGTAGGGCTTGTTCGGGCCGCCGCTGCGCAGCGTTTCGACGCGCGGCACGGCGTCGGCAACGCGGTCGATGTCGGCCGGGATCGAGGACGGCAGGCCGTCGCGCACCGGCGGCGTGCCGCACCCCACGAGCAGCAGCGTCGCGACAGCGACGGTGTGCCGAAGACGCGCGCGAGGCGCACGAGGCGCGCGACGCGATCGCAAGGCGCGCGGTGCGAAAGGCGGTGAGGAGTGCATCGGCATCGTCCTCGGCTCGGGCTTCGACGGCATGCGGGCACCGCCCTCGGCCGCCGGTGCGTCCCCCCCGGCTACTCGAACTTCACCGAGATGCCCGTGGTCAGCAGTGTATCGGTGGACTTGCGCCCCGGGCCGGGTTCGCTGTTGTGCGTGAGCGCGAAGCCGAGATTCAGGTTCATGGTCTTGCTCATCGCCACGGCGAGGCCGGCATCCCAGTTCGCCCGGTACTCGCCGCGGTTCCTCAGGTTCGGCACCAGCGCAAGCCGCTGCTTGAAGGATGTGCTCTCGCTCAGGCGGTGCGTCGACTCCTCGCCCAGCAGCAACGAAGCGTAGCGGTAGGCGCCGCGCATTCGGCCGTCGATCAGCGTCGGCTCGACGTAGCGGTCCTCGGACACGCCCAGGCCGGCGAAGACGTCGAAACCGTGATCCTCGCTCTTCAGCAGGTGACGGCCCAGACCGGCGCTGGCGAGCCCGCGCAGCTTCACGTTGGCGAAACGGTTGCGCTCGAAATCCAGCCCGACGAAGCCGAACCAGTGCGCGTCCAGGTCATCGTCCCAGCGCCCGCCCAGGCGCCCCTGGTCGCTCGTCGTCACGCCTTCGCTGCGCGCGTACTGGGCATTGCCGTAAAGGCTGATCTTGTCGCGGGCCGTCGCGCGCACGGCATCGGCCGTGAGCGACAAGCTCGCCTCGCGTGTGTTGCCGCCGGCGTGGCTGGCACCGACGCCGAGCGCGGCACGCCACTTGCCGTCGTTCTTCACCGTCGCCTGGGCCGCGACCGCGGCGGCGGCCGTCGAACAGACGAACGCGCAGAGCGCAAGGCGGATGCATCGCATGAGGGTTCCTTTCCTGGGCTGGAACGGTGACGCAGCGGCGCCACCCCGACCGCGGCGCGCCTTGGCACGCCGGCTGCGGTACCGCGATGCGCGGCAAGGGTCTTCGGCTGGCCCGGATGGCGCGACCGGCAAGAATCGAACTTGCGACGCGGCCTTCGGAGGGCCGCATGATATCCACTTCACCACGGTCGCCGGGCGAACCGCGGATTGTATGCGCCCGCCTCATCGGGTTCTCCCGCGTGGCAAGCGACTTGGATCGAGCCACTATACTTTTTTGCGCCGCAGCGCCCCAGAACGTAGAACGCGCGCACCACCCCACGCGAGGATCCCATGAGCGAGAACCCGGCCGAAGCCCAATCCCATCACGAGGGTCCGATCAAGACGCCGAAGCAGTTGATCTGGACCGTGGTGGGTTCCTTCCTCGTGCCGGTCATCGTCATCATGATGCTCACGCGCTGCGTCGACCAGCAGGAGCGCACCGGTGCCGGCAGCACCAGCATGAGCGCCGAAGCGACGGCACAACGCATCCAGCCGGTGGGCATGGTCGAATTGCACGACGCCTCGGCGCCCAAGGTCGTCCACACCGGCGAGCAGGTCTACCAAGGTCAGTGTGCCGCTTGTCATGGCACGGGCGTGGCCGGTGCGCCCAAGCTCGGCGACGCCGCCGCCTGGAGTCCGCGGCTGGCCGGCGGCTACGAGGTGCTGCTGCAGTCTGCGCTCAAGGGCAAGGGCGCAATGTCGCCCCAGGGTGGCGGCCAGTATTCCGACTACGAGATCGGCCGCGCGGTCGTGTACATGGCCAACGAGGGCGGCGGCAAGTTCGCCGAGCCGGCGGCACCGGAGCCCGCCGAGGCCGCGAGCGCTCCCGGCTGAAGCCGCACGCAGGCGCGTGCGGCCTGGCTCAGGGCTGCGGCCGCAGCCGGTAGCCGAAGCGCTGCGGCATCGCCGCGAACGGCAGTTCCTGCAGGGTCCAGGCGCCGGCCTCGAGCGCATCGGCGGCCACCGCCATGTCGAGCGAGTGCACGAGCCCGAAGCCGAGGTCCCCGAGCAGGAACAAGCGCCCCTTTTCGTCCAGCCACGCCGATCTCACCTCGGCGCCTTGCCCGGTATGCGCGTGCACCGAAGGGTGAGCCGCATCGTCTCCGGCCTGCAGCCGCCAGACCCACGGCGCGGCTTCGAGTTCGACGTAGACGCGCTGCGGTCCGTTCTGGAAATACCAGGCACCGTGCTCGTCGGCGGCGTAGTTGCGGTGGATGAAGGCCAGCAGCTTCTCGTGCCGGATGCGGCTGCCCTTGACGCGCGGGAATTCGCCCGCAGCCTGCGCGCGTTCGTCGCGCATGTACCAGTCGCCGCGCGCATCCAGCGCCAGCCAGCCGTGGCAATGCGGCACCTTGGGCCACCTGCGCAGCGCCGCCTCGACGATCGCGTCCATCGCTGCGCCCTAGGCCCGGCAAGGGCTTCGATCGCGCGCACGGGCGACAGCCCGCGGCGCGCTCAATGCACGGTCGAAGGCCACTCCTGCACCATCGCAGGCGGCTCGGCGCCCGCGGGGCTGGCGTGATGCGCGACCATGCGCCAGCCCTGCGCCGTATGCACGAACACGTTGGTAACCATGACGTAGGCCTGGCGCGGCCCCTCCTGCGTGGACACGCGCAGGCGTTCGACGAGGTGGTGCACGGCCACGCCGGCACCCTGCAGGCGCCGCACCTGCTCGGGAACGGCGGCGACGCCGCCATCGGCGAGGATGGCCTCGAAGCTCGCGCGCACGGCCATCGGCCCGATCACGCGCTGCCCGCCGGGATGGATGCAGACGATCTCCTCTTCGTCCGCCCAGGCCGCCATCAAGCGCTCGAGGTCGCCGTTCTGCAGCGCGTCGTAATACTGCGCCTCGACGTCCTCGGCGCGGGTCGGCAACGCCGACCGGGACATCCTCTGGCGCGCCATGCCGCCGTGCCCTGCCCTGCCCCGTGGCGCGCCCGTCAGTGCGCGGCGTGCAGCTTCTCGCCGGCCTTCAGGCGGTAGGCGGTGCCGCAGTACGGGCACGCCGCCGGGCCGTGCGTGAGATCGAGGTAGACGCGCGGATGGTTGCTCCACAGCGGCATCGCCGGGTTCGGGCAATGCGTGACGCCCGGGCCCAGCAGGTCCTTGGTCGCGAGTTCCACGACCACCCTCGGCTTCTCGCTCATCGCGCACTCCTTCAAACCCTGGCCAGCCAGGCCGCGTACTTCGGATTGCGGCCGCCGACGATGTCGAAGAAGGCCGACTGGATCTTCTCCGTCACCGGGCCGCGCTCGCCGGCACCGATCTGCACGCGGTCGAGTTCGCGGATCGGCGTCACCTCGGCGGCGGTGCCCGTGAAGAAGGCCTCGTCGGCGATGTAGACCTCGTCGCGCGTGATGCGCTTCTCCACCAGCTTCAGCCCCAGGTCGGCGCAGATCGCGAACACGGTGTTGCGCGTGATGCCGTTGAGCGCACCGGCGGAGAGGTCCGGCGTGTAGACGACGCCATCCCTGACGACGAAGATGTTCTCGCCGGCACCCTCGCTGACGAAGCCGGCCGAGTCGAGCAGCAGCGCCTCGTCGTAGCCGTCCTCGGTGACCTCCATGTTGGCGAGGATGGAGTTGCTGTAGTTGCTCACCGCCTTGGCCTGCGTCATCGTGATGTTGACGTGGTGGCGCGTGTAGCTGCTGGTCTTCACGCGGATGCCGCGGCGCAGCCCTTCCTCGCCGAGGTAGGCGCCCCAGGCCCAGGCGGCGATCATCAGGTGGATCGTGTTGCCCTTGGGGCTGACGCCGAGCTTCTCGTCGCCGATCCACACCAGCGGGCGCAGGTAGCAGCTCTCGAGCGCGTTGGCCTTGACGACGTCGATCTGCGCCTGCATCACCTGCTCGAGCGAGTAGGGGATGCGCATGCGCAGGATCTTGGCGCTGTTGAAGAGCCGCTCCGTGTGCTCGCGCAGCCGGAAGATCGCGGTGCCGCCGACGGTGTTGTAGGCGCGCACGCCCTCGAAGGCGCCGCAGCCGTAGTGCAGCGTGTGCGTGAGCACGTGGATCTTCGCGTCGCGCCAGTCGACGAGCTTGCCGTCCATCCAGATCTGGCCATCGCGGTCGGACATCGACATCGGGGGTCCTCGAGCAGGTGCAGGGAAGATCGATTCTAGGGCGCCGGGGATGCCATCCCCGGCGCTCGCCCCACGGCGTCGTCGGCCGTGTGCGCGGCGGCGCGCTCGAGTTCGACCGCGACCGTGCGCCCGGCGCGCAACTGCACGCGCACGCGGTCGCCGCCGGCATCGCTCCAGACGTAGGTCTCGGGATCGTCGGCCAGCTTCTGCCCGAGGCTGCCGGCCAGCGGCAGGATCCGCAGCAAGCGCATTCCGGGGCGCAGGCGGGCGTGCAGCATCACCGCGTTGTCGGTGGTTCCCGGCGGCCGCGCGGAGGCGTCGCGCAGCGCACGCAATGCGCGGCCGAACTGCAGCAGCAGCCAGAAGACGATCATCGTCACCGCCAGCACCACGCCCTGCCAGCCCCAGCGCAGGTAGCCGAGGGCGACCGCGAGCACCGCCAGGCCCCAGCCGAAGACAGGATTCATGAACACGCTCCGCGTGACACGGGCGCACCGGACGCGGCCGGAACGGCGGCGCTACAAGCCACGCACGATCTCCATCGCCTGCTCGATGCGCTCGACGGCGTGGATCTCCAGGCCCTCGAAGAGCGCCTTCTTCGGCGCGTTCGCCTTGGGAACGACGGCGATGCCGAAGCCCAGCTTGGCGGCCTCGCGCAGGCGCTCCTGGCCGCGCGGCGCCGGTCGCACCTCGCCGGCCAGCCCGACCTCGCCGAAGGCGATGAAGCCGCGCGGCAGGGCGCGGCCGCGCAGGCTGCTCTGGATCGCGAGCAGCACCGCCAGGTCGGCCGCGGGCTCGCCGATGCGCACGCCGCCGACGGCGTTGACGAACACGTCCTGATCCATGCAGGCCACCCCGGCGTGGCGATGGAGCACCGCCAGCAGCATCGCCAGACGGTCGCGGTCCAGGCCGACCGAGAGCCGCCGCGGGCTGCCGCCACCGCCATCCACCAGCGCCTGGATCTCCACCAGCAGCGGGCGCGTGCCTTCCAGCGTCACCAGCACGCAGGAGCCCGGCACCGGCGCGCCGTGGGTGGAGAGGAAGATCGCGCTCGGATTGCCCACACCCTTGAGGCCCTTCTCGGTCATCGCGAAGACGCCGATCTCGTTGACGGCGCCGAAGCGGTTCTTGATCGCGCGCACGAGGCGGAAGCTGCTGTGCGTGTCGCCTTCGAAATAGAGGACGGTGTCGACGATGTGCTCGAGCACGCGCGGCCCGGCGAGCGCGCCTTCCTTGGTGACGTGACCGACCAGCACCAGGCTGCAGCCGCTGGTCTTGGCCACGCGCGTGAGCTGCGCGGCGCACTCGCGCACCTGCGCCACCGATCCCGGCGCCGAGGCAAGCTGCTCGGAGTAGAGCGTCTGGATCGAGTCGATGACGCAGAAGGCGGGTCGCTCGGCGGCGATGGTCGCGAGGATGCGCTCGAGGTTGATCTCGGCCTGAACGCGCACGCCCTGGCCGGCCAGGCCCAGGCGTCGCGCGCGCAAGGCCACCTGCGCGCCGCTCTCCTCGCCGGTGACGTAGAGCACCTTCATCTGTGCCGACAGGGCGTCCAGCGCCTGCAGCAGCAGCGTGCTCTTGCCGATTCCCGGGTCGCCACCGATGAGGACGACGCCGCCGGGAACGATGCCGCCGCCGAGCACGCGGTCGAGCTCGGCCAGGCCCGTGGGCGTGCGCTGCACGTCGGCGGCGTCGATCTCGGAGAGCGTGGCCACCGGCTGCGCGCGCGCCAGCGGCTGGAAGCGCTTCCTCGCGCCCGCACCCGGCTCCGCCGGGCCTTCGTCCAGCGTGTTCCAGGCCTCGCAGTGCGGGCACTTGCCGAGCCACTTGGGACTGCTGCCGCCGCATTCGCGGCAGGTGTAGACGGATTTCGCCATGCCGCGCATTGTGCGCGGCGGCGCCTCAGGCGCGCGGCTCGTGCACGCGGCCGCGTGCGGCCTTGAGCTCGGCGCGCTCGCGCTTGGCCTGCAGGCGGCGCCGCCGCGAGGCGAGCGTTGGCTGCGTGGCCACGCGCCGCCGTGGCACGGCAGCCGCAGCGTCCACCAGGGCCTGCAGCCGCGCCAGTGCCGCGCGGCGGTTCAGGGCCAGGCTGCGATGGTCCTGCGCCTTGACGACGACCTCACCCTCGGCGTTGATGCGCCCATCGGGCCAGGCCAGCAGGCGCTGCTTCACCGCCTCGGGCAAGGCCGAGGCGCGGATGTCGAAGCGCAGCTGCGCCGCGTTGCTGACCTTGTTGACGTTCTGCCCGCCCGCGCCCTGCGCACGCACCGCGCTCCACTGCACGTCGGCCTCGGTCAGGCGCGGCGGCTTCACGGTCGCGGCTGCTTGGAGCTGCCGCCGCTGCCGCGCAGCTTCTGCACGAGGACGAGCAGCACGATCGCGCCAAGCACCGAGGCGACCCAGCCCGCGCCCTGTCCGGGCGCATACCAGCCCATCGCCTGGCCGACGAATCCCGCCAGCAGCGAACCGCCGATGCCCAGCAGAATGGTGAGGATGAGCCCCATCTTCTGCTCGCCGGGAAGCAGGAAGCGCGCGAGCACGCCAACGATGAGGCCGACGACGATGGTTCCGAGAATGCCCATGTCCTTGTCTCCTGGAGATGGCGCCCTGCACGGACGCGTGTTGGTGGGCCCGGCTCAATCGACGACCCGCACCGGCACCCGCTGCGCCAGTGCGCACATGAGCTCGTAGCCGATGGTAGCGGCAGCGTGGGCGACTTCATCGATGGGCAGCACCGCGCCCGTGCTCGACCGGCCCCAGAGCGTGACCTCGCTGCCCACGCCAGCCTGCGGCAGCGGCTCCAGGTCGACCGCCAGCATGTCCATCGACACGCGGCCGACGATGCCGGTGCGCACGCCGTCGACCAGCACCGGCGTGCCGTTGCCGGCGTGGCGCGGATAGCCGTCGGCGTAGCCGCAGGCAACGATGCCGATGCGCATCGGCACCTCGGCCGTGAAGCGGCCGCCGTAGCCCACGCTGTCGCCGGGCTGCAGCGCCTGCGTGGCGATGAGGCGCGAACGCAGCGTCATCGTCGGACGCAGGTCCCAGTGCGCGATGTCGTGCGCGGGAAAGTCCGGCGCACTGCCGTAGACGAGGATGCCCGCGCGCACCCAGTCGCTGCGCACCGCGGCGCCGGTCGGTCCGCCGGCCGCCGCACCATGGCGCAGCATGGCCGCGCTGTTGGCGAGGCTGCGCTCGCCCGGCAGGTCCTGCGTCGCGGCCTCGAACACGGCGAGCGGCTGCGCGATGCCGCGCGGCCCGTCGGCGTCCGCGAAGTGCGTCATGAGGGAGATCTCGTCGACCTGCGGCAGCGCCTGCAGGCGCGCGTAGGCGGCGCGAAAGGCTTCGGGGCGGAAGCCCAGGCGGTTCATGCCGCTGTTCATCTTCAGGAACACGCGCTGCGGCGCCTTCGTCTTGTGCGCCGCCAGCCAGTCGATCTGCGCCGCGTGGTGCACGACGTGCCAGAGGTTCAGGCGCGAGCACAGCTCGAGGTCGCGCGGCTCGAAGCAGCCCTCGAGGAGCAGCACCGGGCCGCGCCATCCCAGGGCGCGCACGCGCTCGGCTTCGGCGAGGTCCAGCAGCGCGAAGCCGTCGGCGCCTCGCAGGCCCTCGAACGCGCGCTCGATGCCGTGGCCGTAGGCGTTGGCCTTCACCACCGCCCACACGCGCGCCTCGGGCGCGGCGGCGCGCGCGCGCGCAAGGTTGTGCGCGAGCGCGGCAGTGTGGACGAGCGCCTCGATCGGGCGTGGCATGGGCGCGGATTCTGCCAGCGACGCCGTCTGTAACCGCATGCTATAACCCGCGCGCCCCGGGGCGCTTGCCCCATGGGCCATGGGCTGCGCTGCATCGTTCCCGCACGGGGCCAGGCAAGCTGGCGACTTTGTTTCGATCCGAGAGACTGGAGTGTGGGCGAGGGCGGGTCGACCGCCGCGCCGGATGCGCGCGATGCGATGAAAAAAGGCTTCTCGACCATCATGTCGGCGCAGTTCTTCAGCTCGCTGGCCGACAACGCGCTACTCGTGGCCGCGGTCGAGCTGCTGCTCGAAAGCCAGGCGCCACAATGGCAGACGCCCGCGCTGGCGCCGATGTTCGCGCTCTTCTACGTCGTGCTCGCGCCCTTCGTCGGCGCCTTCGCCGACAGCATCCCCAAGGGCCGGGTGATGTTCGTCTCCAACGGCATCAAGATCGTCGGCTGCCTGATGATGCTTTTCGGCACGCATCCGCTGCTGGCCTACGCGGTGGTCGGTCTGGGGGCGGCGACCTACTCGCCGGCCAAGTACGGCATCCTCACCGAGTTGCTGCCGCCCTCGCAGCTCGTCAAGGGCAACGGCTGGATCGAGGGGTTGACGGTGGCGTCGATCATCCTGGGCATTCTGCTCGGGGGTCAGCTCGTCGGCCCGCGGCTGGCGCCGCTGCTGCTGGGCCTGGACCTGCCCTTGATCGACACCGGCATCGACACCCCCCCGGAGGCCGCAATCGTCGTCATCGCCGTCGTCTACCTCATCGCCGCGGTCATCAACCTCTACATCCCGCGCACGAGCGCGCCGCTGATCCCGATGACCGGCAGCGTTTCCAGCATGGTGCGCGACTTCGCCGTCTGCAACGCGCGGCTGTGGGCCGACAAGCTGGGCCAGATCACGCTGGCGACGACAACGCTGCTGTGGGGCATCTTCGGCAACCTGCGACTGATCGTCTTCGCCTGGGCCGCCGCGGCGCTGGGCTACGGCACGACGCAGGCCTCCAACCTCGCCGGGGTGGTGATCATCGGCTCGGTCGTCGGCGCCGTCGCCGCCTCGGTGACGACCAAGCTCGACCGCGCGACCAACGTTCTCAGGCTGGGCATCGTGGTCGGCTTCCTGATGATCGGCCTCAACGTCATCAGCAGCGCCTGGATGGCCGCGCCCTTCCTCATCGTGCTGGGCGCGCTCTGCGGCTTCCTCATCGTGCCGATGAACGCGCTGCTGCAGCATCGCGGCCACAACCTGATGGGCGCCGGGCGCTCCATCGCGGTGCAGAACTTCAACGAGCAGGCCTGCATCCTGGGCCTCGGCGCCTTCTACGCGGGCATGACGCGCCTGGGGCTGTCGGCCTTCGTGGCCATCGCCGTGTTCGGACTGATGGTGGCCGGCACGATGGAGCTGATCCGCCGCTGGCACCTGCACAACACGGTCGTGCATCGCGACGAGATCGAGCGGCTGCTGGCGATCGCGCGCATCGACGGCGGCCACTGAAGGCGGCCGCGCGTATGCTTGCGCGCCCCGATCCCAACCCGCGCCCCGAGCGCGCACAGCCATGTTCCAGCACCTCGACGCCTACGCCGGCGACCCCATCCTCGGCCTCAACGAGGCCTTCCAGAAGGATCCGCGGGCGCACAAGGTCAACGTCTCGATCGGCATCTACTTCGACGACGCCGGCCGCATTCCGGTGCTGGACTGCGTGCGCCAGGCCGAGGCGCAAATGCTCGCCGAGGGCGGGGCCAAGCCCTACCTGCCGATCGAAGGCGATGCGGCGGCACGCAGCGCCGTGCAGGCCTTGCTCTTTGGCGCCGGGCACGAGGCGCTGCAAAGCGGCCGCGTGGCGACGCTGCAGACCATCGGCTCCAGCGGCGGACTGAAGGTCGGCGCCGACTTCATCGCGCGCTGGTTCCCGGGCAGCGAGGTCTGGGTCAGCGACCCGACCTGGGACAACCACCGCGCGATGTTCGAGGGTGCCGGGCTGCGCGTGCACGCCTACCCCTACTACGACGCCGCCAGCGGCGGCGTCCGGTTCGACGCCATGCTGCAGACGCTGCAAGGCCTGCCCGCGCGCAGCATCGTGCTGCTGCACGCCTGCTGCCACAACCCCACCGGCGTCGACCTCACGCGCGCGCAGTGGCAGGAACTGGCCGCGCTGCTGAAGGCGCGCGCGCTGCTGCCCTTCCTGGATCTGGCCTACCAGGGCTACGGCGAAGGCATCGAGGAGGACGCGTACGCACCGCGCGCGCTCGCCGAGGCAGGGCTGTCCTTCTTCATCGCCAACTCCTTCAGCAAGAGCATGAGCGTCTATGGTGAGCGCTGCGGCGCACTCTCGGTGGTCTGCGCGGATGCCGACCAGGCCGAGCGCGTGCTCGGGCAGCTCAAGGCGACGGTGCGCCGCAACTACTCGAGTCCTCCGTTGCACGCCGCGGGCATCGTCGCGCGCGTCCTCGGCGACCCGGCCTTGCGTTCCAGCTGGGAGGCCGACGTCGCGGCGATGCGCGAGCGCATCCTGGAGATGCGGCGTCGACTGCACGGCCTGCTGAGCGCACGGCTGCCCGGGCGCGATCTCGGGCACTTCCTGAGCCAGCGCGGCATGTTCAGCTACACCGGCCTCTCGGCGGCACAGGTCGACCGCCTGCGCGACGAGTTCGGCATCTACCTCATCCGCTCGGGGCGCATCTGCATCGCCGGCCTGAACAGCGGCAACGTCGAACGCACCGCCGAGGCCATGGCCACCGTGATGCGCTGAACGCCGTCGGGGACATGTGGCCGGTGCGGGCATGACCCTGTCCTGCACAAGATCTAGGGTTAACCCTAGAATTCAGGGTATTCCCTCATCAGAATGCCATCTGCAGGAATCGTCATGCGCGTTTCGAACACCCTCCCGACCCACCATCTCGGCGCCAGCGCCACACCCCGCATCGCGGGCCTGGTCGGGCGCATCCAAGACGTGGTCGGAGGCTTCTTCCGGATCACCGCCCCGGAGAGGCCGCGCATCACCGACGCCAGCATGGTGCGCCGCATGGCCGATCGCCTGATCTACAGCGACCCGACGCTGGCGGCGGACCTCTACGCGGCGGCCAGCCGGCACGAACGCTTCGATCAGGACTTCCGCGTGGACTGAACGCGACCTCCATGGGCGGCGGCCCGTTGAGGCATCATCGCCGCCGATGGGCCCCTTCCTCCTCAAGCGCCTGGCCACCTTCGTGGCCACCCTGCTCGTGGCCTCGATGCTCGTCTTCGCCGTGCTCGAGTTGCTACCGGGCAACGCCGCGGAGGTGATCCTCGGCGACACCGCCACGCCCGAGGCGATCGCCGCGCTGCAGGCGAAGATGGGGCTGGACCGGCCCCCGCTGGCGCGCTATCTCGACTGGGTCGGCGGCTGGCTGCAAGGGCAGAGCGCCGAGAGCATCAGCTACGGCACGCCGACCGCCGAGCTGATCGCCGAGCGCCTGCGCGTGACGCTGCCGCTGGCGGTTCTGGCGATGACGCTCACCGTCGTGCTGGCACTGGGGCTTGGCGTCTACGCCGCCGCACACCACAACCGCGCGGGCGACTTCGGCGTCATGGCGGCCAGCCAGCTCGGCATCGCGGTGCCCAACTTCTGGTTCGCGATCCTGCTCATCCTGCTCTTCGCGGTGAAGCTGCAGTGGGTCGGCGCCGGCGGCTTCCCGGGCTGGACCGAGGACGAGGGCGGCAGCCCGGGGCAGGCGCTGCTGGCGCTGGCGCTGCCCGCGCTGAGCCTGGCGCTGGTGCAGGCGGCGATCCTCGCGCGCATGACGCGCTCGGCGGTGCTCGAGGTGATGCGCGAGGATTACGTGCGCACCGCGCGCGCCAAGGGTCTCTCGCGGCGCCAGGCGATGTGGCGCCACGTGCTGCGCAACGCGATGATCCCGGTGCTGACGGTGAGCGGCCTGCAGTTCGCCAACCTCGTCACCGGCACCATCGTGGTCGAGAACGTGTTCGTGCTCCCCGGGATCGGGCGGCTCGTTTTCCAGGCGATCAGCAACCGCGACCTCGTCGTCGTGCGCGACGTCGTCATGCTGCTCGCGGCGATCGTGGTCATCGTCAACTTCGTCGTCGACCTGCTCTACGCCGCCGTCGACCCGCGCCTGCGCCGGAGCCAGGCGTGAGTTTCCGCACACGCGCAAGGCGTCATCCGAGCTTCGTCGTCGGCGGCCTGCTGACGCTGCTGCTGGTGCTGGCGGCGACGCTCTCGCTCGTGTGGACGCCGCATCCGCCCGCCGAGATCGACATCGCGCTCAAGTTGAGGCCGCCGGACGCGACGCACTGGCTCGGCACCGACACCTTCGGCCGCGACGTCGCCTCGCAACTGCTCGTGGGCGCGCAGGCGAGCATCCTCGTCGGCGTCATCGCGGTGGGAATCGGCGTGCTCGCGGGCGTCGCGCTGGGCTGCCTCGCCGCCGCGCGCCGCGGCTGGGTGGAGGAGCTGGTGATGCGCGCGGCCGACTTCACCTTCGCCTTTCCGGCCCTGCTCACCGCGATCATGCTGACCGCGATCTACGGGCCCGGGCTGGTGACGAGCATCGTCGCCATCGGCATCTTCAACATCCCGGTGTTCGCGCGCATCACGCGCGGCGCGGCGAATGCGGTGTGGGCGCGCGAGTACGTGCTCGCGGCACGAGCCGCGGGCAAGAGCCGCTGGCGCATCACGCTCGACCACGTCCTGCCCAACATCGCCAACCAGCTCATCGTGCAGGCGAGCGTGTCCTTCGCCACCGCCATCCTCGCCGAGGCGGCGCTGTCGTACCTGGGGCTGGGCACGCAGCCGCCGCGCCCGAGCTGGGGCCGCATGCTCTCCGAGGCGCAGACGCTGCTCTTCCAGGCGCCCCTGCTGGCGGTGTGGCCCGGCGTCGCGATCGTGCTCAGCGTGCTCGGGCTGAACCTGATGGGCGACGGCCTGCGCGACCTGATGGATCCGAAGCTGGCCAGAAAGCGTTGACCGTGAGGATCGAATTCGTCTCCGACATCGCCTTTCCCTGGTGCGCCATCGGCGTGCAAGGCCTGGAGCAGGCGCCGGCCGCAAGTTTTCGCCGAGCGGGCCGATAACCCATCGTGTCGAACGAGCCGTCACCCCCACAAGACGCCCCGGCGGCGCCCGGTCTTGCCCGCGACCCCGACGGCGAGTCCCGGCTCATGGCCGCGGCGCTGCACGACGACAACCTGCGCCGCATCCGCTGGGTGGCGCTGGCGATGCCGCTGCTGAACCTGCTTTTCCTCACCGCGCTGCTGACGGCCACGCCCCACACCGAGCCGCGCATGCTGCACTGGCAGGAGGCGCTGCGACCGTTGCACTTGGCGATGGCGCCCGTGTTCCTGCTGCTCGGACTCGGCGCGGTGTGGCTGCTGCGCCGCCCGGCCGCGCCTTCCCTGCTGCGCGCGGCTTGGGCGCGGCTGACTGCTGTGGCCGCACTCGGTTTCGCGATCGCCTTCGTCGCCGCCGACCAGCGCGTCGGCGGCAACATCACGACCTTCACCCTCGGCGCCATCCTCACCGGTGTCGTCGTCGTCATGCCGCCGCTGCAGTCGGCGCTCCTCTACATCGCGGCGCTCGTGGCCTTCTGGATCGTGATCGGGGCGACGCAGGTCGATGCCGTGCTGCTGCTGGCGGCGCAACTCAACGGCATCACCGGCGCCACCCTGGGCTGGGTGCTGGCGGCGATCACCTGGCGCCAGGCGCTCGTGAACAAGCGCCTCACGCTGCAACTGCAGCGCGCGGCAACGACCGACAGCCTGACCGGCCTGGCCAACCGCAAGGAGACGGTGCGCCTCGTCAACGAGGAGTTGCGGCGCGGCGCGCGCCACGGCCACCCGACCAGCCTGCTGCTGCTGGACCTGGACCACTTCAAACAGGTCAACGATCGCCTGGGCCATCCCGGCGGCGACCGCGTGCTGAAACATGCGGCGGCGGTTCTCGAGCAGTCGCTGCGTGCTCAAGACCGCATCGGCCGCCTCGGCGGCGAGGAGTTCCTCGTGCTCCTGCCGCAGACCGACGCCCAGGGGGCGCGGCGCCTCGCCGAACGCGTGCGCCAGCGCCTGGCCGAAGCGCTCGCCGAGCACGGCGAGATCACCTGCAGCATCGGCTTCATCACCAGCGAGACGGGCGAGGAATCGGGTTTCGATCAGCTCTACGTGCAGGCCGACCACGCCCTCTACCGCGCCAAGGCCGGCGGGCGCAACCGCTGCGAGGTGGCGGCCTGACGAGGGTGGCCGCGTGCGCAGGCCGCCGGCTTCGCCGTCGCCGAGGTAAAGCTTCGTTGCTGCGTCGCCGCGATCGCGGCGGGCGCCGTTGAAGGGGGGTTCCGGAACCTCACGGAGGTGCTGATGTCTCGAAGCCCCTGGCCGCCGCGGGTGGCCCTCATCCTGGCGTTGACCCTGAGCGGCTGCGTCATCGCGCCGCTCGGTCCCGGAGGCTACGGCCACGACGACGGCCCGGTGGTCGAAGCCGCGCCACCGCCGCCGCGCTGGGATCCGCCGCCGCCGTCGCCGGGCCCCGCCTATGCGTGGATCGGCGGCTACTGGTCCTGGCAACTCGGGCGTCATGTCTGGATCGGCGGGCGCTGGGCGCTGCCGCCGGCCCCCGGCCGTGTCTGGGTGCCGGGCCAATGGAGCCGCGTTCCCCGCGGTTGGCGCTGGCGCGACGGCTACTGGAGCAGGCGCTGAACGCGATCCGCCCCGGCTGCGCCGCGCGGAGCAAGCGCAGAGCCGTTATCGTCGGCGGGTGGCTGAACTGCTCGAAGTCCGCGACCTGCGCGTCACGCTGCAAACCGCCCGCGGCCCGGCCGATGCGCTGCGCGGGGTCTCGTTCGCGATGGCGCGCGGCGACACCGTCGGGCTCATCGGCGAATCCGGCTGCGGCAAGTCGATCACGGCGCTGGCGCTGATGGGCCTGCTGCCCGAGGGCGCGCGCGTCGCCGGCTCGATCCGTCTGCACGGGCAGGAGCTCACCGCGCTGCCCGAGGACGGGCTCTGCACCTTGCGCGGCAACCGCATCGGCATGGTGTTCCAGGAGCCGATGACGGCGCTCAACCCCCTGCACACCGTGGGGCGGCAGATCGCCGAACCGCTGCGCCTGCACAAGGGGCTCTCGGCTGCGGCGGCGCGCGCGCAGGCGCTGCGCCTGCTCGAGCGCGTGCAGCTGCCGCAGGCGGCGCAGCGGCTGGACGCCTATCCGCACCAGCTCTCCGGCGGGCAGCGCCAGCGCGTGGTCATCGCCATCGCGCTGGCCTGCGGCCCGGACCTGCTGGTGGCCGACGAGCCGACGACGGCGCTGGACGTGACGATCCAGCGCGAAGTGCTGGATCTCATCCGCGAACTCGTGCGCGAGGACGGCATGGGACTGCTTCTGATCAGCCACGACCTGGGCGTGATGGCCGATACCGTGCAGCGGCTGCTGGTCATGTACGGCGGCACCGTGGTCGAGAGCGGCCCGACCGCCGAGGTTTTCGACCGCCTGGCGCACCCCTACTCGCGCGGTCTCTTCGCCGCGCGCCCGCGCATCGGCCTGCCGCGCGGGACACGGCTGGCGACGATCCCCGGCCGTGTTCCCGAGCTCTCCGACCTGCCGCCGGGCTGCCCCTTCGCCGATCGTTGTGCGCTCGTCGTCGACGCCTGCCGCGGCGCACTGCCGGCGACGGACGAGGTTGCGCCCGGTCACCTCGTGCGCTGCATCCGCTGGCGCGAGGCATGAGCGCGCCGCCGCTGCTCGACGTGCGCGAGGTGCAGCAGCACTATCTGCTGCCGCGCGAGCGCCTCTTCGGCCCGCGTCCGGTCGTGCATGCGCTGCGCGGCGTCAGCTTCACGCTGCAGCGTGGCCGCAGCCTGGGCATCGTCGGCGAGTCGGGTTCGGGCAAGAGCACGCTCGCACGCGTCGTGATGGCGCTGGAGACACCGAGCGCGGGCGAGGTCCGCTTCGAGGGGCAGGATCTGGCGACGCTCGACGCCGCGGCACTGCGGCGCGCGCGCACGGGCTTCCAGATGGTGTTCCAGGACCCCTACGGCAGCCTGGACCCGCGGCGCAAGGTGCTGCAGACGGTGGCCGAGCCGCTGGCCGTGCTGCACGGCACGCCGCGCGCCGAACAGCGCGAGCGCGCCGCCGAGGCACTGGACGCGGTCGGCCTGCGTCCAGCGGACCTCGACAAGTACCCGCACGAGTTCAGCGGTGGCCAACGCCAGCGCGTCGCCATCGCGCGCGCGCTGATCACGCGTCCGCAACTCATCGTCGCCGACGAGCCGGTGAGCGCGCTCGATGTCTCGGTGCAGGCGCAGGTGCTGAACCTGATGCAGGACCTGCAGGACCGCTTCGGCGTCACCTACCTCTTCATCAGCCACGACCTCGCGGTCGTCGACCTGGTCTGCGACGAGGTCATCGTGCTGCAGCAGGGCCGCATCGTCGAGCAGGGCGCGCCCGAGCAGCTCTTTCACGCGCCGCAGCACCCGTATACGCAGCGGCTGCTCGCCGCCGTACCCGGGCGCGGCGCCGTCGCCGCAGCCTGAACCCGCAGGAAGGAGTCCGCCCCATGCCCGCTTTGCACGAACTGCAGGCGCACGAACTGAGCGAGGCCTATCGCCGTCGTGAACTCTCGCCCGTGGAGGTGACGCAAGCGGTGCTCGAGCGGATCGCGTGCTGGGAAGCGCAGCTCTGCGCGCTCTGGGCCTTCGAACCCGAGACGGCGCTCGCGATGGCGCGCGAGTCGGAGCGGCGCTGGCAGCGCGGGCAGCCGCTCTCGCCGCTCGACGGCGTGCCGGTGACGATCAAGGAGAACATCGCCACCCGCGGCGTTGCGGTGCCGCTGGGCACCGCGGCGACCGAACTGATTCCCGCCGCCGAGGACGCGCCGCCCGCCGCGCGGCTGCGCGAGGCCGGCTGCGTCTTCCTCGCGAAGACGACGATGCCCGACTACGGCATGCTGTCCTCGGGCCTGAGCAGCTTCCACAAGCTCGCGCGCAACCCCTGGGACCTGAGCGAGAACCCCGGCGGCAGCAGCGCCGGCGCCGGGGCCGCAGCGGCCGCCGGCTACGGGCCGCTGCACATCGGCACCGACATCGGCGGCTCGATCCGCCTGCCGGCGACCTGGTGCGGCATCGTCGGCCTGAAACCGAGCAATGGCCGCGTGCCGATCAAGCCACCCTACATCGGCCGCGTCGCCGGCCCGATGACGCGAAGCGTCACGGACGCGGCGCTGATGATGAGCGTGCTCAGCCGTCCGGACTGGCGCGACGCCACCAGCCTCCCACCGGCCGACCTCGACTGGCGGGCGCTCGCCATCGACCTGAAGGGCCTGAAGCTCGGCCTGCAGCTCGACGCCGGCTGGGGCCTGCCGGTGGACCCCGAGGTGCGCGCGGTGATCGCGGACGCGGCGCAACGCCTTGCCGCCGCGGGTGCGCTCGTCGAGCCGCTCGAGCCCTTCCTCGACGCCGAGATGGTGGAAGGCATCGACCGCTTCTGGCGCCTGCGCTCTTGGATCGACATCGCCGCGCTGCCGCCCGAGCGCGCCGCGCGCGTGCTGCCCTTCATCCGCGAGTGGGTCGCCCCCGGGGCTTCGATCGGCGCCGCCGAGCTCTTTGCCGGCTTCTCGCAGATCGCCGCGCTGCGCGACGCGACGGTGGCCGCCACTCGGCCCTTCGACTTCGTGCTCGGCCCGGTCAGCCCGGTGAGCAGCTTCCCGGCCGAGTGGGCGATGCCGAGCCACGACGCCGCGCGCGCCATGCACCACATCGGCTTCACGCTGCCGTTCAACATGAGCGAGCAGCCGGCGATCAGCGTCCCCGCGGGCCACGCCGCCAACGGCATGCCCATCGGCCTGCAGATCGCGGGACGCCGCCACGACGACCTGGGCGTGCTGCGCCTCGCGCACGCCTTCGAGCGCCTGCGCGCGCCGCTGCGGCCCTGGCCCGCGCCACCGGCCTGAACACCGCGCCGCCGCGCGTGCCTCAGACCCGCCGCACGCCGACCCAGCGCGCGAGCGCCGCGCTCAGGCGCTCGGCGTCGATGGGCTTGGTGAGGAAGTCGTCCATGCCGTCCGCCAGCGCCTGCTCGCGCTCGCTCACCAGCGCCGCCGCGGTGAGCGCGATGATGGGCAGGCCGCGGCCGGCGGCGCGTGCGCGCAGCGTGCGCGTGGCCTCGTAGCCGCTCATCTCGGGCATCTGCAGATCCATCAGCACCGCCTCGTAGGGCCTGCCGGCGGCGGCCGCGGTCTCGATCTCCTCGATCGCCTCGCGCCCGTTGCTCGCCTGCCCGACCTCGACCCCCCAGCGCTCGAGCATGGCCACCGCGATCAGCATGTTCACGGCGTTGTCCTCCACCATGAGCACGCGCGCGCCGCGCAGGCGCTCGACCAGCGCCTGCGCGTGCTGCTGCGGGGCCGGCGGCAGGCCGGCGGCCTCGGGCAGCGGCAGCTCCGCCCAGAAGCAGCTGCCGCGGCCGAGCTCGCTGCTCATGCCGACCTCGCCCCCCATGAGCTGCGCCAGCTCGCGGCAGATGGACAGGCCCAGTCCGGTGCCGCCGAAGCGGCGTGTGGTCGATTCGTCTGCCTGCGTGAAAGGACGGAAGAGGCGCGCCTGCACCTCGGGTGCGATGCCCTGGCCGCAGTCGTGGACCTCGAAGCGCACGCGCGCCCCCTGCCGGCTGGCCAGCATGCGCACCTGGCCGCTGGCGGTGAACTTGATCGCATTGCCGAGGTAGTTGCCGATGATCTGGCGCACGCGCAGCGGATCGCCGGCGACGCTGCAGTCGGTGCCCGGCTGCAGCTCCAGCTGCAGCGTCAGGTCACGTCCCTGCGCCAGCGCGCCATAGGCGCGGCAGAGCGCGCGCAGCATCTCGCCGAGGTCGAAGGTCGTGGCCTCGATCTGCAGCTTGCCGGCCTCGATCTTGGAGAGGTCGAGGATGTCGCTGATGATGCCGGTGAGCGATTGCGCGCTCTCCGAGATCTGGTCCAGGTACTGGCGGCGGCGCGCCTCGCCGATGTCGGGCGCGCGCGCCAGGTCGGCGAGGCCGAGCATGCCGTGCAGCGGCGTGCGCAGCTCGTGGCTGGTGTTGGCGAGGAAGGCGCTCTTGGCGCGGCTGGCGGCCTCGGCTTCGTCGCGCGCGCGCGCCAGCGCCGCTTCGATGCCACGGCGCTCGGTCACGTCCTGCAGCACCCACAGCGTGCCGCCGAGATCGCGCTGCGTCGGGTCGATGTTCTTCACGATCAGGTGGCCGATGAAGGTGCTGCCGTCGCGGCGGCGGCACTCGAGGTCGCCGACGGCCTGTTCGCCGCGCGCGAGGCGATCGGCCTGCTCGGCTGCCATGTGCGCGAACTCGGCCTCGCTGGCGAGGATGAGCTCGCGCGGCTGCCCGACCAGCTCGCCCGGCGCCCAGCCCAGCATCTGCTCCATGGCCGAGTTGGCGAGCACGAAGTGCTTGTGCTGGGTGACGGCGATGCCGATCGGCGCCGTCTGCAGGATGGCCTCGCGCTCGGCGCGGGCACGCTCGCTGGCGGTGACGTCGCGCGCGTTGATGACCACGTACTCGCGCCGGTCCATCGC
The DNA here is from genome assembly GCA_026932235.1 of Burkholderiales bacterium. Classification (GTDB taxonomy): domain Bacteria; phylum Pseudomonadota; class Gammaproteobacteria; order Burkholderiales; family Burkholderiaceae_C; genus Rubrivivax. The sequence continues at coordinate 38,771 of JAIXKR010000117.1, forward strand.
GAAGCGCGCACCCGAGACGCGCATGAGCACCGGCTGCCCGCCCTTGGTGACGAAGGTGGCGACGCGCTCGTGCTCGCGGTCGTGCTCGCGCAGGTGTTCGACGAAGCCCTCGCGCTGCGCCGGGTCCTGCCAGATGCCGAGCTCGACCCAGGTGCGGCCGACGACCTCGGCCGCGCTGTAGCCGGTGATGCGCTCGAAGCTCTGGTTGACCATGGCGTAGCGCCCGGTGGCCAGGTCGGTGAGGGTGATGACGTCGGGGCTCGTCGCCACCAGGTGCGAGAGCATCGCCTCGGAGCGGCGCACGGCCTCCTCGGCGGCGCGGCGCTCGGTGTCGTCGATGTAGATCGAGAGCACGGCCGGACCATCGTCGGTGGCCACGCGCACGCCGGTGGCGCGCACCGAGACGCGGCGGCCGAAGCGCCCGGTGAGGCGGTAGTCGGCCACCGGCAAGCCCTGGCCGGCGGGCAGGTGCTCGAGATCCTCGATGCGCCGTCGCGCACGCTCGCGCGAGTCGCCGCTCTCGTAGCTGGCGAGCAGGTCGCGGCCCACCATCGACGACATCGACTCGTAGCCGAACATCGCCAGGGCCGCCGGATTGGCATCGATCACGCGGCCGTTGCGGTGCAGGACGAGCGGCGTGGGAATGCGCGAGAACAGTTCCTGGTAGCGCGTTTCGGTGGCCGCCAGCGACTGGCGCGCGCGCAGGTCGGCGGTGACGTCGCGCGCCACGCCCCAGTAGCCGGTGAAGACGTCGCGCTCGTCGAATCGCGGCTCGCCGCTGACCACCAGATGCCGGATCTCGCCCGTCTTCAGCCGCCATTGGAGCGGCAGGTTGTGAAAAGCCGCCCGGGTGTCGAGATCGGCCTGCAGCAGGTCCAGAGTCTCGTCGCTGCACCCGAACTCGGGCAGATCCCAGGGCACGCTGCCCACGCTCTGCTCGAAGCCATGCTCGAACTGGCCGAAGCGGCGCGAGCTCGCCGCCACGATGCGATAGCGCTCGTCGATCTCCCAGTAGGCGTCGGCGGCGATCCCCAGCAGACTGCGAAAGCGGTGCTCGCGCTCGTCGGCCGCACGCATCTGACGTGCGACGAGCGCGGCGATCACGAGGCCGCCGGCCGCACCGGCCCCGAGCACGACCAGGTGCACCGCGATCCGCGCGGGCAGGTCGAGGTACACGGGCCCCATCGGCGCTCCCGAGGTCAGCGAAACCGCGGCCACGGCAAGCATCATCAGCGCCACCAGCGGCAGCGCCAGGCGCCGGCGCAGCAGCACGCACAGCACGCACGCCAGCAGCGTATGGAGCGCGAAGGCCGGGGCCGAGAAGCCACGCCCGACCGCAAGCGCGGCCAGTGACGTCGCCATCACCGCGAGCATGGCCATCGACGCCAGCGCGCGCTCCACCCAGCGCGGCGGCGCGAGGAGGCTGGCCAGGCTGCCCAGCGCAAGCGCGGCGAAACTGCCCAGCAAGGGCAGCAGGCGACCCGCCGGCAGCGATAGCTGGGCCACCAGGATCCCCCCGAGCAGGCCGAGCAGGGCGAGGAGGTAGAAGACGTAGCGCGCGATCAGCGGCTGCACGCCCACGCCGGCCGGCCACCGCGCAGCCGGCCGCGCGCGCGGGGAGAGTGGTTCCAGCAGCGAATCCGGCGGTTCGGCCAGCAGCGATTCGTCGATTTGCGTTTCGGCGGACAAGGCAAGGGCCCCCCGGGTGGACTCGGGAGCATGCCTCGGAAGAACCGATTCCGGGGTGACCGCTCCCCGGCGCAGGTGTGCGGTCCTGCTCAACCCGGCAAGCTGCGTGCCGCCTGCAACTCGTCGCGCGCCCGCATCGCGGCTTCCCGCGCGGCGGCGGCGAAGCCATCCCCGGCACCCGCGTAGAGCACCGCACGCGAGGAGTTGACGACGATGGGCGCGCGCGTGGCGATGGCATCGCCGCGCCATCCCGCACGCACGGTGGCCGCCGCGTCGCCGCCCTGCGCGCCGACGCCCGGGATGAGCAGCGGCAACGTGGGCGCCAGTTCGCGCACGCGCCCGATCTCGCGCGGATAGGTGGCGCCCACGACCAGCCCGAGCTGCCCGTGGCGGTTCCACGGCCCCGCGGCCAGGCGCGCGACGCGCTCGAAGAGCAGCTCGCCGCCTTCCAGACGCTGGGCCTGCAGATCGGCGCCGCCGGGGTTGCTGGTGCGGCAGAGCAGGAACAAACCCTTCTCCGGCCAGCGCAGGTAGGGCTCGATCGAGTCGAAGCCCATGAAGGGCGAGAGCGTGAGCGCATCGGCGCCGTAGCGCTCGAAGGCCTCGCGCGCGTACTGCTCGGCGGTGGCGCCGATGTCGCCGCGCTTGGCGTCGAGGATCACCGGCACCGCGGGCGCGACGCGGCGGATATGACCGATCAGGCGCTCGAGCTGGTCTTCGGCGCGGTGCGCGGCGAAGTAGGCGATCTGCGGCTTGAAGGCGCACACGAGGTCGTGCGTGGCGTCGACGACGGTGGCGCAGAAGTCGGCGATGCGCGCGGCGTCGCCCTTCCAGGCGCCGGGGAAGCGCTCCGGGTCGGGATCCAGGCCCACGCACAGCATGGACGCGTGGCGCTGCTGCGCGGCAGCGAGCTGGTCGGTGAAGCGCATGAGGGCGTCTCCGCGCGGTGGGTCGGGTTGCTTCAGATGCGCCGCGCCAGCGCCGCCGCCAACCCGGTGTAGCCCGCCGGCGTGAGCGCCTTCAGGCGCTCGCGCTCAGCGACGGGCAGTTCGTGCAGCGTGTCGATGAAAGCGTGCATGAACTCGCGCGTCATCGCCTTGCCGCGCGTGTAGTCCTTCAGCCGCTCGTAGGGATCGGGAAGTCCGTAACGGCGCATCACCGTCTGCACCGGCTCGGCCAGCACCTCCCAGGCGGCGTCGAGGTCGGCCGCCAGCGCCGCCTCGTTGAGTTCGAGCTTGTCCATGCCGCGCGCGAGGCTGGTGCAGCCCAGGAGCGCGTAGCCCAGCGCCACACCCATGTTGCGCAGTGCCGTGCTGTCGGTGAGGTCGCGCTGCCAGCGGCTGATGGGCAGCTTCTGCGACAGGTGCGAGAGCAGCGCGTTGGCAAGGCCGAAATTGCCCTCGGCGTTCTCGAAGTCGATCGGGTTGACCTTGTGCGGCATGGTCGAACTGCCGACTTCGCCCGCGCGCGTCTTCTGCTTGAAGTAACCCAGCGAGATGTAGCCCCAGACGTCGCGGCACCAGTCGATGAGGAGGGTGTCGGCGCGCACGACGGCGTCGAAGAGTTCGGCGATGCCGTCGTGCGGCTCGATCTGGATCGAGTAGGGGTTGAAGACGAGGCCAAGACGTTCCTCGACGACGTGGCGGGCGAAGGCCTCCCAGTCGAAGTCGGGCCACGCCGCCAGGTGCGCGTTGTAGTTGCCGACGGCGCCGTTCATCTTCGCGGGGAGCTGCACCGCGGCGATGCGCTCGCGCGCGCGGCGCAGGCGTGCGAGGACGTTGGCCGCCTCCTTGCCGACGGTGGTCGGGCTCGCCGTCTGGCCGTGCGTGCGGCTGAGCATCGGCACGCCGGCGTGCGCATGCGCCATCGCCTGCAGCCGCGCCGCGATGCCGTCCAGCGCCGGCAGCAGCACCTGCTCGCGCGCGGCGCCGAGCATCAGCGCGTGGCTCGTGTTGTTGATGTCCTCGCTGGTGCACGCGAAGTGGATGAACTCCAGCGCCCGCGCCAAGCCGGGCAGTGCCTGCGACCTGACGCGCGACTTGATCCAGTACTCGACCGCCTTCACGTCGTGGTTGGTGGTCTTCTCGATGGCCTTGATGGCCTGCGCGTCGGCCTCGCCGAATCCCTGCACGAGGGCGCGCAGCGCATCGCGCGCGGTCTCGGGCAGCGGCGGGAACTCCGCGAAGCCGGCATCCGAGAGCGCGATCAGCCACTCCACCTCGACCTGCACGCGCCGCTGCATGAGGCCGTATTCGGAGAGCAGCGGACGCAGCGGCGCGAGCGCGGCGGCATAGCGGCCGTCCAGCGGCGACAAGGCGGTGAGGGGAGAAAGGGCAGGAGAGCTCATCGAGCGCGACAGGCGCATGGAACCGAAGGCAGGGGCAGCGGGGATTCTAGGTGGCACAGCCGAGCGCGGTGCTCGGAATTAATTGATACCCTGCTGGGTATCTCGTCTATACTCCACCCCGTACCCACGGAGCGCTGGAGGGATTCCATGGCACACGACGAGGCGAAGATGGCTCCCGGTTCCGCGACGACACCGTCGGTGAACCGCCGGCGCTGGCTGGGCCTGGCGGCGGCCGCGCCCGCCGCCGGCAGCGCGCTGCTGGCGGCACCGGCACCGGCACCGGCCGCGGCACGGACGAAGACGCAGGCGCACGTGCTGATCGCCGGCAGCGGCCTCGGCGGCATCGCCGTGGCGCACCGCCTGCAGTCGCTGCTGGACGGCGTGAAGATCACCATCGTCGATGCCAAGGAGGAGCACAACTACCAGCCCGGCTACACGCTGGTGGCCACCGGCGTCTGGCCGGTGGCCAAGGTGCGCGAGCGCAACGCCGAGCTCCAGCCCGCGGGCGTGCAGTGGGTCAGGGAGATGGTGGCCGGCTTCGAGCCCGAGGCCAACACCGTCGTCACCGCGTCGGGGCGGCGCATCGGCTACGACTTCCTCGTCGTCGCCACCGGCGTGCACCTGGACTACGCGCAGATCGAGGGCATGGACGTGAAGGCCATCGGCCGCGAGGGCCTGGCCAGCGTCTATCCCGGCCCGCAGGCCGCCACCGCCACCTGGGCCGCGATGCAGGCCTTCGCCGAGAAGGGCGGGCAGGCGCTGATGACGCTGCCGGCAACGCCGCTGAAGTGCGCGGGCGCGCCGCTGAAGATGACCTTCATGCTGCGCGACCGCCTCGCGCGCGCGGGCACGCTCGAGCGCTCGAAAGTGCAGTTCATGTCGGCCCTGGGCAACGTGTTCGGCGTCAAGGCGGTCAACGACAACGTGCTCGAACGCTGGCAGCGGCTGGGCATCGCCGTCGAGACGACGCAGAAGCTGAGCGCGATCGACATCGGCCGCCGCCTGGCGACCTTCACCAGTCCCGAGGGCGAGAAGAGCGAGCGTCCCTACGACTTCGTGCACGTGGTGCCGCCGATGCGCGCGCCCGACGCCGTGAAGAACAGCGCGCTGGCCTGGCAGGACGGGCCCTTCGCCGCCGGCGGCTGGCTCGAGGTCGACAAGGGCACGCTGCAGCACCGGCGCTTCGCCAACGTCTTCGGCGTCGGCGACATCAACGGCACGCCGCGCGGCAAGACCGCGGCCACGGTGAAGAAGAGCGCGCCGGTGGTCGCCGGCAACCTGGCCGCGGTGATCGCCGGCCAGACGCCGGCGCTGGACTTCGACGGCTACACCTCGTGCCCGATGATCACGCGCGAGGGCTCCGCGATGCTGATCGAGTTCGACTACGAGGGACGCCTCACGCCCACGCTGCCCTTCATCGAGCCGCTGCAGGACAGCTGGTTCGCCTGGCTGATGAAGGTCGGCATGCTCAAGCCCGCCTACATGGCGGTCCTCAAGGGCCGGGTCTAGCCCGGCCCCGTTCCATCCCCTTCACGGAGGACGCACCATGTACGAGATCTGGCTGGCGCTGAACATCCTGTGGGAGATCGCGCTGAACGCATGGCCCTGGCTGCTGGCGCTGGCGCTGCTGGCGACGGCGCTGTGGGCGCTGGCGCTGCAGCGCGGCGGCGCGCGCTGGCGGACGTGCCTGGGCGGCACGATCGCGGTCGGCGTACTGGCCGCGGTGGCAACGGTCCTGGTGCTGCCGGCGTGGTCGCAATCGAGCCTGGGGGAGCTTGCCTATTGGGTCGATTGGGCGACACTGTCGGGAATCGCCGCGGGCGCTGCCGGCGTGGCCATGCTGCTGGCCTGGCCGCTCCTGGTGAACCTGCGCCTTTCCCGTCCAGCCCCGGAGCAACGCCGATGACCGATCCCGTCCCGCCCGCCGCCTTCGCCGATGCGGCGGCCACCTGGGACCGCCGTTTTGCCGCCGACGGATTCCTCTTCGGCACCGAGCCCAACGCCTGGCTGCGCGAGCAGGCCGGCGTCTGGAGGCCGGGGCAGCGAGTGCTCTGCGTCGCCGACGGCGAGGGACGCAACAGCGTCTGGCTGGCGCAGCAGGGCCTGCAGGTGCAGGCGTTCGACATCTCGCAAGTCGGCGTGGCGAAGGCGCGCGAATTCGCCGCCCGCGCCGCGGTGACGGTTGACTACGCGCTTGCCGACATCGACGCCTGGCCCTGGCCGCGCGCGGCCTTCGACGGCATCGCCGCGATCTTCGTGCAGTTCGCCGACCCGCCGCGACGGCAGCGTCTGTTCGCGCGCATGATCGACGCGCTCGCGCCCGGCGGCACGCTCGTGCTGCAGGGCTACACGCCCAAGCAGCTCGAGTACCGCACCGGCGGCCCGTCGAACCTCGATCACCTCTACACCGAGGCGCTGCTGCGCGAGGCCTTCGCCGCGCTCGAGATCACCGAACTGCGCGCGTACGAGGCCGATCTCGACGAAGGCAGCGGCCACCGCGGGCGCTCGGCGCTCATCGGCATGGTCGCACATCGTCGCTGAAGCGCCGCAGCGCCGTCACCCGACACCAGCAGACGCATGAACACTCGCCCCACCGCCGAGGCCGCCACCGACGCCACCGCGGCCGACGACAGCTCGACCAGCATCGTTTCGCTCTACCAGAAGCAGCGCAAGATCTACGCGCGCGCCGTCACCGGGGTGTTCGCGAAGTGGCGCTGGGCCTTCGTGTGGCTGACGCAGATCCTCTTCTACGGCCTTCCCTGGCTGCTGTGGAACGACCGCCAGGCGGTGCTGTTCGACCTCGTCTCGCGGCGCTTCTACATCTTCGGCCTCGTGCTGTATCCGCAGGACCTGATCTACCTCACCGCGCTGCTCATGATCAGCGCCTACGCGCTGTTCCTGTTCACGGCGGTGGCCGGGCGGCTGTGGTGCGGCTACGCGTGCCCGCAGACCGTCTACACCGAGATCTTCATGTGGATCGAGCAGCGCTTCGAGGGCGACCGCGTGCGCCGCATGAAGCTCGACGCCGGACCCTGGAACTTCGAGAAGATCTGGCGCAAGAGCGGCAAGCAGCTGGCTTGGATCGCCGTCGGCCTCTGGACGGGCTTCACCTTCGTCGGCTACTTCACGCCCATCCGCACACTGGGGCAGGCCGTGGCCTCGATGAGCCTGGGCCCTTGGGAGACCTTCTGGATCCTCTTCTACGGCTTCGCCACCTACGGCAACGCGGGCTGGATGCGCGAGCAGGTGTGCAAGTACATGTGCCCGTACGCGCGCTTCCAGAGCGCGATGTTCGACAAGGACACGCTCATCATCACCTACGACCCCGAACGCGGCGAGCCGCGGGGCGCGCGCAAGCGCAAGCTGGACCATCGCGCGGCGGGGATGGGCGACTGCATCGACTGCACGCTTTGCGTGCAGGTCTGCCCCACCGGCATCGACATCCGCAAGGGGCTGCAATACGAGTGCATCGGCTGCGCCGCGTGCATCGACGTCTGCAACGGCGTCATGGACAAGATGGAATACCCGCGCGGCCTGATCCGCTACGCGACGCAGAACGCGCTCGCCGAACACCTGGGCCCGCGCCAGATGCTCGCGCGCGTGCTGCGGCCCCGCGTGCTGATCTACAGCGCGATCCTGACGCTGATCGTCCTCGCCTTCGCCTGGAGCCTGGCCACGCGCACGCCCTTCCGCGCCGACGTCGTGCGCGACCGCGCCTCGCTCGCGCGCATCGTCGAAGACGGCCGCATCGAGAACGTCTACCGCCTGCAGGTGATGAACCAGGCCGAGCAGACGCAGAGCTACCGCTTCAGCGTGCAGGGCCTGCCCGGAATCGCCATCGCCGAGCGCGCCGAGCTCACGCTCGGCCCGGCGCAGGCGCAGTGGGTGACGCTGCACGTGCAGATCCCGCACGAAGCGGCGCGCAGCCTCGGCGCCGGCGCGCACCCGATGCGGTTCGGCATCGAGCGCCTGCCCACGCAAGCGGGCGACGCGCCCGTGCACGTGGACGAGAAGTCGACCTTCGTCGTGCCGCGCTGAGCGACGCGCCTACTGCGCCGTCGGCATCACGAACGAGGCGCCTTCGCCGATGCCGTCAGGCCAGCGCTGCATGACGCTCTTCTGTTTCGTGTAGAAGCGCACACCCTCCTCGCCGTAGGCGTGCATGTCGCCGAAGAGGCTCTTCTTCCAGCCGCCGAAGCCGTGCCAGGCCATCGGGACCGGGATCGGCACGTTGATGCCGACCATGCCGACCTGGATGCTGCGCGCGAACGCGCGTGCGGCGCCGCCGTCGCTGGTGAAGCAGGCGACACCGTTGCCGAACTCGTGCGCGTTGATGAGCGCCACCGCCTCGGCCAGGTCCTTGACGCGCACACAGGCGAGCACCGGGCCGAAGATCTCCTCGCGGTAGATGCGCATCTGCGGCGTCACGTGGTCGAAGAGCGTGCCGCCGGTGAAGAAGCCCCCCTCGTGCCCCGGCACCTTGCAGCCGCGACCGTCGACGACCAGCTTCGCGCCCTCCTCGACGCCCAGCGCGATGTAGCCCTCGATGCGGTCGCGCGCCTGCTGCGTCACGATCGGCCCCATCTCGGCCTCGGCGTTCATGCCGTTGCCGATCTTGAGCTGGCGCGCACGCTCGGCCAGCCGCGGCACGATGCGGTCGCCGACCTCGCCGACGAGCACCGCGACGCTGATCGCCATGCAGCGCTCGCCGGCACTGCCGTAGGCCGAACCGATCAGCGCGTCGACCGCCTGGTCGAGGTCGGCGTCGGGCATCACCACCATGTGGTTCTTCGCGCCGCCCAGCGCCTGCACGCGCTTGCCATGGCGGGCCCCGGTCTCGTAGATGTGCTGGGCGATCGGCGTGCTGCCGACGAAGCTGACCGCGCGCACGTCCGGATGCGCGAGCAGCGCGTCGACCGCGAGCTTGTCCCCCTGCACGACGTTGAAGACGCCATCGGGCAGCCCCGCCTTCTGCAGCAGTTCGGCCATCAGCAGGCTCGGGCTCGGGTCGCGTTCGCTCGGCTTGAGCACGAAGGCGTTGCCGCAGGCCAGCGCCACCGGGAACATCCACATCGGCACCATGCACGGGAAGTTGAAGGGCGTGATGCCGGCCACCACCCCGAGCGGCTGGCGCATGGTCCAGTTGTCGATTCCGGTCGAGACCTGGTCGGTGTAGTCGCCCTTGAGCAGTTGCGGAATGCCGCAGGCGAATTCGACGATGTCGATGCCGCGCATGACCTCGCCCTGCGCGTCGCTGAAGACCTTGCCATGCTCCGCGGTGATCATCGCCGCGAGCGTGTCCTTGTGGCGGTTGAGCAGCGCGAGGAAGTTGTTGAGCACGCGCGCGCGGCGGATCGGCGGCATCTCACCCCAGGCCGGCTGCGCGGCGGCCGCGGCGGCTGCTGCCGCGGCGACATCGGCCTCGTCGGCCAGCAGGAGCCGGCGCGCCACCTCCCCGGTGGCCGGGTTGTAGACCGGCTGGCTGCGCTGGCCGCGGCCGCGCGTGGCGGCACCGGCGATCCAGTGGCCGACGTCGGCGGTCGATTCGAATGCAAGGGCAGCGCCCATGGGCTTCTCCTGAAGATGACGAGTCCGGCAGTTTAGGAAAAAGGGCAGGCCATGCCACGAGCGCCGAGAATGGGGCCATGACGCCCGCTCCCCTGCCCCCCAGGCCGCTTGCCGAGGCCGAGATCGAGACGCTGCAAGGCCTGCTCGACGCCGTTCCCGCGCCGCTCGAGCCGCTGGACGTGAGCGCGCTCGACGGCTACCTTTGCGGCGTGCTGCTGCAGCCGCAGGCGCCGCCGCTTGCGCAGTGGTGGCCCGGCGTGCTCGACGTCGAAGGGCGGCCGGCGCCATCGGCCTTCGACGCCGCACCGCTGCAGGCGCTGGTGCTGCGCCGCCACGCCGAACTCGAGCGCGCGATCGCGCGTCGCGACTGGTTCGATCCCTGGGTGTTCGAACTCGACGAAGCCGCCTCGCCCTCGGAGGCGCTGCTGCCCTGGGTCGCGGGCTTCGCCGCGGCGCAGGAGCGCTTCCCGGCGCTGATGGCGCTCGCCGAGCCCGCACTCGTCGAGCCGCTGGCGCTGCTCTACCTGCACTTCGATCCCGCGGACCTGGAGGACGCGCAGGCCCTGCTCGAGGTCATCGAGACGCTCGAGCCGCCGCAGGACCTGGCCGAGGCGGTGCAGGACCTCGTGCGCGCGCTGATGCTGATCGCCGACGCGACACGCCCGCGCCCCGCGGCACCACCGCGCGCGCCGTCGCGCCGCAGCGCCGCGCGCAGGCACCCGCGGCGGGCGTGAATTGAGGCACGGCGACCGCTCGAATCGGGGATTCTGCGGCGCCGCGAAAGGCCGACACTGGGCGCATCAGGCAAGTCACCCCGGACTTCTGCCAAGAGAGGCCCACGATGAGCGAGTCCAGCGTCCCCATGCGGCTGTTCAACCTCTGGCGTCGCCGCGCCGGGTCGTCCGCCGCTTCCGAGCCTGCGGATCTCGGCACCGCGTTCGGCCTCGAGCTGAGCATGCTGCCCGATGAGGACGACGCGCAGGCGGCGCCCCATCCGCAAAGCCCCTGGTGGCAGCGATTGCTGCAGCGCCCGGCGGGCTGAGCGTCGGCGCTCAGCGCACCAGCAGCACCGGCGTGCTGCAGTTGGCCAGCACCTTGGTGGCCACCGATCCCATCACCAGTCCGGTGAGCGCGCCGTGGCCGCGCGAGCCCATGATGAGCAATTCGTAGCCGCCCTTCTCCGCCGTTTCGGCGATCACGTCACCCGCCGACCCGACCTTGCTCACGTACTGCGCGCGCATGCTTCGCCGCGTGAAGAAGCTGCGGATCGGCTTGAAGATCTTCTCCGCTTCCGCGTCGTAATAGTCCTTCAGGACCTTGCGGTCGAGTACCGCGGCGGCGCGCTGCGGCACCGGTGGCACCGTGTGGATCACGGTGTAGTCGTGCGCACTGCCGAGCCACTCGTCGTGGGCGGCGAGGTAGGCCAACATGCGCTTGGTGTAGGAACTGCCGTCGACGGCGACCAGGATCTTCAACGTCGTCTCCTTCCAGCGGCAACCGCGCCGCCACCCCGAGTGTCGCGTATGGCGGCGCGATTGGGGTGAGTGCCCGACTTTCGTGCTGCCCGCCGGCCCCGATCAGACCTCGATCAGCCGCTGTGGCTCGAAGCCCGCGGCTTCACCCTTGCGCGGCATGCCGCGCGCGTGGCAGACGACGCGCGCGGGCGGCGTTCCGGCGCGCGCAATCCCGTAGTCGTGACGGCAGTGCAGGTGGCCGTGCAGCCAGAGGTCGGCGCGCAGGATCAGCTCGTCGTCGGCATTGCAGAAGCTCGCGGTCCCGGGCTGGCGGCCGAAACGCGGGTCGGCGCTCCGCAGGCTGGGCGCGAAGTGCGTGATCACGACCGTGCGCGCCCAGGCGCCGCGCGCAGGCCGCTCCAGTTCCCGTTCGAGCCAGGCGCGATCGGCGAGGCCCAGCGCACGCACCGCTTCGGCGTCGAAAGGGCGGCCCTCGTGCGTGGCGCCCATGAGGCGCTGGAAATGCGCGGCAGCGCGCATCGCGCGCGGGCGCTCGGCGGCGCCGAAGACGTCGTAGTCGCTCCAGCGCACCGCACCGAGGAAGCGCAGCGGCACGCCGTCCGCGCCCGCGAGCAGCAGCGCCTCGCGGTGCAGCAGGCGGATGCCGAGCGAGGCGCAATGCACCCGCAGCGCCGGCACCACCGCCTCCACCGCGCGGCCGTCGAACTCGTGGTTGCCGGGGACGAAGAGCACCGGCACCGGCCAGTGGGCGAAGCGCGCCAGGCCGCGCCAGGTGGCGTCGATGTCGCCGGCCAGCACCAGCAACTCGGCCCCCGGCGCCGGCTGCGGATCGAAACTCTCGGTCTCCAGGTGCAGGTCCGAGAGCAGCTGCAGCTTCATCGGCACGATTGTGGAGGACACCCCGCCGGGACCGGACGCTAACGCCTATCTGTTACGGCGAAGTCGGACCCGGATCCTCGGCGCGGCGCTCTGGCTGGGCGCCGGATCGATCGGGCTCTTCGCGTCGATGAGCCCGAGTGCCCAGACCCCAGCAGCGAGGACGTGCAAGATGGACCCGATCAAGCAGTCGATTTGCATCTACAAGGCCATCCTCGACGACGTGGAGCGGAACTACGCGATGCGCGGCGGCGGCGGCATCGGCAGCATCGTCCAGAACTCGTCCACCTCGTATGCCGTCCATCTGCTCCAGGAAGGCCGCGAGGATGTCCGCACCTATGACGTGCAGGTGTCTTCCGGCGGCAAGGTGACGATCACCGCCGTGACCGAGACAACGGTGAAGCACTAGCGCACTCGCGCGGCGAGACCGGGCCCGCCGCGCGCCGTCTCAGGCCGCGAGCCCCGCCTCGATGCGCTTCATCGTCGCCGGCAGCTCGGCCGGCAGCTTGTGCGCCAGGCGCGCGAAGTGCTCCGCGTGCAGCGCCAGTTCCTGTGCCCATGCGGCCTTGTCGATGCCGATCACCGCGGCGTACTGCTCGCGCGTGAAGTCCAGGCCGTCCCAGCGCAGGTCCTCGTAGCGGGGCGAGATGCCGAAGGCGTTCTCGTCGCCGCCCGCGGTCCCCTCGAGCCGGCGCAGCATCCACTCGAGAACGCGCATGTTCTCTCCGTAGCCCGGCCAGACGAACTTGCCGTCGGCGCCCTTGCGGAACCAGTTGACGC
>JAIXKR010000064.1:0-6527 GCA_026932235.1 Burkholderiales bacterium
GATGTGGCTGCGGCTGCCGATGCGCACGAAGGTGTTGTGTGCGAAGAGCACGTTGTAGGCGCCTTGTGCGCCCACCGCCGCGCCCTCGACGTCGTGCACGATGTTGTTGACGAAGCGGATGCCGTAGGCCTCGTACTGCAGCCAGGGCGCGCTCATGAACTGCAGCCCCGTGCCCTGGCCGGCGGTGAAGCCGCCGACACCGCAGTTGGAGAAGGTGTTGGCCTCGATGCGCAGATAGGCCGAGCCGCCCTTGGCGTAGGCGCACCAGTCCCCGGCGTCGCTGACGCGGTTGCCGATCCAGTGGCCGTACTGCACGGCGACGAAGTCGATCGCGTTGTCCCAGGCGCCGTGGATGGTGTTGCGCTCCAGGTAGACGTGCTGCGACTGGTTGACCTTCACCGTCTCCTGGCCCACGCGCGCGCCGCCCGAGATCTCGCTGTCGCGCACGAGCAGCCAGCTGCAGCTCTCGCAATGCAGGGCGTCGCCCGCGGGCTCGGGAACGATGCGCAGGTTGGTCAGGTAGAGGTAGTGCACGTCGGCGATGTTGAGGTCGCCGCCCAGCGTGACCGTGCCGGGCTGCTCGGCGGTGATGAGGATGGGGAAGTCGCGGCTGCCGCGCCGGTTTTCCATGTAGTTCGGGAGGCTGGACTCGGGGTAGGTTCCGGGCGCCAGCAGGATGCGCCAGCCCGTGCCGCTGAGCGTGCCCTGCGGCACCATGCGCCAGGCCGCGGCCAGCGTGCGCAGCGGCGTCGCCGCGCTGCGGCCATCGTTGGCGTCGTTGCCGTCGGTTGCCACGTAGATGGTGCTGAGCACGGGCGAGCCGATGTCGTAGAGGCCTTCGGCGCTCAGGCTCGGTCCGGTTTCGGGACCGGGCGCCGGGTCGGGCGGCGTAGGCGTGGGCGTGGGCGTGGGCGTGGGCGTGGGCGTGGGTGCCGGCGCGACGGTCGGCGGAGACTGCGTGCCCGCGCTCGCGCTGCCGTCGTCGCCGCCGCCACCGCCGCAGGCGGCAAGCGCAAGCACCGAAGAGACGAGCCAGGTGTGGCGCACGAAGCGCCCACGGGCGGATCGATTCGGTGCGGGGTGGCAATGGCGCATGGCGAACTCCTTCACAAGCCCAAGAGCGGCTGCAGCCTTCATCGGCAGCAAGCCCGATTGCCTTGAGTGCGGCAGTTCGCAACCGCACGCGTTTGACGGCTCGGCGCCCGGCCGATAATGCCCGTTTCTTCACGAGCCCGCCGCGTACGCTGCGGCAAGCGCCTTGATCGACCCCTTGCCGCTGACCTTGCCCCCGTCTCGAGCCTGGCGCCTGTGCGTGGCGCCCATGATCGCCTGGACCGATCGTCATTGCCGCTACTTCCACCGCCTGCTCACGCAGCGCACGCGGCTCTACACGGAGATGATCACCACCGGCGCGCTGCTGCACGGCGACGTGCCGGCGCACCTGGATTTCGACGCCTGCGAGCACCCGGTGGCGCTGCAGCTGGGCGGCAGCGAGCCCGCCGAGCTCGCCGCCTGCGCGCGGCTTGCGCAGCGCTGGGGCTACGACGAAGTCAACCTCAATTGCGGCTGCCCGAGCGAGCGCGTGCAGCGCGGCGCCTTCGGCGCCTGCCTGATGGCCGAGCCCGGGCTCGTTGCCGACGGCCTGAAGGCGATGCGGGACGCAGTGGACATCCCGGTCACGGTCAAGCACCGCATCGGCATCGACCGCATCGAGTCCTACGACTTCGTGCGCGACTTCGTCGGCACCCTGGCCGCGCGTGCCGGCGTGCGGGTCTTCATCGTGCACGCGCGCAACGCCTGGCTGCAAGGCCTCTCGCCCAAGGAGAACCGCGACATCCCGCCGCTGCGCCACGACTTCGTGCATCGCCTGAAGCGGGATTTCCCGGACCTGACGATCGTCATCAATGGCGGCATCACGACCGCGGCCCAGATCGAAGCGCATCTGCGGCATGTCGACGGCGTGATGGTGGGGCGCGCCGCCTATCACGACCCCTGGCTGATGACCGATTGGGACTCGCGCTGGCTCGGCGGTGAAGGGCAGTCGCCCAAGCGCCTTCGGGTCGAGTGCGCGATGGTCGACTACATGCAAGGCCAGGCGCGCCTGGGCGTGCCCTGGCCGCACATCGCGCGCCACATGCTGGGCCTGTGGCACGGGCAGCCGGGCGCGCGGCACTGGCGCCGCGTCTGGTCGGACCATCGCCTGAAGGACGAATCGCCGGCCGCGGTGCACGCGCGCGCGCACCGCATCGAGACGGCGCCAACCCGGGAGCAGGAGGCCGCATGACGAAGAACGTGCTCGGCATCATCGGCGGCAGCGGCTTGTACGATCTGCCGGGTCTCGTGGATACGCGCTGGGTGGCGGTCGAGACCCCTTTCGGCGCGCCGTCGGACGAACTCTTCATCGGTCGGCTGGGTGACGCTCAGCTCGTCTTCCTGCCGCGCCACGGGCGCGGCCACCGCATCCCCCCCGGCGAGGTGAACTACCGCGCCAACATTGCCGCGCTGAAGATGCTCGGCGCCACCGACGTGCTCTCGCTCTCGGCCGTGGGCAGCCTGCGCGCGGACCTGCCGCCGGGGCACTTCGTCGTCGTCGATCAGTTCGTCGACCGCACGTTCGCGCGCCCCAAGTCCTTCTTCGGCACCGGCCTCGTCGCGCACGTGTCGATGGCGCATCCGGTGTGCAGCCGCCTGGGCGGGCATGTTCTGGCCACCCTGGCGGCGCGCGCTGTGCCGCATGCGCACGGCGGCACGTATCTCGCGATGGAAGGGCCGCAGTTCAGCACGCTGGCCGAGTCGCAGCTCTACCGCAGCTGGGGCTGCAGCGTCATCGGCATGACCAACATGCCCGAGGCCAAGCTCGCGCGCGAGGCCGAGCTCTGCTACTGCAGCGTCGCGATGGTGACGGACTTCGACTGCTGGCACCCGGACCACGACGCGGTGACGGTGGACGCCATCATCCGCGTGCTGCTGGGCAATGCCGCACAGGCCAAGGGACTGGTCGCGCAGCTTGCCGGCGACGTCGCCGCGGACGCGCGCGCCGCCGGCTGCGCCTGCCGCAGTGCGCTCGAGCATGCGCTGATCACCGCGCCCGAGGCGCGTGATCCGGTGCTGGTGCAGCGGCTGCGCCCGATCGCCGGCCGCGTGCTGGAGCCGCGATGAGGGTCGACGGCCGCCCCCTGCGCACGCTGTGGCCGACGCCGGCGCGCGACGCGCTGCAGGTGATCGACCAGCGCCTGCTGCCGCACCGATTGCAGGTCGAGCACCTGGCCGACGTGGCGGCGGTGCAGCGCGCGATCCGCGACATGTGGGTTCGGGGCGCGCCGCTGATCGGCGCCACCGCGGCCTATGGCATCGCCTTGCAGGCGAACGTCGACGTCCGTGACGGCGCGCTCCGGGACGCCGCCGCGCGCCTGAAGGCAGCGCGGCCGACCGCGGTGAACCTGGCCTGGGCGCTCGAGCGCATGCTGGCGCGACTGCTGCCGCTGCCCTCGCGCCAGCGCCGCGAGGCGGCCTGGGCCGAAGCCGGGTCCATCGCCGAGGAAGACGTCGCGGTGAATGTCGCGATCGGGCGCCACGGCCTGCCGCTGCTGCAGGCGGTCGCCGCGCGCAAGTGCGGCGCGCCAGTGAACGTGCTCACCCACTGCAATGCCGGCTGGCTGGCCACCGTCGACTGGGGCACCGCCACGGCGCCGATCTATCACGCGCATGCGGCGGGCGTGCCGCTGCATGTATGGGTCGACGAGACGCGGCCGCGCAACCAGGGCGCGAGCCTCACCGCCTGGGAGCTCGGCCACGAGGGCGTGCCGCACACGGTGATCGCCGACAACGCCGGCGGCCACCTCATGCAGCACGGCCTCGTCGACCTCGTCATCGTCGGCTGCGACCGCGTGAGCGCGAGCGGCGACGTCTGCAACAAGATCGGCACCTACCTGAAGGCGCTGGCCGCGCGCGACAACGGCATTCCGTTCTACGTCGCGATGCCGACCTCGACGCTGGACCGGGCGCTGCGCGACGGCCTCGCCGAGATCCCGATCGAGGAGCGCAGCGCGCGCGAGGTGACGCACATCGCAGGGCGCACGGCCGCGGGCGAGGTGGTCGAGGTGCAACTCGTTCCCGATGGCAGCGCCGCGGCCAACCCGGCCTTCGACGTCACGCCCGCGCGGCTGGTGACCGGCCTCATCACCGAGCACGGCGTGGTCGCCGCGCGCGAGGACGCCTTGCGCCGGCTCGGCGCCTCTGCATGAAAGTGCCGCCGATCTCGATCGACGGCGCTGCCCCGCGCGAGGACATGCTCGCCGCGCTCGTCGAGCTCGACGCGCGTGGTCTCAACCGCGGCAGCAGCGGCAACCTGAGCTGCCGCGTGGGCGAAGGCATGCTGATCACGCCCACCGGCATGGGCGCTGGCGGGATCGAGCCCGACGATCTCGTCTGGCTCGGTTTCGACGGCGCGCGGCGCGGGCGCCTCGCGCCCTCGTCGGAGTGGCACTTCCACGCCGCGCTCTACCGCGCACGGCCCGAGCTGCACGCAGTCGTGCACACGCATGCGACGTACTGCACCGCACTGGCCTGCCTGCGCCGCGACCTGCCCGCCTTCCACTACATGGTTGCCGTGGCCGGCGGTGACAGCGTGCGCTGCGCGCCGTACCGGCTCTTCGGCACCGAGGCCTTGTCGGAGGTCGTCGTCGAGGCGATGCAAGACCGCAAGGCTTGCCTGCTTGCCACGCACGGCGCGGTGAGCGCAGGGGCGACGCTGCGCGAGGCGATGAAGGTGATGATCGAACTCGAGGCGCTGTGCCGGAGCTATCTCGCGGCGCTGGCGGTCGGCACGCCGGCCATCCTCTCGGCGCAGGAGATGGCCGAGGTGATCGAGAAGTTCCGGACGTACGGCCAGGGGCCGGTGGCAGGCGACGACTGACTCAGCCGCGTGCGGCCGGAATCGGCGCGCCGGCGCGGGCGGGCCAGGTCGCCAGAAGCACGCCGGCCAGGGCCATCGCGAAAGCGGCGCCATGCAGGACGGTGAAGGTCTCGCCGAGCACGAGCACGCCGATGGCTGCGGCGGTCGCCGGCAGCAGCACGGTGAAGACACCCGCGCGCGAGGCCGGCACCTGGCGCAGGCCCTTCATCCACAGCCAAACCGTGATGACGCTGGCGGTGAGCGCGTAGAAGAGCAGCAGCGCCCAGAGCGACGGCTTCGGCACCGCGAAGTCGAAGGACAGCGCCTGCCAGAGCCCAAGCGGCGTCACCAGCGCCAGGCCCCAGAGGTTGATGATCGCGCTGATGCGCCGTGGTGAGACCTGGCCGGTCAGGCGCTTGCCGATGACGACGTAGCTCGCCTCGCACAGCACGGCGCCCGTGAGCAGCGCAAAGCCAAGCGGCGACGCGTCCGCGACCGGGTCGCTTGCCCGTGCCAGCGCCAGCAGCGCGATGCCACCGGCCGCGAAGGCAATGGCCAGAGCCACGCGCGGCGTGATGCGCTCGCCGAGGAAGACCCGCGACAGCACCGCGACGGCGGCCGGGATGCCCGCCATCGCGATGCCCGCGGCGAGTGCAGAGCTGAGCTTCACGCCGTAGAGCATGAAGATCGAGAACAGGAAGTTGCCGAGAAAGCTCTCCCAGAACAGCAGGCGCCGGTCGTGGCGGGAAAGCGGCGCTTCGCCGATGCCGAGGCGCAGCCAGTGCGGCATCGCCAGCGCGGCGATGGCAAAGCGCATCCAGGCGAGCAGGAAAACCGGGAAGGCGGCCACCAACAGCTTGGACAGGCCGACGTAGCTGCCCACCAGTGCCATGCTGGCGGCGAGGTAGAGATAGGGGCCCAGCGCGGCGCTGCGCTTCACTCCTGACCTCCGCGGACACGCGGCGGCGGATGGGCAACTGGGGCCATTAGGGCCACTGGGGCCATTGGGGGACTGCGTCGTCGGGTCGCGGACGTCATGGGCATCTTGGGCGCGTCCTGCGCATCGCCACGGCATGCGCGCAAGGCGCTCGAGCATAAGGTCAAGCGAAGCGCAAGGTGCGCGCGATGCGGGCGGCGTGCGATCGCTCGTTCGCGGCATGACGACGATGAGCGCGTTCCGCGGCGCAGGCTTCCTGCATGGCGCATTCGCGATGTCATGATATGAAATCGTGGCATACTGCATTGCAGCAAAAGTGCATGCGAAGTCGATCTGACATATCGAATCGTGAAACAAGATCTCCAAGCCATTGATTCATAAGCGTGTAAAATGGCATCTTATATAAGACATAAGTCTTGGCGAAGCCCGCCGGCGGCGTTACGCTAGCAGCGCGTTCTCCCCACTTTTCCCCTTGCCGACAGGAGCCTTTCGATGAGCCAACCCACCCGTCAACAGCAGATCGCCGCCCTCGAGAAGGACTGGGCCGAGAATCCGCGCTGGAAGGGCATCAAGCGCGGCTATAGCGCCGCCGACGTGGTGCGGCTGCGCGGCTCGGTGCAGGTCGAGCACACGCTGGCCAGGCGCGGCGCCGAGAAGCTCTGGGCGCTGGTCAACGGCGGCGCGGCCAAGGGCTAC
>JAIXKR010000064.1:6537-50713 GCA_026932235.1 Burkholderiales bacterium
GCGCGGCGCCGAGAAGCTCTGGGCGCTGGTCAACGGCGGCGCGGCCAAGGGCTACGTCAACGCCTTCGGCGCGATCACCGCCGGCCAGGCGATGCAGCAGGCCAAGGCGGGCCTGGAAGCGGTCTACCTCTCGGGCTGGCAGGTCGCTGCCGACGGCAACACCAGCGAGACGATGTACCCGGACCAGTCGCTCTACGCCTACGACTCGGTGCCGACCATGGTGCGCCGCATCAACAACACCTTCAAGCGCGCCGACGAGATCCAGTGGAGCCGCGGCATCGAGCCCGGGAGCAAGGAGTACATCGACTACTTCCTGCCCATCGTCGCCGACGCGGAAGCCGGCTTCGGCGGCGTGCTCAACGCCTTCGAGCTGATGAAGAACATGATCGTTGCCGGGGCCGCGGGCGTGCACTTCGAGGACCAGCTCGCCGCCGTCAAGAAGTGCGGGCACATGGGCGGCAAGGTGCTCGTGCCGACGCAGGAAGCGATCGAGAAGCTGATCGCCGCGCGCTTCGCCGCCGACGTGATGGGCGTGCCCACCATCGTGCTGGCGCGCACCGACGCCGAGGCCGCCAACCTGCTCACCAGCGACCACGACGCCAACGACAAGCCCTTCCTCACCGGAGAGCGCACGCAGGAAGGCTTCTACCGCGTGAAGAACGGGCTCGAGCAGGCCATCAGCCGTGGTGTGGCCTACGCCGCCTACGCCGACCTGGTGTGGTGCGAGACCGGCACGCCCGACCTCGGCTTCGCGCGCGAGTTCGCGCAGGCGGTGCTGGCCAAGCATCCGGGCAAGCTGCTGTCCTACAACTGCTCGCCGTCCTTCAACTGGAAGAAGAACCTCGACGACAAGACGATCGCCCGCTTCCAGGACGAGCTCTCGGCGCTGGGCTACAAGTACCAGTTCATCACGCTCGCGGGCATCCACATCAACTGGTACAACAGCTTCCAGTTCGCGCACGCCTACGCGCGCGGCGAGGGCATGAAGCACTATGTCGAGCAGGTGCAGGAACCCGAGTTCAAGGCGCGCGAGCAGGGTTACACCTTCGTCTCGCACCAGCAGGAAGTCGGCGCGGGCTACTTCGACGACGTGACCACCGTGATCCAGGGCGGCAGCTCGAGCGTCAAGGCGCTCGCCGGATCGACCGAGGAAGAGCAGTTCCACTGATCGGTTCTGCTTCACAATGACGCACAAGGCCCCGGCTTGCCGGGGCCTTGTGCGTTGTGGGGCGCGCGTGCCCGCAGGCCCGCACGGCCTGGCAGCGTGCCCGTCGTCGAACCCCTCGCCCCGCCCGCTCAGGTGAACCTCCCTCCTGCGCTCGCTCCGCTGCAAGGCCCGGTCTTCCGGGGCCTGTGGATCGCCTGGTTGTTCGCCAACCTGACGATGTGGATGAACGACGTCGCCGCGGCGTGGCTGATGACGACGCTCACCACCAGCCCGGTGATGGTGGCGCTGGTCTCCACGGCGAGCACGCTGCCGGTCTTCCTCCTGGGCCTGCCCAGCGGCGCGCTGGCCGACATCCTCGACCGCCGTCGCTACTTCGCGGCGACACAGCTCTGGGTATCGGTGGTCGCGCTCGTGTTGGCCGCGCTCTCGCTGACGGGCCTGCTCACTGCCGAGCTTCTGCTGCTGCTGACCTTTCTGAACGGCATCGGTCTGGCCATGCGCTGGCCGGTGTTCGCGGCCATCGTGCCGGCGGTCGTCGACAAGCCCGCGCTGCCGCAGGCGCTGGCGCTCAATGGCGTCGCGATGAACCTCTCGCGCATCGTCGGTCCGGCGCTGGCAGGCGCCTTGCTCGCGGCCTTCAGCGCGGCGGCGGTGTTCGTCGTCAATGTCGTGCTCGCGGCGGCGGCCTTCACCCTCATCCTGCGCTGGCGGCACCAGCCGCGCACGAGCACGCTGCCCGGCGAGCGCTTCTGGGGCGCGATGCGCGCCGGCGTCGTCTTCACGCTGCAGTCGAAGCGGCTGCGCGTGGTGATGCTGCGCATCTTCCTCTTCTTCCTGCAGGCCACGGCCTTGATGGCGCTCCTGCCGCTGGTGGCGCGCGAACTGCACGGGGGCGGTCCGGGCAGCTTCACGGTGATGCTGTCCTGCGTGGGCCTCGGGGCGATCGTTGCGGCGATGCGCTTCCCGCACTGGCGCGCGCGCTACCCGCGCGACCGGTTCATCGTCGTCGGCACGATGGTGCACGCGGTGATGTCGGCGCTGATCGTTCTCGTCGGCGAGCTCTGGGTCGCGGTGCCGGCGATGGTCGTCATCGGCATGGCCTGGATCTCGGTGGCGAACTCGCTCACCGTCTCCGCGCAGCAGGCCATGCCGGACTGGGTGCGCGCGCGCGGCATGTCGATCTACCAGATGTCGCTCATGGGCGGCTCGGCAGCCAGTTCGCTGCTCTGGGGCCAGGTCGCCAGCGTGGCCTCGGTGCAGAGCGCAGTGCTGCTCGCGGCCGCCTTCGGGCTGCTCATGCTGCTGGCCACGCGCAAGCTCTCGGTGAACTGGACGGCGGAGATCGACTTCACGCCGTCGCCGACCTCGGGCGTTCCCGAGCCGGTCTTCCCGGTGGGCGCCGACGAAGGCCCGGTGATGGTGACGCTGACCTACCAGATCGACCCCGAGCGCGCGCCGGAGTTCGTCGCGGTGATGGAGCGCACGCGGCGCGCGCGGCTGCGCCAGGGCGCGCTCTCCTGGGGTCTGTTCCGCGACACCTCGATGCCCGGGCGCTACGTCGAGTACTTCATCGACGAGAACTGGATCGAGCACCAGCGGCGGCTCGAGCGCTTCACCGCCTTCGACGCCGAACTGCGCGCCAAGCGCCTCTCCTTCCACATCGGCGAGGCGCCGCCGCTGCTGCGCCGCTACGTCGCCGAGAGCATGGTGTCGCAGTCGCGAAAGCCGCGTTGAGAGCGAATGCAGGCGCCTGCGCCAGAATGCCGAGCCGAACCCCTGACCCCGCAGGAGTGTCTCGATGACTCACAGCTTCGACTGGGCCACCGGCTACGCGAGCCAGCGCAGCCCGATCTTCGCGCGCAACGTCGTCGCCACCTCGCATCCGCTGGCGGCACAGGCAGGCTTGCGCATGATGCAGCAGGGCGGCAACGCGGTGGACGCGGCCGTCGCGACCGCGGCGATGATGACCATCGTCGAACCCTGCAGCAACGGCCTGGGCTCGGACGCCTTCTGCATCCTCTGGGACGGCAGGCAGCTCCACGGCCTGAACGCCAGCGGCCGCGCGCCGCAGGCCTGGACGCCCGCGTACTTCGAGCGCAAGTACGGCGCGGGCGACGAGATGCCCAAGCGCGGCTGGGACACGGTGACCGTGCCGGGCATGGTGTCGGCCTGGGTGGAACTCTCCGCGCGCTTCGGCAAGCTGCCTTTCGCCGACCTGATGGCGCCGGCCGCCGAGATCGCCGAGCGTGGTTTCGCGGTGCCCGTGGTTGTCAATCAGAAATGGGCGGCAGCCGCCTCGCTGCCGGAGCTGACGAGCCAGCCGGGCTTCGCGCAAGCCTTCCTTCCGCGCGGCCGTGAGCCCGCGGTGGGCGAGCGCTTCTGCTTTCCCGATGCCGCGCGCGCGCTGCGCAGCATCGGCCAGACGCGCGGCGAGGCCTTCTACCGTGGCGAGATCGCCGCGGCGATCGCAGCCTGCGCGCGCGAGCACGGTGGCGCGATGACGGAAGGCGATCTGGCCGCGCATCGCTGCGACTGGGTCGGAACCGTGAGCCAGGCGTACCGCGGCCACGCGCTGCACGAGATCCCGCCCAACGGACAGGGCATCGCCGCGCTCATCGCGCTCGGCATCCTGCAGCACTTCGACCTCGCGGAACTGCCGGTCGACGGCGCGGCCAGCCAGCACCTGCAGATCGAGGCGATGAAGCTCGCCTTCGCCGATGTCTACCGCTTCGTTGCCGACGCCGATGCGATGACGCTGACGCCGCAGCAGATGCTGGATCCCGGCTACCTGCGCGAGCGCGCTCGGCTCATCGATCCCAGGCGCGCGCAGGATTTCGGTCCCGGCCACGCGCCCCGGGGCGGCACCATCTATCTCACCGCCGCCGACGAGGGCGGCATGATGGTCAGCCTCATCCAGAGCAACTACATGGGCTTTGGTTCGGGCGTCGTCGTGCCGGGCTGGGGCGTCAGCCTGCAGAACCGCGGCCACGGCTTCACGCGCAGGTCCGGGCGCGCGAACCGGGTCGGCCCGGGCAAGCGGCCGTTTCACACCATCATCCCGGGATTCCTGACCTGCGATGGCCAGCCGCAGATGAGCTTCGGCATCATGGGCGGCGACATGCAGCCGCAGGCGCACCTGCAGACGCTGGTGCGCATGCTCGACCACCGCCAGCAGCCGCAGGCCGCCTGCGACGCGCCGCGCTGGCGCTATCACGGCGGCATCGTCAACAACGAGGCCGGCATGCCCGCGGCCACCGTCGAGGGCCTGCGCGCGCTCGGCCACGTGGTGCAGCCGTTTGCCGACAGCTACCAGGACTACGGCGCCGGCCAGTTCATCTGGCGCCTGGGCGACCCGGCCGTCGAAGGCTACGCCGCGGCGAGCGATCCGCGACGCGACGGCCAGGCGGCGGGCTATTGAATGGAATGCATGTAAGGGCCACCGAACAGGCCACTGAAGGCGACTGAAGGACGGACGTGCGATGGATCTCGGACTCGACGGGCGTTGGGCACTCGTGTGCGCCGCAAGCAAGGGCCTGGGCAAGGGCTGCGCGAAGGCGCTCGTCGCCGAAGGCGTGAACGTCGTCATCACCGCGCGCGGCGCCGAGGCGCTCGAGGCCACGGCCGCCGAGTTGCGTGCGTTCGCGCCCGCGGTGCAGGTGAAGGCCGTGGCCGGCGACATCACGACACGCGAGGGCCGCGTCGCTGCGCTCGCCGCCTGTCCGCAAGTCGACATCCTCGTCAACAACGCCGGTGGGCCGCCGCCCGGCGACTTCCGCGATTGGTCGCGCGAGGACTGGATCAAGGCGGTGGACGCCAACATGCTGACGCCGATCGAACTCATCAAGGCGACCGTCGATGGCATGGCCGCACGCGGCTTCGGGCGCGTCGTCAACATCACCAGCGGCGCGGTGAAGGCGCCCATCGACGTGCTGGGCCTCTCCAACGGCGCGCGCAGCGGTCTCACCGGCTTCGTCGCCGGCGTCGCGCGCCAGCGGCGGCTGGCCGCGCGCGGCGTGACGATCAACAACCTGCTGCCCGGCGTCTTCGACACGGACCGCCTGCGCACGACGACGCGCGCGCAGGCGCAGAAGGCCGGAAAGAGCGAGGAGGAGTTGATCGCCCTGCGCCTGGCCACGGTCCCTGCCGGCCGCCTGGGCACACCCGAGGAGTTCGGCGCGATGTGCGCCTTCCTCTGCAGCGTGCACGCGAGCTACCTCACCGGGCAGAACGTGCTGATGGACGGCGGCGCCTATCCGGGGACGTTCTGACGGGCCCGCGTCCGGCGACGCTGCGGCGCACCGCGGCACCGCCAACGTGCAGTCCGCGCATGGAACGTCGACCGGGGCCCGAGCACTGCCAGGGCCTCAGCGCCGGTTGGAGGCAACGATGCCCGCGACGATGAGCGCGAACGCCGCGCCGTGGTAGGCCTGCGGCGGCTGGCCCAGCCACAGCGCCGAGAGCAGTGCGGCGAAGAGCGGCGTCAGGTTGTTGAAGAAGCCGGCGACGTTCGGCCCCGCCGCCAGAACGCCCAGGCCCCAGGCACGGTAGGCGATCACCGCGGGACCGACGGCGATGAAAGCCAGCGCGAGCACCACGGTGGTGTTGAATTGCGGCCATGGCGCGCCCAGCGCGTGCTCGGTGCCGGCAGCCAGGCCCGCGAAGACGACGCCGAAGAGCGTCTGCGCGAGGAGGAACTCGGCCCAGTTCCAGGATGGCCGCTGCGCTCCGGCGAGCGAAGGCGACGGCCGTGCGAGCAGCCAGCTGTAGAAGGCCCAGCCGATCGCGGCCAGCAGCATCCACAGGTCGCCGGGAACCAGGCGCAACGACGCCACGGCGCCGATCTCGCCGCGCAGCAGCACGATCAGCACGCCGATCATCGACAGCAGCCCGCCCAGTGCCTGGGCGCCGCGTACACGCTCGCCGAAGAAGAGCGTGCCGACGATGAGCATCCAGATCGGCGTGCTGGAGGCGATCAGCGTGACGTTGATCGGCGTGCTCGTCTGCAGCGCCAGGTATTGCAGCGAGTTGTAGGCGCCCACGCCGAGCAGGCCGAGCAAGGCCAGCGGACGCCAGCGCCGCACGATCTCCGCGCGGCGTTCGCGCGTGGCCAGCGCGCCCCAGCCCAGCGGCAGCAGCAGTGCCAGCGCCAGCGCCCAGCGCATCGCGTTGAGCAGCATCGGTGGCACCAGCGGCGCCAGCACGCGGCCGACGAGGGCGTTGCAGGCCCACATGAACGGCGGCAGCGTCAGCAGCGCGGCGATGCGCGGCGTCAGCGTCATGCGGCCTGCGACGGCGGCATCGGCGCGCCGCAGTTCCAGCACTGCTCGAACGGGCCTTCGACGATCTCGTGGCAGTGCGGGCAAGCCCAGTGCCGGTGCGGCAGGTGCTGCCACTCGTCGAGCAGGCGGCGCGCGGTCTCGAGCTGCCCGTCGTCGCTGACCCAGACCTCGGGCAGGCACTGGTCCGGCGGCACCTCACCGGCAGCGCCGCTGGCATAGGCGCGTTGCACGCTGGTCGCGATGCCCGCGGCGGCAAGCTGGTCGGCCCACAGCGTGGCCAAGGCGAGGTTGGGTGCCTGGAGAATGCGCTTCATCGCAGCGGCGATGGTGCCATGGCGCTTCGCCATCTCCCGCGGCATGGCTTAACCTCGCGCCGCATTCGGTTGTTTCCAAGGAGCTTCGACGATGTCGTACGCGATCCAGATCGGCGCCCACGGCGGTCCCGAGGTGATGCAACTCGTGAAGCTGCCGGTCGGCGAGCCCGGGCCGGGCGAGATCCGCATTCGCCACCATGCCTGCGGGCTCAACTTCATCGACGTCTACCAGCGCACGGGGCTCTATCCGGGCGCCTTGCCGCTGACACTGGGCATGGAGGCATCGGGTGTCGTCGAGGCGGTGGGCGAGGGCGTGACGCACCTGCGCGTGGGCGATCGCGCCGCCTACGCCAGCATGCCGCCGGGCGCCTACAGCGAGGCGCGCGTGATGCCGGCGACCGCCGTCGTTCGACTGCCCGAGGGCATCTCGTTCGAGACAGGTGCGGCGATGATGCTCAAGGGCCTCACGGTACAGTACCTGCTGAAGAGGACGCTTCCCGCCGAAGGCCTGCAGCCCGGCGACCATGTGCTCTGGCACGCGGCGGCGGGGGGCGTGGGCCTGATCGCCTGCCAGTGGGCGCGTGCGCTCGGGTTGCAGCTCATCGCCACCGCCGGCAGCGCGGCCAAGTGCGCGCTCGCGCTGGAGCATGGAGCCGCGCACGCGATCGACTACTCGAAGGAGGACTTCGTCGCGCGCGTGAAGGCGATCACCGGCGGCCGCGGCGTCAAGGTCGTCTACGACAGCGTCGGGAAGGACACCTTCGAGGGCAGCCTCGACTGCCTGCGGCCGTTCGGGCTGCTGGCGAGCTTCGGCAACGCCTCCGGTCCGGTGCCGCCGTTCGCGCCCGGCATCCTCGGTACCAAGGGCTCGCTCTACCTGACGCGGGCGACCCTCTTCAACCACATCGCCACGCGCGCGGCGACGCAGGCGATGGCCGACGACCTGTTCGCCGTCGTGCTCGCGGGACAGGTGAAGATCCGCATCGACCAGCGCTTCGGCCTGGCCGCGGTTGCGGACGCGCACCGCGCGCTCGAGGCCCGGCGCACGACGGGCTCCACGATCCTGCTGCCGTTCGCGCTCGGATGACGCTGTCGCGTCGGCGCGCGCTGGCCACGGCGCTGTTCGCTCCCTGGGCGCTCGAGGGGGCGGCGCAGCCGGCGCCGGCGCCGCAGGCGGGTGCGCGCGGGTCTTCGCCGCCGCCCGCCGAACCCGGGTGCGCGCTTTGCCGCGAGCGCCTGCAGACCGTGGCGGGGCTGCGCGCGCGGCTGCCTGCGGGCTGGCGCGCGCAGATGGAGAGCGAGCCGGTGCTCGGCGGCGAAATGCTGGTGATTCAGGGTGGCGCGTCCGAGGCGCCGCCGCTGCTGCTGCTGCACGGCCTGGGGCAGAACGGCTTCACCGATTGGTGGCCGGTGATGCCCTTGCTGGCGCGAACCTGGCGCGTGCTCGCGGTCGACCTGCCGGGATTCGGCTATTCGAGCGCGCCGCAAGCCAAGCTCTCGCCGACGCAGTACGCGCGCGTGCTCGAGCGCCTGCTTGCGCGCCTCGACATCGCGACGCTCGCGGTCGCCGGCCATTCGATGGGCGGAGCGGTGGCGCTGCGGCTGGCGGCGGATTTTCCCGCGCGCGTCGCGCGCCTGGTGCTGGTGGACGCGGCCGGCATCCTGCATCGCACCGCCTTCGGCAAGCACGCCACCATCGGTCAGCTGCCTTCCGCGGGCTGGCCTGCGGGACTCGAGGAAGCGGCGGCGCGGCTGCGCGACCTCGGCCACATCCTCGTCGAGCGCGTCTTCGGCCTCCCCGACCCGACCGCGGTGCTGCGCGCCAACGAGTGGCTGTGGCCGCTGCTGCTGCGCGATCGCAGCAGCGTCAACGCCGCACTGGCGCTGATGGACGAGGATTTCGGCGCCGCCGTGTTCACGCTGCGCACGCCGACGCAGATCATCTGGGGGGACGTCGATGCCGTCGCGCCGCTGCGCACCGGCGAGCTGCTGGCGCGGCGGCTGCCGCGAGCACAGCTGCACCTCCTGCGAGGCGTCGGTCACACGCCGATGGTGCAGGCCACGGCGGAGTTCCTGGCGCTGCTGCAGCGCGTGCTTCGGGAACCGCCGCGGCCGCGCGCGGCGCCGCCGCCGGCGGACGCGCCGCTGCAGGACCTGCAGTGCACGGGCGAGGTCGGGCGCCGACTGGGAGGCCGCTTCCGTACCGTGCGCATCGAGCGATGCACGGCGCTGCATCTGATCGACCTCGTCGCCGAGCGCATCGAGCTGCGGGATTCGATCGTCGAGATGACCGGGGTCCAGGTGCGCGGCGGGGAGCTCGCGCTGGACATCGTCAACAGCGAACTCGTCGCCACCGCCTGCGACTTCGAAGGCCGGCAGGCGATCCGCACCGATGCGGCTCGGCTCGACCTCGCCGGTTGCCGCCTCGACGCGCAGGCCTTCGCGGTGCAGGCGCTCGGGCGATCGCGTCTCGTGGCCTCGGTCTGCGAGGTGCGCGATGCCATGTACCAGGGCAGTTGGCACGACGATCGCGAACTGCAGGGCGCATTGCTCGACCCCGGAACGCCCGGGGAACTGACGAATCCGTTGCCGAACCTGCCGCTGCCGCCCTTGCCCGGGCTTCCCGGCGGCGGAGGTTCACCTCAGTCGACGACGGCGCCGCGGTAGGCGTGCCAGGAGGCGTGCCCGAGCACCGGGCCGACGACGAGCAGGCCGGCGAAGCCGGGCAGCATCGCCAGCAGCACGAGCACGGTGATCAGCAGGCCCCACCAGAGCATGACGCCGGTCTGCGTCAGCACCAGACGCAGGCTGGTCAGCGCCGCGGAGATGGCGTCCGTCTGGCGGTGCAGGATCATCGGCATGGAAACCGCGCTGATGGCGTAGATGAGGCCGGCGAAGATCGCACCGATGCCCAGCCAGGCGAACGTGAAGCCGAGGTTCTCGGGGTCCAGCAGCGCTGCGAGCGAGCCCTTGAAGTCGGGCATGCCTTCGAAACTGACGGCAAACAGCACCAGCGTCGCGCGGCCCCAGAGCAGCTCCAGCACCAGCAGCACGAAGCCGAAGATTCCCAGCTGCGCGGTGCGCGTGTCCCAGGCGAGCAGCGAGTCGCCGAAGTCCGGCCGTTGGCCCTGCTCCAGGCGCTGGCTCGTGCGATAAAGGCCCAGGCACAGGAAGGGTCCCATGAGCAGAAAGCCCGCCGACAAGGCCAGCATGTAGGCCGGGGCGTGCGCGTAGACCTGCAGCAGCGCCCAGCCCATCGCCGCGAAGCATCCGCCGTAGAAGAGCCCGATTCCGGGCGCGCGCCGGAAGTCGCGCCAGCCCGCGGCCAGCCAGCGCAGCGGATCGGCGAAGGCGAGCGCGCGCAGCTCGATCGTCGGGCGGGGGGTGGCGTCGTCCGCCATGATCGGCCGCTACAGCGGCATCGACTGGAGGAAGGCGCGAAAACCCGGGCCCAGCTCCGGATGCGCCAGCGCCAGCTCGACGTTGGCCTGCAGAAAGCCTTCCTTGCTGCCACAGTCGTATCGCCGGCCTTCGTAGCGGTAGGCGAAGACCTTCTCGCGGCGCAGCAGCGAGGCGATGCCGTCGGTGAGCTGGATCTCGCCGCCGACGCCGCGCGGCTGGCTCGCGATCTCGTGGAAGACGCCGGGCGTGAGGATGTAGCGGCCGGCCACGCCCAGGCGCGAGGGCGCGTTCTCGGGCGCGGGCTTCTCGACGATCTGCGAGACGTCGACGAGGCGCTCGGCCACCGGCGTGCCGGCGACGATGCCATAGCGGCGAGTGTGCTCGGCCGGCACCTCCTGCACGGCGAGGATGGATGCGCGCCACTCGGCGTACTGCTCGACCATCTGCGCCAGCACGGGCTGGCCGCCGCTCGGGCCCATCATGAGGTCGTCGGCGAGCAGCACCGCAAAGGGCTCGTTGCCGACCAGGCGTTGCCCGCACAGCACGGCGTGCCCCAGGCCCAGGGCCTGCGCCTGGCGCACGTAGATGCACTCCATGTCGTCGGGCTTGACGCTGTGCACCAGGTCCAGCAGCTCGCGCTTGCCGGCCTGCTCGAGCGCCACCTCGAGCTCGAAGGTCATGTCGAAGTGATCCTCGATCGGGCGCTTGTGACGCCCGGTGACGAAGATCATCTCGCGCACTCCGGCCGCGTAGGCCTCCTCGACCGCGTACTGGATCAGGGGCTTGTCGACCACCGGCAGCATCTCCTTGGGCTGTGCCTTGGTGGCGGGCAGAAACCTCGTGCCGAGGCCCGCAACGGGAAATATCGCCTTTTTTATCAACATCTGCTTACATAGAATGGTTGCCACATCGGGCCATTCTGGCATCCGACCGGTGCACTGCCCAACACAGGAAGTCGCGAAAGGCTCATGGATCTCCTCGTCGTCGAGCCCCTGGATCCCGAGGTGCTGGACTGGCTTTCGATGCGCCACGCCGTCGTCTATGCGCCGCACCTGGCGCATGACGCGCGCGAGTTCCGCGCCGCCCTGGCCGGCGTGCGCGGGCTCGTGCTGCCGCCGTCGGTGGCGCTGGACCGCGCCGTGCTGCGCACCGCGCCGCAGCTGCGCGCGGTCGGGCGGCTCTCGGCCGGGGTCGAGAACCTCGATCTGGAGGCCTGCGCGCAGGCCGGGGTGGAGGTGGTGCGTCCGTCCACGGCCAGCGCGGCCGCCGAGGCCGAGTTCGCCGTCGGCGCGCTGCTGCAGTTGCTGCGCCGCGTGCCGGTGTTCAACGCCGAGGGGTTGGCGGTGGGCCGCGAGCTCGGCGGCGCGGTGATCGGCATCGTCGGCATGACGCCGGCGGCGCGCACGCTCGCGCGGCTGCTCGACGCCTTCGGCGCGCGCGTGCTCGGCTACGACCCGGCGGTGCACGCCGGCGACGCCCTCTGGGACCGTTGGGGCGTCGAGCCCGTGCCGCTGCGCCAGCTGATGGAGCACAGCGACGGCGTGTGCGTGCTGTTGACCTATTTCAGCCGCTACCATGGTCTCTTCGGCCAGCGCTACCTGGCCGAATGCAAACCCGACCAGGTGCTGGTGAGCCTGGCGCCCTCGGGCCTGTTCGACGAGCAGGCGCTGGCGCAGGTGCTGCGGCGGCGGCGCATGGCGGCGGCCTGGTTCGACAGCATGGAGCCGGGCACGCTCGATTCCGGCCGGCCCTTGCATGCGGTCGAAGCGCTGCAGGTGACGCCGCGCGTGGCCAGCACGACGCGCGAATCGCGCGTGCGCAGCGCCTGGGCGGTGGCGCAGCGCATGGACGAGATCCTGCAGCTGCGCGCGCCGCCGGCGGCCGACTTCACGTCGACGACGCCAGGCGCGTTCGCTGGTCTCGAAGACGATCCAGCGCCTGCCTGAAGCCGGCCAGCCGCGCGCGTTCCTGCTCGACCACGGCCGCCGGGGCGCGCACGACGAAACTCTCGTTGCCGAGCTTGGTCTCGGCCTTGCCGATCTCGGTGACCAGGCGCGCGATCTCCTTGTCCAGCCGCGCCGTCTCGGTGGCGACATCGACCTCGACGTGCAGCGCCAGCCGCACCGCGCCCTGCACGGCCACCGGCGCGGCGCGCGTGGCCGCGGCGAAGGCGGCTTCGTCGAGCACGCGCACGGCGGCCAGGCGCGCCAGCGCCTGCAGCAGCGGGCTGGCTGCGGCCATGAAGGCGGCGTCGCCGCAGGCCAGCAGCGGCACGCGCTCGCCGGGGGCGAGCCCCATCTCGCTGCGCAGGTTGCGGCAACTGCCGACGATGGCCTTGAGCTGCGCCATCCAGGCGTCGGCCGCGGCGTCGATGCGCTCGGGCTGTGCCTGCGGGTAGGGCGCGGTGACGATGCTGCGCGCCTCCTCCGGCGCCTTGCGGCCGGCTGCCACCGCCACCGTCTCCCAGAGCTCGGCGGTGATGAAGGGGGTGAGCGGGTGCAAGAGGCGCAGCACCGTCTCCAGCACGCGCAGCAGCGTGCGGCGCGTGGCGCGCTGTGCCGCGGCGTGCTCCTGCTGAAGCTGCACCTTGGCGATCTCGAGGTACCAGTCGCAGTACTCGTCCCAGACGAAGGCGTAGACGGCGTTGGCGGCGAGGTCCAGCCGGTACTCGATGAAGCCCTGGTGCACCGCGGCCTCGACGCGCTGAAGCTCGCTCACGATCCAGCGGTCGGCCATCGAGAAGGCCAGGCTTGCGGCGTCACCCGCGGCCGCGGCTTGGTCGTCGGCGCCGGCGACGGCGCAGTCCCGGCCCGTGCAGTTCATGAGCACGAAGCGCGTGGCGTTCCAGAGCTTGTTGCAGAAATTGCGGTAACCCTCGCAGCGCTTGGCGTCGAAGTTGATGTTGCGCCCCAGGCTCGCGTAGCTGGCCATGGTGAAGCGCAGCGCGTCGGCGCCGAAGGCGGCGATGCCGTGGGGGAACTCCTTCTCGGTCTCCCTGCGGATGCGCGGCGCGGTCTCGGGCTTGCGCAGCCCGGTGGTGCGCTTGACGAGCAGTTCGGGCAGCGCGATGCCGTCGATGAGGTCGACCGGATCGAGCACATTGCCCTCGCTCTTGCTCATCTTGCGGCCCTGCGCGTCGCGCACCAGGCCGTGGATGTAGACGTCGCGGAACGGCACCTTGCCGGTGAAGTGCGTCGTCATCATGATCATCCGCGCGACCCAGAAGAATATGATGTCGAAGCCGGTGACGAGCACGCTGCCCGGCAGGAAGAGTTCCTGCTCGATCGTCTTCTCGGGCCAGCCGAGGGTGGAGAAGGGCACCAGCGCCGAGCTGTACCAGGTGTCGAGCACGTCCTCGTCGCGCCTGAGCGGGCCCGTGTAGCCGGCGGCCGCGGCGCGTGCGCGCGCCTCGTCCTCGTTGCGCGCCACGAAGAGCTCGCCGCCGCTGCCGTACCAGGCCGGGATCTGGTGGCCCCACCAGAGCTGGCGGCTGATGCACCAGTCCTGGATGTTGTTCATCCAGTGGTTGTAGGTGTTGACCCACTGCTCGGGCACGAAGCGCACCTGGCCCGAGGACACGGCCTCGATCGCCTGCTCTGCGATGCTCTTCCCGTTCGCGCCCGGCTTGTTCAT
This sequence comes from Burkholderiales bacterium, assembly GCA_026932235.1. Taxonomy (GTDB): domain Bacteria; phylum Pseudomonadota; class Gammaproteobacteria; order Burkholderiales; family Burkholderiaceae_C; genus Rubrivivax. Next base: position 20,334 of record JAIXKR010000064.1, read on the forward strand.
GGCGACGAACCACTGGTCGGTGAGCATGGGCTCGACGATCTGCCCGGTGCGCGCGCAGCGCGGCACCATGAGGCGGTGCTTTTTCGTCTCCACCAGCAGCCCTTGCGCCTGCAGGTCGGCGACGACCTGCTCGCGCGCGGCGAAACGGTCCAGGCCGCGGTAGGCCGCCGGTGCCTGCTCGTTGATCTTCGCGTCCAGGGTCAGCACGCCGATCATGGGCAGCGCGTGGCGCTGGCCGACGGCGTAGTCGTTGGCGTCGTGCGCGGGCGTGACCTTGACGACGCCGGTGCCGAACTCGCGGTCGACGTAGTCGTCGGCGATCACCGGGATCAGCCGCTCGCACAGCGGCAGCCGCACCTTCTTGCCGACGAAGGCGGCGTAGCGCTCGTCCTGCGGGTGCACCATGACCGCGGTGTCGCCGAGCATGGTCTCGGGCCGCGTCGTCGCCACCACCAGGGAGCCCGAGCCGTCGGCCAGCGGGTAGCGGATGTGCCAGAGGAAGCCGTCCTCCTCCTCGCTCTCGACCTCGAGGTCCGAGACGGCCGATTTCAGCACCGGATCCCAGCTCACGAGGCGCTTGCCGCGGTAGATCAGTCCCTCGTCGTAGAGGCGCACGAAGGTCTCGGTGACGACCGGCGAGAGCCGCTCGTCCATGGTGAAGTACTCGCGGCCCCAGTCGACGCTGGCGCCCAGGCGGCGCATCTGGCGCGTGATGGTCGCGCCCGAGCTCGCCTTCCAGTCCCACACGCGCTCGACGAAGCGCGCGCGGCCCAGGTCGTGGCGCGAGACGCCGGCGTCCTGCAGCTGGCGCTCGACGACGATCTGCGTGGCGATGCCGGCGTGGTCGGTGCCCGGCAGCCACAGCGTGTTGTGGCCCTGCATGCGGTGCCAGCGCGTGAGCGCGTCCATGATCGTCTGGTTGAACGCGTGCCCCATGTGCAGCGTGCCGGTGACGTTGGGCGGCGGCAGCTGGATGCAAAAGGACGGGCGCGCCGGGTCCAGGCTCGGCGCGAAGCGGCCCGGCGCGTCCCAGACCTGCGCCCAGCGGGCCTCGATGGCGGCGGGTTCGAAGGACTTGGGCAGTTCGGGCGTGGTCATGGCGGCGGCACAATCGATCCGTGCCGCGTGGGGCACGCGTGTTCGTGCGCTGACCTACGCGGCGGGATCGGGAAGCAAGCTTGGGAAACCGCGCATTCTAGGTCGCCCGTGCAGGCGCTCCCGAGCGAAGGACGCGGCGCGCAGCGGGCCTACATGAAGAGGTGTTCCCCGGCGTTCTCGCCGCCGAGGATGACGTAGTTGACCTTCTTCAGGTCGGCGAGCTGGCGCCCGCCGGCGTAGCTGATCGAGCTCTGCAGATCCTCGCGCATCTCGCGCAGCGTGTCGGCGAGCCTGCCCTTGATGGGCTCGAGGATGCGCTTGCCCTCGACGTGCTTGTACTCGCCCTTGTTGAAGTCGCTGGCCGAGCCGTAGTACTCCTTGTAGAGCTTGCCGTCGACTTCCACCGTGGCGCCCGGCGACTCCTCGTGCCCGGCGAAGAGGCTGCCCACCATCACCATGGCGGCGCCGAAGCGCACGCTCTTGGCGATGTCGCCGTGGTGGCGGATGCCGCCGTCGGCGATGATGGGCTTGGTGGCCACGCGGCTGCACCACTTGAGCGCGCTGAGCTGCCAGCCGCCGGTGCCGAAGCCCGTCTTGAGCTTGGTGATGCAGACCTTGCCCGGGCCGACGCCGACCTTGGTGGCGTCGGCACCCCAGTTCTCGAGGTCGATCACCGCTTCCGGCGTTGCCACGTTGCCCGCGATGACGAAGGCCTGCGGCAGCGTGCGCTTGATGTGCTCGATCGTGCGCCTGACGCTGTCGGCGTGGCCATGCGCGATGTCGATCGTGATGTAGTCGGCGCCCGTGCCGTCGGCGGCCAGCCGATCGATGACGGCGAAATCCTGTGGCTTCACGCCCGAGCTGATCGACACCAGCAGGCCGCGCTCGCGCATGCGCCGCGCGAAGGCGACGTTGTCGAGGTCGAAGCGGTGCATGACGTAGAAGTAGCCGTTCTTCGCCAGGGTCTCGGCGATCGGCTCGTCGAGCACGGTCTTCATGTTCGAAGGCACGACCGGCAGGACGAAGCGCCTGCCGCCGAACTCCACCGAAGGGTCGCACTCGCTGCGGCTCTCGACGCGGCACCTGCGCGGCAGCAGCAGGATGTTGTCGTAATCGAAGATTTCCATGGCGGACCGGGAAGGAATGGGCGCCCCGCGGCGATCCGGGGTCGGTGCTACGCCATGCGGCATTCTACCGCTTGCCCCGCATGCTAGGCTTTGCGCCATGCCCATCGACCTGGATGCCGAGCGATTGCAACTGGCCCTGCAGGGCTCGGATCTGGTGCTCTGGGACGTCGACCAGACCGATGGCCGGGTGGTCGTCAACCCGCACGGCTACGAAGTGCTGGGCCTGGATCCGCTGCGCGCTCCGTTCTCGCTCGAGGAGTGGATCGACCTGGTCCATCCCGACGACCGGGAGCGCGTCCTCGCCGCAGCGGCCGCGCACAACGCCGGCAGCACGCCGAGCTACGAGGTGACGCATCGCCTGCGTCACGCCCGCGGCCACTGGATCTGGGTGCTCTCGAGCGGCCGCGTGCTCGCGCGCGACGGCGAGGGACGCCCGCTGCGCATGAGCGGCACCAACCTCGACATCAGTGATCGCGTGCGCGCCGAAGAAGCCTTGCGCGAGCGCGAGCGCGAGCTCGCCAAGGTGCTCGAGCACATGCCGGGCCTGGTCTCGCGCGTCGACCGCGACGGCCGCTACCTCTTCGCCAGCCCGGGCTACGAGCGCTGGTTCGGGCGACCGGTGTCGGACATCGTCGGGCGCACGCAGCGCGAGGTGCTCGGCAGCCGGCGCCACGACGAGCTCAAGCCGCTGATCGAACGCGTGCTGGGCGGCGAGATCGTCACCTACGAAGGCCGCATCCGCACCGCCGGCGGCGAGCGCTTCGTCCTCGGCACGATGGTTCCCGATCGCGACCCGGACGGGCGCATCGCCGGCCAGTTCACCTTCGTCACCGACATCAGCGAACGCAAGCGCGCAGAGGAGGAACTGCAGAGGGCGCAGCAGCGGCTGCTGCAGGCGCAGAAGCTCGAGGCGATGGGGACGCTCGCCGGCGGCATCGCGCACGACTTCAACAACATGATCGGCGGCATCCTCGGACATGCCGAACTGGCGCTGCACGATCTGGCGCACGATCACCCTGCGGCGCTTGCCTTGCGCCAGATCCGCGCCGCGGGGCAACGCGCGCGCGCGATGGTGCAGCAGATCCTGAGCTTCAGCCAGGGCGGCGGCGTGCCGGCCACGGTGCTCGACCTGCGGGCCGTGGTCGAGGAGGGCATGGCCGGGCTGCGCGCTCAGGTTCCTGCGACGGTGCAACTGCAGATCGACCTCGACCAGCGGCCTTGCCTGGTCGTCGGCGATGCCAGCCAGCTGCACCAGGTGCTGCTCAACCTGTGCATGAACGCCTGGCAGGCGTTGGGCGAGGGGGGCGGGCGCATCCGCGTGGCGGTACGTGGCGACGAGCGCGAGGTCTGCCTGCAGGTCAGCGACGACGGCCACGGCATCGACGAGGCGACGCGGGCGCGGCTCTTCGACCCCTTCTTCACGACCAAACCCGCCGGTCAGGGAACGGGGCTCGGGCTGGCCGTGGTGCACGGCATCGTGCAGACGCACCGAGGGCGCATCGCGGTGCGCAGCAGCGCCGATGCCGGCACCTCGTTCACGCTGAGCTTTCCGCAGGCCGGCACCGCGGCGGCGCCACCGGCGCGCCCTGCCGAGTCCCCGGCTTCGGCGGCGGTGGCGCGCGCCGGCCAGCACGTGCTCTACGTCGACGACGACGACACCATGCGCGAGGTCGCCGCGCGCATCCTCGAGCGCGGCGGCTGGCGCGCCAGCGTCTGCGCAGGGGCCGCCGAGGCGCTGGCGCTGCTGGAACAGCCGGGGCAGGACGTGGCGCTGCTGGTCAGCGACCTCAACATGCCCGCGGCCTCGGGTCTGGCGCTGTGCGCCGCGGTGCGCGAGCGCCTGCCGGACCTGCCCCTGGTGCTGAGCACCGGCTACCTGAGCGACGAGCAGCGCGAGCAGGCGCGCGCGCTCGGCGTGCGCGAGGTGATCGCCAAGGCGCGTACGGTCGAGGACCTGGCCGAGGTGGTCGCGCGCGTGCTCGGTACCGGCAGGGGCGACTCCTAGAATGCCCCCATGTTGCCTGCCGATGACCGCCTGCTGCGCCACCTGAACCCCGAGCAGCGCGCGGCGGTGACGCTTCCGGCCGAGCCCGCGCTGGTGCTGGCCGGCGCGGGATCGGGCAAGACGCGCGTGCTGACTACGCGCATCGCCTGGCTGTTGTCCACGGGCCAGGCCTCGCCCGGCGGCATCCTCGCGGTGACCTTCACGAACAAGGCCGCCAAGGAGATGCTGACGCGGCTGCAGGCGATGCTGCCGATCGCCGTGCGCGGCATGTGGATCGGCACCTTCCATGGCCTCTCCAACCGCTTCCTGCGCGCCCACTGGAAGCTGGCCGGCCTGCCTCAGGCCTTCCAGATCCTCGACGCCGCCGACCAGGTGTCGGCGGTGAAGCGTGTCGTCAAGGCGATGAACGTCGACGAGGAGCGCTTCGTTCCGAAGCAGGTGGCCTGGTTCATCGCCGCGCAGAAGGAGGAGGGGCGCCGTCCCTTCGACGTCGAGGCGCACGACGCGCACGGACGCAAGCTCGTCGAGATCTACCAGGCCTACGAGGAGCAGTGCGAGCGCGAGGGCGTGGTCGACTTCGCCGAGCTGCTGCTGCGCAGCTACGAACTGCTGCGCGACAACGACCCGTTGCGCGAGCACTACCGGCGGCGCTTCCGCCACCTGCTCGTCGACGAGTTCCAGGACACCAACCGCCTGCAGTACGCGTGGCTGAAGATGGTCGCGCCGCCGCCGGAGGGCGGCGCCGTGCCGGCCGAGGGCGCGCAAGGCGTCTTCGCCGTCGGCGACGACGACCAGAGCATCTACGCCTTCCGCGGCGCGCGCGTGGGCAACATGGCCGACTTCGAGCGAGAGTACCGCGTGCGCCGGCTCATCAGGCTGGAGCAGAACTACCGCTCCTTCGGCCACATCCTGGACGCCGCCAACGCGCTCATCGCGCACAACACGCAGCGCCTGGGCAAGAACCTGCGTACCGACGCCGGTGCGGGCGAACCGCTGCGCGTGTTCGAGGCGGCGAGCGACTACGCCGAAGCGCAGTGGCTGCAGGAGGAGGCGCAGGCGCTGCATCGCGGCGGGCTGCCGCGGCACGAGATCGCCGTGCTCTACCGCAGCAACGCGCAGAGCAGGGTGATCGAGAGCGCACTCTTCAATGCCGGCGTTCCCTACCGCGTCTACGGCGGCCTGCGCTTCTTCGAGCGCGCCGAAGTCAAGCACGCACTGGCCTACCTGCGCCTGCTCGAGAACGTGGGCGACGACACCAGCTTCCTGCGAGTCGTCAATTTCCCGCCGCGCGGAATCGGTGCGCGCAGCGTCGAGCAGCTGCAGGACGCCGCGCGCGCCAGCGGCCGGAGCCTGGCGCAGAGCGCGGGTGCAGTGGCGGGCGCGATGGGTGCGCGGCTGGCGGGGTTCGTGCAACTGCTGGAGGCGATGCGCAGCGCGACCCAGGGCCTGACCTTGCGCGAGATCATCGAGCACGTGTTGCATGCCTCGCGCCTGCTCGAGCACTACCGCAGCGAGAAGGAAGGGCAGGAGCGCATCGAGAACCTGGAGGAACTCGTCAACGCCGCCGAGAGCTTCGTCACCCAGGAGGGCTTCGGCAGGGACGCGGTCGGGCTTCCGGTGGACGAGCTCTCGGCGCCGGCCGGGCCCGACACCGAGACCGGCGAGATCATGTCACCGCTGGCGGCCTTCCTCACCCACGCCTCACTCGAGGCCGGCGACAACCAGGCGCAGCCCGGGCAGGACGCGGTCCAGCTCATGACGGTGCATGCGGCCAAGGGGCTGGAGTTCGACGCCGTCTTCATCACCGGCGTCGAGGAGGGGCTGTTTCCGCACGAGCAGAGCCTTGCGGACGCGGACGGCCTGCAGGAGGAGCGGCGGCTCATGTACGTCGCCATCACGCGTGCACGCCAGCGCCTTTACTTCAGCTTCGGGCAGACGCGCATGCTGCACGGGCAGACGCGCTACAACGCCCGGAGCCGCTTTCTCGAGGAACTGCCCGAAGCGTCGCTGAAGTGGCTGACGCCGCGACATCAGGGCTTCGGTTCGGGTTATGCCCGCGCCTATCGCGAGGCCTGGGAGCGCGGCAGTGGCCTGAAGGGCATCGTCGGCGCCGGACGCGTCGAGCGCGAGCGCGGCGAAGTCGGCCTGCGCGTGGGGCAGGCGGTGTTCCACGCCAGGTTCGGCGAAGGCGTCGTGCTCACGCTCGAAGGCCGGGGTGCCGATGCGCGTGCGCAGGTGAACTTCGGCCGCCACGGCAGCAAGTGGCTGGCGCTGGCGATCGCCAGGCTCACGCCGATCGAGTGAGCCCGAGCGCGTCGGCCTCGCCCTGGTGGCCGAAGCTGTCGTTGAAGGTGAAGATCAGCGAGACGTAGAAGAGCGTGCTCAGGAACAGGCCCAGCGGCAGCGCCAGCACCGACCCGAGCTGGGTCAGGCCCAAGAGCCCGAACAGCAGCGCACTCAGCACGCCCAGCGTGAGCATCAGCGTGAACCAGGTGAGCGCGTAGACGACGAAGGCGCCACGGCAGCGCCAGACCGCGAGCGTGCTGCTGAAGAGCGCCTGCAGCGCGCCCTGGTGCGCCCAATGCACGAGCGCGGGCGCGTGCCAGAACGGAATTGTCACCAGCGTCAGCGCGGCAGTGCCCACGAGCGCGCCCGCGGCCATGCTGCGCTCGACGAAGAGGGCGTCGATCTCGTGCAGCGGTGCCGGCGTGCGGTGCATGAGCTCGAAGAGACGCGTGTAGCCGCCGTCCGCCACCCAGTCCGCAAACCAGAGCGCGGCAGCGACGATGAGCCCGTAGAGGACGCACAGCAGCAGCAGCGAGCGCCGCTGCGCCGGCGCCGCCGTCAGAAGCGGCTCGAAGAACTGCGTCGGACGCACCGGGCCGTTCAGCAAGGCCGACTGGCTCGCGACCATGAATCCGAGCGACAGCAGCGGCACCAGCATCATCTGCAGCAGCCAGCCGATCCACGGCAGCAGCGCCGAGAACAGCGCCAGCAGCAGGAAGAGCGCGAACAGGCCGGTGAAGGCCATCGGCCGCCTCATGTAGAGCTGCAGACCGTCGCGGATCCAGAGCGCGCCGCGCCCGGGGCCGACGGTCTTGAGGATCATTGCCATCGCCGTTCCGCCCGCGTCAACCGCCGAAATGCCAGGGTCGCTCGATGCGCGCGCGCAGGATGCGCTCGAACTGCGTCGGGTCCTTGGGCTGCAGCAGTGCCGCGCTGCGCGGCAGGTGCCAGTCCCACAGGCGCGAGAGCCAGAAGCGCAAGGCCGCGGCGCGCAGCATTGCCGGCAGCGCCCGGCGCTCGCCACCGTCGAGCGCGCGCTGGCCCTCGTAGGCGACCATGAAGGCCTGCGCGCGCGCTTCGTCCAGACGGCCGCTGCCGCCATCGCAGCACCAGTCGTTCAGGCACACGGCGATGTCGAAAAGCAGGCAGTCGTAGCCGGCGAAGTAGAAGTCGAAGAAGCCGCAGAGACGGTCCTCGCCGCCGGTGGCATCGAACATCGCGTTGTCGCGAAAGAGGTCGGCGTGGATATGTCCGCGCGGCAGCGCCTGACCCGCGGGGGACCGCGCGAAGCGGCCCTGGTAGTCGAGTTCGCTGCACAGCAGTTCCGCCTGCGCCGCCTGCAGGTGCTGCAGGACCTGGGGCGCGACCTCCTGCCACCAGGCCAGGCCGCGCAGGTGATCCTGCCGCAGCGCGAAGTCGGCGCCCGCGACGTGCATGCGGCCGAGCATCGCGCCCACCTGCGCGCAGTGATCGGCGTCGGGCGCGAGGCGATGGCTGCCCGGCAGCCGCGTCACCGCCGCGCCGGGCTTGCCGCCGAGCGTGTGCAGGATCTCCCCCGCGTCATCGGCCTGCGGCGCCGGCACCGGGATGCCGTGGCGCGCCAGGTGCTCCATCAGCCGCAGGTAGTAGGGCAGCAGCGCGCGCGGCAGGCGCTCGAACACCGTCAGCACCCACTGGCCGCGCGTGGTCGTGGCGTAGTAGTTGGTGTTCTCGATTCCCGAGCGGATGCCTTGCAGGCCGGTCAGCGGCCCCAGGCCCAGCCGCTGCACGAGTTGATCGGCCTCGTCGAAACCGACTTCGGTGTAGACCGCCATCGCGGCCTAGAAGCTGAGCACCGACCACACCCGCTGGCCGCTTGCGCGCCTGTCCTGCGACAGGTCGCGTCCCTGCGTGGCGGGCAGGATCTCGTAAGGCCGGGCGTTGCCGAGCTTGCTCTGCACGACGATGCGCTGCACCTGGCCGCGCACGCGCAGCTCGTCGATGCGCACGCCGTCGTCCTCGGTGACGATGTGCTGCACCACCGGCTCGCCGCCGCGCGACGCCAGGCCGGGTTCCGCGGGCGCGCCGGCAGGCGCAGCCGACGCCAGCCAGGGGCAGAGCAGGAGCGGCAGGAGCAGCGCGTGGCGGAGGATCGCGGCCATGCAGCCATTCTACGCAGTGGCGCCACAATCGCCCGATGGGCACCCCCGACCTGATGCTGCTCGTCGACGGCTCGAGCTACCTCTACCGCGCTTACCACGCGCTGCCGGATCTGCGCGCGCCGGATGGCTCCCCCACCGGCGCCATCCATGGCATGGTGGCGATGATGAAGGCGCTGCGCCTGCAGCATCCGGCGCGGCAGGCGGTGTGCGTCTTCGACGCCAGCGGCCCGACCTTTCGCGACGAGTGGTACCCCGAGTACAAGGCCAAGCGCAGCCCCATGCCCGAGGCGTTGCGCGCTCAGATCGAGCCCATCCACGAGGTCGTGCGGCTGCTCGGCTGGCACGTTCTGGCGGTGCCGGGGATCGAGGCCGACGATGCCATCGGCACCCTCGCGCGCGCCGCGCAGGCCCGCGGCCAGCCGGTGCTGATCTCCACCGGCGACAAGGACCTGGCGCAACTGGTGGGCCCGCAGGTCACGCTCGTCAACACGATGGCGCGGCCGCCCGAGCGCCTGGACGAGGCCGGCGTGCTCTCCAAGTTCGGCGTGCCGCCGGCCCGCATCGTCGACTACCTCGCGCTGATGGGCGATGCGGTCGACAACGTTCCCGGCGTGGACAAGGTCGGCCCCAAGACCGCGGCGAAATGGATCGCCGAGCACGGCTCGCTCGAGGGCGTGATGGCCGCGGCCGATGGCATCAAGGGCGTGGCCGGCGAGAACCTGCGCAAGGCGCTGCACTGGCTTCCCACCGCGCGCAAGCTGGTGACCGTCGTCACCGACTGCGACCTCGGCGGCCAGGTCGAAGGCTGGCCCTCGCTGGACGCACTCGCCGCGCGCGAGGTCGATCGCGAGGCGCTGATCGACTTCTACCGCCGCCACGGGTTTCGCACCTGGCTGCGCGAACTGCAGGAGCAGCCGCGTGCCGCGCCCGCGGCGGCGGTTCAGGCCGATGCATATGAGTACGAGACCCTCACCGACTGGGCGCGCCTGGACGCCTGGCTGCAGCGCCTGCGTGCGGCCGATCTCGTCGCGCTGGACACCGAGACGACTTCGCTCGATGCCATGCGCGCGCGCCTCGTCGGCCTGAGCTTCGCCGTCGAGCCCGGGCGTGCGGCCTACGTGCCGCTGGCGCACGACTACCCCGATGCGCCGGCGCAGCTGCCGATCTCCGACGTGCTCGCGCGCCTGGCGCCATGGCTCGAGGACGAGCGCGCGGCCAAGCTCGGCCAGAACATCAAGTACGACCTGCAGGTCTTCTCCAACCACGGCATCAGCGTGCGCGGCTACCGGCACGACACGATGCTGCAGAGCTACGTGCTCGAGGCGCACCGCCCGCACAGCCTGGAGTCGCTCGCCGACCGGCACCTCGGCCGCCGCGGCCTGTCCTACGAGGACTTGTGCGGCAAGGGCGCGAGCCAGATCCCGTTCTCGCAGGTCGACGTCGGGAAGGCCACGCGCTATGCGGGTGAGGACAGCGAGATGGCGCTGCAGGTGCATGAGGCGCTGTGGCCGCGGCTGCAGGCGGCGCCGACGCTGGCCGAGGTCTACCAGCGCATCGAGATGCCGGTGGCGGTGATCCTGCAACGCATCGAGCGCCATGGCGTGCTCATCGACGCCGCGCTGCTGGCGCGGCAGAGCCGCGAACTGGCCGAGCGCATGCACGCCACCGAGCAGCAGGCCTACGCGATCGCCGGCGGGCCGTTCAACCTGGGCTCCCCCAAGCAGATCGGCGAGATCCTCTTCAACCGCCTGGGCCTGCCGGTGAAGAAGCGCACGGCCTCGGGCGCGGTGAGCACCGACGAGGACGTGCTGCAGGAGCTCGCCGCCGACTACCCGCTGCCCGCGCGCATCCTCGAGTACCGCAGCCTGGCCAAGCTCAAGGGCACCTACACCGACAAGCTGCCGCTGATGGTCAACCCGGACACCGGGCGCGTGCACACCCACTACGCGCAGGCGGTGGCCGTCACCGGGCGGCTGGCGAGCAATGAGCCCAACCTGCAGAACATCCCCGTGCGCACGCCCGAGGGCCGGCGCATCCGCGAGGCCTTCATCGCGCCGCCGGGACACGTCATCGTCTCGGCCGACTATTCGCAGATCGAACTGCGCATCATGGCGCACATCAGCGAGGATCCGGGGCTGCTGCAGGCCTTCGCCGACGGACTGGACGTGCACCGCGCAACTGCCAGCGAGGTCTTCGGCGTGCCGCTGGCCGAGGTCTCGGCCGAGCAGCGCCGCTACGCCAAGGTCATCAACTTCGGCCTCATCTACGGCATGGGGGCCTTCGGCCTGGCGCAGAACCTGGGCATCGAGCAGAAGGCCGCGCGCGACTACATCGAGCGCTACTTCCAGCGCTTTGCCGGCGTGCGCCGCTACATGGACGAGACCAAGGCGCGCGCGCATGCGCAGGGCTGGGTCGAGACCGTCTTCGGCCGCCGCCTGTGGCTGCCCGAGATCAACAGCGGCAACGGGCCGCGCCGCAGCGGCGCCGAGCGCCAGGCGATCAACGCGCCGATGCAGGGCACCGCGGCGGACCTCATCAAGCTGGCGATGATCGCGGTGCAGCGTGCGCTCGACGAGCAGCGGCGCGCCACGCGCATGGTCATGCAGGTGCACGACGAACTCGTGTTCGAGGTGCCGCAGGCCGAACTCGACTGGGTCAGGCTCGAAGTGCCGCGCCTGATGGCGGGCGTCGCCGAGCTGAAGGTGCCGCTGCTGGCCGAGGTGGGCGTCGGCGCGAACTGGGAGGAGGCGCACTGAGGCGCACTGAGGCGCACTGAGGCACTCTGAGGCGCGGCCGGCCCAAGACCGCTCCCGGGCAGCGCAGAATGACGCGCGTCGCAGGCGGCGCGGGCGGCCCCGCGCCCGGTGTCGATCGAGACGAAAGGAGCCTCCCCTTGAAGCAGCGCGTCGGCATGGTGGGAATCGGCCGGATGGGCCACGGCATCGCGAGCAACCTGGTGAAGCACGGGCACGCGCTGACCGTGCTCGATCACCCCGGAAACCAGGCACTCGGGGATCTGCAGGCCGCGGGTGCGCGAGTCGTCGGCAGCCTGCAGGCGGTGGCGAGCGCGGCCGAGGTCATCATCCTCTGCGTCACCGGCTCGCCGCAGGTCGAGGCCGTCGTGCTCGGCGAGGACGGCCTGCTGGCGCACCTGCGGCCGCGCGCGGCGATCGTCGACTGCTCCACCGCGGTGCCGAGTTCGACCGCGCGCGTGGCCGCGGCGGTGCGGGCCGCGGGCGGGCGCTTCGCCGATGCGCCGATGACGCGCACCCCCAAGGAGGCGGCGCAAGGGCGGCTGAACCTTCTGGTGGGCGGTGACGCCGCCCTGTTCGCCGAACTGCGCCCGCTGCTGGCGTGCTTCGCCGAGAACATCACGCACTGCGGGGATGTCGGTTCCGGGCATCGCATGAAGCTGCTGCACAACTTCGTCTCGCTCGGTGGCGCGGCGCTGCTCGCCGAGGCGGCCGCCTGCGCGCGGCGCGGCGGCGTCGCGCCCGAGGTCTTCGTCGAGGTTCTGGCCAAGGGCGGCGGCGGCGGGGTGACGCTGGAGCGCATGCGTCCCTTCATCGAGCGCGGCGACGACAGCGGGCTGCAGTTCGCGCTCGCGAACGCCGTCAAGGACCTGGGCTACTACGCCACCATGGCTGCCGACAGCGGCGCGGTGCAGACGATCGCGCAGGCGGTGCGGGCCGACCTCGCGCTGGGCGTGCAGGCGCTCGGTGGCGAGCGCTTCGTCGCCGCGCTCGTGGACGCGCTGGCCGAGGCGCGCGTCGACGACGCCGCACGCGGCTGAGCCTGCGCCCGGCGCCCGGCGCCCGGCACTCACCGCAACAGTCCGCCGCGGGCGCGCAGGCGTGCCGCCAGATCCAGTTGCGGCAGAGGTCCGGCATCGACGCCGGCGTGTGTTTCGCCGCCCTCGGGCGCGCACGGCGCGACGAGCTCGAACAGCGGCTCCAGTTCGGCGGGGATGAAGCGCGAGCGCGCGGCGTACAGATGGCGGCCGCCCAGTGCGCGCTGCTCCGTGGCGTAGAAGCGCTGCGGCACGAGCAGGTGCAGCCGCTCCCGGGCGCGCGTCATCGCGACGTAGAGCAGGCGGCGCTCCTCGTCGATCTCGGCGGCGCTGCCGGTGGCGAGATCGGAGGGCATGCAGCCGTCGACGACGTTGAGCACGTGCACCGAATGCCATTCGCGCCCCTTGGCCGAGTGGATGGTCGACAGGATCAGGTAGTCCTCGTCGCGCTGCGGCGGACCGGCTTCGTCGCTGCAGGCCTCGGGCGGGTCGAGCGCGAGCTCGGTGAGGAAACGCTCGCGGCTGCGATGCCCGGCGGCCAGGCGTTCGAGCTGCGCGAGGTCGATCGCGCGCACCGCCGCGTCCGTGCCGTACAGGCGCGGCAGCTGCGCACGCAGCCAGAGGAAGGCGGGAGCGATCTGCCCCGGCCAGGGGGCATCGCGCGGCAGCAGCGATTGCAGCGCATCGCGCAAGCCGGCCCAGTCGAGCGCGGCGCGGGCCGGCGGCCGCCACGCCAGCAGCAGCGCGGCCGGGTCCGCGCTGGCGTCCATCGCGTCGAGAAGCCTCATCGCCGTCCCCGGGCCCATGCCCGAAGCCAGCTTCAGGACGCGGAAACCCGCCAGCCGGCAGCGCAGGTTGTGCGTCCAGCGCAGCAGGCTCAACGCGTCCTTGATGTGCGCAGCCTCGAGAAAGCGCAGTCCGCCGAACTTGACGAAGGGGATGCACCGGCGTGCCAGTTCGAGTTCCAGCGAGGCGCTGTGCTGGGCACTGCGAAACAGCACCGCCTGCTGCGTCAGGCGCGTCCCCTGCTCGCGCTGGCGGAGCACGGTGTCGGCGACCCAGGTCGCCTGCGCGGCCTCATCGTCCACCTGCACCAGCTGCGGCTTGTGCGATGACGGCCTCTGGCTCCACAGCGTCTTCGCGAAGCGGCGCCCGGTCTGGGCGATGACCGCGTTCGCCGCCGCCAGCAGCGGCTGCGTGCTGCGGTAGTTGCGCTGCAGCAGCCGCACCCGCGCCGGCGGGACGAAGGCCTGCGGGAAGTCGAGCAGGTTGCCGACCTCGGCGGCGCGAAAGCCGTAGATCGCTTGCGCGTCGTCGCCGACCACGGTGACACCGCGTCCCTCGGGCTCGAGGGCGAGCAGGATCTCGGCCTGCAGCCGGTTCGTGTCCTGATACTCGTCGACGAGCACATGCGTGAAGCGGCTGCCCATCGCGCGCGCGACCAGCGGCTCCTGCAGCGCCTGGTGCCAGTAGAGCAGCAGGTCGTCGTAGTCGAACACCCGCTGCGCCTGCTTGGCGTCGGTGTAGGCGGCGAACAGGCGCCGCAGCTCCGTCTGCCACTGCGCGCACCAGGGGTAGTGCTGCGCCAGCACCTGGGCCAGCGGCTGCGCGCTGTTGACCGTGCGCGAGAGGATGGCCAGCGCCGTGGGCGCCAGCGGAAAGCGGCGCGCGGCATCGTGCAGGCCCGAGCGCGTGCGCACCAGGCCCATCAGCTCCTGGGCGTCGGCGCGGTCGACGACGCTGAAGTCCGCGTCCAGCCCGAGCACCTGCGCATGCTCGCGCAACAAGCGTGCGGCGATCGAATGGAAAGTGCCGCACCAGGGCAGTTGCGGCGGCGGCATCGATGGGCTGGAGCCCAGTGCCCGATGCAGCAGCCCCGCGGCGCGATGGGCCAGTTCCGACGCGGCGCGGCGCGAAAAGCTGAGCATGAGGATGCGCTGCGGGTCCGCGCCTTGCAGCACCAGTCGGGCCAGCCGGGCCGCCAGCATGGTGGTCTTGCCCGAGCCGGCGCCGGCCACGACGAGCAGCGGGCTGTCGCCGTGCTCGACGGCGGCGCACTGTTCGGGATCGAGCGTGTCCAGGGTCGTCACATCGGGTACTGTATAGGCAGCCAGTTGCTGCGGCGACCGCTACCCCCGGCGCGGCGAAGCGGTCCGGGGCGTGTCTGGCTATGATCTTCGCCCTGCTGCCGGGCGGATCCCGGCGGGGCCAACCGGAGAAGGCGGATGGGTACTGGGCTTCGATCGGGTCTGCTGGCGGCCTGCGTCCTTTTCGGGACGGCTGCGCTGGCGAGCACCGTGGGCGAGAAGATCGACTCGGCGGTTGACGCGGCGTCATCGGTCGCGGCACGCACCGGCGCGGCCATCGAGCACGGCGCTCAGGCCGCCGCCAGCGGCGCGGTGCGTGGTGTCAAGGCCGGCGCGAGCGCCGTCAAACGCGGCGCCAAGGCGGCGGCCAGCGGCGTCGAGCGCGGCGCGTCGTGGGCTGCCGGCGGCATCGAGAAGGGCGCCAAGGCGGCACAGCGCGGCGCCAGTGCCGCCGCGGCCAAGGTCGGCATCGGGGGTTCGGACGAGCCGAAGAAGCCCGCGCCGGTGGAAACGGTGAGGCCCAAGCCGATCAGGAACGACTGAGGCGACAGCGCGGGCTCGTCGGCCTGGCGCCCGCCCTGGCGGGTGTCGTCGCGGCATGCAGGTCTCCAGGGCCGGCCCGGCCTTGCCGTCGAGGCGTCCACGGCGGCCGGAGCATCGATTCCCCGGCATCGGCCGATGATTACTCCCAGGAACGATTCGGCGGCGCGGCGACGCACTCGCAGCGGATGCCGCGGGGGATGCGTGGGCGCGTACTCCATCGGTGGAGGCGTCGCGTTGCGTTCGCACGAGCCAAGGGCAAACCCGTGGCCCACGGGGCGGCAAGATACTTAATACTCATAACTGAATCCCGCCGATCGTCGCCCGGCGATCCCGGTTCAGCCGCCCCAGCCGCATCGCGGCGCTTCCGACCATGCACGCAGCCCGAGCGCCCCATCGCCTGCCTTCGCATCGACACGGCCCGACGATGGGCGATTGCGGCGCTGCGCTCGCGCCGCGCGAACCCTCGGCCCCCGTCGGCCGCTGTGCGCCCCCGCCCCCGCGGGGCCTGACACGCGCGGTGGACCCGGCATGATCCGGTATCGGGACAGCAGGGTCGGCGGCTGCCTGAGCGCAGTATTCGAGCGCGATGCCGACGGCGTCGAGCGGCTGCGTTCCACGGAGGCGCTGTTGCCCTACCCCGAGCGGCTCACCGATCGTCTGGAGCAGTTTGCGCGCGAGGCCCCGGCGCGTACGCTCGCGGCTCGGCGCGAGCGCGGCGGCGACTGGCGGCACATCGGCTACCTGGAGATGCTGAACCGGGCGCGTGCGGTCGGCCAGGCTTTGGTCGATCGCGGCCTGTCGGCCGAGCGGCCGGTGGCGATCCTCTCCGGCAACGACCTCGAGCACCTGACGCTTGCGCTCGGCGCCATGTGGGCCGGAATTCCCTACGCGCCGATCTCGACCGCCTATTCGCTGATCTCGCAGGATTTCGGCAGGCTGCGCCACATCCTCGACACGCTCACGCCTGGGCTGGTGTTCGCCTCGGGCCCCGAGTACGCGCGGGCGATCGATGCGGTGGTCGACCCCGCGGTCGAACTGGTACTGACCGAAGGCCGCATCCGCGGCCGCGCGCACACGCCCTTCGATGCGCTGGCCGGCACGGCGCCGGGGACCGGTGTCGATGATGCGCACGCGCGGGTCGGGCCGGACACGATCGTGAAGTTCCTTTTCACCTCGGGCTCGACGCGGGTGCCCAAGGGCGTCGTCAACACGCACCGCATGCTGTGCGCGAACCAGCAGATGCTCCGTCAGGGCATGGCATTCCTCGCCGACGAAGCCCCGGTGCTGGTCGACTGGCTGCCGTGGAATCACACCTTCGGTGGCAATCACAACGTCGGCATCGTGATCTACAACGGCGGCAGCCTGTACATCGACGACGGCAAGCCGACCGCTCAGGGGATCGGCGAGACGCTGCGCAACCTGCGCGAGATCTCGCCGACGGTCTACTTCAACGTGCCCAAGGGCTTCGAGGAGATCGTTGCGGCGATGCGCGGCGACGAGCAGCTGCGCCGGTCGCTGCTGCGGCGCGTGCGCGCTTTCATGTTCGCCGGCGCCGGTCTCGCGCAGCCGGTCTGGGACGAACTCGACCGCCTCGCCGAGGCGACGCTGGGCGAGCGCATCCCGATGATCACCGGCCTGGGGATGACCGAGACGGCGCCCACGTGCACGCTCGCGTTGCGTGCCGGCGAGGTGCGTTCGGGGCACATCGGCCTGCCCTGCCCGGGCGTCGAGGTGAAGCTGGTGCCGACCGACGGCAAGAACGAGATCCGTTTCCGCGGCCCGAACGTGATGCCCGGATACTGGCGGCTGCCCGAAGCCAGCGCGCAGGCGTTCGACGAGGAGGGCTTCTACCGCACCGGGGACGCGGCGAAGTGGCTCGACCCCGGGGATCCGCGCAAGGGGCTGCTCTTCGACGGGCGCATCGCCGAGGACTTCAAGCTGTCGACGGGGACGTTCGTGAGCGTGGGCCCGCTGCGGGCGCGCGTCATTGCCGCCGGTGCGCCGTGCGTGCAGGACGTCGTGATCACCGGGATCGACCGGGACGAGGTCGGCATGCTCGTGTTTCCGCGGCTGGACGCGTGCCGCGGCCTGGCCGGTGCGGGCGACGACATCGACGCCGCCGAGGTGCTGCGGCATCCAGCGGTGCTCGCGTTCTTCCAGGCGCTGGTCGACCGCATGTGGCGCGACGGCAGCGGCAGCGCCAGCCGCATTGCGCGTGCGCTGCTGATGAGCGATGCGCCGTCGATCGACCGCGACGAATTGACCGACAAGGGCTCGATCAATCAGCGCGCCGTGCTGCGCAACCGCGCCGAACTGGTCGAGCGGCTGCATGGCGACGCCGCGGCGGGCCAGGATCCGGTCCTGCTGCCGCGCGTCGAATGATCCACGAAGGGCCGGCAGGCCCGCAACCTGGGGATAGACGAAGTATGAGAACCGCAAGGAAGCTGATTGCCGCCGGCCTGATCGTCGGCGTCGCGCTGAGCGCGCGCGCCGAGCTCACGGTCGGCGTCGTCCTGTCGCTCTCCGGCCCCGCGTCGGGCCTGGGCATCCCGACCCACAACGGCTTCAAGCTCTGGCCCGACAGCATCGCCGGGCAGAAGCTGAAGATGATCGTGCTCGACGACGCGACCGATCCCGCGACCGGCGTGAAGAACGTCCGGCGCCTGGTCACCGACGACAAGGTGGACGTGATCCTCGGCTCGACGACGACGCCGATCTCGGTGGCGATGGCCGAGGAAGCCGCGCAATCGGGGACCTTGCAGATCGCGATCTCGCCGCCGCCGCTGCCGCCGGGCAAGGACACCTGGACCTTTCGCATGGCGCACTCGGCGACGGTGATCGCACACCCGATGGTCGCCCACATGAAGAAGCACGGCGTGAAGAACGTCGGCTTTCTGGGGTACACCGACGCCTACGGCGAGAGCTGGCTCAAGGAATTCGGTGCCGTCGCGGAGCAGGCGGGCCTGAAGATGACGGCGATCGAGCGCTTCCAGCGAACCGACACCGGCGTGACGGCGCAGGCGCTGAAGCTGGTGTCGGCGAATCCCGATGCCATCCTCGTCGTGGCTTCGGGCTCGGGTGCCGCGATGCCGCACCGGGCGCTGGTCGAGCGCGGCTTCAAGGGCAGGATCTACCAGACGCATGCCGCAGCCTCGCGCGATCTGATGCGGGTGGGCGGCAAGGACGTCGAAGGGAGTTATGTCGTTTCGGGACCGGCGACGGTGGCCGAACAACTCCCCGACGCCAACCCGTCCAAGAAGGCGGCGCTCGACTACGTGCAGAAGTACGACAAGGCATACGGCGCGGGCATGCGCAACCAGTTCGCCGCGCACGCCTACGACACGCTGATGGTGCTGGAGAAGGTGGTGCCGATGGCCTTGCGCAAGGCCGAGCCCGGAACCCGGGAGTTCCGCGCCGCGTTGCGCGACGCCATGGAAAACATGGGGCCGCTGCCGGTCTCGCAGGGCGTCCTGAATTTCACCAAGAGCGACCACTGGGGTTTCACCAACGACAGTGCGGTGGTGCTCAAGGTCGTCAACGGCGACTGGGAGGTCCAGCCCTAGCCCCGCCGGGTGTTGCCCTCGTCCCGGCATCGCGGGGTCCGAGAGCCGCAGATGAACGACGCCGATCCCGCCCCGTCCGTGAGCGACGATGCCAAACCCGAACTCGATCCGTCGTGCCTGCAGCACCTGCTGGGCTACCAGCTTGCGCAGGCGAACGTGCCGATCCGCAGGATCTTCCTGAAGAACATCGGCGCGTCGTTTCAGCTGGGCCCGGTCGAGTTCACCGTGCTGTCGCTGGTGGCGAACAACCGCGACGTCACCCAGAAGCAGCTCTCGCGGACGCTGTCGGTTTCGGCACCCAACATCACCGCGCTGCTCGACCGCCTGGAGCAACGTGGGCTGCTGACTCGCCTGCGCAGCCAGAGCGACCGGCGCTCGCAGGTGATCCGCCTCACGGGCACCGGCGCCGCGCTCGCCCGCAAGGCGCTCGAGGTGTCGCAGACCATGGAGCACGAGGCGCTGAGCCATCTGAGCCGCGGCGAGCGTGGGATCCTGATCGAGCTTCTGCAGAAGGTCGCGCGCCACGGACGGCCCTGAGGTCGGCGCCGCGTCTGCGGTGCCAAGCCGTGGCGCTTGGCCCGCCCGGCGTGACTCGAACACGCAACCCCCGGCTTAGAAGGCCGGTGCTCTATCCGGTTGAGCTACGGGCGGAATGGGATGGCTGGCCGGGGGCCGACCGGCAGCCCGGGATCACCGCGGGAAACGACGAACGCGCCGTCGACACCTTCGGCGCATGCACCGACGGCCACGCTGCGGGCGGCCGATTCTAGGGGGGTGCGCAGGTGCCTCGACTCGGGTCGGCGATCAGCGCGGCTTGTACTGCTCCGGGCCGAACAGCACTTCGCGGGCGCGCTCGTCCTGCACCGGCCGGCGACGGTCGGAGAGCACCTCGAGCCCGCGCACGACGGCCGGCCGCGCGGCGATCTCGTCGAACCAGCCCTTGAGGTGCGGGTACTCGTTCCAGTCGATGCCCTGGCTCTTCCAACTGCGCAGCCAAGGGAAGACGGCGATGTCGGCGATCGAATAATGGGCGCCGCCGAGATAGCGGCTGCCGGCCAGGCGGCGGTTCATGACGCCGTAGAGTCGCCGCGCTTCGTTCGTGTAGCGCTCGATGGCGTAGGGGATCCTTTCGGGCGCGTAGACGCGGAAGTGGTGTGCCTGACCGAGCATCGGCCCGACGCTGCCCATCTGGAACATCAGCCATTGCAGCACCTCGTACTTGCCGCGCGTGCTCTCGGGCAGCAGGCGCCCGCTCTTGCCCGCGAGATAGAGCAGGATCGCGCCCGACTCGAAGACGCCGATGGGCCTGCCGTCGGGACCGTCGGGATCGACGATCGCGGGAATCTTGTTGTTCGGGCTGATCGCCAGGAAGGCGGGCTCGAACTGCTCGCCGCGGCCGATGTCGACGGCCGTGGCGCGGTAGGGCAGCCCGCACTCCTCGAGCATGATGTGCACCTTGTGCCCGTTGGGCGTGGGCCACGAATACACTTCGATCATCGCAGGACCCTTTCCCTTGCAGCGCCGCGCGGCCGCGTCGGCGCACTCTAAACCATGCTCGAAGGCTTCAAGCGCTGGCTGACCCGCAAGCCGCCACGGGACAGGCAGTCCGGGGCGTCGGCCGAGCCGGGGTCGTTCAACGACTGGTCGCGGCGTGCGCAGGTGCAGATCCGCACGCCGCGCGACGGGCACGGCGTGATCGTCGATGGCAAGTCGGGCGACGTTCCCTGGCGTCTCGAATGGGGGGCGTCGCAACGGCCTTACGTCCTCGGGCAGGAACTGCGCATTCGCGCGGCACTCCCGCTGCCGCAGGACCTGCAGGCGGTCGTCCTCAACCGCCCGTTGCAGGAGGCGATCGAGAAGACGATGTTCGAGCAGTACGTCGAGGGCGTGCAGACGCGACTGGACACCGACACACCTGCGGAGATGCGCTGGGTGGTGATGTATCCCAAGCTCGGCCGCGCCGAACTCGGCGCGCTGCAGGAACGCTATGCGGCGGCAGCCAGCGCCGCGCCGTGGCTGCAGCAGTGGCTGGGGGGCACATTGGGGCCGGCGCTGCTGGCCTTGCGCAGCGACCCCGCGTCGGCCTTCGTGCTGATGGTCAACCGCGGCCGGATGACGCTGCGCGCCGAGCTCGACGAGGCCTCGGCCGCGGCGTTCGAACCCTATCTTCGCGTGTTCGAGATCGCGCTGCGCGAGGCGCGCGGTGTCCCCAACGACGCCGCCGACTAGGCCCAGGCGACACCCGGATCCGGGTGTGAGCGCCCGATGCCGGCATGCTAGAGTCGCCGCGCGCTGCCCCACGCGATTTCGCATGCAGAAGAAGCGGCTCCAGACCCTCATCGTTCCTTGCTTGGCGGCCCTGATCGCAGTCGATGCGGCTGCGCTGGGCTTTGCGCCGGTGGAGCCGTCGACCCCTCTGGGCCAGCCCCTGAACCATGTGATCGGGTTGCAGCTGGAGGCCGGCGAGTCCCTGAGTCCCGAATGCGTCGCCGCCGACGTCGTCGTCGGCGAGACGCGCCTGGCGCCCGACCTGGTGACGGCACGGCTCGAGCGCAGCGGCGAATCCCAGGTGCTGCGCGTGCGAACACGCGTGCCGGTTGACGAACCGCTGGTGGCGATGACGCTGGGGCTGGGTTGCCCGGTCAGATTGCAGCGGCGTTTCGTCGTCTTTGCCGATCCGGTGGGCGGGAGCACGCCGAGCGCGCCGCTCATGCTGGCACCGGCCGAAGACGTCGCGACGGTGGCCCAGGCCGATGCCGCCGGGCAGCCACCAGCGCGCGAGCACGTACGCACGCCCGCCGCCACCGAACCCGCGGCCGAGGCCGCACGCGCGCCGGGAGGTGCCATGCGCGCGGCACCGCGTCGACGTGCAGGCCCCCGCGCGGCGGCGGCGCAGCCGGCGGCGCCATCCGCAGCGGCGCGCGTGCGGGCGCGGCCACGCCTGCGGCTGGATGACGAGCCGCCGACGGGCTCGGGCAGCGGCGATGCCGCGAAGCTGGCGGCCGCCGAGGCCAGCGTCCGCGCCCAGGCGCAGGCACGCGCGCTCGAAGAGGAGGGCGCCCGTGCAGCCGCCGAGGCGGCGTCCGCCGCGGCGGCACGCATCGCGGCGCTGGAGCAGGCGATCGAACGCATGCGCGCCGACGCCGCCGCCGATCGCCAGGGGCTGCTGCAATTGCGGCAGAGCGCCGCCGAGGCCGAGTCACGCGGGCAGTGGGCATCGTGGCTGCTCGCGCTCACGGGCCTGCTGACGCTGCTGTGCGCCTGGCTGCTGATGAAGCTGCGCCGCCTGCAGCGGCAGAGCGCGCAGGCCTGGGCGCGCATCGCCGCGGGAGGGCTGGGGCCGTCGGCCGTGGCCGCGGGTGAAACGCCTTTGCGCGCCACTGCATCCTCGACCTCGACCTCGCCCGCGACCGGCAGCGATTCGAGCACGAGTCCGGGTCTGCTGCTCCCGGCGCGCGAGCCGACCAACGGGGCCGAAGGCCTGCAAGGTGCGCCGGGCGCGGCCGAGCGCACCGAAGTCCTGCCGGTGGGTTGGCGCGCAGACGACGACGAGCCGCGCGACGTGTCGATCGAGGAACTCATCGACCTCGAGCAGCAGGCCGAGTTCTTCGTCGTCCTCGGGCAGGAGGAGGCGGCCATCGACCTGCTCGTCGACCACCTGCGCAAGACCGGCGGCGGCAGCCCGATGCCCTACCTGAAGCTGCTCGAGATCTACCGCCGGCGCGGCGATCACGAGGCCTATGAGCGCACGCGCGCGCGCTTCAACCACCGCTTCAACGCCTATGCCCCGCAGTGGGATGCCGACCCGAGCGAGGGGCGCGCGCTGGACGAGTACCCGGCGATCATCGCCCGCCTGCAGCAGGTGTGGCGTGTGCCGCTGGATGCGATGGCCGAGCTCGAGGCGCTGCTGTTTCGCAAGGCGCGCGGCGAGCTGTTCGACCTGGCGGCCTATCGCGACCTGATCTTCCTGTATTCGCTCGCGCGCGATCTGCTGGACCGGGAGGCGCTGGAATCGGGCAGCGTCGACGTGCTGCTGCCGATCAGCGAAGGCGGTGACCGCACTCAGCCGATGTCGCTCGACGACCTGCCTCCGGCGGAGGATTCGGGGCTGATGGCGCTGGACCAGCCGACGGTACCGGTGGACCTGGACGTGACGCAGCCGATGAGCCCCGAGAGCCTCTTCGGCGAGAGCGGCCCCGCGGCCGGCGGCAACGGGCGTCGGCGACGCAGCGGATAGGGCCGGCGCGGCGCCCCCGGGGCGGCGCGTGGTCTCAGATGCGCGCCAGGCGCTCGAGCGCCTGAAGCAAGGTCTCGTCCTTCTTGGCGAAACACAGGCGCACGATGCCCTGCTCGAAGCCGCCGTCGTAGAAGGCCGAGAGCGGAATGGCAGCGACGCCGGCCTCGCGCGTGAGCCAGCGGCAGAAATCGGCTTCGCCGAGCGCACTGACGGCGCGATAGTCCACGCACTGGAAGTAGCTGCCCTGGGTGTGCAGCGCAAGCAGCCGCGTGCGTCCCAGGCCCTCGCGGAAGAGGTCACGCTTGCGCTGGTAGAACGCCGGCAAGGAGCGGTAGGGCTCGGGATCGGCCAGGTAGCGCGCCAGGCCGTGCTGCATCGGCGTGTTGACGGTGAAGACGTTGAACTGGTGCACCTTGCGGAACTCGGCCATGAGCGGCGCGGGCGCCGCCACGGTGCCGACCTTCCAGCCGGTGACGTGAAAGGTCTTGCCGAAGCTGGAGATGACGAAGGCGCGGGCAGCGAGGCCCGGAAGGCTGCAGGCGCTGACGTGCGGCTGCCCGTCGAAGACCATGTGCTCGTAGACCTCGTCGCTGATGAGCACGATCTCGGTCGGCGCCAGCAGCGCCTCCAGCGCCTGCATCTCCGCCTGTGTCCACACCGTCGCGGTGGGGTTGTGCGGCGAGTTCAGCATGAGCGCGCGCGTGCGCGGCGTGATGGCCGCGGCGATGCGGGCGAAGTCGGGGCGGAAACTGCCCGGCACCAGGGGCACGCGCACCACGCGCCCGCCGCTGAGCTCGATTCCCGGCGCGTAGCTGTCGTAGCACGGTTCGAGCACGATCACCTCGTCGCCCGGGTGGACGCAGCACAGCACGGCGGTGAGGAGGGCCTGCGTCGCGCCGGCGGTGACGGTGATCTCGGCGTCGGCGTCGTAGCGCCGGCCGTAGAGCGCCTCGATCTTCCGCGCCACCGCCTGGCGCAGCGCCGGCACGCCGGGCATCGGGGGGTACTGGTTGTGGCCCGCCCGCATCGCCGCCGTGACATGCTCGATGAGGCGCGGATCGCAGTCGAAATCGGGAAACCCCTGGCCCAGGTTGACGGCGCCATGTTCGCTCGCCAGGGCCGACATGACGCTGAAGATGGTGGTGCCCACCTGCGGCAGGCGGGAGGGGAACACGGGCGTGCGGGCAGGGGTCTGGTTCATGGCAGTAAAGCGTCCTCCGGCGCGGGCAGGCGAACGCAGGCAGGGTCGGGGCGCGATGGGGGCAGGGCGTGGTCAGAGGTCGTAGTCGCCGGCGGCAGCCGCCTCGCCGCTCATCGCGCGCTGGATCAGCGGGGCCGACAGGCGCTCGGAGAGCAGCTCGGCGAAGGCGAAGACGAAGTGGCGCAGGTAGGCGCCACGCTTGAAGGCGACGCGCGTGGTATTGGGCCCGAAGAGATGGCCCAGGGGTCGCGCCACGAGGGCCGGGCCCAGCGATTCGTCCTGCGCGGCGAGTTCGGTGACGATGCCCACGCCCATGCCGGCGCGCACGTAGGTCATGATGACGTCCGAGTCGATGCCCTCCAGCGCCACCTGCGGCTTCAGCCGTGCGCGCGCGAAGGCGTGATCGATGCGCGTGCGTCCGGTCATCGTCGGGTGGTAGAGCACCAGCGGCACCGTCGCCAATTGCTCGATCGTCGGGCGCTCGACCGCCGCGAGCGCGTGGTCCGCGGGCACCACCATCACGTGCTGCCATTCGTAGCAGGGCAGGCTCAGCAGCTCGTCGTGCGCGGCCAGGGCCTCGGTGGCGATGCCGACCTCGGCGACGTCGTCCAGCAGCATGCGCGCGACCTGCTCGGGCATGCCCTGGTGCAGCACCACCTGCACCTTGGGGAATCGCCGCCGCAGTTCCGTCACGCGCTGCGGCAGGAAGTAGCGCGCCTGCGTGTGCGTGGTGGCGATGGAGAGCGTGCCGGCGTCCTGCTTCGAATAGTCCTCGCCGATGCGCTTGAGGTTGGCGATCTCGCGCATGATGATCTCCACCGATTTCAGCACCAGCTGCCCGGGCTCGGTGATGCGGCGCAAGCGCTTGCCGTGGCGCGCGAAGATGTCGACGCCCAGTTCCTCCTCGAGCTCGAGGATCGCCTTGCTGATGCCCGGCTGCGAGGTGTAGAGCGCCTTGGCCGTCTCTGTGAGGTTGAGGTTGCGGCGCACCGCCTCCTGCACGAAGCGGAACTGATGCAGGTTCATCGCGACTCCCCGGCGTCGAGCAGCGCGAGCGCGTGCTCGGCGATCGCTTGCTGCACGGCCCCGACCTCGCCGAGCGCCGCGTGCGCGCGCAGCTGCACGCCGGGGTGCTGCTGGCGCAGTGCCTGCAGCAGGCGCGGCAGTTCCTGCCGCAGATGGCTGCCGACGCCGAGGAAGGCCGGCAGCAGCTCGACGCGGCGGCAGCCCATCTGCACCAGCTCCGCGGCGGCCGCGGCCAGGTCGGGCGCCTGCAGCTCGAGGAATGCCAGGCGCAGCGCGAGCCCGGGGCGGCGCGCCTGGATGCGCGCTGCGATCTGCTGCAGCGGCACGGCCCAGCGCGGGTCGCGCGCGCCATGGGCGAAGAGGATCAGGCCGTGCATGGCAGGCCGCACCGGCGGGCGATGGAAACGGTTGTCATCGATAGCGCACCAGCCACGCGAACGCGGCCAGCGAAAGCAGCAGGAAGAGCAGGCTCGGCGCGGCGGCCACGACCCAGGGCGTCCAGCCGCCGAGCATACCGAGGTGTCCGGCGAGGTTGTTGAGCAGGACGAAACCGATGCCCAGCATGATGCCGCCGAAGACCTTCAGGCTCACGCCCGCGGCGCGCGCGTGCAGGTAGGCAAACGGCAGCGCGAGTGCCACCATCACCAGGCAGGACAGCGGGTAGAGCGCCTTCTTCCAGAAGCGGACGGCCACCTGCTGAGAGGCCTGCGCCTGTTCGTCGAGGTGGCGCCCGTAGCGCCAGAGTTCGATCGTCGTCATCGAGCTCAGCGGCAGCACCGCCGCGGCGACGACGGTGGCGTCGAGGTCGGTCGCGAACGCGAGCTCGGGCAGATGGACATCGGTGATGCGGCGCTCGAGGCGCGCGTCCGGCGCCGATGCAGGCGCGGCTGCTGGCGCCGGATCCGCATCCCGGGCCTCCGGCCACTGCGTCACCTGAACGTCGCGCAGCAGCCAGCGGCCGTCGCGGTCGACACGCGCTTGCTGCGCACTGGCATGCGCACGCAGGCCGCCGCTGGCGTCGAACTCGAACGCGCGCACGCCCTGCAGCACGCCATCGCGGCTGATGCTGGCGACGTTGATCGAGAGGCTGCGCGGGCCCTCGGGGGTGAGGCGGTGACCCTTCAACCAGGCGCCGGCGCCGGAGATGCGGTGCTCGCCGTCGAAGCGCGCAGCCAGCCGCAGCGCTGCCTGTTCGGACGCGGGCGCGATGAAGTCCCCGACGACGAAGTTCAGCGCCCCGAAGGCCATGCCGATGAGCGCGAGCAGCTTCAGCGCGCGCCCGGGACCCAGGCCGCCGGTGCGCAGGATGGTGTACTCGGAGGCCTGCGCCATGCGCGCGAGCGAGTAGATGCAGCCGATCAGCACCGCGATCGGCAGCAGGTCGTAGAGGTGGCCGGGAACGGCGTAGAGTACCGCCAGCGCCACGTGCCAGGGTGCCCGCCCCTGGCGTCCGACCTGGTCGAGGTCGTCGACGAAGTCGATGAAGAAGAAGAGCGCGAGGAAGGCGACGGCGACGAAACCCACCGAGGCGCCGATGTCGCGGTAGAAGAGCCGGCGCACCGTCTTCACGTGCCTGGCCTCGTGTCGGTGCGCATGCCGCAGTGCCCCTTCACGCCGCCGCCGCGGACTGCGCGCGCCCGGTCAGGCGCAGCGTGGCGGCGTGCTCGCGCCACCACAGCAGCGCCAGTGCCAGCGCGAGGCATCCGCCGTGCACGACCGCCAGCGCCGTCCCCAGGCCGGCGCGCCCGCTGCCGACCCAGGCCTGCGTGAGGTTGACGAGGTTGAAGTAGACGACGAAGGTCAACAGCGCCAGCAGCAGGCTCCAGTTGTTCGGCCGCCGCGGGTTGGTGGCGGCCAGGCCCACGCCCAGCAACAGCAGGTTGGCGCTTGCCAGCAGCATGCCCAGGCGCCACGCCAGCTCGCCCTGGTTTCGCGGCGTCGGCTCGCGCAGCAGCTGCAGCGTGGGCAGCGCGCGCGGCGGACGCGCCTGTGCCTGCCGCGCCGCCTTCTCCTGCACGAGCAGGCGATAGCTTTCGAAGCGCGCCAAGGTACGGTCGCCGCTGGCCTTGTCGGTGTCGTTGCGCTGGCCCTGCTCGAGCACCAGCCAGCGCTCGTCGCCCACGTTGTCCAGGCGGCCGGCGTGCGCCGAGGTCAGGCTCTCGCCGTGCTCCTGCTGCGCGAGCACGAAGACGTTGCGGGCCTGCAGGCTGTCGGCGCGCTCGCGATCGATGAAGAACACGCGCCGACCGTCGGCCGAACTCTGGAACACGCCCGGCGCCACGCGCGAGAGGTCCGAGCGCTGCGCATAGCGGTCGCGCAGGTCGTAGGTGTTGCGGTTCCCCCAGGGCCACACGAGCAGCAGCAGCACGGCGGTGACGAGCAGCACCGGCCATGCCGTCTGCAGCACCGGCCGCAGGAAGCGGGCGATGCCGATGCCGCCGCCGAACCAGATCACCATCTCGCTGTCGCGGTACATGCGGCCCAGCGTCAACACGATCGCCACGAACATCGACAGGCAGAGCATCGTCGGCAGGTGCCCGAGCGCCGTGAAGCCCAGTACCAGCACCACGTCCTGCGGCGACACCGTGCCTTTGGCGGCGAGCCCCACGGTACGCAGCAGGAACATCGTCAGCACGATGGTGAGGACGACCACCAGGGTCGCGCCGAAGCTGCGCGAGAGCTCACGACGCACCGTTGAATCGACTAACATCCTCCGCGCTTCCCCTGTGGCGGCACGTGCTGCCGCCGGACCTGCGCGCGGGCGGCACCGAGCCGGTGAGACCGCGAGACCACGCCCGGGCAGCCCGCACGCAAGCCGCATCGAACGAGGAATTATGGACTTCAAGACCCTGCAGGCCCCCAAGGACGGGCTGTGCGCGATTTCCGCCGACGCCTTGCTGCTGGTGCTTGCGGCGAGCGCGGTCCCGGCTGCGCTCGAAGCAGCGCTGGCGGGCGTGGTGAACGTCGCCGTCGAAGCCGGTGACCTCAGGCTCGAGTCCGGGCGTGCGCTCTACCTGCATCGGGTGCAGGGAGTGAAGGCGCCGCGGCTGGTGGTCGCCGTGTGTGCCGATGGCGCGCCGCCCGCGGCCTGGCGCAAGGCGCTGGCCGCGGGCCTGGCGCAGATCAAGGAAGGCGGCGCGCGTCATGTCGCCGTGGCGCTGATCGGCGCCGAGTGCGACGCGGCGCACGCCGAAGCCCTGGTGGCGCTGGCCCACGAGGCGACCTACGTCTACCGTCGCACCAAGCCCAGCGCGCCTGCGGCCTCGCGCCTCGAGCGCCTCAGCCTGGTGTGCGAGAAGGCGCAGGCGCGGGCGCTCGAGGCCGGACTGGCGCGCGGGCGTGCGATCGCCGCCGGCGTGGCGCTGGCGCGCGAACTCGCCAACCGCCCGGCCAACCACTGCACGCCGACCCACCTGGCGGCCGAGGCGAGGCTGCTGGCGCGCCGCCATGCACGGCTGGCGGTGCAGGTGCTCGAGCGCAGGGACGTCGAGAAGCTCGGCATGGGCGCCTTCCTCGCGGTGGCGCAGGCCTCGCACCAGGCGCCCAAGTTCATCGTGTTGCGCTGGCAGGGGGCGGCGAAGACGAAGGCACCGGTGGTTCTCGTCGGCAAGGGCATCACCTTCGACACCGGCGGCATCTCGCTCAAGCCCGCGCCCGAGATGGACGAGATGAAGTTCGACATGGGCGGCGCGGCGAGCGTCCTCGGCACCTTCGCCGCGGTGGCGGAGCTGGGACTGGCGATCAACCTCGTCGGCCTCGTGCCGGCGTGCGAGAACATGCCCGGCGGCGGTGCCGTCAAGCCCGGCGACGTCGTCCGCAGCCTCTCGGGCCAGACGATCGAGATCCTCAACACCGATGCCGAGGGACGGCTCGTCCTCTGCGATGCGCTGACCTATGCCGAGCGCTTCAAACCCGCGGCGGTGATCGACATCGCCACCCTCACCGGGGCCTGCGTGATCGCGCTCGGCCACCATCGAAGCGGCCTCTTCAGCAGCGACGAGGCCCTCGCCTCGTCGCTGCTGGCGGCGGGCGAGCGCGGCGGCGATCTCGCCTGGCGCCTGCCGCTGGACGAGGCCTACGACGAGGCGCTGAAGAGCAACTTCGCGGACATGGGCAACGTCGGCGGCCGCCCGGGCGGGGCCATCACCGCCGCCAAGTTCCTGCAGCGCTTCGCGTCCAGGTACGGCTGGGCGCATCTGGACATCGCCGGAACGGCCTGGAAATCGGGCAAGGAAAAGGGGGCCACCGGGCGTCCGGTGCCACTGCTCACCCACTTCCTGATCGAGCGCGCCGGCTGAGGCCGCTGCCGCTGCGCCGCGCACGATGCCCAAGGTCGAGTTCCACACCGGCGTGACCGACGAACTGGACTTTGCCTGCCGCCTGCTGCGCAAGGCCTACCGCGTGGGCGCGCGCGTCGCGGTGCGTGCGCCGTCGCAGCGACTGCAGCGGCTGGACCGCGAGCTGTGGACGCGGTTCGAGCGCGAGTTCATCCCGCATCTGCGCGTGTCGGCGCAGGCCGAAGCCTCGGCGCAGGCCTTGCGCACGCCGATCTGGCTCGTCGACGGCGATCCACCGTGCGCGCACCCCCCCGTGCTGCTGAACCTGGACACGACGCTGCCGGGCAACCCAAAGGCCTTCACGCGCATCATCGAGATCGTCGGATCGGATGCCGACGCGGTGCGCCATGGCCGCGAGCGCTGGCGCGCCTACGAGGCGGCGGGACTGCGGCCGGTTCATCACGCGGCCGCGGCGGGCGCGCATGGCTGATACGCGCGCCCGCCCCGCGGCGGCACGGCTGCCGACCCTGACCGAGGTGATGCAGGAAGGCCACGCAGTGCCGGAACCGGCACGGAGCCGTCCCTCGGGCGTCGCGGTGGCCGACGCGGCCACCGGTGGTGCAGCGCCGGCGGCGCTGGACGAGACACGCATCGTCGAGGCGGTGATGAGCGGCCTGCAGCAGCGCATCGATCTGATGCTCGAGTACCGGCTGCGCGAGGCGCTGGCGCCACTGCTCGCGCGTGCGACCGACGCCATCCTCCAGGAGGCGCGCGCGGAACTCGCGCACACGCTGCGCGACATCGCCGCGCGCGCCGTCAGCCAGGAGCTCGCGCGCCGGCGGCTGCGCTGATGCACGCGTCGATCCTGTCGGCGGCGGCGCGCCGCGCGGCGTTGTGGGGTGGCGACGGACCCGCTGCAAATCCCGATTGGGCCTCACCGCGGGTTGCGGTATCGTCCGCCGCCTTTCAACCATTCCCGTTTGTCGAAGAGACAACATC
>JAIXKR010000085.1 GCA_026932235.1 Burkholderiales bacterium
CCGGCGCCGACGATGACGACGTCGAACTTGCGCGTGGGAAGTTTAGCCATAGCGGTTATCTCAGAGCCTCCAGAGCACTTGCAGCGCCCAGCCGGCGCAGCCGACCAGCCAGGCCAGGGTGCCGACCTGCAGCGTGAGGCGCAGCCACACCGGCTTGATGTAGTCCATCCAGATGTCGCGCACGCCGACCCAGGCATGCCACGCCAGCGAGATGATCACGACGAAGGTCAGGAACTTCATCCACTGCGGCGCGAAGATCCCGGCCCACTTGTCGTAGCCCATCGGGCCGGGCATCAGCACCTGCACCAGCAGCACGATCGTGAAGATGGCCATCAGCACGGCGGTGGCGCGCTGGCTCATCCAGTCGCGCAGGCCGTAGTGCGCACCGACGACGAGGCGCTTGGATCCGTGTCGCTCGCTCATGGTCGTGATCCTTTCGCGTTCAGTAGACGCCGAACAGCTTGGCGCCCAGCAGCACGGTGAGCACGAGGCTGAAGACCAGCGTGAAGGCTGCGGATCGACGTCCCTGCGCCTTCGTGGTGGCGTGCGTCACGTCCATGCGCACGTGACGCAGGCCTGCGGTGAAGTGGTGCAGATAGGCCCAGATGAGCCCGAGGACGACGAGCTTGACGACGATCCCGGGAACGAAGCCGATGCCGGTGTCGAACGCGGCGACGAAGCGCTCGTACGAAACCTCGGAGCTCAGGCTGGTGTCGAACAGCCAGACGATCAGCGGCAGCAGCAGGAACATCACCCCGCCGCTGATGCGGTGCAGGATCGACACCACCGCCGCCAGCGGCATGCGGTAGCCGACGATCTGCGTGATGTGGATGTTCGTGAAGGACGGGCGAGGTGTCTGGGCCATGCTGGTCTTCGCGGGTAGGTCGGACATTGAGAGCGCCCGCGGCACAGCGGCGCGCTGGCGGCCAAACCGAGAAATTCTATTGCACCGGGCATTGCACGCCCTGCGACTTACACGGAACTGCACGCCTCACCGAGCGGGGTCTTGACCGTCGTCATCAGGCGAGTTCGTTGCGGTAGTGGAACCGTTCCGTGCGATACAGCCCGCGCCGCAGTTCCACCGGCCGGCGGCCATAGGTGTAGGACAGGCGCTCCACCAGCAGCAGCGGCGTGCCCTCGGCCACCGCGAGCAAGCGCGCCTCGTCGACGCTCGCGGCGACGGCGCGCAGGCGCTCTTCGGCGCGCACCATGCGCACGTCGAACTCGGCCTCGAAGAGGCCGTACATCGGCCCGCGCCAACTCGCCAGCTTCTCGGCGCTCAAGCTCTTGAAGAGCGTGCCGGGGAGCCAGATCTCGTCCAGCACCACCGGCTGCGCCGGCTCCTCGGCGGTGAGCAGCAGGCGACGGATCTGCAGCACGGCGTCGCCGACGCGAAGCCCGAGCGCGTGCGCGACCTCGGCGCCGGCGCGCACGCGGCGGCACTCGAGCAGCCGCCGCCGCAGCCGGCCGGCGGCGCCCGGGTCGTCGGGCGTGAGGCGCAGGAAGCGGTACTGCGTGCGCTCCTCGGCGTGCGTGGCGACGAAGGTGCCCTTGCCCTGGCGGCGCACGAGGTGATTCTCCTGCGCCAGCTCGTCGACGGCCTTGCGCACGGTGCCCTGGCTGACCTTGAGCCGCGCGGCCAACTCCACCTCGCTCGGGATGGCCTCGCCGGGCTTCCACTCGCCGGCCTGCAGGCGCGACAGCAGCAGCGCCTTGATCTGCCGGTACAGCGGGCTGAAAGTAGGGGTCGGCGGCGCGCTCGCGCTGCGCTCGCCGCCTTCGGCGCGGGGGTCCATGGCGCCATTGTCGCGCACTGCTGTCTTACATAAGACACAAGACTCCTGTCAGCCAGCGAGGTCTAGAATGCGGGAAATCCCGCCTTCCCCTTTCACGGCCGGTCCCCTTTCACGGCCTTTTGCAGCCTCTCTTCAGGAGCCCCCCATGAGCAAGAAGCCCGTCCGCGTGGCCGTCACCGGTGCTGCCGGCCAGATCGGTTACGCCCTGCTGTTCCGCATCGCCTCCGGGGCGATGCTCGGCGCCGACCAGCCGGTGATCCTGCAACTCCTCGAGATCCCGGACGAGAAGGCGCAGAAGGCGCTCAAGGGCGTGATGATGGAACTCGAGGACTGCGCCTTTCCGCTGCTGGCGGGGATGGAGGCGCACGCCAGCCCCGAGACCGGCTTCAGGGACACCGACTACGCGCTGCTGGTGGGCGCGCGTCCGCGCGGCCCGGGAATGGAGCGCGCCGACCTGCTGGCCGCCAACGCGCAGATCTTCACCGCGCAAGGCAAGGCCCTGGACAAGGCGGCCAGCCGCAACGTCAAGGTGCTGGTGGTCGGCAACCCGGCCAACACCAACGCCTACATCGCCATGAAGAGCGCGCCCGGCCTGCCGCGCGAGAACTTCACCGCGATGCTGCGCCTGGACCACAACCGCGCCCTGTCGCAGCTCGCCGCCAAGACCGGCAAGGCGGTGGCCGACATCAGGAAGCTCGCCGTGTGGGGCAACCACAGCCCGACCATGTACGCCGACTACCGCTTCGCCACCATCGGCGGCGCAAGCGTGAAGGAGATGATCAACGACCAGGTCTGGAACAAGGACGTGTTCCTGCCCACGGTCGGCAAGCGCGGCGCGGCGATCATCGAGGCGCGCGGCCTGTCCTCGGCAGCGTCCGCCGCCAACGCGGCGATCGACCACATGCACGACTGGGCGCTGGGCACCGGGGGCGAGTGGGTGACGATGGGCGTGCCGAGCAACGGCGACTACGGCATCCCCAAGGACGTGATGTTCGGCTTCCCCGTGACCTGCGAAGGCGGCCGCTACCAGATCGTGCAGGGGCTCCCGATGGACGACTTCTCCAAGGGCTGCATCGACAAGACGCTGGCCGAGCTGCTCTCCGAGCAGGACGGCGTCAAGCACCTGCTGTAGCGCCAGGCCCGTCCCGCGCATGCCGGCCCCCGCCCCCCTGCATCCGCGCCAGGCGCTCTTCGATCCCGACGAGCGCGCCGTGCCGGCGCTGCCGGTGTGCGACCACTACAGCGGTGTCGAGGCGCGCATGCGCAAGAGCCTGCAGTTGCAGGCCGAGATGGGGCCGGTGTTCGACGTCACCCTCGACAACGAGGACGGCGCACCGCTGGGCGGCGAGATCGAGCATGCCCACCTCGTCGCCGAGTTGCTGGCCGGCCCCGACAACCGTTTCGGCCGCGTCGGCGTGCGCGTGTTGCCCGTGCCGCACCGGCGCTTCGGCGACGTGCTCGCGACCGTTCTCGCCGCCGCGCGCCGGCCGGCCTACCTGATGCTGCCCAAGCTGCGCGGCGCCGCCGAACTCGGGCGCGCCGTGCAGGCGATCGATGCCGCAGGCGGCAGCGACATCCCGCTGCACGCGCTCGTCGAGACGCATGGTGCACTGCGCGAGGTGCAGGCACTGGCGGCGCACCCGCGCATCGAGTCCCTTTCCTTCGGCCTCATGGACTTCGTCTCCGCGCACCGCGGTGCGATCCCGCAGGCGGCGATGGGCGCCACGGGCCAGTTCGAGCACCCGCTCGTGCTGCGCGCCAAGCTCGAGATCGCCGCGGCCTGCCACGCCGAGGGCAAGGTGCCCTCGCACTGCGTCGTGACCGAATTCAAGGACACGCGGGCGCTGCGGCAGGCCGCCGAGCAGGCCGCACGGCGCCTGGCGTACACGCGCATGTGGAGCATCCATCCGGCGCAGATCCGTCCCATCGTCGAAGCCTTCGCGCCCAGCGCCGCCGAGGTCGACCAGGCGATCGAGATCCTGCGCGCGGCGCAGGCCGTGGCGTGGGCGCCGATCCGTCACCGCGACGTGCTGCACGACCGCGCGAGCTACCGCTGGTACTGGCTGCTGCTGGAGCGCGCCCAGCGCACGTCCGCGGCCGACGGCCCGCAATTGCCGGCCGAAGTGCGCGCCCAATGGTTCGCAGCGGGCGACCGGCCTTGAAACGTCCGGCAACCCCGCTGCGCGCTGCTTGCGGTCACAATCGCGGTCGCATCCACCGCCCGCCGGGAGTTCCTCCGATGTCAGCCGCCTCCTTGCTGCGCTTTCTCGCCCTGCTGGGCCTGGCCTGCAGTACCGCCGCCGTCCACGCGCAGGCGGCGCCCTCGTCCAAGGCGAACGCCAAGCGCAGCCTGCACCCGGCCAAGCATTCGGTCCCGGCCGCGGCCGTGCTGCCGCCGGCCTCGATCGAGCAGTTGGCGGCCGCCGCGCGCGCCTACTTCGGCAGCTACGAGTGCGAGTTCGACCAGTCGGTCTCGGTGGCGAGCAACGAGCGCCACGAGGGTTACGTCGACGTCCGCTTCGGCAAGTCGCTGTGGACCATGAAGCCGGTGCTCTCGAGCACCGGGGCACTGCGCCTGGAGGACGTGAAGGGCCGCATGCTGCTGCTGCAGATCGCCACCAAGTCGATGCTCATGGACACCGTCACCGGCCGCCGCAGCATCGACAACTGCGTGCACGAGCAACAGCGCAACGTCGCCCAGCCGGCGCCGGGGCAGTCGCTGGGCATCGATCCGGTGCTGGCCGCGGCGGCGAACGCAGCCGACAGGGCGGCCGCGCCCGCCCCGGAACCGGCGCCTGCGCAGACCGCCGCGCTCGATCTCGAATCCCCCGACCCGTAGGCACCTGCATGGCGCGGGGCGATCCGCCGCCCCGCGTCGCGGCTCAGGGTTGACCCGGAGGCCAGAGGGGAAAGTATGTACAATCCGTACATACCGAATCGTTCCGATCGTTCCGATCGGAACGTCCCGCCCCCCGGAGCCTGCCGATGGAAGCCACCGTCGCCGAACGAGGACAGATCACCCTGCCGAAGGCCGTGCGCGACGCGCTCGGCCTGACCAAGGGCAGCAAGCTCAAGGTCGAGCTCGAGGGCGGGCGCATCGTGCTGCGCAAGGACGTGTCCGACACACTGTCCAGGCTGCGCGGCCGCATCAAGCTGCCGCCGGGCGTCACCACCGACGACGTCATGCGCGAGTTGCGCGGGCGGGCGCCCGGCGACCCCTACCCCGCGCCCGACGACGACGCATGATCGCGGTCGACACCTCGGTGCTGGTCGACTACATCGGCGACGGTCCGGGTGCCGAAGCAGCCGAAGAGGCCTTGCGCGCGGCGCTGACCGCGGGCCCGCTGGTGATCTGCGAGGTGGTGCTCAGCGAGGTCGTCGCCGGCCTCGGCCACGGCGACATCGTGACCGAGACGCTGGATGCGATCGGCATCGGCTTCTCGGCACTCGAACAACGGGCCGCCGTGCGAGCGGGCGAGATGCACCGCCGCTACACGGAACGCCTGCGCCGCGCCGCGGCCTCGGCGCGGCGCACCGTGCCCGACTTTCTCGTCGGCGCGCACGCCTTGCTTCAGTGCCGGGCCCTGATCACCCGCGACGCGGACTTCTTCCGCGACTACTTCAAGGGCCTTCGCGTCATCGTGCCGAAAGCCTGAACCTTCATCCTCCACCCCACACTGCCAGCCATGCCAGGAGCCGCCATGCTTGCCGCCTACCGCCAACACGCCGCCGAACGCGCCGCGCTCGGTATCCCGCCGCTGCCGCTGGACGCCAAGCAGGTGGCCGAGCTGATCGAGCTCATCAAGAACCCGCCCAAGGGCGAGGAAGCCTTCCTGCTGGAGTTGCTGACCCACCGCGTGCCGCCGGGCGTGGACGACGCCGCCAAGGTGAAGGCCAGCTTCCTCGCCGCCGTCGCACACGGCGACCTGGGGGTCGGCCTGATCTCCAAGGCCAAGGCCACCGAACTGCTGGGCACCATGGTCGGCGGCTACAACGTGCACCCGCTGATCGAGCTGCTCG
>JAIXKR010000031.1 GCA_026932235.1 Burkholderiales bacterium
TGTACCACTTCCGCATCAAGAACGACCCGGCCTTCGCCTGGGGCGTGCCCGAGCTCGTGCGCGTGATCCCGGCCAGCGAATTGCGCATCCCCATCCGCAACAAGCGCTGATCGTCTGCGCCCGCGGCCGCCTGGCGGCCGCTGCCCGATCCTTGCCTGCCAATCCGATGCTCGAAACGCAGGACCTCACGATTCGCTTCGGCGGCCATGTGGCCGTCGACCATGTCTCGTGCCGTTTCGAGCCGGGCACGCTGACCGCCATCGTCGGGCCCAACGGCGCCGGGAAGACGACCTACTTCAACCTCGTCTCCGGCCAGTTGCCGGCGAGTGAAGGGCGCGTGCGGCTGGATGGCGAGGACATCACCGCGCTGCCCGCGCCGCAGCGCACACACCGGGGCCTGGGGCGCGCATTCCAGCTCACCCAGCTCTTCCCCAACCTGAGCGTGCACGAGAACGTGCGCCTGGCGATCCAGGCGCGCGAAGCCGGTCGCGGGCGCAGCGCCCTGGGCCTCGTGCGCGACATGCTGCGCGTGTGGCTCGACCACGGCGAGTGGATCGCCGAGGCCGACCGCATCCTCGAGCAGGTGCGGCTGGCGGAGAAGGCGCGCGTTCCCGCCAGCAGCCTGCCGCACGGCGACCAGCGCAAGCTCGAGGTCGCGCTGCTGATGGCGCTGGACCCCAGGGTCTACATGTTCGACGAGCCCACCGCGGGCATGAGCGTCGACGAGGTGCCGGTGGTGCTGGACCTGATCCGCGCGCTCAAGGCGCGCAAGGACATCGTCATCCTGCTCGTCGAGCACAAGATGGACGTGGTGCGCGAGCTCTCCGACCGCATCATCGTGCTGCACAACGGCCAGCTCGTCGCCGACGGCGAGCCGGCCACCGTCATCGCCTCGCCGGTCGTGCAGCAGGCCTACCTGGGCATGGCGGCGGAGGAGGCGGCGTGAGCGGCCCTCTCCTCGAGCTGCGCGGCGTGCACACGCACATCGGTGCCTATCACATCCTGCACGGTGTCGACCTCGTCGTCCCCGAGGGGCAGGTGACGATGCTGCTGGGCCGCAACGGCGCCGGCAAGACGACGACGCTGCGCACCATCATGGGCCTGTGGGGCGCGTCGCAGGGCACGATCGGCTTCCGCGGCGCGCCGATCGCCAATCGTCCGACGCCCGAGATCGCCGCCGCCGGCATCGCCTACGTGCCCGAGAGCATGGGCATCTTCAGCGACCTCACGGTGAAGGAGAACATGGTGCTCGCCGCGCGCGGCGCGCGCCACGAGGGCGAGCTCGACCGCGCGCGGCTGCAGTGGATCTTCGGCCTCTTCCCGGCGCTGCAGAAGTTCTGGCTCTACCCGGCGGGCAAGCTCTCGGGCGGGCAGAAGCAGATGCTCGCCGTCGCGCGCGCGATCTGCGAGCCGCGCGACCTCATCCTCATCGACGAACCGAGCAAGGGCCTGGCGCCGGCCATCATCGGCAACCTCATCGGTGCGCTGCGCGAACTGAAGGCGCAGCGCACGACCATCCTGCTCGTGGAGCAGAACTTCCTCATGGCCCGGGCGCTGGGCGACACGGTGGCGGTGATGGACGACGGCCGCGTCGTGCACGCCGGGGCGATGGCGGCACTGGCCGATGACGAGGCCCTGCAGCGGCGGCTGCTCGGCCTGTCGCTCGGAGCACACCAATGAGTTCGACGAGCACCGCGGTGCCGGCCGACGCGCCGCTGGCGATCCCGAAGAGCGCCTTCGACTGGAAGCCCGTGCTGCTGCTGCTGGCGCTGATGGCGGCGGCGCTGCCGGCGGTGGGCAGCGGCAGCAGCTGGCTCACGCTGACCTTCGCGGGGCTGGCGATGGGG
Organism: Burkholderiales bacterium; assembly: GCA_026932235.1. Classification (GTDB taxonomy): domain Bacteria; phylum Pseudomonadota; class Gammaproteobacteria; order Burkholderiales; family Burkholderiaceae_C; genus Rubrivivax. The sequence continues at coordinate 1,848 of JAIXKR010000031.1, forward strand.
CTCATCATCTTCGTCATCGCCTCGGGCCTGACGCTGATCTTCGGCCTCATGGACGTGCTCAACTTCGGTCACGGCCTGTTCATCGCCCTGGGCGCTTTCGTGGCGACGACGGTGATGGGCGGCATGGCGGCCTTCGCCGACCAGGGCGCGCTGCAGGCGCTGCTGGCGATCTTCGTGGCGATGCTGTTGGCGATGGCGGTCGCCGCCGCGGTCGGCCTGGCGTTCGAGCGCGTCATCGTGCGCCCGGTCTACGGCCTGCACCTGAAGCAGATCCTCATCACGATGGGCGGCATGATCGTGGGCGAGGAGCTGATCAAGGTCTTCTGGGGTCCGCTGCAGATCGCGCTGCCGATGCCCGCGCCGCTGCGCGGCGCCTTCTACCTCGGCGACGCGGCGATCGAGAAGTACCGCATCGTCGCCGCGATCGTCGGGCTCGCGGTGTTCGCGCTGCTGGCCTGGACGCTCGCACGCACCAAGGTCGGCCTGCTGATCCGTGCCGGCGTGCAGGACCGCGAGATGGTCGAGGCCCTGGGCTACCGCATCCGGCGCCTTTTCGTCGGCGTCTTCGTCGCCGGCTCGGGCCTGGCCGGCATGGGCGGCGTGATGTGGGGGCTCTACCAGCAGTCGGTGTCGCCGCAGATCGGGGCGCAGGTCAACATCCTGATCTTCATCGTCATCATCATCGGCGGCCTGGGCTCGACGCTGGGCTGCTTCATCGGCGCGCTGCTGGTGGGCCTGATGGCCAACTACACCGGCTTTCTCGCGCCCAAGGTGGCGCTGTTCTCGAACATCGCGCTCATGGTCGCCATCCTGCTCTGGCGGCCGCAGGGCCTGTATCCGGTCACGAACCGATGAGCGGGGCCATGCTCGATCGTCTCCTCTCCCACGACCGCCCGCGCAGCCGGCTGCTGGCGCTGGCGCTCGTCGTCGTGCTGCTGGCGCTGGCCGTCGCGCCCTTCGCCTTCCCGGGCGCGAAGGCGCTCAGCGTGGCGGCCAAGACCCTGGTCTTCATCCTGCTCGTCGCCAGCTTCGACCTGCTGCTGGGCTACACCGGCATCGTCAGCTTCGCGCACACGATGTTCTTCGGCATCGGCGCCTACGGCATCGCGATCGCGAGCACGCGCCTGGGCGCAGGCTGGGCGGCGGTGCTCGCCGGCACCGCGGCGGCGCTGCTGCTGTCGCTCGCGCTCTCGCTCGTCATCGGCCTCTTTTCGCTGCGCGTGAAGGCGATCTTCTACGCCATGATCACGCTGGCGGTGGCGGCGGCCTTCCAGACGCTGGCCTCGCAGCTCTCGGAGCTCACCGGCGGCGAGGACGGCCTCACCTTCCGCAACCCGGAGTGGCTCTCGCCGAGCTTCGAGCCCTTCGAGAACGCCATCCTGGGCCTGGACGTCGACGGCAAGATCTTCACCTACTACCTGCTCTTCGCGGCGGTGCTGCTGCTCTTCCTGGCGCTGCTGCGCATCGTCAACTCGCCCTTCGGGCGCGTGCTGCAGGCGATCCGCGAGAACGACTTCCGCGCCGAGGCGATCGGCTACTCGACCGTCGTCTACCGCACCTGGAGCAACGTGCTCTCGGCGCTGTTCGCCACGCTGGCCGGCGCGCTGCTCGCGCTGTGGCTGCGCTACGTGGGGCCGGACACGACGCTGTCCTTCGAGATCATGCTCGACATCCTGCTCATCGTCGTCATCGGCGGCATGGGGACGATGTACGGCGCGGCCCTGGGCGCGGCGCTCTTCGTGCTGGCGCAGAACTATCTGCAGGACCTGCTTGCGCTCGGCGCGACCGCGTTCGAGGGCGTGCCGCTGCTCTCGCGCATCGTCTCGCCCGACCGCTGGCTGCTCTGGCTGGGCGTGCTCTTCGTGCTCTCGGTCTACTACTTCCCGACCGGCATCGTCGGACGCCTGCGCGCCTTCGCGCTGCGTCACCGCGCTTGACGGGGGACGCGCGCGATGAGCCCTGCCTCCCGTTACCTGCGCTGTGAAGGCCGCGAGCTCCACTTCACCGAGTGGGGCGCGGAGCAGCCCGAGGTCGTCGTCGCCTGGCACGGCCTGGCGCGCACCGGGCGCGACATGGACCCCATCGCCGCGCACCTGGCGACGCGCTTTCGCGTCATCTGCCCGGACACCCTGGGGCGCGGCCTGAGCCAGTGGAGCCCGCTGCCGCAGCAGGAGTACTGCCTGGCCTTCTACGAACGGCTTGCGCTCTCCCTGCTCGACCAACTGGGCGTGCGCGACTGCCTGTGGCTGGGCACGAGCATGGGCGGCGCCATCGGCCTGCGCGCGGCCGCGGGCGCGCTGCGCGGACGCATCCGCAAGCTGGTGCTCAACGACATCGGGCCCGAACTCGCCGCAGCGGCGGTGGCGCGCATCCGCGACTACGCCGGCAGCCCGCCGGCCTTTGCCACGATGCAGGAGCTGGAGCAGTACTTCCGCACCATCTACCAGCCCTATGGCTGGCTGCCCGACGCGCAGTGGCGCCAGCTCACCGAGACCAGCATGCGCCGCCTGCCCGACGGCCGCGTGACGCCGCACTACGACCCGGCGATGGTGCAGCAGTTCATCCACCACCCGCGCGACTACGAGCAGTGGCAGGCCTGGGACGGCCTGACGATTCCCGTGCTCTGCCTGCGCGGCGAGAACTCCGACCTGCTGCTGCCCGAGGTCGCCGAAGCCATGCGCACGCGCGGCCCGCGCGCGGTGGTGGCCACCATTCCCGGCTGCGGTCACGCGCCGGCGCTGAACACGCCGGAGCAGTACGCGCTCGTCGAGCGCTTCCTGGCCGCCTGAGCGCAGGTCCGATGCGCGTTCGCGTCCCGAGGTCGGGGGCGAATGGGCATCAGCCGCAGCAGGCGCCCTCCACCGGTGCCGCCTGCTCCAGCACGCAGTCTGCGATCTGCTGCGTATCCGACAGGGGAAGCAGGCGTGGCGGCTGCACCGGCGGCTGACCTTCAACGGCCAGCGCGACGATTCCCGGCCAGTCCGGCCACAACGGCGGCCTGTCCTCGGTTTGGCGCCAGACCTCGAGCTTGGGGAAGTCGCCGCCCTTGAAGCCCTCGACGAGCACGAGGTCGCAGCGCTGGATGCGCGACAGCAGGTAGGGCAGCGGCGGCTCGGTGTCGCCGCGCAGTTCGTGCATCAGCGCCCAGCGCTGCTCGCCGAGCAGCAGCACCTCCTGGCAGCCGGCCTGGCGCGCGCGCCACGAATCCTTGCCCGGGCGGTCGATCTCGATCGCCTTGTGGCTGTGCTTGATGAGCGAGACGACGAGGCCCCGTGCGCGCAGTTCGGGAACCAGCCGCTCGAGCAGCGTCGTCTTGCCCATGCCGGAATGGCCGGCGATTCCGAAGACCTTCATGGGCGCGATGATCGCCGATCGCGCCGCCGTCCACGCCCGGACGCTCAGCCAAGCGCCGCCAGCGCCGCCGCGTAGTCGGGTTCCTGTCCGATCTCGGGAACGAGTTGCGCGTGCAGCACCTTGTCCTTCTCGTCGAGCACGAACACGGCACGCGCGGCGAGGCCGGTGAGCGGGCCGCCATCGATCGCCACGCCGTAGTCGCGCAGGAAGCCCGCACCGCGCAGCGTCGAGAGCATGGTCACGTTCTGGATGCCCTCGGCACCGCAGAAGCGCCCCTGCGCGAAGGGCAGGTCGGCCGAGATGCACAGCACCGCCGTGTTGGCAAGGCGCGCGGCGTCCTGGTTGAAGTGGCGCACCGAGGCCGCGCACACCGGCGTGTCGATGCTCGGAAAGATGTTCAGCACCTTGCGCTTGCCGGCGAAGTCGGCCAGCGTCTTGTCCGAGAGATCGCCGGCCACGAGCGCAAACGCCGGGGCCTGGCTGCCCACGGCCGGCACGCTGCCGGCGAGGCTGACGGGATTGCCTTTGAAGGTCACGCTGGACATGGTCGACTCCTTTTCGGGGTTGGG
>JAIXKR010000042.1 GCA_026932235.1 Burkholderiales bacterium
AGGTAGGGGTTGCGCTGCACCGCCCAGATGTCGCCCAGCACCTCGTAGAGCATGCGCGCGGAGCGCCCGGTGCGGCGCTCGGTGCGCAGGCGCTGCAGCAGCGCCCAGGCGCGCGCGCCGAGCAGGCGCAGCACGATCTCGCGGTCGGAGAGCGAGGTGTAGTTGTAGGGGATCTCGCGCAGGCGCGGCGCGGCCGTGTCCGGGACGTCGGCGTCTGCACGCGCGCCCGCCGGATCGGCAGCGCGCAGGTCGACAGCAGGCGGGGCATTCATCGCGAAGCCGCGCATGCTAGCGCAATGCGGCAGTGCAGCAGCACCGCACCGCGGCGCGCCGTCGAGCGGGGTAATCCCGCTTGCAGGCCTTCGAGGATCCATGACAGAAACCCGGCTGTCACACGAACCGACGACCGCGCCGGTCAGAATCGGCGCTTCCCGCTTTCCACGAACGGAGTCCGCATGTCCCGCAAACCGCTTGCCCTCGCCGCCGTCGCCGCCGTCGCCGCGACGCTTTTCGCCACCACCGCCGCACAGGCGCAGACCGAGATCCAGTGGTGGCACTCGATGGGCGGCGCGCTCGGTGAATGGGTCAACGACCTCGCCAAGGACTTCAACGCGAGCCAGAAGGACTACCGCATCGTCCCCACGTTCAAGGGCGGCTACGACGAGTCGATGACGGCGGCGATCGCGGCCTTCCGCGCCGGCAACGCGCCGCACATCCTGCAGGTGTTCGAGGTCGGCACGGCGACCATGATGGCCAGCAAGGGTGCGATCGTGCCGGTGGCCAAGGTGATGGCCCAGGGCGGCCAGAAGTGGGACCCGAAGATCTACGTGCCCGCCGTGGCCGGCTACTACACCGCGCCCAACGGCGAGATGCTGAGCTTCCCGTTCAACAGCTCGACCACCGTCTTCCACTACAACAAGGACGCCTTCAAGGCCGCGGGGCTCGACACCGAGAATCCGCCCAAGACCTGGCCCGAAGTGGCGCTGGCGGCGGCCAAGCTCAAGGCCAGCGGCCACAAGTGCCCGTTCACGACGAGCTGGCAGAGCTGGACGCAGCTGGAGAGCTTCAGCGCCTGGCACAACGTCGAGTTCGCGACGCTGCGCAACGGTTTCAACGGCCTGGGCACGCGGCTGGCGTTCACGACGCCGCTGCACGTGCGCCACATCGAGAACCTGGCCAACATGTCCAAGCAGGGCTTGTTCATCTACAAGGGGCGCGGCAACGCCGCGGACTCGACCTTCGTCTCGGGCGAGTGCGCGATGGTCACCGGCAGTTCGGCGCTCTACGGCAACATCAAGCGCAACGCCAAGTTCGCCAGCGGCATCTCCACCCTGCCCTACTACCCCGACGTTCCCGGCGCGCCGCAGAACACCGTCATCGGCGGTGCCAGCCTGTGGGTGATGGCGGGCAAGAAGCCCGCGGAGTACAAGGGCATCGCCGCCTTCTTCGCCTACCTCTCCAAGCCCGAAGTGGCCGCAGCCAGCCACCAGCGCACGGGCTACCTGCCGGTGACCATCCCCTCCTTCGAGCTCACCGAGAAGAGCGGCTTCTACAAGGCCAACCCGGGGACCGACGTCTCGGTGACGCAGATGATCCGCAAGACCACGGACAAGTCGCGCGGCATCCGCCTGGGCAACTTCGTGCAGATCCGCACCATCCTCGACGAGGAGATGGAGCAGATCTGGTCGGGCAAGAAGACGGTGCAGGAGGGCCTGGCGGCGGCGAAGAAGCGCGGCGACGAGCAGCTCGTGCGCTTCCAGCGCGCCAACAAGGGCTGAGCGCGCCGACGCGGGCGAGGCAGCGGACGGCAAGAGCCGGTTCGAACGACGCATCGTGGCTGTCGAGAAGCGCGTCCGCTTCCGCTCCTGGTGGCTGCCCTGGGCGCTGATCGCGCCGCAGATGGCGGTCATCCTCGTCTTCTTCTTCTGGCCGGCGGCCCAGGCGCTCTACCAGAGCCTGCTGCAGCAGGACGCCTTCGGCACCTCGTACGAGTTCGTCGGCGCGGAGAACTTCCAGGCCCTCTTCGCCGACGACACCTACCTCGAGTCCTTCCGCACCACGGCGGTGTTCTCGGTGCTGGTGGCGGTGTGCGGGCTCTCGGTCTCGCTGCTGCTGGCGGTGATGGCCGACCGCGTGGTGCGCGGCGCGCTCATCTACAAGACGCTGCTCATCGTTCCCTACGCGGTGGCGCCGGCGATCGCCGGCGTGCTGTGGCTGTTCATGTTCGCGCCCTCGGTCGGCATCGTCAGCCACCTGCTGCAGGCGCTGGGCTACGACTGGAACCACCTGCTGAACGGTCGCGACGCGATGACGCTGATCGTGCTCGCCGCGGTATGGAAGCAGATCTCCTACAACTTCCTCTTCTTCCTCGCCGGGCTGCAGAGCATTCCCAAGAGCCTGATCGAGGCCGCGGCGATCGACGGCGCCGGCCCCTGGCGGCGCTTCTGGACGGTGCAGTTCCCGCTGCTGTCGCCGACGACCTTCTTCCTGCTCGTCATCAACGTCGTCTACGCCTTCTTCGACACCTTTGCCATCGTCGACACCGCGACGCACGGCGGACCGGGCAAGGAGACCTCGATCCTCGTCTACAAGCTCTACTACGACGGCTTCAAGGCCCTGGACCTCGGCGGCTCGGCGGCGCAGTCGGTGGTGCTGATGACGATCGTCATCGCGCTCACCGCGATCCAGTTCCGCTACGTCGAGAAGCGCGTCCAATACTGACCCGAATGCCGGAGTAGCGAGATGGTCGAGAACCGCCCTGCGGCCACGATGCTGTCGCACCTGGTGCTCATGCTCGGGGTGCTGATCATCGCCTTCCCGCTCTACATCACCTTCATCGCCTCGACGCAGACCTCGCAGCAGATCGTGCAGAACGCGCCGATGTCGCTGCTGCCGGGCGGCAACATGCTCGAGACCTACCGCGTCGCGCTCGGCGGCGACGAGACCAGCTACGGCCAGCGCGTGCCGCCGGTGGCGCCGATGATGATGGTGAGCCTGATCTCGGCGCTCGTCATCTCGATCGGCAAGATCGCGATCTCGCTGCTCTCGGCCTTCGCCTTCGTCTACTTCCGCTTCCCCGGCCGCGGACTGTGTTTCTGGATGGTCTTCGTCACGCTGATGCTGCCGGTCGAAGTGCGCATCTTTCCGACCTACCAGGTGATCTCCGACCTGAAGATGCTCAACACCTATGCCGGTCTCACGGTGCCGCTGATCGCGTCGGCGACCGCCACCTTCCTCTTCCGCCAGTTCTTCCTCACCGTTCCCGACGAACTGGTGGAAGCGGCGCGCATCGACGGCGCCGGGCCGCTGCGCTTCTTCAAGGACGTGCTGCTGCCGCTGTCGGCCACGAGCGTGGCGGCGCTCTTCGTGATCCAGTTCATCTACGGCTGGAACCAGTACCTGTGGCCGCTGCTGGTGACGACGAGCGAGGACATGTACCCGGTGGTGATGGGAATCAAGCGCATGTTCACCGGCGGCGACGCGGCCAACGAGTGGAACGTCATCATGGCGACCGCGGTGCTGGCGATGATCCCGCCCGCGCTCGTCGTGCTGCTGATGCAGAAGTGGTTCGTCAAGGGCCTGGTGGATTCCGAGAAGTAGGAGCATGGGCGCCATCTCGTTCAGGAAGGTCGAGAAGACCTACGGCCAGGGCGCCAAGGGCGTGCGGGTCATCCACGGCGTCGACGCCGAGATCGCCGACGGCGAGTTCATCGTCATCGTCGGCCCCAGCGGCTGCGGCAAGAGCACGCTGCTGCGCATGGTCGCGGGGCTGGAGGAGATCAGCGGCGGCGAGATCGCCATCGGCGGCCGCGTCGTCAACCGGCTCGAGCCGGCCGAGCGCGACATCGCGATGGTGTTCCAGAACTACGCGCTCTACCCGCACATGAGCGTGTACGACAACATGGCCTACGGGCTGAAGATCGCCAAGGTGAGCAAGGCCGAGATCGAGCAGCGCGTGCAGAAGGCGGCGCAGATCCTCGAGCTCGGCAGCCTGCTCGCACGCCGGCCGCGCGAGCTCTCGGGCGGGCAGCGCCAGCGCGTGGCGATGGGGCGCGCGATCGTGCGCCAGCCGCAGGTCTTCCTCTTCGACGAGCCGCTCTCCAACCTCGACGCCAAGCTGCGCGCGCAGACGCGCCTGGAGATCCGCAAGCTGCACCAGGAGCTGGGCGTGACCTCGCTCTTCGTCACCCACGACCAGGTGGAGGCGATGACGCTGGCGCAGCGCATGATCGTCATGAACGCCGGCCGCATCGAGCAGATCGGCAGCCCCGAGGAGGTCTACCGCGCGCCGGCCAGCACCTTCGTCGCCGGCTTCATCGGCAGCCCGCCGATGAACCTGCTGCAGGGTCAGGCGCAGGGCCTGCACTTCAGCGTCGGCGCGCAGACGCTGAGGCTGCCGCAGGCCGCGCCGCGCGACGGCCCGCTGCTGCTGGGGATACGGCCCGAGCACGCGCAGGTCGGCACCGAGGACGCTGCAGCGGCGGCTGAGTCGGCGTCTGCGCACGCCGCCTGGCCGCTGCAGGTCGAGATGGTCGAGATGCTGGGTGCCGAGCGGCTGGTCTACGGCCAGCTGGGCGGCGCCAGCTTCACCGTGCGCGTGGAGGGCACGCTGGCACCACCCACCGCCGGCCAGACGCTGCGGCTGCGGGTTCCGGCAGAGCAGCTGCACTGGTTCGATGCGCAGAGCGGGCAGCGGGTGCCGGCGTGACCGCACTCGTGCCCTGGCCCTACCCGCGCTGGATCGCGCACCGCGGCGCAGGCACGCTGGCGCCGGAGAACACGCTGGCGGCGTTCCGCGTCGGCGCCGCGCACGGCTATCGCGCCTTCGAGTGCGACGTCAAGCTCTCGGCCGACGGCGTGCTCTTCCTGATGCACGACACCGCGCTCGAACGCACCACGAACGGCCACGGCGTCGGCGGTGAGCTGCCTTGGTCGGCGTTGTCGCAACTCGACGCCGGCAGCTGGCACGGGCACCGCTTCGCCGGCGAACCGCTGCCGACGCTGGCGGCGGTGGCGCGCTGGATCCGCGCCAACGGCTTCATGCTCGATCTCGAGATCAAGCCCACCCCGGGCCTGGAGGAAGCCACCGGCCGCGCCGTCGCGCTGGCGGTGCGCGAACTGTGGGCCGGCGCGGCCGTGCCGCCGCTGCTGACCTCGTTTCGCCCCGAATCCTTGAAGGCCGCGCGCGAAGCCGCGCCCGAACTGCCGCGCGGCCTGCTGCTGGACACCTTCTGGGAAGGCTGGGAAGCGATCGAGCCGCTGCTCGACTGCGCCGCAGTGATCACCAACCACGCGCTCATGGACGCCGCCTTCATCGCCCGTCTGCACGCTCAGGGCCGGCGTGCACTCGTCTACACCGTCAACGAAGCCGAGGAAGCGAGGCGGCTGCTCGACCTGGGGATCGACGGCATCATCACCGACGCCATCGACCGCTTCGCGCCGGCGGCGGAGTGAAGCTTTCGTGGCGCGATCCTGGCGGCAGCCCGGATACGACGCCACCCGACGCTGCCCTTGGCCTCAGGATCGATAGTCGGCGTTGATGCTGACGTAGTCGTGCGAGAGGTCGCAGGTCCAGACCT
>JAIXKR010000075.1 GCA_026932235.1 Burkholderiales bacterium
GGCCGGCCGAGCGCGCGTACCTGATGCACTACGCGTGGAAAATCGCCAAGCAGAATCTGGATGCCAGCAAGGTCCCAGCCATGCCCGGCGTGGATATCCAATGGCAACACGCCACGCCCGCTGCCTCCAAGCTGGCGGCCAGCCAGATGGTGGCCGACTACGGCATCGTCTACGCGCCGGTATTGACGAGCCGACACTCTCAGAGGCGTGCAATCGACATGACCATCAGCAACTACAGCGGCAAGACTTTTACCGGTGCCGACGGCAAGGCCACGGTCGTGAAGACGGCGGCCGACCTGCATGCGCTCGGGAGGGGATTCGGGGTCCACAAGCTGGCGTCCGACCCGCCGCACTGGTCCGATGATGGCCACTGACCATCGACCGCGTCGGCATCGTGCGCCAACAGCCGCGCGGGTCCGGCTCGCCCTGCTCGGCGTGCTGCCGCTGGCACTCGCGTCGGCGCTTGCAGCACCCGCGGCTTCGACGGCAAGTCTGCCGGGCCTGGGCATCGTCGACGCGCGTACGCCACAGGTGCGGGTCCGGGTGGACGCGGTTCCGGCCTCGGGACTGGTGCCCTATCTGCGCCTGAGCGACCCCGACGCGCACCGCGTCGAATGCTGTCTGCGCGTGCTGCCCGACGCGCAAGGTGGCAGGCAGGCGGATGCACCGAGCGATACGCTGGCCGGCAGTCTCCTGCGCTACGACACGGGGACGGCAGGTGCCGATGCGGCGCCCGTGCCGACGCGCCCTGCACAACGGCTCTCGGCGGCCGAGGACAGCCCTTTCATCGGCCTCGTGCTGCCGCCCGCCGCCGGTGCGCGCGTGCTGGCGCGCAGCGCGCACGAACTGCGCCTGCAGTGGTTCGACACCCTGCGCGCCAGGCCCGTGCGCGCGCTCGTGCAGCACTGCCTCTCCAGCGAGGGCCTGCACATCTGGTGGCAGCGCACCGCGCCCACGCCGTCCCGACGCGTGCATCACTACCTGCCGCTGGGCCAGGAAGTCGAAGCCGATTGCCCTCGCGGCTGGCTGCAGCGCTAAGCCGCAAGCCCGGTCGCCTGCCGACGCGAGGCGGCGTGCCTTCGTGCCTTCGTGCCCCGTCCGCTGCGGTCATCGGCGCCCACGCTGAACGGCAGCTAAACGTCGCGTTCAGGCCCGGTTCAGGCGCACAAGGCCACAGTGCGCGGCAGCCGCAAGGGCTCCCCGCGTCGGGGAGGCCGGGCAGCAAGCACAGACCGGAACGCACGATGAACACCCTTCTCCAGGACCGCCGCACCTTCTTCCACCCGCTCTCGATCGCCACGCACTGGGCCACGCTCGTGCTGCTGGCGGCCGTCTACGCGCTGATCGAGTTCAAGGGCATCTTCCCCAAGGGCAGCGATGCACGTGAGGCCATGAAGCACTGGCACTTCGTGCTCGGCCTGTCGGTCTTCGGCCTGGTCGCGCTGCGCCTGCTGCTGCGCGCGGCCCTGCCCACGCCGCCCATCGTGCCGGCGCCGCCGCTCTGGCAGCAGCGCCTGGCGACGACCATGCACCGCGTCCTCTACGTCTTCCTGATCGCCATGCCGCTGCTGGGCTGGCTCACGCTCAGCGCCAAGGGCCGGCCCATTCCCCTCTTCGGCTGGGAGCTGCCCGCGCTGCTGGCCGGCGACCGGGAACTGGCGCGCCGTCTCGAGGACCTCCACGAGGCGCTGGGCACGATCGGCTACGCGCTCATCGGCGTGCACGCCGCGGCCGCGCTCTTTCACCACCACGTCATGCGCGACAACACGCTCGTGCTGATGCTGCCCTGGGCCGAACGCTGGGCGCGCAAGCCCGCGTCCACGGCCGAGCGCTGAAGCCACGCGCACGCAACGACGCGCACCGCCGCAAACCGCAAACCGCAAACCGCAAACCGCCAAGGAGAGCTGAGCATGAACACCCCGCGACGCTTCGCCAAGCCCTTCGTCCGCCGCTTCGCGCTGCCCCTGATCCTGACGCTGGCCGCCGCGCCGACGCTGGCCGCAGACGACTGCGCCGTCCCCCTCGCGCAGTGGCAGCCGCGCGAGGCGGTGCGGCAGAAGGCCGCAGCGCAGGGCTGGAAGCTGGAGCGGCTGAAGGTCGACGACGGCTGCTACGACGTGCGCGGCCGCGACGAGACGGGGCGCGCCTTCAAGGCCAAGCTCGATCCGCATACGCTCGAGATCGTGAAGATGAAGTGGCGCCAGCGCGAGCGCAGAGCAAGACGGTGACGATCTCGACCACGCTCGAACCCTACGGCAGCGACGGCGCCAGCGTCGGCCAGGGCCGCACGCTGAAGGTGAGTGTCGAGCTAGCCGACGCGCTCATCGACGCCGGCTACGAGATCCGCATCGACGCCGCAGGCCTTCGCGCGCTGGGGCCAGGCGCTCGCACAAGCGCTCGGTCAGCCGCTGGCCATCATGCATCGACCCAGGCTGCCGCAGCTGAGCGAGCTGCAGCTCTTCGAGCGCAGGGACTATCCCCTGGCCGGCAGACCCGAAGGCGAACAGCCTGCCGTCATCCTGCGCTTTACCCTGCCCGCACGGAGCACCTGGGCGGGCCTGCGCGGCAGCGGGCTCGGCAACTTCGTCGCCGGCGACCTGCCGGGCGTGACGGCGCCACAGGCGAGCGCGCCGCGCCACTACTCGCTGGCCTCCGGGTGGCGCGACGGCTTCGTCGAGATCTGCATGCGCCGCATCCCCGGCGGCCTGTGCTCGGGCCATCTGCACGCCTTGCAGCCCGGCGATCGCATCCAGGCCTTCGTGCGCGGCAATACCGGCCGGCGGCCGATGCACCTCTACTTCGGCGCTCGCAATCCGCGCCACGATTTCTACTTCGCCACCGAGCTCGGACGCTGGCAGCAGGACCATCGCCTGACCAGCCTGCGGACGGCGCTCTCGCCCGTGGCCCAAGGCGGCGGCCAGCCCTGGGCGGTGGCGCTGGAAAGCCCCGAGCCCGGCCGCCGTGCGGCGCATGGCGTGATCGAACTGCAGGACCTGACGGTGGCCACCTCGGGCGATTACCGGCGCTTCGTCGAGGTCGGTGGCGTGCGCGTGACCCACACCATGGACAGCCGGCGCGGCGGCCCGCTGCGCAACGAGGTGGCCTCGGTCACCGTGCTCGCGCCCGACGCCATGGGCGCCGACGCCTGGGCGACCGCGCTGCTGGTCGCCGGTCCCGGCGAGGGGCTGGTGCTGGCGCAGCGCGCCGGTCTGGAGGCGCTGTTCCTGCTGCGCCGCCAGGCGCGTTGGATCGAACCGGGCCTGGGGCGCTTTGCCACGCCCCTCCGCGTCTGAACGCAGCCGCGCTCGACACCTCTCGCCGGAATCCGGTGCTGTGCCTGGCCGCACGCATGCCGTTCAGGCCGGCGCCAGCGGCATCGGCGGCATCGGCGGCAGCGCGGCCTCGATCGCGGCGGCGACAGCCAGCAGTGTGCGGTCGCTGCCCGCGGCGCCGTCGAGTGCCAAGCCCACCGGCAGGCCGTCGGCGAGACCCATGGGCAGCGAGATGCCCGGCAGCCCCGCGCTGCTGCCCGGGTCGGTGTTGCGGATCAGCATGGCGAAGGTCGGGCAGGCGTGGCCGTTGAGGCTGAAGACATCGTCCTCGCCGATGCGCGGCGCGATGACCGGCGTGGTCGGCAAGAGCAGCGCCGCGAGCTCGTGTGCGGCGAAGGCCTGCGCGTACTGCGCCTGCAGGCGCTGCCGCGCCGAAGGCGCCCGGCTGTGCGCGATGCACTGCACGGCCAGATCGGCGCTGCATGCCTGGCCCTGCGCGCTCAGGCACCCACCGACGTGCTCGCGACCCAGCGCAGACCGTGGCCGCGACTGAGGTAATACTCGCCTTCCGGGCTGATGACGACGGCGCGCTGCGCCGCAGCGTCCGAGAAGTAGCGCCAGCCGGCACCGGGCTCGCCGGTGGCCGCGGCGTTCGTCACCGCCTGCATGTCGTCCGCCTTGGCGGCATGCCCACTGCGCTCGTGACGACGGTGCTTGCCGTCGTGCTCGTGCCGGTATTCGGCCTGGCCGACGGCGGCGGCGGCGTCTGGCGTCGCCGCGGAGCGGGTTTGGGCCCAGATGGGGCCGGCGGCGGCGGCCAGCAGGATCAGCGTGGCAAGAGAGACGCGTTGACGTTTGGCGTTCATGTGGGTGGACTCCCGGGATCGGTGATGCAGTCGCCATCGACTGTGCCGGGAGTGTGCGGTGGCGGCACTGAACGCAGGCTGAACGCCGTATTCAGCCTGCGTTCAGCTTGCCTCTCGGCTGCCCCCAGGACCGTCGTCAGGCGGCATCGACGCCGCTGCGGATGAAGGTTCCCACGTGCTCACCGCGCAGCGCGGCGGTCAGGCGTCCCGGCACGAGGCCGTTGATGAGCTGGACCTGCCTGAGGTGCTGCGCGTTGGCCATCACCTCCGGCAGCGCGCGGTCCACCGGCAGCGGCCCGGCGTGCGCCGCCAGCTCCGTATGCCGCACGTCGCGCAGGAGCCGGGCACGCGATCCCTCGGGCCCGTTCGGGTCGTCGGTGTAGATGCCGTCGACGTCCTCGACCAGCGTCAGCCCGGCCGCGCCCAGTGCGTCGGCGATGAGGAAGGCACCGACGTCGGCGCGGTGCATCGGGATGCGCGCGTGCGGGAACTCGTGGTGGTGGTAGGGCGGGAATGCGCTGCCGACGACGGCGCGCGCGGCCGAGAGGTGGATCGCGAGCTGATTGGCGATGGTCGGATGCTCGACGTAGGACACGCCCTCCAGCGCCAGCAGCGCGGCCAGGATGTGGCCGTTCTGGCCCGCTTCACTGGCGGCCAGCGGCGCCAGCGAGCCCGCCGGCAGGCCGAGGTCGAGGCCGACGCCGTAGAGGTGCCGCGCACGGATGCCCGCACCCGTGAGGATCAGCAGGCGGTGCTCGGGCAGCAGCCGGCGCAGTTCCTCCACGACGGGCACGATGGCGTCGCGGCCGCGGTCCATGATCGAGCGCCCGCCGATCTTCACCACCTGCAGCCAGGGCAGCAGGCGCATCGGATGCCCTCCGGCCACGGGCCGGGTGAGCGAGCCGTCGAGCAGGGTCTGGCGGGCCAGCGGCGAGGCGACGTGCTTGATGTTGCCGGACGTGCGGGTCATGACCAGGCGCTCCTCAGTCGGCGGAAATGAGCGTTCCCACATGCTCGCCGGCGAGCGCGCGCGTGAGGTTTCCCGGCACCAGGCCGTTGATCACCTGGACCTGGCGCACGTGCCGCGCCGCGGCCATGAGATCGAGCACCGGAAACTCGAGGATCGAGTCCTGCAGGCCCTTTGCCTTCATCTCGGCCACCGTGATGCGGGGAATGAAGTTCGGCTTCGTCGTCGTCTTGGGATTGGCGTCGTAGAGGCCGTCCTCGTCCTTCACGTAGATCATCGCCTTGCAGCCGAAATGCTCGGCAACGAGGAAGCAGCCCGCATCGGTGCGATAAGGCGGGATCACGCCTTCGGCCGGTGGGCGGATCCACAGGCCGTAGGGCGGCATGCCGCTGAAGACGACGCCATGCACTTGCGCCAGGAAGAGCGGCACCGCCGACAGACCGGCGCGGTCGACCGCGGAGATGCCATGCCGCGCCAGCAACTGGCCCAGCATGGCCGCGTTCTGGTCCGCCACCGAGGCGCCCAGTTGCGACAGCAGGCCCGCCGGCAGGCCGAGCCCGGCGGCGATCGAGTACAGGTGCCGGGCCCGCGTTCCCGCGCCCGTGCCGATGAGCAGCGGCTGGTGCTTGCGCGCCGCCACGATCTCATCGACCAGCGGATGGACGGCGGCGCGCCCGCGGTCGATCACGCTCTGCCCGCCGATCTTGATGACGACGGCATCGGGCAGGATGCGGAAATCCGGGGCGGTCTCGGCAGCGGCCTGCAGTTGCGCGTCCGACAGCGGTCGCTGCATGAGCAACGCTTCGAGTTCGGTCGTGGGCGTGGACATGGAGGGACCCTTTCGGCAAGGCGTTCAGCGCGCAGCATAGCGCCGGCATGCCGGGCATCGCGGCGGGCATCGCGGGCGCGGAAGCCAGGGGGCTGGCCGGCCCGCGCGCCGCGGACCGTCGGCAGCGGCTATCCTGCGCCTCCTCCGTGACACTCCCCAGCAGCGCGATGAGCACCCCGTCCGATTCGCGCGGCCGCCGCCGCGCCGCCGCCGGGACCTCCTCCGGGACCGCTTCCAGTTCCCCGGGCCGGCGGTCGCCGCAGATGCGCTTTCGCATGCGCATCACCGACGGCGACGTGATCGCCGTCGGCCCCGGCAAGATCGCCCTGCTGGAGGCGATCCGGGAGGCGGGGTCGATCACCGCCGCGGCCAAGCGGCTGGACATGTCCTACCGGCGGGCGTGGCTGCTGATCGACGAACTGAACCGGTCGCTGCGCACGGCCGCGATCGACTCGTCCAAGGGCGGGGCGGGGCATGGCGGCAGCGTGCTGACCCCCGCCGGCGAGGAGATCATCGCGCTCTACCGCCGCATCGAGCACACCGCAGCGGCCGCCTGCCGCGAGGACATCCGCAAGCTGATGAACATGCTGGCGCGCTGAGGGGGCTGCGGCGGGCGCAGTTCAGCCGCGGCGAAGCTGGCCACGCTGGCGCTGCGCAAAGCCAGGAAGGGGATGGACTGCCGCCGTCAGCGCCGCCGACGCACGCCTCGATCGGCGCCGGCACCGCTTCGGTTCAGCTCAGGCAGGCGAGGAGGACGTCGGATGCGGCCACGAGCGCGGTGACGGCGCGGCCCGGCGCGAGCCCCAGGTGCTCGATCGAGCCCTGCGTCACGGTGGCGACGACGCACAGGCCGGCGCCGGTCTCGATCGTCACCTCGGCATTCACCGCGCCGGGGCGCACGGAGCGCACGACGCCGTCGAGCCGATTGCGGGTCGACACCCGGGCGTCGCCCAGGTCGGTGGCCAGCATCACCGCCGGCGCCTTGACCATCGCGATCACCGGCTGCGTGACGCGCAGGCCCAGTGCGTCGCTGCTCTCGCGCGTCACGATGGCGTTGATGCGGGCGCCGCCGGGCATCAGCACCTCCACCTCGTCGTTGACGGCGCCGGCGCGGATGGCGCTCACCGTGCCCGCCCACTGGTTGCGCGCGCTGGTCTTCAGGTTCACGACTTTCATCAGCGAGAAGGCCTGGTCGAGGTCCAGGCCGTGGGTGGTGAGCAGGCCGACGAAGCGTTCGTGGGCCGCGCTCAGTTGCTCGAAGCGCGCGACGAGGCGCTGCCCGTGCTCGGTGAGACGCGTCCCGCCGCCGCCGCGGCCGCCGGTCGAGCGCTCGACCAGCGGCGTTCCGGCCGCCTCGTTCATCGCGTCGATGGCGTCCCAGGCCGTCTTGTAGCTGACGCCGACCGCCCGCGCGCCATGCGTGATCGAGCCCTGGCGGGCGACCGCGCTCAGCAAGGCCATGCGGTCCGGGCCGCCCAGCGACTGGCCGTCGATCTCCAGCCACAGCGCAGCCTGCAGTTGCATCCCGGACTTGCGGCGTGGCGAAGGCTTGTGCGGTCGGGGTCTGGACATGCGGCCCCGGCAGCCGCCATCGATGCAGCCGTCGGATGAACCGAGGATAGCGCGCGCGCACCCCCGCGGCCTGGAACAGGGCCGCGCCGGCTCAGATCGCCACGGGCTCGCCGGCCTGAGCCGGCCGCCGCAGGCCACCCTCGGCATCACCGGCCACCACGCGGCCGCCATCGAGGTGGATCACCTGCTCGCCCAGCAGGCGCACGTCGTCGTCGTCGTGCGTGATCAGCAGCAGCGGCAGCGCGAGCGTCGACTGCAGTTCCAGCAGTTCCTCGCGCAGCCGCTGCCGCAGGCTCCGGTCGAGCGCGGCAAAGGGCTCGTCCAGCAGCAGCGCCGCAGGCTCGCCGACGAGTGCGCGCGCAAGCGCGGTGCGCTGGCGTTGCCCGCCCGAAACCTGGTGCGGGTAGTGCTCGGCCACCGGCTGCAGGTGCAGCCGCTCGAGCCACTGCAGGACGCGCGGCTCCGCGGCACGGCGTGCCGGGTTGCGCCAGCCGTGCTGCAGCGCGAAGGCGACGTTCTGTCGCACGGTCAGGTGCGGGAACAGCGCGTAGTCCTGGAAGACGAAGCCCAGGCGGCGCTCGGACGGCGGCAGCGACACGCCGCCGTCGCTGTCGAACAGGGTGCGACCGGCGACGCGCACGATCCCGGCATCGGGCGCCGTGATGCCGGCGATCATGCGCAGCGTCTGCGTCTTGCCGGTACCCGAGGGCCCGAAGAGGACGACCCGGCGCGCCGGGCTGCTGAAGTCCACGTCGAGCTCGAAGCGGCTGGCACCGTGGCGGTACTTCTTGCGCAGCGAAACCTGCCAGACGGCCGTCACGGTCCCACCTCCTTCAGGCGCGCGCCGGCACGCGCCCGGGCGCGAGGCGGCCGGCGCTCAGCAGCACCGCGATGCAGGTGATCGAGGTCACCGCGACGAGGAAGTTGGCGGTGTCGTCCTGCCCCGCCTGCACCGCCTCGTAGACGGCGATGGACAGGGTCTGCGTCTTGCTGGCAATGCTGCCGGCCACCATCAGCGTGGCGCCGAACTCGCCCAGCGCGCGCGCGAACGCCAGCAGCAGGCCCGCGAGGATGCCCCGCCACGCCAGCGGCAGCGTGACGCGGAAGAAGATCCCCCACTCGCCGATGCCCAGCGTGCGCGCCGCGTCCTCGAATTCCGGGTCCACGTTCTCGAACGCGGCGCGCGCCGACTTGAAGACCAGCGGGAACGCGACGACGGTGGCCGCGATCACCGCGGCCTGCCAGGTGAAGATGAGCCGGATGCCGAAGTGCTGCAGCAGCCACGCGCCCAGCGGCCCCTGGCTGCCGATCAGCACGAGGAGGTAGTAGCCGAGCACCGTGGGGGGCATCACCATCGGCAGCGTCAGGGCCGCGTCGAGCAGGTCGCGCCCGGGAAAGCGCCGGCGCGCGAGGGTGAAGCCCACGGCCACGCCGAGCACGAGGTTCAGCGCCGTCGCCCATCCGGCGACCTTCAGCGACAGCGCAAGGGCGACCCAGGCCTCGGACATGGGACGCCACGCGCTTGCTGCCCGGGACCGGGTCAGGGCTTGCCGAAGCCGAACTTGGCCAGCACCGCCTGGGCCGGCGGCGTGAACAGGAAGTCGACGAAGGCCGCGCCTTCGGCACGGTTGGGCGCACCCGCGAGCACCGCGACGGGGTACAGGATGGGCTCGCTCGTCGGCACCGCGAAGGCAACCTTGACCTTGTCCGCCATGATGGCCGCGTCGGTGGCGTAGACGAAGCCCGCATCGACCTCGGCGCGAGCGACGTAGTCCAGCGCCTGGCGCACGTTGTTGGCGCCGATCATCTTCGGCTCGATCGCGCCCCAGAGCTGCGCCGCCTCGAGCACGCGCTTGGTGTAGCGCCCCACCGGCACGCTCGCCGGCAGGCCGATGGCGATGCGCGCAAAGCCAGCCTCGTTCAGGTCGCCCAGGGCCGTCGGCAGCCGGGCGGCCGTCGCCGGCACGATGACCACGAGCGCGTTGGAGACGACGTTGCGACGCTGCGCCGCCTGCACCAGGCCCTGCGCCTGGGCCTGGTTCATCGTCTCCTGGTCGGCGCTGGCGAACACGTCGGCCGGCGCGCCCTTGGCGATCTGCGCCAGCAGCGCGCCCGAGGCGCCGAAGTTGAGGTGCAGCTTGGTCCCCGGATGGGCGGCCTCGAACAGCGGCGCGATCTCGCGGAAGGCGTTGGTGAGGCTCGCCGCGGCCGAGACGGTGATTTCGCCGGCGTGGGCGGCGAGGCTGAGCAGCCAAGCCGCGGCCAGCACGAACGGGCGGAAGGGGCGGAAGTTCATGGCGGATTCAGGATGAGCGACATGGTGAAGTATATATATCGCATGCATGGCGGACCGCGCACGCCCCTGGGAACGGTTGACTCAGTACAAGTCAAAGCTCCGCACACACGTTATATTCCGTTGGATACGTCGCCGTCATGACTTTTTCTACCCAACGGAGTCCCGTTCGATGATCCCTGCCTTCCTCCGCCTCACCGGAGTCGCCCTGGCCTGCGCCGCGGCATTGCCAGCCGCGCGAGCCGCCGACGAATCGTTCGCCTTGGGAACGATCTCCGTCACGGGCAAGCGCGCGCAGGTCGGGGAGATGCCCACCGACCAGGCCGGGTCGCTCGTCACCCGCGATGACCTGCGACAGTTCAACCGCGACACCGTGGCCACTGCCGTGACCCTGCTGCCGGGGGTGACGCTCTCCTTCAACTCGCGCAACGAGTCGCTGGTCTACGTGCGCGGCTTCGACGCGCGTCAGGTGCCCTTGTTCATCGACGGCGTGCCGGTGTACGTGCCCTACGACGGCTACGTCGATTTCGCCCGCTTCGGCACCGCCGACATCGCGGCGATCCAGGTCGCCAAGGGCTTCAGTTCGATCGCCTACGGCCCCAATGCGCTGGGCGGCGCGATCAACCTCGTCTCGCGCAAGCCGGTCAAGGCCTTCGAGGGTGACGCCTTCGTCGGCGCCGCGGCCGGCGGCGACCGCAAGGCCGGCATCAACCTCGGCATGCGGCAGGCGCTGTGGTACGCGCAGGCGGGCCTCTCGCACCGCGAGGCCGACGGCTTTCGCCTTTCCTCGGACTTCGAGCCCACCGCCACCGAGGACGGCGGGCTGCGCGAGAACGCCGACCGCAGCGACCGCAAGCTCTCGTTCAAGATCGGCCTGACGCCCAACGCCCAGGACGAGTACGCGCTGTCGTACTACAGGCAGGACGGCGAGAAGGGCCAGCCGCCGACGACGGGGACGAGCGGCGTGCGCTACTGGCGCTGGCCGTACTGGGACAAGGAGAGCCTGTACTTCGTCTCCAGCACCGCGCTCGGGGCCTCCGAGACCCTCAAGCTGCGCCTCTACCACGACCGCTTCGACAACGAGGTCGACAGCTTCACCGACGCCACCTACTCGACGCTCAAGAAGAGCGGCCAGGGCAGCGTCTCGACGGGCCAAAGCATCTACCACGACCGCACCACCGGCGGCGCGATCGAGCTCGAGTCGCGCCGCCTGGCCCATCACCTGCTGCGCGCGGTGCTGCAGCGCAAGGCCGACGAACACAAGGAAGTCGACGGCAACGCCCTGCTGAACACCCGCTACGAGGACACGCTGAGCTCGTTCGGCGTCGAGGACCTGATCACGCTCGCGCCGGCCTGGCAGCTTTCGCTGGGCGTGGCGCGGCACCGGCTCCATCCCGACAGCGTGTTCGGCCTCAGCAGCAGCTACGCGCTGCCGCCGGCCTCGTCGGCCACCAACCTGCAGGCCGGGCTGTTCCACGACCTCGGCCCCGCCAGCCGCGCCTACCTGACGCTGGCGCGCAAGACGCGGCTGCCGACGCTGAAGGACCGCTACTCGCAGCGCCTGGGCAACTACGTCGAGAACCCGGACCTCGGGCCCGAGACCTCGCTCAACGTCGAGCTCGGCTTCCAGGGCCGGCCCTTCCCCGCGCTGCCGGAACTCACGCTGGAGGCGGCCGTCTTCCAGAGCCGCGCGGACGACAAGATCCAGTCGGTGTTCGTCGGCACCGGAACCTCCTGCAGCCCGGCCACGCCCTGCCAGATGCGCAACGTCGGCGAGGCGCGCGTGCGCGGGCTGGAGCTGGGCGCGCGCGGCACCGTGTTGCCGTGGCTGGACCTGGGGGCAAACCTCACCGTGCTCGACCAGAAGAACGTCTCCAACCCGGACACGCGCATGACGGGCGTGCCCGACCGCAAGTTCTTCGGCTACGCCGTCGTCCGCCCGGCGGCAGGGGTGTCGCTGCAGGCCACGGTCGAGCACAACAGCCGGCGCTGGGTGAACAACACCGCGTCGCTGGGCGAATTCACGCTGCTGGGCCTGAAGGCCGGCTGGAAGCCGCTGCCCGCGATCACGCTGGAGGCCGGCGTGGACAATGCGCTGGACAAGAATCACGAACTCGACGCCGGATACCCCGCCCCGGGCCGCACCTGGTTCGCCCAGGCGCGCTGGACGTTCTGACCCGATGCGGCGCACCGGCCCCGAGTCCGCCACGCCCCGCCACCGCACGAAGAGGACCACACCATGACAGCGGACGACACCGGCGCCCCGCGCGCCGCCGCGATCGAGGACGACGACAGCGGTGACGTCGACGCCCTGCTGGCGCTGATGGCCGAGCAGCAGCAGCGTGCCGGGCGCCGCGTGCGCGGACTGATCATGACGCACCCGAACGTCGGCGAGGGCTGCTCGCGCCCGATGGTGTTGGTCGACCTCGACACGCGGCAGGAGTTCCTGGTCTCGCAGCCGCTGGGCCAGCTTTCGAATTCGTGCCGCGCCGACCCGCAGGGCTTCGCCCGCGCCAGCGAGGTGCTGCGCCGCGCCTGCGACGAATCGCCCGAGCTCGTGGTGTGCAACCGCTTCGGCGGCCTCGAGGCCGAAGGCGGCGGCTTCCGCGCCGAGCTGCTCGAGATCATGACGCAGGATCTGCCGCTGCTGACCGTCGTCGCCACGCGCCATCTCGCGGACTGGGCCGCGTTCACCGGCGGCGCCGAAGTCCTGCCGGCACGCGCCGAGGCAGTGACAGGCTGGCTGGAGCGGACGCTCGCACCCGCGCCGCAGGCCCATCGTCGCGAGACGATCGGCGCCTGAACCCACGGCGCCGATGGTCCGCAGCGGCCGCACCTTCACCCGCCGCGAGTGGGTGCTGCGGATGGCGGCATCCGTGCCGATCGCAGGCGCGATCGCGCGCCTGGATGCGCCCGCCCAGGCGCGGACGCCGGGGCCGAACGCAGGCGTCGCAACCGACTCCCTGATCCACCTGTTCGGCCAGGCGGCGGCCGCGCCCGCACGCCTTTTCGCCGCGGGGCCGCCGGCCGGGGTGCTGCTGGCGTGCCTCGCGCCCGAGCGCCTGCTCGGCTGGCCGATGAGCCTGAGCGACGCCGCCCGGTCCTGGCTGCCTGCCGCCGCGCGCGACAAGCCCCTGCTCGGGCGCCTCGCCGGCCGCGGCAGCACCGTGAGTCTGGAAACCTTGCTGCGCCTGAAGCCGGACCTCGTCATCGACGCCGGCACCGTGGACGAGACCCATGCGTCGACCGCGCGCCGCGTCGCCGAGCAGACCGGCCTGCCCTACGCGCTGGTGGACGGGCGCCTCGCCGACAGCGCGGCGCAACTGCGCCAGGTCGGTCGCCTGCTCGGGCTGGACGCCCGCGGCGAGGCGCTGGCCGCGTTTGCCGACGAGGCGCTGGCCGACGCCGCACGGCTCGCCCCGGCCGACGGCGGCCGCCCCTCGGTCTACCTGGCGCGCGGCGCCGACGGCCTGGAGACGGCCAGCGCGGGCGCGATCAATGCCGAGATCATCGAGGCCGCGGGCGGGCGCAACGTCGCCGTCGGCGGCCGGCCCGGCGTCGCGCGCGTGTCGATGGAACAGGTGCTCGGCTGGGCGCCCGACTGGGTGCTGACCCAGGACCGCAACTTCCACCGCCTGGCACAGACCGACGCAGTCTGGCGCACGCTGCGCGCGGTGCGTGAGGGTCGGCTGCTGCTGGCGCCCGCGCTGCCCTTCGGCTGGCTCGACGGCCCGCCCTCCGTCAACCGCCTCCCCGGCGTGAAGTGGCTGGCCGCCAGCCTGCGCCGCGGGCAGGGCGGCGCGCGCGACGCGCTGCAGCAGATGTCGGGCGACGCGCGGCGCTTCTACCGCCTCTTCTACGACGTGACGCCTTCCCCGGAAACGATCCAGGGCTGGCTGGACGGCCGTGGCTGAGGTGTCCGCCGCGCGCTGCCGCTCCGACGCCGCCCCGGGCGCGGCGGGCACGACGCCGCGCCACGCCTTCGGCCTGTCGCTGGCGCTGCTGCTGCTCCTGGTACTGACGCTGGCCGCCTTCGCGACCGGCAAGTTCGCGCTCTCGCCCAGCGAGCTGCTGGCCTCGCTGTGGGCGCGGCTGTGGGGTGAGCCGCCGGCGCTGCCGGCCGCGGCCGAGGCCGTCGTCTGGAACGTGCGCGGGCCGCGCGTGCTGGCGGCAGCGCTGGTCGGCGCCGCGCTGGGCGCTGCCGGCGCCGCGTACCAGGCGATGTTCCGCAACCCGCTGGTCTCGCCCGACATCCTGGGCGTCTCCTCGGGCTGCGGGCTCGGCGCCTCGGTCGCCATCCTGCTCGGGCTGCCGGTCGCGCTCATCTCGGGTGCGGCGTTCATCGGCGGGCTCGCTGCGGTCGCGGTCGTGATGCTGGTGGCGCGCCGCGTCGGCGAGCACGACCCGGTGCTCGTGCTCGTGCTGGCCGGCGTCGCGGTGGGCGCGCTGCTGGGCGCAGGCATCTCGCTCGTGAAGCTGCTCGCCGATCCGAGCGTGCAGTTGCCGGCGATCACCTTCTGGCTGCTGGGCGGACTGAACGCCGTCACGCGCTCCGACCTCGGCTTCGCCTGGCCCTGGCTCGCCGCCGGAACGCTGCTGCTCGTGCTCTGGCGCTGGCGCATCAACCTGCTGTCGCTGCCCGACGACGAGGCCGCAGCGCTCGGCGTGCGCGTTGGCCGCTTGCGCGCCGGGGTGGTGGTCGGCGCCACGCTGGTGACCGCCGCCGCGGTGTCGATGTCGGGCATCGTCGGCTGGGTCGGGCTGGTCGTGCCTCATGTCGCGCGCCTGATCGCGGGGCCGGAGTTCAGCCGCCTGCTGCCCTTGGCGATGGCGCTCGGTGCGGGCTTCGTCGTCGCCGCCGACACGCTGGCGCGCACGCTGGCGGCGATCGAACTGCCCTTGTCGGTGCTCACCGCCGCCGTCGGTGCGCCCTTCTTCCTCTGGCTGCTGGGGCGGCGCCGGAGCCCGGCGTGACCCTCGGCACGCCGATGCTGGCGCTGCAGGCGCTGCGGTTCGGCCACCGCGGCCGCGCGCTATGCGAAGCCGTCTCGCTCGGACTGGCCCGGGGCGAGATCTTGGCCTTGCTCGGGCCCAACGGCTGTGGCAAGACGACGCTGTTCCGCACCGTGCTGGGCCTGATCCCGGCGCTGGGCGGGCAGGTGCGGGTAGCCGGCGAAGCCTGCGTCGGCACCGGCATCGCGCCCGATCGCGCGGCGATGGCGCGCCGCATCGCCTACGTGCCGCAGGCGCACGCGGGCGCGTTCGCCTACGCCGCGCTCGACGTCGTGCTGATGGGCCGCGCCACGCACGTGGGAAGCTTCTCGATGCCCTCCGCGGCCGACCGTGCGCTCGCGTTCGAACTGCTCGAGCGCCTGGGCGTGGCGCACCTGGCCGCGCGCTCCTACCTCGAGATCAGCGGGGGCGAGCGTCAGCTCGTGCTGATCGCGCGCGCGCTGGCGCAGCAGGCCCCGGTGCTGGTGATGGACGAGCCGACCGCGAGCCTGGACTTCGGCAACCAGCGCCTCGTGCTGCGCGAGATCGAGTCCTTGAAGGCGCGCGGCGTGGCGGTCCTGCTGTCGACGCACCAGCCCGAGCACGCGCTGCGCGTCGCCGACCGCGCGGTGCTGCTGGGCGGCGGCCGCGTGCACGCGCTCGGGCCGACGCACACCGTGCTGACGTCGCAGGCGCTGGCCGCGCTCTACGGCGTTCCACGCGCCGAGGTCGAGCGCAGCGTCCCCGGCCTCGCCGACGCACCGGAACGAGCCGCCGCGTCGCGGGCTACTTCAGCGACTCGATGAGATCGACGTATTCCTGCATCGCCTCGT
Organism: Burkholderiales bacterium; assembly: GCA_026932235.1. Taxonomy (GTDB): domain Bacteria; phylum Pseudomonadota; class Gammaproteobacteria; order Burkholderiales; family Burkholderiaceae_C; genus Rubrivivax. The sequence goes on from JAIXKR010000075.1 coordinate 15,625, forward strand.
CGGCCGACTTGCCGGCCAGCGCCGCCCAGGCGTCGTGCTTGGCGCGTCCGACCATGTCGGTGAAACCGGGGCGCTTGCCTCCGTTGTCGCCCTCGGTGGCCTGCTTGTAGAGCGCATAGATCTGCAGCAGGGTCTTGTTGTCCGGGCGCTCGGGCAGCTGCTTGCTCTCGGCGACGGCCTTCTCGAACGCGGTCTTCAGCTTGGACTTGGCCATGTACGGCACTCCTGGCAGGGGTTGGAGTCGAAGGTCGGGGCATGCCGCGGAGTCGGCGCGCGGGGCGCTGCGCATCGCGGCATCATCGCAGTCTAGGATCGTAACCGGCCGCGAACGCCGCAAATCCGGAGGAGAAGCCCGATGCCCGAACCCCGATCGCAGCGCATGGCGCGCGTGGACACCGCCTGGCTGCGCATGGACAACGACGTCAACCTGATGATGATCGTCGGCGTCTGGATGCTCGCCACTCCCGTCACGCTGCAGGCGGTGCGCGCGCGCGTGGCCGAGAAGCTGCTGCAGTACGAGCGCTTTCGCCAGCGCATCGAGCACGACGCGATCGGCTGCCGCTGGGTCGAGGATGCGGCCTTCGAGATCGAGCACCACGTGGCGCCGATGACGCTTTCGCCCGGCCCGGGAGAAACCCAGCGCCAGGCGCTGCAGCGCCTGTGCGGCGAAATGGCCTGCACGCCGCTGGACGAGGACCGCCCGCCGTGGCAGTTCCACGTCGTCGAGGACTACGAAGGCGGCTCGGCGCTGGTGGCGCGAATCCACCACTGCGTCGCCGACGGCATCGCGCTGATTTCGGTGATGCACTCGATCACCGACGGCGGCAGCGATCCGCCGCAGCGCGCGCGTGCGGCGGCGGATGCCGGCGACGACGGCGACGACGGCGACTGGCTCTCCGAGTTCGTGATGCGCCCTCTCGCGGGTGTCGCCGCGCAAGCGCTGGACCTCTCCGGCCAGGGCATCGCGCGCACGCTGCAGGCGCTGTCCGACCCCGAGGCCTCGCTGGCGGGCGCGCTCGAGCTGGCGCGCAGCGGCGCGCGCGTGCTCGGCGACGCCGCCGCGCTGGCCCTGCTCAGCGACGATTCGCCGACGCGCCTCAAGGGCATTCCCGAGGGCCGCAAGCTCGCGACCTGGAGCGAGCCGCTGCCCCTCGTCGAGGTGAAGGCGATCGGCAAGGCGCTGGGCTGCTCGGTCAACGACGTGCTGCTGAGTTGTGCGGCCGGCGCCATCGGCGGCTACCTGCGCGCGCTCGGAGACGACCCGACGGGGCAGGAGATCCGTGCCATGGTTCCGGTGAACCTGCGCCCGCTGGAAGAAGCCTGGAAGCTCGGAAACCGCTTCGGCCTGGCGCCGCTGGTGCTGCCGATCGGCATCGAGAACCCGATCGAGCGCGTGTTCGCGGTCCGCCGCCGCATGGCCGAACTCAAGGGCAGCTACCAGCCGCTGCTCGCCTACGGCGTGCTGGCGCTTGCCGGGCTGCTGGCGAAACCCGTGCAGGACGCCATCCTCGACCTGTTCGCGCGCAAGACGACGGCGGTGATGACCAACGTTCCGGGGCCGTCGCAGCCGCTGTCCTTCTGCGGTGCGCCTTTGCGACAGAACATGTTCTGGGTGCCGACCACCGGCAACCTCGGGCTCGGGCTGTCGATCCTCTCCTATGCGGGCGGAGTGCAGTTCGGCCTCATGACCGACCGCGCGCTGTGCCCCGACCCTCGGCAGATCAGCGAGCGCTTCGCGACGGAGTTCGAGCAACTGCTGCTGGTGACGATGATGCTGCCTTGGGACGACGCCCTGCGCCCCGCGGCGGCAGCGTCGTCGGTGGCGGCACCGGCAACGGCTGCGACAGCGGCGGCGGGATCGGGGCCACGGGCGGCGCCGCGGGCGGGCCCGCGGGCGGCGCGTCCAGCCGCATCGCCGCGGCGTGGGCCCGCAGCCAGCGGTGCCCGGGGTCGTGCGCCGAGCGCCAGGTCCAGACCATCGCCACCGTGAAGGGCGGCAGCCCGAGGTCGACCTCGACGATCTGCAGCGCGTGCGTCGCCGCAAAGCGCAGCGCCGGCCGCCGCGGCAGGATCACCGCCAGGTCGGTGGCGGCGAGGATCGCCGGCACGACCATAAAATGCGGCAGCGTGAGGCGGATGCGCGGCTCCAGGCCGAGCAGGTGCAGCACGCGCGCGGGCTCGGCGTGGCTGTCGACGAGCACGAACTCGAGCCGCTCGAGTGCGCTGCGGTCGCGCAGTCGCGCCGCCTGCGGGTGGCCCTGGCGCAGCAGCACGACGTAGCGCTCCTGCAGGATGGCCTGGCTCTCGGTGCCGGCCAGCGCCGGCAGGTAGCCGAAGGCGAGGTCCAGGCGCCCGTCCTCGAGCGCCGGCGCCACTGCGTCGGCGGCGAGTTGCACCGCGTCGACGCGCACCCCGGGCGCCTCGCGCCCGATCGCCGCCATGAGCGGCGGCAGGAATTCGTCGGCGCCGATGTCGCTCATGTGCACGACGAAGCGTCGCTGCGAGCGCGCGGCGTCGAAGCGCGCGCTCTCGCTCAAGGCCAGATCGATCTGGCGCAGCGCCGCCTCGACCTGGCGCGCGAACTGGTCGGCGCGCGGAGTCGGCGCGACGCCGCCGCTGCGCCGGATGAAGAGCGGGTCGCGCAGCGCCAGGCGCAGCCGCGTGAGCGCATGGCTCACCGCCGGCTGGCTCAGACCGAGGGCCTCGGCGGCGCGGCTGACGCTGCGCGCGGCGTGCACCGCCGCGAAGACGTGCAGCAGGTTGAGGTCGAAGTCCTTGATATGCATTTCATGCATGTTACTTAGAAAGACCATTGCATGGACGAATGGAATAGCTGCCCCTAGAGTCGGGGCAGCCGCGCAAGCCGGCACCCGCCGGGCATTCCCGGACACCGACCCACGAGACGAGGGCGCACGCGATGGAAGTCCAGTTCACCGAAGAGATCAGACACCTGCAGCTCGGCGCGGGCGCGACCTTCCACGGCGAAGGCATCATGGCGATCACCAAGGCCATCCTGCAGTCCGGCGTGGCCTACGTCGGCGGCTACCAGGGCGCGCCGGTGTCGCACCTGATGGACGTGCTGGTGCAGTCCAAGGACTACCTCGACACGCTGGGCGTGCACGTCGAGGCCTGCAGCAACGAGGCCTCGGCGGCGGCCATGCTGGGCGCCAGCATCCACTACCCGCTGCGCGGCTGCGTCACCTGGAAGAGCATCGTCGGCACCAACGTCGCCGCCGACGCGCTCTCCAACCTCGCCAGCCCCGGCGTCGTCGGCGGCGCGCTGATCGTCGTCGGCGAGGACTACGGCGAGGGCGCAAGCGTGGTGCAGGAGCGAACCCACGCCTTCGCGATGAAGAGCACTGTTGCGCTCTTCGACCCGCGCCCGGAGCTGCAGCGCATGGTCGACCTCGTCGAGCACGCCTTCGCGCTCAGCGAGGCCAGCAACATGCCGGCGATGATGGGCCTGCGCATCCGCGCCTGCCACGTGCGCGGCGCCTTCACCGCCCGCGACAACGTCGCGCCGCGCGTGTCCACGCGCGACCTCATGGAGGAGCCGGCGAACTTCGACTACGGCCGCCTCTCGCATCCCCCGGTGACCTTCGGCCACGAGAAGCTGAAGATCGAGCAGCGCATCCCGGCGGCGCAGGCCTACATCGAGCAGCACCGGCTCAACGAGCACTTCGAGGGCGGGGACGCCGACATGAAGCGCCTGGGCATCATCGTGCAGGGCGGGCTGCATCCGGCGCTCATCCGCGCGCTGCAGCGCGTGGGCATGGCCGACGCCTTCGGCGCCAGCCGCATCCCGCTGCTCGTGCTCAACGTCACCTTCCCGCTCGTGCCGCGCGAGCTCTCGGCCTTCTGCGCCGGCAAGGACGCGGTGCTGGTGCTCGAGGAGGGCTACCCCGAGTACATCGAGAAGGATCTCGTCACCGCGCTGCGCCGCCTGGACGTGCAGACCGCGGTGCACGGCAAGGACATGATCAGCGCCGCGGGCGAGTACACGGTCGAGGCCATCGCCGGCGGCCTGCTGGCCTTCCTCGCGCGCAGGGCGCCCGAGGTCGACACCCGCGACGCGCAGGCCTGGCTGGCCGGCAACGCCGAGCGCCGCGCCGACGTGGCCAGGACGCTGGGGCCGATCCCGGCGCGGCCGCCGGGCTTCTGCATCGGCTGCCCGGAGCGTCCGGTGTTCGCCGCGCTCAAGCTGGCGCAGGAGCAGGTCGGCAAGGCGCACATCGCCGCCGACATCGGCTGCCACTCCTTCGCCACCTTCGAGCCCTTCAGCTCGGGCCACTCCATCCTCGGCTACGGCATGAGCCTGGCCAGCCGCGCCGGCGTGAGCCCGATGATGCAGCGGCGCAGCATCGCCATCATGGGCGACGGCGGCTTCTGGCACAACGGCCTGCTCACCGGCGTCGAGGCCGCGCTCTTCAACCGCGACGACGCGGTGCTCATCATCCTGAAGAACGGCTACACCTCGGCCACCGGCACGCAGGACATCATCAGCACGCCCGACGACGAGGTGAAGGCCGACGCCGAGCGCCGCGTCGCGCTCAACCAGAGCCTGGTCGACAAGAACAAGACCATCGAGGGCACGCTCAAGGGCATGGGCGTGGACTGGCTGCGCGTCGTCAACAGCTACGACGTGAGCGCCATGCGCCGCACCGTGCAGGAGGCGCTGACCACCACCTACGAGGGCCTGAAGGTCATCGTCGCCGAAGGCGAGTGCATGCTCGAGCGCCAGCGCCGCATCAAGCCCTGGAACGCCGCGCGCCTCAAGCGCGGCGAGCGCGTCGAGCGCGTCAAGTACGGCGTCGACGAGGACGTCTGCACCGGCGACCACGCCTGCATCCGCCTCTCGGGCTGCCCGACGCTGACCATCCGCGACAACCCCGATCCGCTGCGCGTCGATCCGATCGCCACCGTCATCGACGGCTGCGTGGGCTGCGGCCTGTGCGGCTCCAACGCGCACGCGGCCACGCTCTGCCCGAGCTTCTACCGCGCCGAGGTCATCGCCAACCCGCGCTGGGGCGAGCGCTTCGTGGCCGCGCTGCGGCAGACCATCACCGGCTGGCTGCGCCCGGCCTGAGCGGCAAGCGCACGAGACGACATGAACACACCCCACTCCCCGCACGCGGCGAACCGCCCGATCACCATCCTCGTCTGCGCCCTGGGCGGCGAGGGCGGCGGCGTGCTCGCCGAATGGCTTTACCTGACCGCGATGCGCGCGGGCTACGCCGCGCAGTCGACCTCCATCCCCGGCGTGGCGCAGCGCACCGGCGCCACCACCTACTACGTCGAGGTGCACCCGCAGCCGCTGGCCGAGCTCGGCGGGCGGCGGCCGATCTTCAGCCTCAACCCGGTCGCCGGCGAGATCGACCTGCTGCTGTCCTCGGAGCTGCTGGAGACGGCGCGCCACGTCGGCAACGGCATGGCCAGCCCCGACCGCACGCTGGTCATCAGCTCGACCTCGCGCACGCTGACCACGAACGAGAAGATGAAGCTCGGCGACGGCCGCAGCGACGACGCGGCCATGCTCAGCGTGCTGCAGCGCCACGCGCGCGCCACCGAGCTGCTGGACTTCAACCTCATGGCGCGCCAGAGCGGCACCGTCATCAGCGCCGTGCTGCTGGGCGCGGTCGCCGCCAGCGGCGCCCTGCCCTTCCCGCGCGCGCTCTACGAGGAGACGATCCGCGAAGGGGGCCTGGGCGTGGCCGCCAGCCTGCGCGGCTTTGCCGCCGCCTTCGACGCCATCACGACGCGACGGCAGCAGCAAAGCCTCGTCGAGAAGGTGCTCGCCGCGGCGCCGCCCACCGACCTGCGCACGATCGCGCGCGAGCGCGTCGTCAAGTACCAGGACGAGGCCTACGGCCGCCTCTACGACCAGCGCCTGGCGCGCATCGAAGCCGCCGAGGGTGGCCGCGCCGGCCCGGTGACGCAGGAGATGGTGCGCTGGCTGGCGCTGTGGATGGCCTTCGACGACATTGTCAACGTCGCCGGGCTCAAGCTTGCCGCCAGCCGCATGGCGCGCGTCAAGCGCGAGGTCGGCGTGAAGGAGGGCGAGCTGCTGGTGGGCGTCTACGACCACTTCAAGCCCGGCGTGCCCGAGTTCGCCGCGCTGCTGCCCGAGGGCCCGGCCAACCGCCTCATCGCCTGGGACCGCCGCCGCATGGCCCGGGGCGAGGAGCCCTGGGCGCTGCCGCTCAAGCTCGGCGCGCACACCATCCACGGGGCGCTCGCGCTGCGCATGCTCATGCTGCTCAAGGGCCAGCGCCGGCGCGGCCACCGCTTCGCGCAGGAGCAGAAACTCATCGAGCAGTGGCTGACGGCGGTCGAGCGCGGCACGCGCGAGAACCCGGCGCTGGGCCTGGCGCTGGCGCGCTGCGGACGCCTCATCAAGGGCTACGGCACGACCAACGAGCGCGGCAAGGACAATCTGCTGCACATCATCGAGCACCTGGCCATCGGCACGCGTCCCGCCGCCGACCGCGCCCGACTCATCGACAGCGCGCGCGAGGCGGCACTGGCCGACGACGCCGCGCGCAAGCTCAACGAGACCCTGGCCGGCGCCGGCGTGCCGCTGAAGGCGCCGCGCCCGCAGCCGATCCGTTTCCACCGGCGCAAGCCCACGACCTAGGAAACCCGACGCCTCGGGGACGAATCGCAACCGCCCCCGCAGCGCGCCGCGTCAGGCTTCGCCGAGCGCCACCGGCGCGCCGGGCCAGGTGCTCCATTCACTCCAGCTCCCGGGGTACAGCGCTGCGCCCGGCAAGCCGGCCACTTCGAGTGCGAGCAGGTTGTGGCAGGCGGTGACGCCGCTGCCGCAGGACATCACGAGATTCGCCACCGGGTGGCGGTCCGTCAGCGCGTCGAACTCCGCGCGCAGTTGCGCGCCGGGCTTGAAGCAGCCCTGGGCATCCAGGTTGTCGCGGAAGAAGCGGTTGCGCGAACCGGGAATGTGACCGACGACCTTCTCGATGGTGTCGTTCGCGCCGGTGAAGCGCTCGTGCGGGCGCCCGTCCAGCACCAGCCGCGGCCCGCCGTCGAGGTTGGCGAGCAGGACCTCGCGGTCGACCGTGGCGACCTCCGCCGGCCGCAGGCTCAAGCGCCGTGCAGCGGCGCGCGGCGTCACCCCCTGCGCCAGCGGCAGCCCCGCGGCCTTCCAGGCGTTCAGGCCACCGTCGAGAACGGCGACGTCGGCATGCCCGATCCAGCGCAGCATCCACCACGCGCGCGCGGCGTAGGCGTTGCCGACACCGTCGTAGACGATGACGTGGCTGTCCTCGCCGACGCCGCGCGCACCCATCGCAGCGGCGAACGCTTCGCGCGCGGGCAGCGGGTGGCGCCCGTTGCGCCCCGTCGGCACGGCGCTCAGGTCCTCGTCGAGATGAAGGTAGTGCGCCCCCGGCAGGTGGCCGGCCGCGTACATCGCGCGCCCGGCCTGCGGGTCGGTCAGCTCGAAGCTGCAGTCGAAGACGATGGTGCGTTGCGACTCGCGCTGCAGCAAGCGATCGAGCGCGGCGGCCTGGATCAAGGGCGTGTGCTTCATGCGGCGCATTCTCGCGCCGTCGCGCGCCCGATGCAGCGATGGCGCGTCGAGGGCGGACCGTTCAACCCGCCTGCACGGCCTCGACGCGCCCGAGGCAGCGCCTGTGGCGCTCGTCGACGCGGCGCGCGAACCACTCGGTGGTGAGCTTGCGCGTGAACTTCGGGCTCTGCAGGTCGATGCGCGGCAGCACTGCACGCGCCAGCGCGCGCCCGCCCTGCTTCTCGGCCTGCGCGAACACGCGCCGGTAGAGCTCGCTGCGTTCGAAATCGGGGCCGCTGCCCCGCTCCAGCTCGCGCCGCACCGCCGCGGGCGTCATCTCCAGCCGCGCCGCCACCGCCAGCGCCGCAGCTTCGGTCCGGCCGACGATGCCCGAGCCCGGCGGCGGCAGCAGGTCGCCATCCAGCGCCAGCGGCCGTCCGGCGAGCAGCGCCAGCGCCTGCTGGAAGGCGGCGTTGCGGCTCGCCCAGCGCCCGGCGTTGAAGTCGGCGAAGCGGTGGATCATGTGCTCGTAGGGCGCACGATAGGCGAGCAGGTGCGCGCTGCCGAAGTAGAGGCCGCCGCGGCGCGTGAAGACTTCGGCGCGCACCGATCCGCGCATCGGATAGGGATACGGCTGCGCGCGCACCTGTTCCTGCGCGAAGGCGACGCCGACCTGCATCGGCCCGCCGGTGCGAACGGGGTTGCGGTCGGCGAGAAAGCTGCGCCCGAGCGGCACGCTCTCGATGAACTCCTCGTAGAGATCGCTCAGCTCGCGTTCGGTCTGCACGCCCTCGAGCCGCTCGCCCCAGCTGCGGCCATCACTCGACGACAGCGCGAGCGCCGCACGCACGGCGAGTGCCGGCACGCCGGCGCGCTCCGCGCGGCGGTCGAGCTCCTTGCGCGCGATCGCCGCCAATCCCGGTACCGGCGGGTCGACCTGGTAGCCCGATTCCTGCTCCGTCACCGCGAGCACGGCGCACAGGTTGTCGGGCGTCAGCGCCAGATCGAGCGCGCCCAGCGCCGCGGTGAGATCGGCGGCCCAGCCGGCGCGGTCACGCAGGCGCTCGGGCAGCAAGGCGACGACGAGAGCGCGCGCCGGCGCGGGCTCGAGCCCCGCCTCGGCCGGCCCCACGCCGGGCGTACCGCAGCCCGAGAGACCCAAGAGGCCCAGCAGCACCGGCGCGGCGCGGAGCAAGACGGGCAGTCGCATGGTCGCATTGTCACTGCCGCGGCGGGGCAGCCGGCATCCCCTCGACGCACGAGACGCACGCAGCTTCACTGCGCCACACTCGGCCACGCCGCGCACGCAAGCCACAGGGGGCGTGACGTGACGCCAGACGAGGGGAAGGCCATGGGCGAACTGCTGGTACGCGATCAACGGGGTCAAGCGATACGGGCGCTGCGGCGCGCGCTGGCGCGGCAGCTGGGTGCGGACGCGGCCGCGTTCGGCGATCTGGCCGCGGGCGACACGCTCGACGCCGCCTGCGAAGCCGCCGCGCGACGCTGGCAGTCCGGCGTAGGGCTGGTGGCCGATGGCGTCGTCGGACCGCGCTGCCGGCACCTGCTCGAGCTGTGCGCGTACCCGCCGCCGGCCGTCGAGCTGAGCCTGGCCACGGTGCGCCCCCTCTTCCCGGCCACCAAGCCGGCGAACATCGAGCGCTACCTGCCCTACGTGGTGGCGGCGCTGCAGGCCTTGGGCCTGGTCGACCGGCCGATGATCCTCGCCGCGCTCGGAACCATCCGCGCCGAGAGCGAGGGCTTCGTGCCGATCTCCGAGATGCCCTCATCGCTGAACACCCGGCCCGGGCAGGCGCCGTTCAGCGCCTACGAAGACCGGCGCAATCTCGGCAACACGCAGCCCGGCGACGGCGCGCGCTTCAAGGGCCGCGGCTTCGTGCAGCTCACCGGGCGCGCCAACTACAGCCGCTACGGCGAACGCCTGGGCGTCGACCTCTTGCGCGATCCGGACCTCGCCAACGCGCCCGAGATCGCGGCGCTGCTGCTGGCGCAGTTCCTCGCCGACAAGGCCGAACCGATGCGCCGCGCGCTCGCCGCGGCCGACTACGCCGCGGCGCGGCGCCTCGTCAACGGCGGGCGCCACGGCCTGGAGCGCTTTCGCAGCGTGTTCGAGCTCGCGCTGCTCGCCTGGCCCGAGGACCGGCCGGCGGCGGCGACGGCACCCTCGACCGGTGCCGCACGCAAGCGGCGTGCTGCGGCTCGGGTCGGCGCCGCGGCAGCGCCTGCGGACACCGGCACGCGCACGAAAGCCGGCCGGCCGCTGACGGCGCGCAAGGACGCCATCGACCTGCGCGACCGCCCCTACGTGCCACCGGCCACCAGCCTCGAGGAGGTCTTCCCGAGCGACGAGGACGTGCGCCGCTGGCTGCCGCGCTACACGCGCGCCGGACTCGTTCTCGACCAGGGACAGGAAGGCGCGTGCACCGGCTTCGGCCTGGCCTGCGTCATCAACTACCTGCGCTGGCGCAAGGCCGGGCGGCCGACGCGGCTGGAGTCGGTGAGCGCGCGCATGCTGTACACCTTCGCGCGCCGCTACGACGAGTACAGCGGCGAGGACTACGAGGGCTCGAGCTGCCGCGGCGCGCTCAAGGGCTGGTTCCACCGCGGCGTCTGCCTCGAGTCCGACTGGCCGTACGGGGACCCCGCGCTGCGTCCACGCTACGGCTACGCCGATCGCGCGACCGAGATCCCGCTGGGCGTGTACTACCGCGTCGACCTGCGCTCGATCACCGACCTGCAGGCGGCGATCCAGGACGTCGGCGCCGTTTTCGCCTCGGCCTTCACCCACGAGGGCTGGACGCAGCTGCCCGCGCGCAGGCGGGCGCCGGGCGGACACGCGCAACTGCCGCTGATTCCCTTCGACGGCCAGCGCTCGCAGGTCGACGGCCATGCCTTCGCGCTCGTCGGCTTCAACCGCCAGGGCTTCATCGTGCAGAACAGCTGGGGCAGGAACTGGGGTCAGGGCGGCTTTGCCGTGCTCGGCTATGCCGACTGGCTGGCCAATGGGATGGACGCCTGGGTTGCGGCGCTGGGCGTTCCCGGCGTCGTCGTCGGCCGCATGCTCGGCGGCGCGGCGCGCGCGCAGGCGCGCGCGGCCGGCGCCGACACGCGCTTGTGGTGGGACGAGGCGCAAGCCTACCGCCACAGCGTCGTGCTCGGCAACGACGGGCGCGTCGACCGCTATCTCGCCGAGGACGAGGTCAGCCGCACGCTGCTGCACCAGGTCGCCGACCTGCCCGACCAGTGGTTCCGCAGCCAGGGCGGCGGCGGCCCCAAGCGACTCGTCATCTACGCGCACGGCGGCCTCAACAGCGAGGCCGCGGGGATCGCACGTGCGCGGGCGATGGGCCGGCACTTCGCTGCCAACGGCTGCTGGCCGCTGTTCCTGGTGTGGAAGACCGGCCTGCTGGAGACCATCGGTCACCAGATCGAGGACGCCTGGCGCAAGCAAGCGGTCGCGCCGGCGGCCGGCGTCGGCGAATGGCTGAGCGAGCGCACCGATCGGCTGATCGAGCACAGGATCGCGCGCCCGCTGGCGCGCCCGGTATGGAGCGAGATGAAGGAGAACGCCGCCTTCGGCTTCGACTCCGGCCGCGGCGGCGACCTGCTCATCACCGCGCTGCACAAGCTCGCGGACACCTGGGGCGACGCGCTCGAGGTGCACCTCGTGGGCCACTCCGCGGGCGCGATCCTCCTCGGACGGCTGCTTTCGGCGCTGGCGGCGCGCGGCAGCGTCGGGCTGCCGAAGTCGGTGCATCTGTACGCCCCGGCGTGCACGCTGGCCTTTGCCAACCGCCACTACGCGGCGCAGCCCGAGGTCATGAAACGGCTCCACCTGGACCTGCTCTCGGATCGCGTCGAGCGCGCCGACGCGGTCGCTGCGGTCTACCGCAAGTCGCTGCTCTACCTCGTCTCCAACGCACTCGAGATCGACCTGCGCACACCGCTGCTGGGAATGGCGCGCATCTTCGATCCCGACGACAGCGGCTGGGACGGAACCTCGGCCACCGGCGACACGCTGCGCGCCTGGCGCGCCGCCGCCGCGAGCGCCGGACTCGGCGTCGGCGCACGCAGCAACGGCCGCGTGCAGATCCTCGACGCCGACAAGGTGCTCACCTGCCGCCAGCCCGAGCAGCGCATTCGCGCCGCGCACGGCAGCTTCGACAACGACATCGCCGTGTTCACGCGCACGCTGGAGCGCATCACCGGCGGCGCGCTGGCCGCACCGGTGGACGATCTTCGCGGATACTGAGCCGCCCCGGGTGCGGGGTGGACTCGGCCGCTGCACTGTGGCGAGAATGTCCCCCGTCTTCCGGAGAGCCGAGAACCCGATGCCTTGCGGTGCCTGCGTTGCGCGCGTGCTGATGGTCGCTGCCCTCGCGCTCGCGATCGCAGGCACCGTATCCGCCCCCTCCACCGCCGCGGAAGCCGGACCCGAACGCGCGCAGGCGGGCGCGGCAGGGGGCGCGGACGGCGCGGCTTTCACGCTGCCGCCGGCCTCGGCCAGCCTGCCGGCAGCGACGCCGGCCGCGCCCTTCGTCCTGCGCGCATTTCGCTTCCACGGCGCGAGCGTGATCGACGACGCGGCGCTGCAGCGGCTGGCGGCCCCGTGGCTGGGGAGGCCGCTGCGCGCGCTGGACCTCGAGGACCTGCGCCAGACGCTGACGCGCGCCTACGTCGAGCGCGGCTACGTCAACTCCGGCGCCGTGCTCGACGACGATGCGCTGCAGGACGGCGTGCTCACGCTGCGCCTCGTCGAAGGGCGCATCACCGGCGTGCGACAGACGGGGCTGCAAGGCCTCTCCGAAACCTATCTCGCGTCGCGCCTGGTGCGCCGCGACGAGGTGCTCGACGTGCCGCGGCTGCAGGAGCGCTTCGAACTGCTGCTCGCCGACCCGCTGTTCGCGCGCATCCAGGCGCGTCTGCTTCCGGGCGCGGCGCCGGGCCAGGCGCTGCTGGACCTGGAAGTCGAACGCGCACGCCCCTGGCAGCTCGCGCTCTTCGCCAACAACCACCTCGCACCGGCGGTGGGCGCGGCGCAGGCCGGCGTCGAGGGCGGCGCGCACAACCTGCTCGGCTGGGGCGATGCGCTCGGCGCCATCGTCGGCGCCAGCGAGGGCAGCGTCAACGGCGACGCGAGCTGGCAGATCCCGCTGGGCGGAACGCGCACGCTGCTGGCGCTGCGCCTGGCGCGCGGCAACTCGGCGCTGATCGAGGAGCCGGTGGCGGCGCTGGACATCGACAGCCGCGTCGACACCCGCGAGATCACGCTCTCGCACCCCTTCGTCGATGCGCCGCGCAGGCGCTGGCTGCTGGGCCTCACGCACGCGCGGCGCAGCAGCCGCACCACGCTGGCCGGCGAGCCCTTCTCCTTCGTCAGCGGCGAGGACAGCGGCACCACGCGCATCGAATCCTGGCGCCTGTTCCAGGAACTCACGCTGCGTCGGGCCCGCCACGTCTTCGCCCTGCGCGCGAGCCTCATCCTGGGGCGCAACAACCTCGCGGCCGACTCCGAGCTGCCCGGCGTGGCGCCGCGCCGCTACCGGCTGTGGCAGTTGCAGGGGCAGGCGGTGCTGGCGCAGGACGAGGGCGGGCGCCGCATCGTGCTGCGCGGCCAGGCACAGCATGCCGCCGACCGCCTGGTGCCGCTCGAGCAGATGGCGCTGGGCGGGCGCTACACCGTGCGCGGCTACCGCGAGAACCAGTTCGTGCGCGACAACGGCTTCGCCCTCGGCGCCGAATGGCACTGGCCGCTGTGGCGCGACGAGGCGCGGCGCGCGAGCCTCACGCTGATCCCCTTCGCCGAGGGGGGGCGCGCCTGGAACCGTGACGAACCGCGCGCGCGACTGGCTTCGCTCGGCCTGGGCCTGGCCTGGACCTTCGCCGAGCTCGAGGGTGAGCTGAACTTCGCCCGGCGTCTCGAACGCCGGCCCATCGACACCCATGGAAACCTGCAGGACCATGGCATCCACCTCATGCTGCGCTGGCGGCCTTCGTTCTGAGGCACGCGCGCCCGGCCTGCGGCGGCTCGCCCTGGCCGCCGCCGCGGTTGCCGCCATGGCCGTCGTCCTTGCGCTGGCGGCCGGCAGCGCGCAGGCCGCCGGCGCGAGCTGTGACGCGGACCAGGGCCCCTTGCGCCTGCGCGTGCAGGCGATGCAGGCGGCGCACGCGCGCCTCACCGACGGCCTGGAGCGCGCGCGCAGCGCGGGCCGGCTCGGCGCGGCCTGGCTTGCGCTCGGGCGCGACGACGAGGCCGAACCGCTGCTGCGCGAGGCTGCCGCGGCGCCGCTGCCCGCGCCCGAGCGTGCCGCCGCGGCGATGGACCTCGGCAACCTGCTCTACACACGCGGTGCGGGCGCACAGGCGGCGACGCACTGGGCCGCCGCTGCCGCCCTCGTCGCGGACGACGCCGAACTCGGCTTGCGCGCCCGGCTCAACGCGCTGCGCCTGCAGCCCGAGGCCGAGCGCCTGCTCGCGTTACAGGAGACCTTGCCGCGCGTCGCGGCGCTGCCCGCGCCGCCGGCTCGCGCGCGCCTGGCGCTGAACCTTGCGGCGCAGGCGCAGGAGTTGGGCGATGCGCGGGCCAGCGACGCCGCAGCGGCGCTGGCCTGGCGCGCGCTCGAGCTCGGGCGCACGCAGGCGCTGGCCGCAGGCGACCCGCGCCTGGCCGCCGAGGCGCTCGAGGGTCTTGCCGCACTCTACGAAGCGCAGCAGCGCCCGGAGCAGGCGCTGGCGCTGGTCGAGCAAGGCATCGCGCAGGCGCGGCGCGTCGACGCGCGCGAGCGCCTGATGACGCTCGAAGGCCGCGCCGGGCGTCTGAGCGCGGCCAGCGGTGACGCCGCGCGCGCGCTGGCGGCGTACCGGCGCGCGGTCGAGCACGCGCAGGCGGTGCGCAGCGACATCCCGGTGCGCTATCGCGACGGGCGCTCGTCCTTCCGCGAGACGCTGGCGCCGCTCTACCTCGGCCTCACCGACCAGTTGCTGCGCCGCGCCGACGCGATGCCGGCGACCGAACAGCAGCCGCTGCTGCGGCAGGCGCGCGACACGGTCGAGCTGATCAAGCAGACCGAGCTCGCCGACTACCTGCGCGACCGCTGCAGCGTCGAGGCCGCGGCGCGCCGCGTCGCGGCGCCGCCGCCGGCCGGCACCGCGATCTACTACCCGATCCTGCTGCCCGACCGCCTCGAACTGCTGCTCGAGACGCAAGCCGGGCTCGAGCGCCGCCGCGTGCCCATCGGCGACGAGCGCCTGCGAGACGAGGTGCTGGCCTTCGTCGCCGCGCTGCGCGACGGCGAGCCGCTCATGGCGCGCGCGCAGGCGCTCTACCGCGTCCTCGTCGCGCCGCTGGAGCCGCTGCTGTCCCAGGCGCGCATCGACACCCTGGTCGTCGTCCCCGACGGCGTGCTGCGCCTGCTGCCGCTGGCCGCGCTGCACGACGGACGCGGCTGGCTGCTGCAGCGCCTGGCGGTGGCCACGGTGCCGGCGCTCAGCCTGACGGCGCCGCCGCGCAGCGAGCGCCGCCCGCTGCGCGCGCTGCTCGCCGGCCTCAGCGACCCGGGGCCGGTGGTCGACAAGCTGCCACCGGACGTCGTCGACGCCGTGCTCGAACCGCAGGACCCGACGCGCCGACCGGGCGCCGCCGCCGCGCGCAGCGCGCCGCTGGACGCGCGCGAGCGCAGCGCGCTGCGCGAAGCGCTGGCGCTGCCCGGCGTGAAGGCGGAGATCGAGTCGCTGTCGGCCATGCTGCCGGGCAAGGTGCTGCTGGACGAGGCCTTCACGCTGGACGCGCTGCAGCAGCAGTTGCGCGGCGAGGCCTATCCGGTGGTGCACATCGCCTCGCACGGGCTGTTCGGGCACGACATCGATTCGACCTTCATCATGACCTACGACGAGCTGCTCACGCTCGACGGCCTGCAGGCGCTGCTGCGCAGCAGCCGGCCGCACGGCCAGGGGATCGAACTGCTCACGCTCTCGGCCTGCCAGACTGCCGAGGGCGACGACCGCGCGCCGCTGGGCATGAGCGGCAGCGCGCTCAAGGCGCGCGCGCGCAGCGCGCTGGGCACGCTGTGGCCGGTGGCCGACGAGTCCGCGCGCCTGGTGATGGACGGCTTCTACCAGCGTCTGGCGCGCGGCGAGCTGGCGCGCGTGCAGGCCTTGCGCCAGGCGCAGCTCGCGCTGCTGCAGCAGCGCGAGCGCAGCCACCCCTTCCACTGGGCACCATTCGTCCTGATCGGAGACTGGCAATGAGGACTCCGCCTGTGCGGCCGACGCGAATCGCGCGCACCGCCCTGGCCGCGCTCACGGGCCCGGCCCTGCTGATCCTGTTGCTGGCGGCACCCGGGCCGACGCGGGCCGCGGCGACGACCGACGGCAGCGCCGGCGCGGTGCAGACGCTCTCGGGCCGCTTCACGGTGCCGCAGTCGCTGGGCACCGTGCGCGGCGCCAACCTGCTGCACAGCTTCGCGCGCTTCGGCATCGCCAGGGGCGAGGCCGCGACCTTCACGACGCAGGACGCGGGGCTGCGCCACGTCATCGCGCGCGTCACCGGCGGGCAGGCCAGCGTGCTCGAAGGCCCGCTGCAGCTGCAGGCCGCGGGCGGCGCCAGCCCCGACTTCTGGCTCCTCAACCCGAGCGGCGTGCTCGTCGGCGCGGGCGCGAGCTTCGACGTTCCGGCCGGGCTGCACCTGGGGGCGGCGAGCACGATCCGCTTCGCCGACGGCAGCCGCCTCGACGCCGACGCGAGCAGCGCCAGCAGCCTGAGCGTGGCCGCGCCCGAGGCCTTCGGCTTCCTCGCCGCGCCGGCGGCGGGGCTGCTCTCGGTGCGCGACGCCGCGCTGCAGCCAGGCCTGGGCGCGGCGCTCACGCTGGCCGGCGGCACGATGCAGGTCGAGCGCGCGCAGATCGCCACGCTCGCCGCGCCGCTGCACCTGCACACCACCGGGGCGCTCGTCCTCGGGGCGGGCGCCGAACTGTCCGCCAGCGGCGTCGGCCCCGGCGCGCTGTTGCACCTCGAAGCGGGACAGATGGCGGCCGCCCAGGGGGCGATGGCGTCGGCCTGGAACTACGGCAGCGCCACCGGCTCGGGGCTGCAGGTCGACGTCGCCGCGGCCCTGGTGCTGGCCGAGGGGGCCAACCTGGCGAGCTACGCGGTGGCCGACGGCATGGCCGGGCCGCTGCAGGTGAACGCAGGTTCGTTGATGCTGTCGGGCCGCGGCGCGGCGGGGCCGACCTCGCTTCTCTCGATGGGACAGGCCGGACCGCCGGGAGCCGTGACGCTGCGCGTCGCCGAGACGATCGAGATGTTCGACGGCGCGAGCATCGGCTCGTCCAACCGCAGCGGCGCCGTGCCGGGCGTGGTCTCCGTGCAGGCGCGGCGCATCGCGCTCGACGGCCAGGGCGTGGCGACGACGATCAACAGCCTTTCCACCGGTGACGGCCCGGCCGCCGCCGTCGAGGTGCGGGCCGGCGAACAGCTCGCGCTGCGCGATGGCGGACAGGTCTTCGGCGCCACGCTCGGCGGCGTCGACGCCGGCAGCGTCCACATCGCCAGCCCGCGCATCGAGATGCAGGGCGGCAGCGGCGACGTCACCGGCATCTACGCCAATGCGCTCGGCGCCGGACGCGGCGGCGCGATCACGGTCGACGCCGATGCGCTCTCGCTGCGGGACGGCGCGCGCATCTCGACTTCGACCAACCACGCACTCGGCTCGGCCGGGAGCATCGCCGTCAACGCAAGGCAGCTGCGCATCGAGGGCCGCGGCCAGTCCACCAGCATCGACTCCTACGCCTACGGAACCGGCGGCGACGCCGGCCGCATCGAGCTGCAGGTGCAGGACGAACTCGCACTGCAGAGCGGCGCCACGGTCGCCGCCGGCACCTTCGGCAGCGGCAACCCCGGCCTCGTGAAGGTGCGCGCAGGCACGCTGCTCATCGACGGCCGCGGCGGCGGCCAGGGCATCACCGCCATCGCCGGGGATGCCCTCTTCAGCGGCGCAGGCGCCGAAGTCGACGTGCAGGCCGCGCGCATCGACATCCTGGAAGGCGGCGCCATCGCCACCTCGACGGCATCGGCGCGCGACGGCCAGCCGCTGCGCGTCGCCGCCGACACGCTGCGCATCGACGGCGGTGCGAACCCAGGCACCGCCACCGGCATCTTCGCCGACACCCAGGGCAGCGGCAACGCCGGCAGCCTGCGGATCGAGGTCGGCGAGCTGCAGGTGCTGAACGAAGGCATGGTGTCGACGAGCACGATTGCCGCGGGCCAGGGCGGCAGCCTCGAGGTGCGCGCCGCGCGCGTGCTGCTCTCGGGCGCGGGCGGCCTGGTCTCGGTGGCGGCCGACCAGGGCGACGCCGGGCGCATCAGCATCCAGTCCAGCGGGAGCGTCGAGCTGCGCCAGGGCGGCTACATCGTCGCCAACAGCGGCGGCGCCGGCGCCTCGGGCGACATCGAGATCCGCACCGCCCGCTTCACGGCCGAGGGCAGCGACCCCGCCGGCGGCCAGCGCAGCCGCATCGCCGGCCGCGCGCTGCCCGATTCCTCCGGCCGCGCCGGGCGCATCACGCTCGTCGCCGACGGCGAGATCGTGCTCGGCACCGACGCGCTCCTGAGCATCGCCAACGACGCGCACACGCCCGCGGCCGCACAGGGCGACTCGCGCATCCGCGTGCAGGGTGGGCGCATCGTGCTCGATGGCGCGGAGATCACCGCCGCGGCCGGCGCCGCCGCCGATGCCGGCGCGATCGAGCTGGCGAGCACGGGCGCCATCGGCCTCTCCGGCGCCGGCCTGCACACCTCGGCGGCCAGCGGCCGCGGCGGCCCGATCACGATCGACGCCGGCGGCGCGCTGGTGCTGCGCAACAGCCTGGTGACGACCTCGGTGCTCGCGCGCGACGGCGGCGACGGCGGCGACATCCGCATCACGACGCCGGCGCTGGCGCTGGCCTCGGGCTTCGTGCAGGCCAACACCGCGGCCGCACGCGCCAGCGGCGGCACGGTGACGATCGACGCCGCGCGGCTCGTGCCCGACGGCAACCACGTCTTCGTCGGCGGCCAGCGCATCGCCGACTTCCGCCCCGACGCGCCGGGCCACAACGTCATCCAGGCTGCCGCGCCGGACGGTGTCGCGGGGCGCCTGGACGTGACACAGCCCGAGCTCAACCTCTCGGGCAGTCTGGCCGCGCTGATCGCGCAGCCGGTCGACTTCGGGCTCCTGCGGCCCGACATCTGCGACGCCGGCACCGACAGCAGCTTCACCATCCTCGGCCGCGGCGCCCTGCCCGCACCGGCGAGCGCGCCGCTGCGCAGCCGTTGAGGCCCCGGCGGCGCGCTCACGAGCGGCTCAAGCCGGAGCCGACCGCAGCAATTCCTGCACGATCGCCGCGCCGCGCTCGAGCAGCGGTCCGCGCGGTCGCTGCGCCGAGGTCGCGAGCCAGAGCGTCGCCACCAGCGGCGGCTTCAACGGCCGCAGCGTGAACGCTTCTGGCTGGCCGCTGCCGCGGATCGCGTTCTCGGTCAGCAGCGCATGCGCGCCCCCCTGTTGCACGAGGTCGAGGATCGCCGGCACGCTGTCGATCTCGAGCGCGACGCGGGCGCGTCGGCCTTCGGTGGCCAGCGCCGCCTCGAGCAGCATGCGCATCGCGTGCGGACGGCTCGGGATCACGAGCGACTGCTCGGCCAGCGTCGCCAGCGCAACCGCCGTACCCCGGCGGCGCTCCCCCGGTGCGCGCGCCGAGACCAGGAAGAGCGGCTCGTCCCGCAGCGGCTGCAGCTCGATCGCGGGCGCGGGCGTGACGTTGTAGGCCAGGGCGGCATCGACGCGACCGATCACCAGCCATTCGAGCGCGTAGGCCGACAAGCCTTCGACGATCGACAGGCTCGCGTGCGGCAACTGCGCCCTGAAGGCCTGCACCAAGGGGCCGGTGAGCGTGCGGCTGACGCTGGGCGGCAGCGCGATCGCGAGGCGCCCGCTGGCGGCGCCGCGCTGGTCCTCGAGGTCGTCGCGCGCGCGCTGCACCTGCTGCAGGATGCCGCGCGCGTGCGCCAGCAGCCGCTTACCGCCCTCGGTGGGCGTGACGCCGCGGCCGTTGCGCTGCAGCAGCGTCTGGCGCAGCTCGACCTCGAGCGCACGCACCTGGCGCGAGAGCGCGGGCTGCGCGATCTGCAGGAAGGCCGAGGCGCGCGTGAAGCTGCCCATCTCGGCGACGTGCACGAAGTATTCGAGCTGCTTCAGATCCATGCCGGGATGCTATAGCTGCTAGTCCCGTTATCGCATTGATGCGAAGTCGGGATCGGCCAACAATGCCGGCCCAAGGAGAGCGCGCCCATGATCATCGACATCCACGGCCACTACACGACGGCGCCCGCGGCACTGGGCCACTGGCGCGACGCGCAGATCGCCGGCATCGGCGACCCGGGCAAGCGCCCGCGCGTCGCGGACCTGAAGATCAGCGACGACGACATCCGCGAGACGATCGAGAACAACCAGCTCAAGCTGATGCGCGCGCGCGGCTCGGACCTCACCGTCTTCAGCCCGCGCGCCAGCTTCATGGCGCACCACATCGGCGACTTCGAGGTCAGCAGCACCTGGGCGGCGATCTGCAACGAGCTCTGCTTCCGCGTCAGCCGGCTCTTTCCGGATCACTTCGTCCCCGCGGCCATGCTGCCGCAGAGCCCGGGCGTGGACCCCAGGACCTGCATCCCGGAGCTGGTGAAGTGCGTCGAGCAGTACGGCAACGTCGCCGTCAACCTCAACCCCGACCCCTCCGGCGGCCACTGGAAGGAGCCGCCGCTCACCGACCGCCACTGGTACCCGATCTACGAGAAGCTGGTCGAGTACGAGATCCCGGCCATGATCCACGTCAGCACCAGCTGCAACGCCTGCTTTCACACCACCGGCGCGCACTACATCAACGCCGACACCACGGCCTTCATGCAGCTCATCCAGGGCGACCTGTTCAAGGACTTCCCGACGCTGAAGTTCATCATCCCGCACGGCGGCGGCGCCGCGCCCTACCACTGGGGGCGCTACCGCGGCCTGGCGCAGGAGCTGAAGAAGCCGCTGCTGCAGGAGCATCTGCTGAACAACGTCTTCTTCGACACCTGCGTCTACCACCAGCCGGGCATCGACCTGCTGACCAAGGTGGTGCCGGTCGAGAACATCCTCTTCGCCAGCGAGATGATCGGCGCCGTGCGCGGCGTCGACCCCGAGACCGGCTTCAACTACGACGACACCAAGCGCTACATCGAGGCCAGCACCCAGCTCACGCCGGCGCAGAAGCACGCCATCTACGAAGGCAACGCGCGACGCGTCTACCCGCGCCTGGACGCCGCGCTGAAGAAGAAGGGGAAGTGAGATGTTCGAACTCGGAGTCGTCTACCGCAACATCGAGCGCACCGACGCCGCCACCGCCGACGCACTGGCGCGCCTGGGCAGCGCCACCGTGCACGAGGCCATGGGCCGGGTCGGCCTGATGAAGCCCTACATGCGCCCGATCTACGCCGGCGCGCAGGTCTCGGGCACCGCCGTCACCGTGCTGCTGCATCCGGGCGACAACTGGATGATGCACGTCGTCGCCGAGCAGATCCGCCCCGGCGACATCGTCGTCGCCGCCGTCACCGCCGAGTGCAGCGACGGCTACTTCGGCGACCTGCTGGCCACCAGCTTCCAGGCCCGCGGTGCGCGCGCCCTGGTCATCGACGCCGGCGTGCGCGACGTGAAGACGCTGCACGAGATGGGCTTCCCGGTCTGGAGCAAGGCCATCAGCGCCAAGGGCACGATCAAGGCCACGCTCGGCTCGGTCAACATCCCCGTGGTCTGTGCCGGCGCCTGGGTGACGCCCGGCGATGTCATCGTCGCCGACGACGACGGCGTCGTCTGCGTGCCGCGCGCGCTGGCCGGCAAGACGCTCGAGGCCGCCACGCGACGCGAGGCGCTGGAAGGCGAGAAGCGCGCCAAGCTCGCCAGCGGCGTGCTCGGCCTGGACATGTACCAGATGCGCGAACCGCTGGCCAAGGCCGGCCTGCGCTACATCGACTGAAGACGGCAGCGCCCGCGACCGAGCATGCGCATCACGCTCATCGGCTACGGCGAGGTCGGCCGCATCCTGGCCGAGGATCTGCGCGCGCAGGATCATGCGCTGTGCGCCTTCGACCTCGCGCTGCAGGGCGAACAGGGCGAGCCCATGCTCGACGCCGAGCTGGTGATCTCCGCCGGTGACCGCGAATCAGGCCGTGCCGGTGGCGCAGGCCTGCGCGCCGGGCCTGGGTCGCCGACCTCGCCGACGCCGGCGCCTTCGGCGTGCGCGGCAGCCCGGGCTTTGCGCGCAGCAGCGACTGGCGCACCGAGGCCGATCGCCTGCTGGCGGCCGACGGCCGGCCCGCAGCGAACCTGGATGCGACGACGAGAAAGGACGGCTGAGCGATGAGCTTCGAGAAGACCCCCGGCTGGCTGGACTGGTACGCCGGCCCGAGCACGCCGCGCTTTCGCCTGCCGCCGGGCAGCGTGGACGCGCACTGCCACGTCTTCGGCCCCGGCGCCGAGTTTCCATTCGCCCCCGAGCGCAAGTACACGCCTTGCGACGCGAGCAAGGCGCAGCTCTTCGCGCTGCGCGACCACCTGGGCTTTGCGCGCAACGTCATCGTGCAGGCCACCTGCCACGGCGCCGACAACCGGGCCCTGGTCGACGCCTGCCGCGCCAGCCAGGGCCGCGCGCGCGGCGTGGCCACGGTCCGGCGCAGCGTCAGCGACGCCGAGCTGCACAGCCTGCACGAGGCCGGCGTGCGCGGCGTGCGCTTCAACTTCGTCAAGCGCCTGGTCGACTTCACGCCCAAGGACGAACTGCTCGAGATCGCCGCGCGCATCAAGGCGCTGGGCTGGCACGTCGTCATCTACTTCGAGGCCCAGGACCTGCCCGAGCTGTGGGACTTCTTCACCGCGCTGCCGACCACCGTCGTCGTCGACCACATGGGCCGCCCCGACGTGCGCCAGCCCCTGGACGGCCCCGAGTTCGCGCTCTTCCTGAAGTTCATGCGCGAGCACGAGAACGTGTGGAGCAAGGTCAGCTGCCCCGAGCGCCTGAGCCACAGCGGCCCACCGGCCTTGCACGGCGAGCAGGCCGCCTACCGCGACGTCGTGCCCTTCGCGCGCAAGGTCGTCGAATCCTTCCCCGAGCGCGTGCTCTGGGGCACCGACTGGCCGCATCCCAACCTGAAGGACCACATGCCCGACGACGGCCTGCTGGTCGACTTCATCCCCCACATCGCTCCCACCCCCGAACTGCAGCGCAAGCTGCTGGTCGACAATCCGATGCGTCTCTACTGGCCCGACGAAGTTCGATGAAGCTGACCTTCGCCTCACTCCTCCTTCCCGTCCTGGCCCTGGCCTTGTCCGGCTGCGGCACGACAAGCCCTCGTCTTGCTGCAGGCGCCGACCTGCAGGCCGGATGCAAGTCCTTCGAGGGCTACACGATCGACGCCGAGCGCATCGTCTGGCCTGGCCTTGCCAGCGGCAAGGCGCGCATCGAGAGCGCCGCCTGGAAGCCGGCCACGCCGCTGTCGACGGACGGGCGTGGACCGACGCCGGAGTACACGATCCGGCCGGCCACGCCGGCGCATTGCCAGGTCATCGGCAGCATCGCGCCGGTCGACCCAAAGGCCGATCCGATCCGCTTTCAGGTCAACCTTCCCGCGAACTGGAACGGGCGCTCGCTGCAGTACGGTGGCGGCGGCTTCAACGGTACGCTCGTCGATGGCCTTGGCCTGCTCCCGGCGCAGCGTTTCGACAGCGCCTCGCCGCTTGCCAAGGGCTATGTCACCGTGGGTACGGACTCGGGGCACTCGAGCCGGCCCGGCGAGTCGCCGATGCGCTTCGCCCTCAACGACGAGATGCTCGCCAACTTCGCGCACGCCGCGTATCCCAAAGTGCGCAACGTCTCGCTCGAGCTGATGAAGGCAGCCTACGGTCGTGCCCCGAGCAAGTTCTACTTCTTCGGCAGCAGCGAAGGCGGGCGCGAGGGCCTCATGATGGCACAGCGCTACCCGCAGGCTTTCAACGGCATCTTCAGCCGCGTTCCCGTCATCAACTGGACGGGCCTGCAGTTCGCGGGCGTGCGCAACGGCATGTCGCTGATGAACGAGGGCTGGATCGCGCCCGCGCAGGTCAACCTGGTTCAGGAGAGGACGCTCGCCGCATGCGACGCCGCCGACGGCCTCGCCGACGGCGTGGTCAGCGACCCTGTCGGATGCCTGAAGCGCTTCGACCCCGCCTCGCTGCGTTGCGCGCCAGGGGCCGCCGGGACGGACTGCCTGAGCGAAGCCCAGATCAAGGCAGTGCAGACCCTGCGCTCACCCTATCGCTTCCCCTATGCGCTGGCGAACGGCTTCTCCGAGTACCCCGGCTGGAGCATCGGCGGTGAGGCGGCCCCCCCCGCCGGGCCAGGCGGTGGATGGCTTGCCTGGTGGAGCGGGCGCGCAGCACCTTCGCTGCCGCCGACGCCGGACAATGGCATCGCCTGGATCTTCGGCAGCGGGGCGCTGCAGCATTTTTTCGCGCGCGATCCGAACGCCGATCCACGCCAGATCACACCCGAGCGCGTCGCGACCCGCGTGGCCGAGGTCTCCGCGCTGATGGATGCCACCTCGCCCGACCTGAGCACCTTCCAGCGCCTGGGCGGAAAGCTGATCATCCTCGAGTACATGAGCGACTACGCGCAGAGCCCGTTCGCGGGAGCTCAGTACTTGAGGGCCGTGCAGCAGAGACTCGGCCCACGTCAACCGGACGAGTTCATGAGGCTCTACACGGCACCCGGCGTCGATCACATGGGTGGTGGGGCGCCGGCACGGGTGGACTTCCTCGACGCGCTGGCCGAATGGACCGAGACCGGGAGACGACTGCTTCCGGACGAGGTGGTCGAGCAGCGGTCGAGTCCACCGTTCGCCATCATCCGCAGTCGCCCGCTCTGCGAATGGCCGTTCTGGCCCAAGTATCTCGGCGGCGATGTCAACGACGCCCGCAGTTTCGTCTGCTCTTTCTGAACAGGAGGCCAGCATGGCCCTGCACAAGCCCTACACCGACATCCCGGGCACCACCATCTTCGACGCCGAGCAGTCCCGCAAGGGCTACTGGCTGAACCAGTTCTGCGTCAGCCTGATGAAGGCCGAGAACCGCGCGCGCTTCAAGGCCGACGAGCGTGCCTACCTGGACGAGTGGCCGATGACCGAGGAGCAGAAGCAGGCGGTGCTGGCGCGCGACCTGAACCGCTGCATCGCCGCCGGCGGCAACATCTACTTCCTGGCGCGCATCGGCGCCACCGACGGCAAGAGCTTCCAGCAGATGGCCGGCAGCATGACCGGCATGAGCGAGGACGAGTACCGCGAGATGATGGTGGCCGGCGGGCGCTCGATCGCCGGCAACCGCTTCCTCGGCGAGGACGGCAGCGCGCAGCCGCAGCACCAGCCGCAGGGCGCGGCCGCCGCCGCGGCCAAGAGCGGGAGGGCTTGAGATGGCGCGCATCACCGCCTCCGTCTACACCAGCCACGTGCCGGCCATCGGCGCCGCGCTGGACCTGGGCAAGACCGGCGAGCCCTACTGGCAGAAGGTCTTCGCGGGCTACGAGTTCTCCAAGACGTGGATGAAGGAGAACAGGCCCGACGTCATCTTCCTCGTCTACAACGACCACGCCACCGCCTTCAGCCTGGAGCTGATTCCGACCTTCGCCATCGGCACCGCGGCCGAGTTCAAGCCCGCCGACGAAGGCTGGGGCCCGCGGCCGGTGCCCGTCGTCAAGGGCCACCCCGAGCTCGCCAGCCACATCGCGCAAAGCGTGATCCAGGACGACTTCGACCTCACCATCGTCAACAAGATGGACGTCGACCACGGCCTCACGGTGCCGCTGTCGCTGGTGTGCGGGCAGGTGAGCGAATGGCCCTGCCCGGTGATTCCTTTCGCGGTCAACGTCGTGCAGTACCCGGTGCCCTCGGGGCGGCGCTGCTTTGCGCTCGGGCAGGCCATCCGCCGCGCCGTCGAGTCCTACGACGAGCCGCTGAAGGTGCAGATCTGGGGCACCGGCGGCATGAGCCACCAGCTTCAGGGCGCGCGCGCCGGGCTCATCAACCGCGAGTGGGACAACGCCTTCCTCGACCGCCTCATCGCCGATCCGGCGCAGCTGTCGCAGATGCCGCACATCGACTACGTGCGCGAGGCCGGCAGCGAAGGCATCGAGCTCGTGATGTGGCTGATCGCGCGCGGCGCGATGGCCGACGTCGCCGGCGGCGCCGCACCGCGCGTGGCGCATCGCTTCTACCACGTGCCGGCGAGCAACACCGCCGTCGGCCACCTCATCCTGGAAGACGCATGACGATCCATGTTGCCCTCGCCGGTGCCGGCGCCTTCGGCCAGAAGCACCTGGACGCGATCAAGCTCATCCCCGACGTCGAGGTGATCTCGGTCGTCGGCCGCGAACTCGACAAGACGCAGGAGGTGGCCGCGAAGTACGGCATCGCCCACGCCTGCACCGATCTGGCCGAGAGCCTCGCGATCGCGCAGCTCGACGCGGTGATCCTCGCCACGCCGACGCAGCTGCACGCGGCGCAGACGCTGCAGTGCCTCGAGGCGGGCAAGCACGTGCAGGTGGAGATCCCGCTGTGCGACGCGCTGGCCGACGGTCAGGCCGTGGTGCAGCGCGCCAAGGAGACGGGCAAGGTCGCGATGTGCGGCCACACGCGGCGCTTCAACCCCAGCCACCAGTGGGTGCACAAGCGCGTCGTCGCAGGCGAATTCGCGATCCAGCAGATGGACGTGCAGACCTACTTCTTCCGTCGCACGAACATGAATGCGCTGGGCCAGCCGCGCAGCTGGACCGACCACCTGCTGTGGCACCACGCCGCGCACACGGTCGACCTCTTCGCCTACCAGACGCGCTCGCCCATCGTCAAGGCGAACGCGCTGCAGGGGCCGATCCACCCCGCTCTCGGCATCGCGATGGACATGAGCATCCAGCTGCAGGCCGCCAGCGGCGCCATCTGCACGCTCTCGCTGTCGTTCAACAACGAGGGGCCGCTGGGCACCTTCTTCCGCTACATCGGCGACACCGGCACCTACATCGCGCGCTACGACGACCTCTTCAATGGCAAGGAGGAGAAGATCGACGTCTCCCAGGTCGACGTGTCGATGAACGGCATCGAACTGCAGGACCGCGAGTTCTTCGCCGCCATCCGCGAGGGCCGCGAACCCAACGCCAGCGTCGCCCAGGTGCTGCCCTGCTACGAGGTGCTGCACGCGCTCGAGCAGCAGCTCGGGGCTTGACGAGGCGGCGGCGATGACACGGCGATGAGCCCCTGGCTCGAATGGGGCAGCCTCGCGGCCAGCGTCGCCGTCGTCGCCGCCTACGAGTACTACGCGCACGTCGCCGGGCGCCGCCAGTCGCTGCGCCAGGCGCGCTTCATCAACGCGCGCATGCGCGAGGCGTGGGCGCAGGCCGTCGCGACGCAGGCGGGCTTCGAGGTCGTCGCCGTGCAGGCGCTGCGCAACACGCTGATGGCGGCAACGGTCGCGGCCTCCACCGCGGCGCTGGCGCTGATGGCCGCGCTCACCATCGGCGGCGCGTCGATCTACGCCGGGCTCTCGCACTGGCCGCAGAGCGGCCTCGGGCCGCTGCACGTCGTGCTCGGCACCCTGGTCGTCGTGCTGCTGTTCGCCAGCTACACCTGCGCGGCGATGTCGATGCGCTTCTTCGGCCACACGACGATGATCGTCTCGATGCCGATCGCCAGCCCCGAGCGCCAGCGCTTCAACCCCGTCGCCGCGCACTGGGTGCAGCGCGCCGGAACGCTTTACAGCTGGTCGCTGCGCCTGTTCATGATGGTGGTGCCGGCGGTCGCCGGCGTCGTCCACCCGATGGCACTGATGCCGGCGACGCTGGCGCTTCTGGTCGCGCTGCACTTCTTCGACCAGCCGCCGCCGGACGCGGCGGGACCGCATCCGGTAGCGCCATGAAGACGCGCACGCTGGCCGGACGCGAGGTCAAGCCGATCGGCCTGGGCTGCATGAACCTGAGCCACGCCTACGGCACGCCGCCCGCGCCCGCGCAGGCCGAGGCCTTGCTGCGCCGCGCGCTGGAGCTGGGCGTGGACTGCTTCGACAGCGCCGCGCTCTACGGCGGCGGTGCCAACGAGGAACTCGTCGGCCGCGTGCTCGCACCCGCGCGCCAGCGCATCACGCTGTGCAGCAAGGGCGGCCTGGTGATGCAGCCGCAGGCCGACGGCACGAAGAAGCGCGTCATCGACGGCCGCCCCGAGGCGCTGCGCCGCCACGTCGACGAGAGCCTCGCGCGGCTGCGGTCCGAGCGCATCGATCTGTACTACCTGCACCGCTGGGACAAGACGGTTCCGATCGAGGAATCGGTCGGCGAGCTCGGGCGCCTGGTGCAGGCGGGCAAGCTGGGGGCGCTCGGCTTGTCCGAGGTGTCGGCGGCGACGCTGCGCCGCGCACACGCGGTGCACCCGATCGCCGCGGTGCAGACCGAGTATTCGCTCTGGACGCGCAACCCCGAGATCGCGGTCCTCGCCGCGTGCCGCGAGCTGGGCGCCGCGTTCGTCGCCTTCAGCCCGCTGGCGCGCGCCTTCCTCACGAACACGCTGCACGACGTGTCGCGGCTGCCCGAGAACGACATCCGCCGCGGCATGCCGCGCTTCGCGCCCGCGGCATACGCGGCGAACCTCGAACTGCTGCCGCCTTACGTGGCCCTGGCCGAAGAGATCGGCTGCACGCCCGGGCAACTGGCGCTGGCCTGGGTGTTGGCGCAGGGCGAGCACGTCATCGCCATCCCCGGCACGACGAACCCCGCGCACCTCGAAGAGAACATGGGCGCGCTGCGCGTGCGACCGAGCGCCGATCATCTGCGCCGGCTGGACACCATGATCGACCACGCCCGCGTCGTCGGCCCGCGCTACAGCGCGGCCGCGCAGGCCGACGTCGACACCGAGGTCTTCGCCGACGGGCGTTGAGCCGGCGCCTGCACGGCCGGCGGTCGGGCGCGGCGCTCAGGTCGGCGGCGGCGCGTCGCGCGCGTGGCAGACCATCACCGGCACGTCGGCGCGGGTGATGAGGCCCGAAACCGCGCTTCCCGTGAGCAGCCGCACGAGCGCGTTGCCGCCTTCGGAGCCGACGATGATGAGGTCGCAGCCGTGCTCGCGCGCCAGCGTCGCCAGACCGCTGACGCCGTTGACCGCGTCGAGCACCAGCGCGCTCGCCTTGACGCCCGCGCCGAGCGCCTGCTCGCGCGCCTCCTTCAGCAGCCGTGCACCGAGCTCCGCGGCCTGGCGCGCGAACTCGTCGGGCGCGATCGTCACCACGGGCGCGACATCGGCGACGGCCAGCGGATAGCTGTGCAGCGCGTGCGCGAACAGGAGCTCGGCGCCGAGCGCCCTTGCAAGGCCCAGGCCATGCGCGATCGCAACCTGGCTCGAGGGATGGTCGGCGACGACGACGAGGATGCGGTGGTACATGCTCGGGCTCCTGCGGGCGTGGCGTCCGGGCTCATCCTGACGGCAGCGATGCCAAGCCGTCAATCCTGCATCTCCAGCACCCGCCGCCGCACGCGCTCAAGCGGCTTCGCGGTAAGCCTCGGCGAGCCCCCGCAGGTGGCCGCGCGAGGCGGGCTCGAGATAGGGCAGCAGCAGGCCCAGCACATGCCAGGCGCCGCGCTGCAGGGCCTGCGCCTCCCGTCCGGGCTCGAGCGCACGCCGCGGATCACGCACGTACTCGTAGCTCAGCCAGTAGGTCGCGAGCACCAGCATCGCGGTGGCCAGCGGCGCCGTGTCCGCGTCGTCGGCCCGCAGCACGTCGGCTCGGCGCAGGCCGCCGACGAGCCCCGCAAAGGCCTGCTCGCGCGCACCGAGCATCGCCGCCATGCGCGTCTCGAGGTGGCGGTTCTTGCTCAGCAGATCGTTCAGGTCGCGGTAGAGGAAGCGGTACTCCCAGGTGCGCTCGAACAGCAGGTGCAGGAACAGCCAGGCGTCCTCGACGTCGCGCACTTCCTCAGCCGCGGGCAGGATCTGCCCGAGCGCGCGCTCATGGCGGTCGACGAGCGCGTTGATGAGTTCGTCCTTGGCCGGATAGTGGTAGTACAGGTTGCCCGGGCTGATGCGCAGCTCGGCCGAGATCAGCGTCGTGCTGACGTTGGGCTCGCCGAAGCGGTTGAAGAGCGCGAGCGTCACCTCGAGGATGCGCTCGGCGGTACGGCGGGGCTTCTTCGGCGGCGGCATGGCATCGAGGGCAAGGGCATTCATTCTGTCATCGGCAGCGTCGCACGGCGCTTCCTAGAATCCCCGGCTTCATGTCTACCGCCATCGCCGTCCGTTTCGACGACGTCGCCAAGACCTATCGCAGTGCCGAAGGCGCACTGCGGGCGCTGGACGGGGTCAGCTTCGACATCCGCGAAGGCGAGTTCTTCGGGCTGCTCGGCCCCAACGGTGCCGGCAAGACGACGCTGATCTCGGTGCTCGCGGGCCTCACGCGCGCCAGCAGCGGCCGCGTCAGCGTGCACGGCCACGACGTCGTCAGCGACTACGCCGCCGCACGCCGCCGGCTCGGCATCGTGCCGCAGGAACTGGTCTTCGACCCCTTCTTCAGCGTGCGCGAGACGCTGCGCATCCAGAGCGGTTACTTCGGCGTGCGCGGCAACGAGGCCTGGATCGACGAGCTGTTGCACGAGCTCGACCTCGGCGACAAGGCCGACGCCAACATGCGCCAGCTCTCCGGCGGCATGAAGCGCCGCGTG
>JAIXKR010000162.1:0-22075 GCA_026932235.1 Burkholderiales bacterium
TCGTTGATTCAGCCGTTGGCGCCGGGAGATGCGGATCCGACCGGTGGGCTGCTCCGATTCCCGCTCAGCGCAGCGACCCGAAGCCGTGCCGGCCGAGAATCGCCTGCCCATCGTCGGAAAGGATGAACCAGGCGAAGCGCCAGGCCGGCTCCGGGCTCCCGCGGACGACGGTGAGCCCGTATTCGGCGCCAACCGAGAGCTCCGGCGCGATCGCCACCGAGACCAGCTCCGGGAAGTCGCGCCGCGCGATCAGCGTGTTCGTGCAGTAGGTGAGGAAGATGTCGGCCTGCTTGCGCGCGATCAGGTCGCCGTACTGGCTCCGGTCGGGCGGCGGCGGCGGCGAATCCGGTCCGCCGGTGAGCTTGAGGGCCTTGGCTTCGAGCGTCTGGCGCGCGCCGGGACGCAGCGCATCGGCCCGCTTGAAGAGCTCGAAGGCGTAGTCGCCCGAAGGATCGGCCTTGGGCGTCGAGGTGCCCACGCGCACCGCCGGGTCGAGCAGGCGGTCGAGCAGGTTGGCGGTCTGGACACCGACCTCGGGCCGTGTCAGCGCGCACAGCACGTTGCGCGTGAAGGGCAGCGGTGCAACCGTCTTCCCGGCGGCAGCGAGCGCCGCCGGATGCGCCATGTTCGCCGACGCGAAGACTTCGGCGGGTTCGCCCTTGGCGATGCGGTCGCGCAGCAGCCCGGAGGCGCCGTAGACGCTCTCGACGCGAAGCGACTCGCGCCGCTCGAACTCGCGTGCGACCTCGTCGAGCGCGCTGCGCAGGCTGCCGGCCGCGTGCAAACGGACCGTCTGCGCCGCAGCCGGCGCCGGAGTCGCCAGCATCAGCGGCGCGGCGACGAGACCGATCGCGGCGAGCAGCCCGCGGGCTCCGGATCGACGAAAGAGGAACATCGCGAGACCTCGGCATCAGCAGCGCGCTCGGCGCGGGACCGCGAGGATAGGCAGTTCGCACGCCGCGATCGATATGTTTCCGGCTGCATGTCGGGCTCCGCCGGACGGGAATGCAGCCGCCGGGTCCGTGGCGCGCTCGGCGACAAGTCCACTGGTTGCCTATACAGTGGGCACGTGACCGCACCTGCTGCCACCTCCCCCACGGCCTGCGAATTCCCGGACGGCTCGCTGCTGGATGCCCTCAACGCCGAGCAGCGCGCCGCCGTCGTGCATGGCGACGCGCCGCTGGCGGTGATCGCCGGCGCCGGCTCCGGCAAGACGACGATGCTCGCCAGCCGGCTGGCGTGGCTCGTGCTGCAGGGCGCTGACCCGCGGCGCATCCTGCTGCTGTCCTTCTCGCGGCGGGCAGCGGCCGAGATGGCGCGGCGCGCGGCGCAGTCGCTGCACCGGGCGCTCGGGCTTCGCCCTGGAACGCCGGCGCCGGAGCTGCCCTGGTGCGGCACCTTCCACTCGGTGGGCGCACGGCTGCTGCACGAGCACGCGGCACCGCTCGGCCTGGCGGAGGACTTCAGCGTCGTCGACCGCAGCGACGCCGAGGAGCTGATGGCGCTGGTGCGAACGAGGCTCGGCCTGCACGAGGCCGGGCAGCGCTTCCCGCTGCCGCGCACGGCGGCAGCGATCCTCTCGCGCGCAGTCAACAGCGGACAGCCGCTGGCCGAACTGCTGGCTCAGCATTACCCCTGGTGCGCGCCGTGGGAGGACGAGCTGCGCCGCCTCTTTGCCGGCTACACCGACACCAAGCAGGCCCAGCGCGTGCTCGACTACGACGACCTGCTGCTCTACTGGCACCAGGCGCAGCAGGAACCCGCGATCGCGCGCGCGATGGGCCGGCACTTCAGCCATGTGCTCGTCGACGAATACCAGGACACGAACCGGCTGCAGACGCAGATCCTGCTGCAGCTCAAGCCCGACGGCCGCGGGCTGACCGTCGTCGGCGACGACGCGCAGGCGATCTACGGTTTTCGCGCCGCAGACGTCGAGAACCTGCTCGGCTTCGCGGCTCAGTTCTCGCCGCCGGCGCGAGTGCTCCTGCTCGAGCGCAACTACCGCAGCACGCAGCCGCTGCTGGCCGCGGCCAACGCGGTGATCGCGCAGGCCGGGCGGCGCTACGCGAAGACGCTTCACAGCGACCGGCCGTCCAGTGCGCGGCCGCAGCTCGTGCAGGTGCTCGACGAAGCGGCGCAGGCGGGCTGGGTCGCCGACGCCGTGCTGCGCCAGCGCGAGGAAGGCACGCCGCTCGTGCGCCAGGCGGTGCTCTTTCGCACCGCGCAGCACAGCGCGGCGCTCGAGCTCGAGCTGATGCGGCGGCGCATTCCCTTCGTCAAGTTCGGCGGCCTGCGCTTCCTCGAGGCCGCGCACGTGAAGGACGCGGTGAGCCTGCTGCGCTGGACGCACAACCTGCGCTGCCGCCTCGCCGGCTTTCGCGTGCTGCGCCTGGCCGCGGGCATCGGCCCGGGGACGGCGATGAAGCTGCTCGACGCGATGGACGCAAGCGAAAGCCCCGCCGAGCTGCTGCTTTCCTGGAAGCCGCCGCCGCGCGCTGCCGCGGACTGGGCGGGCCTGCGCGCGGCGATCGCATCGCTGCTGCCGCAGGACGCTCCCTGGCCGGCGCAGATCGAGCGCGCGATGCGCTGGCTGCAGGCGCAGCTTCCCCGCCTCTACGGCGACGACGCGCCGGTGCGCGCGCTCGATCTGCAGCAGCTCGTGCAACTCGCCGCCGGCCATCGCCAGCGCGAGCAGTTCCTCACCGATCTCGCGCTCGATCCCCCCGAGGCGAGCAGCGACGAGGCCGGGGTGCCGCGCCGCGACGAGGACTACCTGATCCTCTCGACCATCCATTCGGCCAAGGGGCGCGAATGGCATTCGGTCCACGTGCTGAACGTCGTCGACGGCTGCATCCCCTCGGATCTGGCCACCGGCAGCCGCGCGGAGATCGACGAGGAGCGACGGCTGCTGCACGTCGCGATGACGCGCGCACAAGAGCGGCTGCACCTGCTCGTGCCGCAGCGCTTCTACCCGAGCGAGCAGCGCGCCTGGGGCGGCCGGCACGTCTACGCCGCACGCTCGCGCTTCATCCCGCCCGAGCTCGAAGCCCTGTTCGAGCCCGTCGCGCCGACACCACCGCAGGACGCGGGCGAGGCTCTGCCAGCCGAGGTCGAACGACTGCCGCGACTGGATCTGGCCGCACGGCTGCGCGCCGCCGGCGGCTTGCCGCGCTGAGGCCGCTTAGTCGCGCGCGAGTGCGTCGACGAGCGCGGGCACGTAGCAATCACCGCCGAGCTGCTGCACGCCCAGCCGCAGGTCGCCAAGCACCGCCTGCGCGATCGCCTGCACGGCGCCACTGTCGGCGGCCATCGTCGCGTAGTAGTCGAGGTCCTTGACGGCGTTCGAGAGCGCGAACTTCAGCGCGCTGTCGTCGCCGCGCTCGATGAAGGGCCGCATGCGCTCGAGCGCGACGCCGCCGCCACCGCCCTTGGCCAGCACCTCGGCGAAGACCGCGGGGGCGACCCGGCCGCGCCGCGCGCAGGCCGCCGCCTCGGCGATCAGCGCCGCGCCGCCCAGCGAGACGAAGTTGTGCAGCAGCTTCATCCGGTGACCGGCTCCGACCTCGCCGCAGTGCGTGATGTTCTCGGCGAAGCAGGCCAGCAACGGGCGCAATTCGGCGAACAGCGCGGCGTCGCAGCCCACCAGCAGGTTCAGTCGGCCCTCGGCGGCCTCCTTGGGCGTGCGCGTCATCGGCGCGTCGGCAAAGCGCCCGCCGGCGCGGCCAACGGCCGCTGCAACACGCCCGGTCGACTTCGGCACCGCGGTCGAGCAATCGACGATCACCGTGCCCGGGCGCAGGTGCGCGAGCAGCCCGCCGTCGCCGAGCACCACGGCCTCGACCTGCGGCGAGCCGGTGACGCACAGGATCACGAGCTCGGCGTCGGCGGCGACCGCCTGCAGCGAAGCCGCCACCCGCGCGCCGGCCGCGACGAGCGCGTCCAGCGGCTGGTTGCCGGGGTGGTCGAGCACGGTCAGCGCGTGACCGTGCCGCAGCAGGTTGCTCGCGATGCCGTGACCCATCAGGCCCACGCCCACCATGCCGATCTGCTTCTTCAAGGCTTGCTTCCTCTCGTCGATCTCGTCGATCTCGTCGAATCGGGCGGCCGGCCGCGCCGGCGCGCACCTCGTGACGGTTGCGCATTGTCGTACCGGCCTGCGCCTCGTCCCGCGCCTCCCGGCGGTCGATCCCTCATCCGCTTGCGCCGCAGTCCGGGATGGATGCGGCGGCCCGGCAGCGCTCCTCGGCAGCGCGCCACGATCCGCGAACACGTAGACTGCCCCCGTACCCAGTCCCCGGTCCCCAGTCCCGATTGATCCGACGGAGCCGATCGCGCATGAGCGAAACCGCAGCCACCAGCGCCTACACCCTGCTGCCCGACGGCCGCTTGCTGGGCAGCGGCCTCACCCGCGGCCCCTGGGATCCCGGGCACCAGCACGCGGGGCCGCCGACGGCACTCGTCTGCCGCGCGATCGAGCAGGCCGCGGCCCCGCAAGGGCTCACGCACCTGGCCCGGCTGACCGGCAACCTGCTGCGGCCGGTACCGGTGGGCGAGGTGCGGGTCGAACTGCAGACCGACTACGTCGGCCGCAACGCCGCCCATTACTCGGCGCGGCTGCTCGCCCAGGACAAGGAACTGGCGCGCTTCACCGCGCTCGTGCAGCGCGAGGTCGAGCAGCCGGTGCCGCCCGGGACGCCCGGCCACCCGCTGCCTTCGGCCCCGCGGACGCCGCAGGACTCCGTGCTCATCACGATGCCCTTTGCCGGCAAGCAGCAGAGCTACGCCGACCTGGTCGAGAACCGCCTCGCCGCGGGCCGCTTCTTCAACGGTCCGGCCTGCGTCTGGTTCCGCCTGCAGCACCCGCTCGTGCAGGGCGAGGAGCCGAGCCCCTACCAGCGCGTCGCCATCGCGGCCGATTCGGGCAACGGCATCAGCGCCGCACTCGACTTCAAGACGCACAGCTTCGTCAACTGCGACCTCACGATCAACCTGCTGCGGCGCCCGGTCGGCGAGTGGATCTGCCTCGATGCGCGCACCGCGCTCGGCGGCAACGGCTGCGGCCTGGCGCAATCGGCGCTCTACGACGAGGCCGGTCTCATCGGCCACGCGACGCAGAGCCTGGCGGTACGGGCGCGCGCCTGAGGGCATCTCCAGGACGTATCCGATCGGCGCACCGATCGCCCGATGAACCCAGGCGAGGCCGGCCGCCGCGATGACCCTGGAGGAATACGACGCCTGGTACGACACGCCACGCGGGCGCTGGATCGGCGAGCGCGAGTGGGCGCTGGTGGATCAGGCGCTCGCCGTGCAGGCCGCTGACAGCGTGCTCGACGTCGGCTGCGGCACCGGCTGGTTCACGCGCCAGGCGCAGACCCGTGCCCGACAGATCGTCGGCCTGGACATCGACGGCGACGCGCTTGCGCTTGCCCGCCGGCGCAGCGCTGAGCTTGCCGGCATCGCGCGCGCTGCAGAGGCCCGGTTCGTCCTCGGCGACGCGGTGCGCCTTCCCTTTGCCGACCGCAGCTTCGACAAGGTGATGTCGATCACCGCGCTGTGTTTCGTCCCCGCCTGGCCGCAGGCGCTCGCCGAAATCGTTCGCGTCTGCCGCGACCGCTTCGCGATCGGGCTGCTGAACCGGCACAGCTGGCTGCATCGGCGCAAGGGCCGCGGCGGCGGTGTCGGCGCCTACGCCGGGGCGCATTGGCACACCGCGACCGAGGTGAACGCGGCACTGCGCAGGCTGGCGCTGCCGCACTGCCGCATCCGCTACGCGATCTTCGACCCGTCAGGAAGCCCGGCTGCACGTGCGCTCGAAGCCCTGGTCCCGGCAAGCTGCCCGCTGGGCGGCTTCATGCTCGTCGCCGGACGGCGCGCCTGAAGCCCGCCGACGCGGCAACGGTGCGCGAGCGCCGGCAGCAGGCCGGCCTCAGCCCGCCTTGACGATGTCCGCGGCTGCAGCTTCGATCAGCGACCGCACGCGCTCGATTTCCGCTGCGCTCCACTCGCCGCGGTGGAACATCAGCGCACGACGCAGCGTGTGCATCGCCTCCTGCACCTCGCGCGGCGGCATCACGCCCCCGACCGCCTGCGCGGCGATCTCCAAGCGGGCCAGGACGCCTCGCACCGCATGCGCGTTTTCCTCGAGATAGGCGCGGCCCTGCGGCGTGATCTCGTACTGGCGCCGACTGCCCTCGGCGCTGCGCGCCTGCACATGCCCGAGCTCCTCGAGCAGCGTCAGGTTCGGATAGATCGCGCCGGGGCTCGGCGCATAGGCGCCGGCGAAACGATCTTCGAGGACCTTGATCAACTCGTAGCCGTGACGCGGCGCCTCTTCGATCAGCCTCAGCAGCAGCAGGCGCAGCTCGCCCGGGCCGAAGACGCGGCCGGCGCCGGTCCCGGCACCGATCGGCCGTCCACCGCCTCTCGCGCCATGCCCGCCATGCCCGCCACGACTTCCATGACCTCCGGGACCACCCCGACCGCCCTGACCGCAACCCCCGCCTGCCTGAGCTCGTGACCATCCGCGACCGCGCGGCCCCGCGCCGAGGCGCTGCCCGTGCCCAGCCTCATGCGACCATGGGCCATCCGCAAACGCGCCATCATGCGCCCCGCCGAATCGGCGTCGCTGTGAGCATCCATGCATGTCTTCGCTCTGCATCCATTACTCGATATGTCAAACGATATATCGTTTTAAGAAGGAGAGCAAGCCCATCGATCCATCGCGGCGGACGGACGGAAGCGTCGCGGAAGCGTCGAACGCTGCACCCGCCTGCCCGTCCAGGCCGTGCATGATCGGCGCGGGACGGAAATGGTCGGGGTGACACGATTCGAACGTGCGACCCACTGCTCCCAAAGCAGTTGCGCTACCAGGCTGCGCTACACCCCGACGGAGGGGCGGATTGTACGGGGCGCGGTCAGGATTCCGAGGTGACTTCCTCGACCGTCGGGAGCTCGCTGCCCGGCGCCGGGAGGGCCAGCAGCCGGTGCACTTCCATGCACTGGCGGATGTGCTGCTCACACACGTAGCGCAGGGCCGAATAGGTAAGCGCAGCAGAGACGGCCTGACCGGCGATCGGGACGTACTTCGCCGCCTGCTGCGTCGTCAGCCGCACACCCACGAGCCGCAGCATCCACATCACGAGCTCACGGGTGACGACGCGGCCGATCAGCAGGCCGCCGCCGGCGCTGATCGCCTTGTAGACGACGATGCGTCGATCGGGCGAGAGCTTCTCGATCTGCTCGGTGCTCAAGCCGAATTCGCGATTGATGCGCGGCAGCAGGTCGACGAGGATGCCGACGTCGGTCAGCCAGTCGAGCCCGGGCAGCGGCACCGCGGCCACCCCGGCCGCCAGCAGCGCCCGGCGCTTGACCATCGAGCGGCAACGCTCGGCAACCGTCTGCGGGTTCTCGCCCAGCGGCGGCAGGACCTCCCATTCGCTCGCGGCGGCAGCGGCAGTCTTCATCCGATCCCCTCGGATCACGCGGGCCTGGACATCACGACGATGCCATCCTCGTCGGCGTAGAGCCACTCGCCGGGGCGCACCGTCACGCCCTGGATCGTCACGGCGACGTCTGCCTGGCCCTGGTTTCGCTTCTCGGTGGGCAGGGGCATCAGCGCCAGCGCGCGGATGCCCACGTCACAGGCAGCGAGTTCCGCCGCGTCGCGCACCGCGCCGTCGACGACGACGCCCGCCCAGCCGTTGCGCGCCGCTGCCGCGGCGAGGTTGCCGCCGACCAGCGCCCGGCGCAGCGACCCTCCCCCGTCGACCACGAGCACCCGCCCCTGCCCCGGCGTGTCGAGCGCCGCCTTGACGAGCGAGTTGTCTTCGTGGCACTTCACGGTGGCCACCGGCCCGGCGAAGCGCCTGCGGCCGCCGTAACTGGGGAAGACCGGCGGCAGGACACGGAAAGCGCCGTCGCTGTCGTTCTTGTGCGCGTCGCAGAGATCACAGGTCGAGAAATCGTGGCTCATCGGTTCGGTTCTTGCGTGAAGGAGGATGGGCTGAGGCGAAGCACGCCGCCCCCGCTCAGGCCGGGCCGTGCCCGCTCAACGTGCGGACGATAGCCGACGATGACTCCGAAGGCCTTGACGAGGTGTGCAGCTCCGTCCAGCCGCCTGGCCCACAGGTCTGCTCAAGTCCTTCGCGCCATCGCCGCCGCGCGGATCGCCGAGAGCGTCGTTCGCGTCGTGATCTGCTCGGCCGGCAGCGGAAGGTGCAGCAGCGTCGGCCGGTCGGCGGCAAGCGCGCGCGCGAACGCGGACTCAAACTCCGTAGTCCGCTCGACGCGCTCGGCAAGCCAGCCGTAGGCGCGCGCCAGGGCCGCGAAGTCGGGGTTGAAGAGCTCGGTGCCGCTGACGCGCCCGGGGTATTCGCGCTCCTGGTGCATGCGGATCGTGCCGTAGCTGCCGTTGTCGACGACGAGGCTCACGAGCCGGGCCTTGCCGCGCCCGGCGCCGTGCGCCGTCGCCGTGGCCAGTTCCTGTCCGGTCATCAGGAAGTCGCCGTCGCCGGCAACGTGCACGACGCAGCGCACGGGCTGCAGCAGCGCCGCCGCGACCGCCGCAGGAAGGCCGTACCCCATCGCGCCCGAGGTCGGCGCGAGCTGCGTGCGTCCGTGGTGCTGCAAGCCGCGATAAGGCACGAAGCGATGCACCCAGCCGGCGTAATTGCCGGCACCGTTGCAGTAGATGGTGTCCGCGGGCGCAAGGCGCACGACGGTCTTCATCACCTGCGCCATGTCCAGCGGCTGCAGCGGCGGCGACTCGAGGCTCGCGAGGTAGTCGGCGTGCGCGGCCTGTGCCTGTCCTGCCCAGGGCGGATCGGATGGCGGATCGGTCGGCGCCTCGAGCGCCCCGAGCGCGGGTGCGGCGCAGGCCATGCCTGCCTGCAGCAGCAGGTCGGCGGCGTAGACGCGCCCCAGTTCCTCGGCGCCGGCATGGATGTGGATGAGCTTCTGCCGTGGCCGCGGCGCCTGCAGCAGCGTATAGCCGCCGGTCGTCATCTCGCCCAGCCGCGCGCCGATGACGAGCACGAGATCGGCCTCGCGGATGCGCTCGGCGAGCTTCGGGTTCGGCGCGATGCCCACGTCGCCGGCGTAGTTCGGGTGCCGGTTGTCGAACAGGTCCTGGAAGCGGAAGGCGCAGCCCACCGGCAGCTGCCAGCGCTCGGCAAAGCGCTGCAGCGCGGCGCAGGACGCAGCCGTCCAGCCGCCGCCGCCGACGATCACGAACGGCCGCCGCGACGCCAGCAGCAAGGCGCGCAGCTCTTGCAGCGCCGCCGGATCGGGCCAGGCCTGCGCCGGCTGCACGCGCGGCAGCACCGGCGCTGCGGTCGGCGCGGTCAGCACGTCCTCGGGCAAGGCCAGCACCACCGGGCCGGGGCGCCCCTGCATCGCGATGTGGAACGCACGGGCGACGTACTCGGGGATGCGGTCGGGATCGTGGACCTCGGCCGCCCACTTGGCCATGCCGAGCGTCCCGGGGCCGAAGAACTGGCGGTAGTCCAGCTCCTGGAAGGCTTCGCGGTCGCGCTGCTCGCCAGCCACCTGGCCCACGAGCAGCAGCATCGGCGTGCTGTCCTGGAACGCGGTGTGCACGCCGATGCTGGCGTTGGCGGCTCCTGGTCCGCGGGTGACGAAGCACACGCCCGGTCGGCCGGTAAGCTTGCCCTGCGCCTCGGCCATGAAGGCCGCGCCGCCTTCCTGCCGGCAGGCGACGAAGCGGATGCGGTCGCGGTGCTCGTGAAAGCCATCCAGCGCCGCCAGATAGCTCTCGCCCGGGACGCCGAAGACCGTGTCGATCCCCTGCGCGACGAGCGCTTCGACGAGGACGTGGCCGGCCAGGCGCGGGGGCGAGATGGTCATGGGGATCGCTGCGGCTCGATGCAGGTCGGTGAAGCTCGAGCCCGCGCGATTGTCGGTCACGCCGGGGCAATCGCGCCCCGGGACCTCAGGCCGCGACCGGTGCTGCCATCGGGCGCGCGTTGCGTCGCACGTTGACTGCAGTGAGGATCAGCACGCCCAGCGAGGCGGCCATCGCCAGCCACACGCCGCGGTAGTTGCCCGCGTCCATCAGCATGCCGAAGAAGACCGCGGCGAGCATCGTGCCCACGTCCAGGCCCGAGTAGACGACCCCGTAGACGCGCCCCGTCGCGCCCGCGGGGGTCGCCTGCTTGACGAGCAGGTCGCGCGAAGGCCCGGCGATGCCCGAGCCCAGGCCCATGATGCCGAAGAGCGCGAGGACGACCGCGGGCGACCAGTGGCCGAGCGCCATCAGCAGCGCCACGGTCGCCGCGATCGCGAAGCCCGCGGCGGCGATGCGGATGCAGCGCCGCGGGTCGCGAACGAGGTAGCCGCCGAGCACCATGCCGATGCCGGCGCAGACCATGTAGGTCGAGAGGAAGATCGCGACGCGCTCGGCGTCCACCCCGTGCAGTTTCCCGGCCGCTGCCGGCGCGAAGGTCTGCACGCCGCCCAGCGCGAGCGAGTAGACGAAGAAGAACGCGAAGCACGACCACACCGCCGCAAGCCGCAGGAAGCCGAAGCCGCTGCTGCCCTCGGCGTGCCCGGCGCCCTTGTGCGCTGCACGCACCGTGACGCGCTCGCGCTGCAGCCACACCATCAGCAGCACCGCGAGCACCAGCAGCGCGACGCTGGCCAGCGCGATGCGCCAGGAGCCGCTGGCCGTCGTGATGCCGACGACGAACAGCGGCGCCAGCGCCCAGCCGAGGTTGCCCGAGAGCCCGTGCGCGGCGTAGGCGTGGCCCAGCCGCGGCGCGCTCACGCGGTCGTTGAGGATCGAGAAGTCGACGGGGTGGAAGACACAGTTCCCGAGCCCGGCCATCGCCATGAAGACGAAGAGCACCGGGAAGCTCGGGCTTGCCGCCAGCCCGGCGGCCGCGATCGCGAACAGGGCCAGGCCGCCCATCAGCACCCGCTGCGCACCGTAGCGGTCGACGACGAAGCCCGCCGCCGCCTGCCCCACGCACGAGAAGACGAAGAACACCGACATCAGCAGCCCAAGCTGCGTGTTGTTGACCGCGAACGAGGCCGCCAGCCACGGGAAGAGCGGCGGCACGATCAGCTGGCAGAAATGCGAGATGCCGTGCGCGATGCTGACGACGCCGATCGTGGTCGCGTCTTCGCGCAGCGGCACGGGGGCGGCAAGCGTCGACATGGGGCGGCACTGTAGGTGCAAGTCGCCCGGCACGGTTACGATAGCGGGTCAATTTCTGTCGAGAACCTGCCAATGGCCGCGCATCCTGCCCGATGGCTGCCCAGCGACGAGGGCCTGCACGTGCCCACGGCGGCCCGGCCGCTGCGCGCCAAGCTGCGCACGATGGCGGTGCAGAGCGGCGTGCAGCCGCACCGCCACCCCTGGGCCCAGGTGGCGCTCTCGGCCACCGGCATCATCCGCATGACCGCCGGGCACGGCACCTACTTGGTTCCGCCTTCGCGCGCGCTGTGGATCCCGCCGGACGTCGAGCATGCCGTCAGCGTGGTCGAGGACGCCGAGATCCACACCCTGTACGTGCACCCTGTGGCGCGCTTCCTGCCCAGTGCCCAGGGCACGCCGTTCGAGCGCTGGCGCGAGTGCCGCGTGCTCGAGGTCTCGCCGCTGATGCGCGAACTGGTGCGCCACCTCGACACCTCCCCGGGCAGTGAACCGGCAAGCGAACGCGAGCAGCGCCTCTCCGACCTCGTCCTCGACGAACTGCAGTGCGCCGCGCCGGTGCCGCTGGGACTGGCACTGCCCGCCGACAAGCGTTTGCGCGCGCTGTGCCAGGCGATCGTGCACGAGCCGCTGCGCCACGCGACGCTTCAGGGCTGGGCCGGCGAGGTCGGCGCGAGCACGCGCACGCTTGCGCGGCTCTTCCGCCAGGAGCTGGGCACCACCTTCGGGCAGTGGCGCCAGCAGGCACGGCTGGCGCAGGCGCTGGCGCTGGCGGCCGACCATCGCCCGATGAGCCACATCGCCGCCGAACTCGGCTACGCCAGCGCCAGCGCCTTCAGCGCGATGGTGCGGCGCACGCAGGGCACGACGCCGCGCCGCTTCCTGCGCAGCGGGCCCTGAACGCGGCCGGCCACGCTCCTGCACCTACACGCGATCGGGTTGACGCGCGGCACTACCATCCCCATCTCTCTCCCGAGCTTCCATCCTCCGCGCCCCGCTGCCCGGGGTTTTCCACCCGAGGACCGACCGCCCATGACCGAGACGCTCTACGACTACACGCGCCAGGACGCCAGCGGCGCGAGTTGCACCCTGCAGGCCTGGGCCAAGGTGCCGCGCGCGCTCTCCCCGGCGGAAAAGGCGGCGCACAAGGCACGCATCGCCGAGTTGCTGAAGGCGCAGAACGCGGTCCTCGTCGTGCACTACTACGTCGACGGCGACCTGCAGGACCTGGCGCTCGCCACCGGCGGCTGCGTCGCCGATTCGCTCGAAATGGCGCGCTTCGGGCGCGACCATCCGGCCACGACGCTCGTCGTCGCCGGCGTGCGTTTCATGGGCGAGACGGCGAAGATCCTCTCGCCCGGCAAGCGCGTGCTGATGCCCGACCTGGACGCGACCTGTTCGCTGGACCTCGGCTGCCCGATCGAGGAGTTCGCCCCCTTTTGCGACGCGCACCCCGACCGCAAGGTCGTCGTCTACGCCAACACCAGCGCCGCGGTCAAGGCGCGTGCCGACTGGATGGTGACGAGCTCGTGCGCGCTGCCGATCGTGCGCCACCTGATGGAACAGGGACAGAAGATCCTCTGGGCCCCGGACAAGCATCTGGGGCGCTACATCCAGGAGCAGACCGGCGCCGACATGCTGCTATGGGACGGGGCCTGCATCGTGCACGACGAGTTCAAGGGCCTGGAGCTCGAACTGCTGCGCGAGCAGCATCCCGGTGCGCTCGTGCTCGTGCACCCGGAGTCGCCCAAGACCGTCGTCGACCAGGCCGACGTCGTCGGCAGCACGAGCCAGCTGATCAAGGCCGTGGTCGAGGGCAAGGCCTCGACCTACATCGTCGCCACCGACAAGGGCATCCTGCACCGGATGCGCCAGCTCGCGCCCGGCAAGCAGCTCATCGAGGCGCCGACCGCCGGCGCAAGCGCCACCTGCAAGAGCTGCGCGCACTGCCCCTGGATGGCGATGAACGCGCTGCAGGGCGCGCTGGCCTGCCTCGAGCAGGGCAGCGGCGAGGTGCACGTCCCCGAGCCGATCCGCAGCCAGGCACTGGGCTGCATCGACCGCATGCTCGACTTCGTCGCGCGCAACCCGGAAAGCCTCATCGCCTCGTCGCCGGGCGCGGTCAAGGAGATCGGTCCGGCCTGAGCTGCGACCGGGCGCATCGGGCGGCGCAGGCTCAAGCGCCGGCGCCGGGTGCCGATATCCGGCTACGCGTCCGCGCGCAGCGAGGATTCCCTCCGATGCACTTCGACTTCAGCTCGGTCCGCAATTCCAACGAGCAGGCGGTCT
Organism: Burkholderiales bacterium; assembly: GCA_026932235.1. Classification (GTDB taxonomy): domain Bacteria; phylum Pseudomonadota; class Gammaproteobacteria; order Burkholderiales; family Burkholderiaceae_C; genus Rubrivivax. The sequence goes on from JAIXKR010000162.1 coordinate 13,463, forward strand.
ACGGCGCCGTGGCGGCGAATGCCGCAAGGTACCCGGGCCTTGTGGACGACGCCGAACTCCTGGCCGACGTCGCCTGCGTCGCGCTCAATCGGCTGCAGCCGCGCTACATCCGGCACGCGGTCGACTTCGCCTTCTACCAGACCGAGAAGGAACGCCTCGAGACCGCGCGCCAGGTGGCCAACGCCGTCGACTACGCCTTCGGCTTCGTGCAGGCGCGCGTCGCGATGCGCGCGCGCGGTTGAAACGAAACCCCCACGCTCGCTTCGCTCGCTGCCCCCCCGAGGGGCGCTCAGTCCCTTCGGAACGGCCGGGCGGTACTGAGACCATCGCAGCGCGCGGCGACCGCGCCGGCTACGGACGGCTGCTGCTGCGCGCGGGCTGCGTCAGCACCGTCGGGAAGCTCACCGGCAGCGCCTCGGGGTAGTCGCGGCTGTAGTGCAGGCCGCGGCTCTCGTGCCGCCGCAGCGCCGAGCGCACGATCAGCCGCGCGCACTCGACCAGGTTGCGCAGCTCGAGCAGATCGCGCGTGACGCGGAAGTTGGCGTAGTAGTCGTCGATCTCGCCGCGCAGCAGCTCGATGCGGTGCAGCGCGCGCTCCAGCCGCTTGGTCGTGCGCACGATGCCGACGTAGTTCCACATCAGGAGCCGCAGCTCGTCCCAGTTGTGGCTGATCACGACCTGCTCGTCGGCATCCTCGACCTGGCTCTCGTCCCAGGGCGGCAGCGGCGGCTGCGCGTCGACGGCACCCGCGGCGATGTGCGCGGCGCAGGTGCGCCCGATCACCACGCACTCCAGCAGCGAGTTGCTCGCCAGCCGGTTGGCGCCGTGCAGCCCGGTGTAGGTGGCCTCGCCGACGGCGTAGAGGCCGTGCAGGTCGGTGCGTCCGGCCAGGTCGGTGACGACGCCGCCGCAGGTGTAGTGCGCCGCGGGCACGACCGGGATCGGCTCGCGCGTGATGTCGATCCCGAGCGCCAGGCATCGCGCGTGGATCGTCGGGAAATGCTCGACGAGGAAGGCCTGCCCGCGCTCGCGCACGATCGGCGTCGCGTCCAGCCACACATGGTCCAGGCCGTGCTTCTTCATCTCGAAGTCGATCGCGCGTGCGACGATGTCGCGCGGCGCGAGTTCCAGCCGCGGGTCGTGCGCCGCCATGAAGCGCTCGCCCAGGCCCTCGCCGGACGGCAGGCGCAGCTGGGCGCCTTCGCCGCGCAGCGCCTCGGTGATGAGAAAGCTGCGCTCCTGCGGGTGGTAGAGGCAGGTCGGGTGGAACTGGATGAACTCCATGTTGCCGACGCGGCAGCCGGCGCGCCAGGCCATCGCGATGCCGTCGCCGGTCGCCGTGTCCGGGTTGCTGGTGTAGCGGTAGACCTTGCCGACGCCGCCGGTGGCCAGCACCACCGCCGCTGCCGGCAGCGTCTCGACGCGCCCGGCGTCGATGTCCAGCGCGTAGACGCCGAAGCAGCGCGGCGACTCCTGGCGCTGCAGGTGACGCGAGGTGATCAGGTCCACCGCCATCGCGCGCTGGCGCAGCTGGATGTTCGGATCACGTGCCGCGCGCGCAAGCAGCGCCTGGTGGATCGCGCGGCCGGTCGCGTCGGCCGCGTGCGCAATGCGCCGCACCGCGTGCCCGCCCTCGCGCGTGAGGTGCAGCCCGAGCGGCCCCTGCGGATCCGACGAGAAGGGCACGCCGCTTTGCACCAGCCACTCGATCGCCTGCGCGCTGTGCTCGGCGATGAAGCGCGCGGTGTGCTCGTCGACCAGACCGGCGCCGGCTTCCTGCGTGTCGCGCACATGCGATTCGACGCTGTCGTCGCTGCCCAGTACACCGACGATGCCGCCCTGCGCCCAGGCGGTCGCGCCTTCCCCGAGCTCGCGCTTGGCCAGCACGACCACCGGCCGCGTCGCCGCGAGCTCGAGCGCCACGGTCAGCCCGGCCAGCCCGGCACCAACCACCACCACCGGGAGCGGCGTTTGCGAATCGGGTCTCATGCGGGTTGCCGCAATCGCGTCCTCCAGATGCCTACAAGCTAGGGGGTTCGGGCAAATGAACGCCGGCGACCGTCTTGTTCGACTCCATCGGCTTCAGCCTGCCGCCTATGATGCCGTAAAGCACACCATGGCCTACCCAACGACCGTGCAGCACGCACCGCCCATGCGCCGGCCCGATCCGGACGAACTCAGCGCACCGGCCACGCAGGTCGTCGGCGACCGCAACGCCTACCTGGGCGACGGCAAGGACGTCGGCCGGCGGCTCAGCGACGAGCAGTTCGAGCTCTTCGTCGGCGACGACGCGGCCGGCGGCCTGCAGCGCGAGCTGCAACGGCTGGCGCCGGCCTTCATCGCGCTGCACGACGTCGGCACGAGCTCCTCGCTGCGGCTGCTGCAGGCGATGGCCGCCAACCAGGGCAAGCTCGCGCGGCTGACGATCCGCCGCCAGGGTCACGGCATCCCGCTGGCCACACTGCAGTTCATCGAACTGCCCGGGGCCGACGGAAGCACGCTGCGCGTCTACAGCACCGACGTCGATGCCGACAGCCAGTCGCGCCACGCCCTGGCGCGCGTGCTCGTCTCGCACGCGTCGCTGGCGGTGCTCGTCTTCGGCGAACTGCCGGCACATGCGCTCGGCGCAGCGCTCAAGCCGCTGCTGGACGCCGCCGAACGCCAGCGCTGGGCCACCCGGATGATGCTGATGCTGCCGTTGGGCGCGACCGCACCCGTGAGCGGCTTCGCACGCGACTTCGGCCGCCACGGTCTGCAGGTCAACGTGACGCCGCGCGTCACGCATCCGGGCGAGGCCTGGAGCTACATCGGCAGCACCTGGAACCAGATCGAGGGCCTTGCCGCGAAGGGCCCTGCAGCCGATGCCGGCGCGCCGTCGGCTCCTGCGCCGGCCGTGGCCGCCGCGCCGAGCGCTCGGGCACAGACATCGATGCCGGCATCGGAGCCGGCACACGCGCCATTCCAGGCCCCGTCGCAGACACTGGCACCGCCGAACCCGATGCCTGCGCCGCGCAGCGCACGCGCCATGCCGTCGCCGCACGCGATCGCGGATCAGCCAACGCAGCCGATGGGGCTGGAGCCGGCGCATGGTGTCGACTGGTGGGACTTCGTGCGGCGCTGCGCGGGCATCAAGGGCATGGTCGCCTGCTGCGTCTTCGACCGCAACAGCGGCAAGCCGCTGGCCCACATCGGCGGCCTGCCTTCGGCCGAGCTGATGCAGATGCTCGGTGAACAGATGCTCGGCACCGCCAGTCGCGCCGGCGCGATGATGGGCACCGGTGCGCAGGTTCTGGAAGCGAGCATCAGCACCGCCAGCCATCACGTCCTGCTGCGCTGCCTGTCCTCGCACCCCGGAGTGGCCCTGCACGCGGTCATCGACGCCGGCGAGGGCAAGCTGATGGTCGCGCAGGCGCAGTTGCAGCGGCTCGAGCCCGATTGAGGCTCATGTGAGGCCCATGCGAGATCCTTGTGAGACCCTCGCCGGGCCGACGCTGCCGCATCGCGTTCTGCAGCGCCGGTTGGTGCCCATCGGACACCCGGCACTTGTTCGCGCGCTCGTGCGCCCCGAGCGTCACTCGGGCGCGATGCGCCTGCCGCGGTGGTACTCACCGCTGCCCCACGTGATCACCTCGTCACCGAGCGACACTTCGCCGGGTGTGTACTCCGGCCCCGATGCCAGGCGCTCGTAGATCGGCGCGAAGTCGATGCGCGCGAGCTCGAGCAGCTCGTCCAGCCCGTCGATGACGAAGTAGCTCTCCTGGAAATCGTCGATGCGGTAGCGCGTGCGCATCACGCGTTCGAGCTGGAAGCGGATGCGGTTGGGCGAAGGGCTCTCGAGGGCGAACACGCTCTCGGTGGCCGAAGAAGCGATCCCGGCGCCGTAGATGCGCAGGCCCTCCTTCTGCCGCAGCAAACCGAATTCAACCGTGTACCAGTAGACACGAGCGAGCTTCTCCAGGTGCCCCAGGCGTTGCGCGCGCAGGCCGCCCTCGCCGTAGGCCTGGATGTAGTCGGCGATCGCCGGGTTCATCAGCATCGGCACATGGCCGAAGACGTCGTGAAAGACGTCGGGCTCCTCGAGGTAGTCGAGCTCGCTGGCCTTGCGGATGAAGTTGCCGGCGGGGAAGCGGCGCCCGGCCAGGTGCTCGAAGAACACCTCGTCGGGAACGAGGCCCGGGACGGCAACGACCTGCCAGCCGGTTCGCTTCATCAGCAGCTCCGACAGGCGCCGGAAGTCGGGAATGCGGTCGGCCTCGATCGCCAGTTCGTTCATGCCCTGCAGGAACTCGTCGCAGGCCCGCCCGGGAAGCAGCCGGGTCTGGCGTTCGTAGAGCGTCTTCCAGACGCCGTGCTCGTCGGCGGTGTAGCGCTCCCAGCCCTGGGCGATCGTCCAGTCGGCGCTGTGCGGGCGCCCGGCATCGCCGGCGGCCAGCCCATGCCTGCCGCTGGCTGGCGCCTGCGCGGAATCGTGCTGCTCGAGCTGCTTGCGCATCGCTTCAGCCTTGCTGCCGTGACGGGCTCATGCGCGCGTGCAGCGCATCCGCCACGCGTGCCAACTCCAGGTCCAGCGTCGAGAGCCCGCCCAGGTCGTGCGTCGTGAGTGTGATCACGACGCGGTTGTAGACGTTGGACCACTCGGGATGGTGGTTCCGCTTCTCGGCTTCGAGCGCGAGCTGCGCCATGAAGCCGAAGGCCTGCACGAAGTCACTGAACATGTAGCTGCGCGTGATCGTGCCGCCGCGCTCGGCGTCGTAGCGCCACTGCGGCAGCCTCTCTGCAAGCGTCTGCAGTTCAGCTCCGTCCAGCTTCGTCATCGATCGAGCTCCCACGATCCCTAGGATCAGAGCTTCGCATGCCGGCACTGCTTGCATCGGGGAAAGGGGCTTTGCGCGCGCTGCAGCCGGCGCAAAGCGGGAGCGCGACCGCCTCAGCGGACCTGGTCGATCGTCAGCGACGTGTTCCCGGCAGGCGGGATCGGCGTGCCCTGGCCTTCGAGATCACCGGGCTCCGGATTCGCGCTGCCCGAGCGCGAGATCCGTGCACCGACGACGACGCGCTCGAAGCCCGAGAGCCTGAACTGCGACGCCATCGCCGTCGAGTCGTCCAGCGTCACCGCCACCGGCCAGCGCGTGCCCGGGCCTACCGTCTGGCGTGAGATCGCCAGCGGCATGCGCGGGCCCTCGGCCGCGCGCGCGAAGATGAACAAGGTGTCGCCCTCCTGCAGCCTGCCGGCGAGCGCTGGTGCCAGCGAGACCTGCACTGCCAGCGGCGCCGCAGCGACGGCAGGGGCAGGAGCTGCTGCCGATGCCGGCGCCGCAGGCGACGGAACCGCGAGCGGCCCGGGCGCAGCGGTCGCCGCCGGAGTCGGCGGCAGACCCGCGGCGGCGCGCGCCTGGTGCAGGCCGTCCTGCAGTCCCGCAACGTAGGGGCTGTCGGGCGGCGCGACGCGCAGCGCACGCTCGAAGAAATCGGACGCGCGACGCGGCTCGCCGCGCACCAGCGCGGCGGTCGCCGCGAGCGCCAGCGCCTTCAGGTTTTCCGGGTCGGCCTGCAGCGCCTGCGCGATCAGCTTCTCGGGCTCGCCGAGCAGGTTCTGTCCCTGCGCCATCGCCGTGGCGTCCGCCAGGTCGGCCAGCAGCTGCGCGTCGCCGGGACGACGCTGCACCGCCTGCGCGAGCGCATCGCGCGCCGCGTCGAAGCGCTGCATCGCCATGTACGAGCGTCCGAGCAGCAGCCAGCCCTCGGGGTCGCTCGGGTCGGCCTTCATGCGCTCGGCCAGGCGATCGACCATCGCGTCGATGTCCTGCTGGCTGAACTGCGACGGCCTTTGCGCGAGCACCGGATCGAACGCGTCGCGGTTGCCGAGCACCGCGTAGACGGCGATCGCGACCACCGGCACGCCCAGCAGCAGCAGCGCGGCACCGCGCAGGCCGCGCTTGGCGGTTGCCGGATCGCCGGATGCGGCCTCGGCCAGCACGCGGCGTTCCAGCTCGGCACGCGAGGTCTCGAAGGTCGCGGCGTCGATCGTGCCGGCATCGCGATCCGCGCGCAGCTCGGCCAGCTGCACGCGCAGGATGCGCACGTTGCTGGCTGCCTCGTCGACGCCGGGGCCCGGATCGGCGCGGCGCAGCGTGAGCCACAGCACGGCCAGGACCGCGAGCGTGAGCAGCGCGGCGAGGAGGTAGAAACTGGTCATCGGGCGCGTCCGGACACTTGGCCGGCGGTGGTCTTGTCGGCGGTGGGCGCACCCGCCTTCGCCGGCTTCGGCGACGCGGGATCGGCTTCCGGCGCTTCGCCGAGCAGGGCGCGTGCACGCGCGCGCTCGGCCTCGCCCAGCGGCGCCGCAGGCGCCTCGTGGCGGCGCGAGCGCAGCAGCCACGCGAGCCAGGCGAGCATCGCCAGCAGCAGCACGAAGGGCCCGGCCCAGAGCAGCCAGGTCGTCGGCCGCACCGGCGGCGTGTAGAGCACGAAATCGCCGTAGCGGTCGACCATGTACTGCTTGATCTGCTCCTCGCTGCGGCCTTCCTTCAACTGCGCGCGGATCTGGTCGCGCAGGTCGTTGGCGAGATCGGCACGCGAGGCGGCGATCGTCTCGTTCTGGCAGACGAGGCAGCGCAGATGCTCGGCGATGCCGAGCACCCGGGCCTCGAGCGCCGGGTCGTCGGCCAGCGGCCGCGCCTCCTGGCCGAAGGCGCCGCCGAGCGTCAGCGCCAGCACGACGGCGAACAGCGCGCGGTGCATCCGGCTGCGGATCACGCTAGGCATCGAGCTTCTTCAGCAGCGGCAGCAGCACCTCCTGCAGCGCCTGCGGCGTGATCGGGCCGATCTGCTTGTAGCGGATCACGCCTTCCTTGTCGATCACGTAGGACTCGGGCACCCCGTAGACGCCGTAGTCGAGGCCGGCCTTGCCCTCGCGATCCACCAGCACCATCGCGTACGAATTGCCGTTGCGCGCGAGCCAGCGCGTCGCGTCCTCGTGCTTGTCCTTGTAGTTGATGCCGACGACGGTGACCGAGCGCGAGAGCTCGCTCACCAGCGGATGTTCGGCCAGGCAGGGCACGCACCAGGATGCGAAGAAGTTCGCGACCCAGACCTTGCCCCTCATCTGGGCCACGGTGCGCTGCACCGCCGGATCCTCGAGCAGCGGCAGGCTGAACTCCGGGGCGCGCTTGTTCACCAGCGGCGACGGGACCTCGCGCGGGTCGCGCTGCAGCCCCACCGCCAGGAAGCCGACGAGGACGAGGAAGACGACGAGGGGAAGGACGTAGCGCAGCTTCATGGAGACGTCATCGGTGCGGCCGCTGCCGAATCGACACCGGGCTCAACCGGGCATCAGGCCCGCGGGCAACTCGATCGCGGCGCTGCGACGCAGGCGGTAGCGCCGGTCGGCCACCGCGACCATGGCGCCCAGCGCCATCAGCACGCAGCCGCCCCAGATCCAGTTGACGAAGGGCTTGACGTACAGGCGCACGATCCAGGTGTGCCCGTTGTCGATCGATTCGCCGAGCGAAACGTAGAGGTCGCGCGTCAGGCTGCGCTGGATCGCGGCCTCGGTCATCGGCATGCGGCTGGCGCGGTAGACGCGCTTCTCCGGCGTCAGCGTCGCGACCTCGCGTCCGTCCTTCGTGACCAGGAAGCGCGCGACGAAGGCGTCGTAATTCGGCCCCTTGACGGGCGACAGGCCCTGCAGCTTGAAGTCGTAGCCGCCCATGCTCGCGGTGCTGCCTACCTCCATGCGCAGGTCCTGCTCGGTCTCGTAGCCGCCGACCAGCGTCACCCCGACGATGAACACGCCCACGCCCGCGTGCGCGAGCAGCATGCCGTACCAGGCCCCGGTCTGCCCGCGCAGGCGATGCATCCACGACGACACCGGCCAGCCCCTGACGCGCTCGTAGAGCGCAACGGCCGTCGTCGTCAGCACCCAGGCGGCGAGGAACATCCCGAAGCCGATCATCGGCGAGAAGCTCCCGAGGAGCAGCGGCGCGACGATCGCGACGACGACGCTCACCGCCGCCGCCCAGCGCAGCTGCACCGCCAGCTCGGGCAGCTTGGCGTGCTTCCAGCGGGCGACCGGGCCCACGCCCAGCAGGAAGATCGCCGGCGCGATGATCGGCACGAACACGGCCTCGAAGTAAGGCTCGCCGACCGAGATCTTGCCCAGGTTCAGCGCGTCCAGCGCCATCGGATAGAGCGTCCCCAGCAACACCGCCGCCATGGCCACGACCAGCAGCACGTTGTTGGCCAGCAGCATGCCCTCGCGCGAGACGGCATCGAAGCCGCCGCCAAGGCCCACCCTGGGCCCCCGCCACGCGAAGAGCACGAGCGAGCTGCCGATCACCGCGACGAGGAAACCGAGAATGAAGATGCCGCGCGAGGGGTCGCTGGCGAAGGCGTGCACCGACGACAGCACGCCCGAGCGCACGAGGAAGGTGCCCAGCAGCGAGAGCGAGAAGGCGAGGATCGCCAGCAGCGCCGTCCACATCTTGAAGCCGCCGCGCTTCTCGGTGACGGCCAGCGAATGGATCAGCGCGGTGCCGACGAGCCAGGGCATGAACGAGGCGTTCTCGACCGGATCCCAGAACCACCAGCCGCCCCAGCCGAGCTCGTAGTAGG
>JAIXKR010000162.1:22085-27689 GCA_026932235.1 Burkholderiales bacterium
GCGTTCTCGACCGGATCCCAGAACCACCAGCCGCCCCAGCCGAGCTCGTAGTAGGCCCAGGCGCTGCCCAACGCGATGCCCAGGGTCAGGAACATCCAGGCCGTCGTCGTCCAGGGCCGCGACCAGCGCGCCCAGGTGGCGTCCAGGCGCCCGGCCAGCAGTGCCGCGATCGCGAACGCGAAGCTGACCGAGAAGCCGACGTAGCCCATGTAGAGCAAGGGCGGGTGAAAAGCCATGCCCGGATCCTGCAGCAACGGGTTCAGGTCGCTGCCCTGCTCGGCCGCCGGCAGCAGGCGCTCGAAGGGGTTGGAGGTGAAGAGGATGAAGAGCATGAAGCCGATGCTGATCAGCCCCATGATGCCCAGGATGCGCGCGCGCAGCACCGCCGGCAGGCCGCGCGAGAAGACCGCCACCGCCACCGTCCAGCCAGCGAGCACGAACAGCCACAGCAGGATCGAACCCTCGTGCCCGCCCCAGACCGCGGCCATGCGGTAGGGCAGCGGCAGGTCCGAGTTCGAGTTCTGTGCGACGTAGAGGACCGAGAAGTCGTTGCCGACGAAGGCCGCGGTGAGGCAGCCGTAGGCCAGGGCCACGAGCAGGAAGTGCAGGATCGCCGCCGGACGAGCCAGCGCCATCCAGCGCCGGTCGCCACGGGCACTGCCCACCAGCGGCACCAGCACCTGCGCCAGCACCACGACCGCCAGCGCCAGCGCCAGCGCGAAATGACCGAGTTCGGGAATCATGGCTCAGGCTTCATCGTGCCGGCGAGCGATGGCATCTCGCCGTGTTGCGCGCGCTCGATCGCCTCGGCGGCCTCCGGCGGCATGTAGTTCTCGTCGTGCTTGGCCAGCACCTGGTCGGCATGGAAGACGCCGTCGGGGCCGAGCCGGCCCTGGGCGACCACGCCCTTGCCCTCCTGGAAGAGGTCGGGCAGGATGCCCTTGTAGGCCACCGGGATCGTCTTGGCCGTGTCGGTGACGACGAAGCGCACCGTCAGCCCGTCGGCAGCGCGCTGCAGGCTGCCCTCCTCGACCATCCCGCCGACGCGGAAGGCGCGATCGCGCGGCGCCTCGTTGGCGGCGATCTGCGAGGGGCTGAAGAAGAACACCAGATTGCTCTGGAAGGCATTGAGCACCAGCGCGACGACGACCGCCAGCGCTGTCAGGCCTCCGCCGATGATCGCGGCGCGCTTGTGTCTTGGCTTCATACTTCGTCCTCCAGCTGCCTTCGACGCGCGCGCAGCGCTGCGAGTTCCATCGCCAGCGCCAGCGCGGTGACCCCGAACGACCCCCAGACGTAGAGGCCGTAGCCGCCCATCGCGAGGAAGTCCGAGACGCTGGCCCAGTACGGCGTCATCGTCACGGCAGCGCTCCCGCCGGGCGCAGTTCGCGCACCCAGGCCGCACCCTGCTCGCGCTCGCGGATGATCAGCCGCACGCGCGCGAACACCACGGCGAAGGCGTAGGCCCACATCGCCAGCGCCATCACCAGCATGCCCTGCAGCATGATCGCCGCCATCGTCGGCGCCTTGCTCACGCTCACCGAGGCGCCCTGGTGCAGCGTGTTCCACCACTGCACCGAGAAGTAGATGATCGGCACGTTGACGACACCGACGATCGCCAGCACGGCGCTCGCGCGGTCGGCGCGGCGCTCGTCGTCGATCGCGGCGCGCAGCGACATGTAGCCGATGTAGAGGAAGAGCAGCAGCAGCTCACTGGTGAGCCGCGCGTCCCAGACCCACCAGGTGCCCCAGGTCGGCTTTCCCCAGAGGGCCCCGGTCCACAGCGAGAGGAAGGTCATCAGCGCGCCGGTGGGCGCGATCGCCTGCGCCAGCATCGCCGCCAGGCGTGCGTTGAAGATCAGACCGAACGCCGACCAGAAGGCCATCGCGACGTAGAGCACCATCGACATCCACGACGCGGGCACGTGGATGAAGATGATGCGGTAGCTGTCGCGCTGCTGGAAGTCGGTCGGCGCCACCACGAGCCCGATCCACAGGCCCCACAGGCCCAGCACGACGGCCGCCGCGGCGCACCACGGCACCAGCTTGCCCGCCAGCCCGTAGAAGCGGGCCGGAGCCGCGTAATAGAACCAATTGATGCGCGTCATGGATGGCTGGCCATTCTGCCCGATCCCGATTCCCACCTGGGCGCGTCAGTCCAAGCTGATGCGCAGTGCCGCGGCCGCCGCCCAGGGTGCAAGAAAGGCCGCCGCGACGAGGATCGCGCCCAGCAGCGAGAAGTGTCCGCCACTGTCCATGCCGCCGGCAACCGCCTCCACCGCGCCGGCGCCGAAGATCAGCACCGGCGTGACCAGCGGCAGCACCAGCAGCGAGAGCAGCACCGCCGCGCCGCGAACGCCCACGGTCAGCGCCGCGCCGATCGCACCGACGAGACTGAGCACCGGCGTTCCCAGCAGCAGCGTCAGAACGAGCATGCCGATCGCCGGTCCGTCCAGCCCGTACTGCAGTGCCAGCACCGGCGCGGCCAGGCTCAGCAGCAGGCCGCTGGCCAGCCAGTGCGCGCCGACCTTGGCAAGCACGATCAGCGGCAGCGGCGTCGGCGACAGCAGCATCTGCTCGAGCGTGCCGTCGGCGGCGTCGTCGGCGAAGAGGCGCGGCATCGACAGCATCGAGGCCAGCAGCGCCGCGACCCAGACCACGCCGGGGCCGAGCCGGCGCAGCCAGGCCGGATCGGCACCGAGCGCCAGCGGGAAGAGGCTGGCGACGATGACGAAGAAGATCGCCGCTGCCAGCGTGTCGGCGCGCCGACGCTGCGCCAGGCGCAGGTCGCGCAGGAACACCGCCCACGCCGTCACAGCGCCACCACCACGGCGTCGCCCTCGTCCAGCGGCAAGGGCTGGTGGCTCGTCAGCGCGACGATGCCGCCCGCGCCCAGATGCGTGCCGAGCAGCCCGGCCAGCCATCCGACCGCCGCCGCATCGAGCGCATTGAAGGGCTCGTCGAGCACCCACAGCCGCTGCTGGCCAGCCAGCGCCAGGCGCGCCAGCGCCACGCGGCGGCGCTGTCCCGCCGACAGCACGCGCGCCGGCAGGCGCTCGCAGCCGGCCAGGCCGGCAGCGGCGAGTGCCCGGTCGGCCTGCGCCACATCGCAGGCCGTGCCGCCGATCGCGAGCAGCGACTGCAGGTTCTCGCGTGCGCTCAGGTCATCCTTGAGCGCCGCGGCGTGCCCCAGGTAGACGAGATCGCGGTGGAAGGCGTCGCGATCGGCGCTGATCGGCCGGCCGTTCCAGCTCACCGTACCGGCAGCGGGCAGCGTCAGCCCGACCAGCATGCGCAGCAGCGTCGTCTTGCCCGAGCCATTGGCCCCGAGCACGCGCAGCAGCTGGCCCGGCGCGGCGCTCAAGCTGAGGTGGCTGAACAGCACGCGCCGTCCGCGGCGGGCCTCGAGGTCGTGGGCGGCGAGCACGGCGCGCACTCTAACGCGGTCTCCCGGGCTCGCTGCGGGCAGCTTCTCGTGGGCGCCCTGTTGCAGGCGCGTCACAGCACCGACCGTGGGACGGGCTCACCCGCTTGATCTGATGCAAGTCATGCGGTCAGCATCGATTGTTCAATGTAGCGAGCAGACAGCCTGCATACCCGCAGGCTGCATCCGGAAAGAGGAGGGCTGGTGTTGCGCGTCCCACACAGCATCCTGGCGTTCCACGCACCGGACATGCCGCAACGCGGGGCCACCCGGCCCGATTCGAGCCGGTGGCTCTTCGACACGGATGCGATCCGCGTCGAGGAGCGGCCCGAATACTGGCGCCAGGCGATCGCGCACGCGCTGAACGTCGACATCCGTGTCGAGCCGCTGCGCGACGAGCCCTTCGACATCCGCATGGCGCTGCAGGACTGGGGCGAGCTGCGCTTCATGCATGTGCAGGGCAGCGCCCACCGCTCGACCCGCCGAGGGCCTGGACGATCCGGCGAACTGGCACTGGTTCTGCAGTTGGACGGTGTCTGCGAGATCGGCGACCGGCGCCGCCGCGCCTCCCTCGGTCCGGGTGACATCGCGATCATGCCGCCGGACTTCGAGTGTGTGCACGCGCCACGAGGCAGTTACCGCCATGTGCTCGTCGACCTCGGGCTGGACCTTGCAGGGGAGCTGCTGCCGCAGTGGAAGACGCTGATCGGCGGCACTTTTGCAGCCGATCACCCCGCGGCGGCGGCCTTGGTGGATCTGGCTCGCTGGATGCTGACCTACCGCGAGAGCCTGCCCGACGACGCCCAGCGGGCGCTGGCGACGACGCTGCTGGCACTGGTGCCCAGGCTCTCCCAGGCGAGCGCCCCCGTGGATGCTCCGGCCAGCACACTCGCTCCGATCGCACGCGCGCAGCGCCAGCGCGTCGAGGCCTTCATCCGCGAGCACCTCGCCGATGCCGCACTCGACGTCGCGAGGATCGCCCGCGAGCTCGGGCTCTCGGTGCGCTACGTGCACAAGCTCTTTGCCTGCGGCCCCGGCGTGATGCAGTGGGTGCAGGAACAACGGCTGCTGGCGTGCCATGACGAGCTCACCCGGCGCGGCACGCGCCCCGTATCGTCGATCGCCTACGGCTGGGGCTTTGCCAGTCCCTCGCACTTCAGCCGCGCGTTCCGCCGCCGCTTCGGCGTCAGTCCGAGCCAGGTCTGAATTCGCGCCGGCGCGCGGCCCAGAGCCGCCGCGGCCCCGGGATATCCCGGCCCGAAGCGGTGCACGACGAGGCCAGTGAAGGTGCACCTGGAGGCCAGCCGCACGCCGGCGGGTCGATAGGCTCGAAACCGCAGGAGAAACCGGGATTTACCGGAATCGAGGAGCACGAACACTATGAGCGGCAAAGCACTCGGACGGATGCGTGCACTGGCAGCCACCGCGCTGTGGGCGCTCGGCGCCCTGCTCGCAGGCGCGACAAGCCCGGCTGCGGCACAGCAGCCGCAGCAGGCCAGCTACATCGGCGAGAAGGCGTGCCTGGGGTGCCACTCCCAGGAAGATCGGCATTTCAGCGATTCGCTGCACGCCAAGCTCTTCCGGCTCAATCCGCGCAACGCGCGCGAGGAGCGCGTCTGCGAGGCCTGCCACGGTCCGGGCTCGCTGCACGCCAAGGACAACGAGAACAAGTCGCTGATCGTCGGCTTCACCCGCGGCTGGGGCACGCCGGTGCAGACGCAGAACGACACCTGCATGAGCTGCCACCAGGGCGGCAACCGGCTGCATTGGCCGGGGTCCACGCACGCGGGCAACCAGCTCGCGTGTGCCGACTGCCACAACCCGATGGAGCGCGTCTCGCTGACCAGCTCCCTGGTCAAGCCGACGATCAACGAGACCTGCCAGAACTGCCATCGTCAGCAGCGGGTCGAGTTCAACAAGCGCTCGCACATGCCGCTGCCCGAGGGCAAGATGAGCTGCGTCGACTGCCACAACCCGCACGGGAGCACGACCAAGCCGCTGCTCAAGGCCGAGAGCGTGAACATGCTGTGCACCAGCTGCCACGCCGAGAAGCGCGGCCCGATGCTGTGGGAGCACGCGCCGGTGCGCGAGAGCTGCATGAATTGCCATCAGCCGCACGGCTCCAACCACGAGAAGCTGCTCGTCTCGGCGCGGCCGCAGCTCTGCCAGCAGTGCCACAG
>JAIXKR010000162.1:28833-81589 GCA_026932235.1 Burkholderiales bacterium
CTCACGAGCGTGAACCTGCAGGCCTCGGCCTCGCTCTTCCGCAACAACGTGAGCACGCTCACCGTCGAGAACCCGATGGTGATCAACCCGGCCAATGGGCTCACGCGCTACCCGGTCGGCGTCTTCGACCTTTACCCCGACAACGACGCCTACAACCTGAAGGCCGAGTTCGCGCACGCGATTCCCGAGTGGTCGCGCGCGCGCTTCACCGCGCTGCTCTCGGCCACGCGCATGCGGCAGAACGACGACCTGATCCCCTACACCACCCTTCCGGGCGCCGTCGTCAACGGCGTGGCCGGCGGTGGCTGGGACACCACCGCCTCGCTCAGCCAGAAGAGCGCGCACGCGCGCATCGACACGAGGCTGGCCGACCTCGGCGTCGCGCTCAGCCCGGTCGACGCGCTCGACGTCAAGGCCAAGCTGCGTTATTACGACACCGACAACGACAGCAGCTACTGGGCCTGCAACCCGCTCACCGGCCAGTGGGGGCGCCTCGTCAACAACGGCAGCTTCTCCTCGTTTGCGACCGCGAACATCGCACCGGGCGTCAATCCGCCCGGCACCGCAGCCGATGCCTTCGACCGCATGATGTGCAACCTCGAGGCGGTTCGTGCGATGGGCCTCGTCCCGGCCTCCGGGAGCGTGAACATCGGCAGCGTCCCCTACGCCTACAAGCAGACCAACGCCGGCGTCTCGGCCGACTACCGGGTCGGCAAGGGGCAGAACCTGAGCCTCGCGTACGAACGCGAGACCTTCCGGCGCGAGCATCGCGAGCGCGCGAAGACCTGGGAGGACCGCGTCAAGCTCGGTTACGTCAATCGTGCGCTGACCGGCGGCACGCTGCGCGTCTCGCTCGAGCAAGACCGCCGGCGCGGCAGCACCTACATCTCCGACCCCTACGAGGAGTTCTTCAGCGCCTCGATGGGTCCGCTGCCGACCACCACCGGCTCCAACATGACGAGCTGGATCCACGTCAACGATCTGCATCGCAAGTTCGACCTCGCGGACCGCGACCAGATGGTGCTGAACCTGCGCTACAACCACGCGCTGCGCGACGATCTGGACCTGATGCTGAGCGCGCAGGCCAAGGACCAGAAGTACCCGTCCTCCGCGTACGGGCGCAGCGGCCACCAGCGCCAGAACACCCTCACGCTCGACCTGAACTGGCAGCCCAGCGCCAAGACCTCGGTCTACGGCTACCTGGCGACGCAGCGCTCGACGATGTTCCAGCGCAACAATCACCAGAACGCCTGCGTCCTCGGCAGCACCTACTACTTCTACAGCGACGGGTCGATCTCCGCCGTGCCGACGCCGACCCCGGCGCAGGCCGCGGCGGGCATCACGGTGATCGGCAACAGCGGACAGGTGACCGCCGCCAACTTCGCCTCGCTGTGCGGCAGCGCATCGGCCACGAGCCCGCTCTTCCCGACCAGCCGCGACTGGACCGCCGACCAGAAGGATCGCAGCAATTCGGTGGGCTTCGGAACACAGCACGACTTCGGGCGCGTGCTGGTCGACGTCAACGCCAACTACACGCGCGGCCGAACGGGTCTGAGCTACACCTACGACCCCGTGGCGATGGGCCTGCTCACCAGCGGTGCACCGACGCCGACCCAGCAAGCCGCAGTGGCGCTGATCGGCAGCGGCCTTCCCGACATGATCTACGAGCAGCGGGCGATCGATGCGAGCTTCGTGATGCCGATGAGCAGGAACACCAAGCTGCGACTTCTGCTTCGCCACGAGGCCGGCAAGATCCGCGACTGGCACTACGACGGCGTCGCCGAGAACCCTGCCCCCACCGCGGCGCAGCAGATCTACCTCGATGCGGGGCCGCAGCGCTACGACGCGACGATGATCGGCGCCTTCCTGCAGCTGTCGTGGTGACGATGCGCGGAGCAGGGGTCGTCCGACAGCGCCGGGCGCAACGGCCGCTGCGCATCGGGATCCTCTGCGCGTCGACGGTCCTCGCAGCCCTCGCGTCAGCGCCCGCGGATGCCGCGGACGCACCGGAGGTCGTGCAGACCGTCTGCGCCGCATGCCACGGTCCCGATGGGAACAGCGTCGCGCCGACCTTCCCGAAGCTTGCCGGCCTCCAGGTCGAGTACCTGGAAAAGCAAATGCGCGAGTTCCTGAGCGGCAAGCGCAAGAACGAGATCATGGACGCGTCGCTGCCGGCGCTGAAGTCGGCCGACCTGACCGCGGTGGCCGCCTATTACGCGGGCCAGACGCCCGCCGCGGGGACCGTTTCCGACGAGAAGCTGGCCGCCGCCGGAAAGGCGCTCTTCGACGACGGCAATACCGCCAGCGGCGTGCCTTCCTGCAGCGGTTGCCATTTGCCGACCGGCGCCGGCAACGAGCGCTACCCTCGCCTGGCCGGCCAGCACGCGACGTATACCGCCGCGCAGGTCCAGGCCTTCAAGACCGGTGCGCGCAGCAACGACAAGGCGCGCGTGATGCGCGCGGTGGCCGCCCGCATGACCGACGAGGAGATCGCGGCGGTCGCGGAATACATCGCCGGGCTGTGATGGCCACCGGCGACAAGGAGACGCATTGGTGAGACGCGCAGAGCACAGTCGCCGCGCACGCTGGACAGGAGCCGGCCGGACCTTTGCCGCAATGGTCGCGGTCGCGCTGCATGCAAGCGCGTGGGGGCAGTCTCCAGGCAGCAGCGACGCCGACAGCGACTACACCTGGAACGCGATGCAGGGCGAGAAGCTGCAGGCGCTGGCGGCCAAGGGCGACGCCACCCGCGGCGAGATCAGCTTCGAGATCTGCCAGGGCTGCCACCGCAAGAACGCGCTCGGACGCCCCGACGGCAGCTACCCGAGGCTGGCCGGCCAGCATCGCAGCGTGCTGATCAAGCAGATGACCGACGTGCGCGCGGGCCGTCGCCGCAACGAGACGATGCTGCCCTTCATCGACCGCCACGTCGTCAGCCCGCAGGACATCGCCGACATCGCGGTCTACCTCTCCGAGCTGCCGGTGACGCCCGACAACGGCAAGGGACCGGGACGCGATCTGGTCGAGGCCGAGCAGCTCTACCGCTTCCAGTGCGTCGAGTGCCACGGTGAGCAGGGTGAAGGCGACGCGGCCCAGTTCTACCCGCGCGTCAACGGCCAGCACTATCGCTACCTGCGGCGCGAGATGATCGCGATCCGCGACGGCGCCCGCGGCAACGCGAACCCGAAGATGGTCGAGATCATCAAGCCCCTGTCGGACACGCAGATCGCTGCGCTGGCCGACTACATGTCGCGCATCCCCTTGCTCAAGCCGCGCTGAATCCCCACGCACGAAAACTCGAGGAGGAGGACGAAGTGGCCCATTCGGGCCGCTTCTTTCGTGAGCGCTGCGTGCACTCGCCACCCAACAGCCGGCGCGTCGTCGTGACGATCTCGGACAAAGGTGGCTCCGCCACTTTGCCCGATCCCCCGCGGGCGTCGGGCCGGGCGCAGCCCGGCCCAGGGGGCGCTCAGTGCACGACGCGTTCGAAGCTGAAGTCGCCGTTTCGGACGTTGACCGGGATCACGTCCTTGGGGCCGAACTTGCCCTCGAGGATCAGCTTGGACACCGGGTTCTCGATGCGCTGCTGGATCGCCCGCTTCAGCGGCCGCGCGCCGAAGACCGGGTCGAAGCCGACCTTCGCGAGTTCGGCCAGCGCCTCGGGCGAGACGT
Organism: Burkholderiales bacterium; assembly: GCA_026932235.1. GTDB lineage: Bacteria > Pseudomonadota > Gammaproteobacteria > Burkholderiales > Burkholderiaceae_C > Rubrivivax. Next base: position 32,506 of record JAIXKR010000162.1, read on the forward strand.
CGAGCTTCATCTCGAGCTTGGCCAGCCGCTGGTCGAGCACCTTGAGCTGGATGCGCGCGATGTCCTCGATGTGCTTCTGGTCGAGCGCGTGGAAGACCACCGTCTCGTCGATGCGGTTGAGGAACTCGGGGCGGAAGTGCTGCTTGACCTCGGCCCAGACCGCGTCCCGGATCGCGCCGCTGTCCTGCCCGGCCATCTGCATGATCAGGTGCGAGCCCAGGTTGCTGGTCATCACGATCACCGTGTTCTTGAAGTCCACGGTGCGGCCCTGGCCGTCGGTCAGGCGGCCGTCGTCCAGAACCTGCAGGAGCACGTTGAAGACGTCCGGGTGCGCCTTCTCGACCTCGTCCAGCAGCAGCACCGAGTACGGCTTGCGCCGCACCGCCTCGGTCAGGTAGCCGCCTTCGTCGTAGCCGACATAGCCCGGCGGCGCGCCGATGAGGCGGCTCACCGAGTGCTTCTCCATGAACTCGCTCATGTCGACGCGGATCATGTGATCCTCGCTGTCGAAGAGAAAGCCCGCCAGCGCCTTGCACAGCTCGGTCTTGCCGACACCCGTCGGGCCGAGGAAGAGGAAGCTGCCCAGCGGCCGGTTCGGATCGGAGAGACCCGCGCGGCTGCGCCGGATGGCGTCCGACACCGCGACGATGGCCTCGTCCTGACCGACCACGCGCTCGTGCAGCTTGTTCTCCATCTGCAGCAGCTTGTCGCGCTCGCCCTGCATCAGCTTGGAGACCGGGATGCCGGTCGAGCGCGAGACGACCTCGGCGATCTCCTCGGCGCCGACCATGGTGCGCAGCAGCTGCGGCGCGCCCTCGCCCTTGGCCTTGCCGGCCTCCTTGGCCTGCGCCTCCTTCAGCCGCTTCTCGAGTTCGGGCAGCTTGCCGTACTGCAGCTCGGCGACCTTGTTGAAGTCGCCCTTGCGCTTGAGTTCCTCGATCTGGTGGCGGATGCGATCGATCTCTTCCTTGACCTGCGCGCTGCCCTGCGCCGTCGCCTTCTCGGCCTGCCAGATCTCCTCGAGGTCGGCGTATTCGCGCTCGAGCTTGTCGATCTCCTCCTCGATCAGCGCCAGGCGCTTCTGCGAAGCCTCGTCATGCTCCTTCTTCACCGCTTCGCGCTCGATCTTGAGCTGGATGAGGCGGCGGTCGAGCTTGTCCATCGCCTCGGGCTTGGAGTCGATCTCGATCTTGATCTTGGCCGCGGCCTCGTCGATCAGGTCGATCGCCTTGTCGGGCAGGAAGCGGTCGGTGATGTAGCGGTGGCTGAGCTCGGCCGCGGCGACGATCGCCGGGTCGGTGATCTCGACGCCGTGGTGAACCTCGTACTTTTCCTGCAGCCCGCGCAGGATCGCGATCGTCGCCTCGACGCTGGGCTCGTCGACCAGCACCTTCTGGAAGCGGCGCTCGAGCGCGGCGTCCTTCTCGACGTACTTGCGGTACTCGTCGAGCGTGGTCGCACCGATGCAGTGCAGCTCGCCGCGCGCAAGCGCGGGCTTGAGCATGTTGCCCGCGTCGATCGCGCCCTCGGCCTTGCCGGCGCCGACCATCGTGTGCAGTTCGTCGATGAAGAGGATGATGCGCCCTTCGTCGGCGGCGACTTCCTTGAGAACGGCCTTCAGGCGCTCCTCGAACTCGCCGCGGTACTTGGCGCCGGCGAGCAGGCCCGCCATGTCGAGCACCAGCACGCGCTTGTCCTTGAGCGTCTCGGGCACCTCGCCGTTGACGATGCGCTGCGCCAGGCCCTCGACGATCGCCGTCTTGCCCACGCCGGGTTCGCCGATCAGCACCGGGTTGTTCTTGCTGCGCCGCTGCAGCACCTGGATCGCACGGCGGATCTCGTCGTCGCGGCCGATCACCGGGTCGAGCTTGCCCGCCCGCGCGCGCTCGGTCAGGTCCAGCGTGTACTTCTTCAGCGCCTCGCGCTGCCCCTCGGCCTCGGCCGAGTCGACCTTCTGCCCGCCGCGCACGGCCTCGATCGCCGCCTCCAGCGCCTTGCGCGTGAGCCCATGGCCGCGCACGATGCCGCCGATGTCGCTCTTGGAGTCGGCCAGCGCGAGCAGGAACATTTCGCTGGCGATGAACTGGTCGCCGCGCTGCATGGCCTCCTTGTCGGCCTGCTGCAGCAGTTGCACGAGGTCGCGCCCGGGCTGCACCGGCTGCCCGCCGCCCTGCACCTGCGGCAGGTTGCGGTTGGCCGTCTCCATCGCCGTGGCCAGCGCCGCCGTGTTGGCGCCGGCGCGGTCGAGCAGCGCCTTCGGCCCGTCGGGCTGCTGCAGCATCGCCGCCAGCAGGTGGCTGGGTTCGATGTAGGGGTTGTCACGCCCGACCGCCAGACTCTGGGCGTCGGCGAGCGCTTGCTGGAATGCGGTCGTCAGCTTGTCGAAACGCATGGAAAGTCCTCCGTTCAACAGCGGAAATGGGGCACGCCGCGGCCGTTTCAAGCCGCGGGCGATGCGTCAGACCAGCGCACCGAGCCGTCGGTAGCGGCCGCCGTAGAAGAGCAGCGGAGGAACGTGGCTCTCGCGCATCGCGAGCACGCGCCCGATGAAGAGCTCGTGATCACCGGCCTCCTGGTGCGCGTCGGTCGCGCAGACGAAGGTCGCCGCAGCGCCTTCGAGCAGAGGCAGCCCGTGCGCGCCGCGTTGCCACGAGGCACCGAACCGGTGTTCGCAGCGCGAGGCGAAAAGTTGCGACTGATCGACCTGCGACTCGGCGAGCACGTTGATCGCGAAGTGCGGCGCCGCGCAGAAGGCGTCGAAGCAGCCGCTGGCGCGCCGCAGCGACCACAGCACGAGCGGCGGATCCAGCGACAAGGAGGCGAACGAGTTGATCGTGAGGCCAAGCGCCTGGCCACGTGCATCCAGCGTCGTCACGATCGCCACCCCGGTCGCGAAGCGCCCGAGCGCCTGACGCAGCCGGTGCGGATCGACCGCTGCGGCGGGCGTTGCCGCACCGAGCGCCTCCGCCGCGACCACAGACGCCGGCGGATTGGCCGGCGAAAAAGGCTTGCCTGCCGACATCGACCTCTTCAGGCCGTCGCCGCCGCGTTCCCGGCGCGGATGCCCCAGCGCGCCAGCGCCTCGTCGTCCTCGATGCGGGCGTCGACCCAGCGCGCACCGTCGGCGGTGGCCTCCTTCTTCCAGAACGGAGCCTGCGTCTTCAGGTAGTCCATCAGGAACTCGCAGGCCTGGAAGGCCTGGCCGCGATGCGCCGAGGAAACGGCAACGAGCACGATCTGGTCATGCGGCTGCAGCGGACCGACGCGGTGGATGACCCGCACCGCGCGGATGTCGAAGCGCGCGAGCGCCTCGTCGATCATCGCCTCGATCGCCTTCTCGGTCATGCCGGGATAGTGCTCGAGCTCGAGCAACTGCACCTCGCCGGGCCCGCCGGCGTTGCGGTCGCGCACGGTGCCGACGAAGCTCACGACGGCACCGACCGCCGCGTCTCTTGCGCGCAGCGCCGCGACCTCGGCCGCCAGGTCGAAGTCGGAGGTCTGGATGCGAACGCGCGCGACCGGTTCCATTTCGCGAATCATTGTGTCACCGGGGCCGCGGGCGCGCTGCGGGCGCGCCCCATGCCCCCGCCGCGGTCCTCAGCCGCCGGTGACCGGCGGGAAGAACGCGACTTCGGCGCCGTCGGCGATCACGCTAGCCTCCTCGGCCATGACCTGGTCGAGCGCGCAGCGCAGCGCGCGCTGCCGCGACAGCGCTTGCGCGTGCGCGCCGCCGCGCGCCACCAGCGCATCGCGCAGCGCGGCCAGCGTCGTGCCCTCGGGCAGTTCGACCGTCTCCGCCGCGCCGAGCGCCTCGCGCAGCGAGGCGAAGTAGCGTACCTGCACCTTCATCCGATCAGCTCCGCAAACGGCAGGAAGCGCACCGCGTCGCCGCGGGCAATCGTCCGGCCCGGCGGGTTGTCGACCAGGCCATCACCCCAGACCGCCGAGGTCAGGACGCCCGAGCTCTGGTTGCCGAAGAGCTCCAGCCCTCCAGTCTCGTTCATGCGCGCGCGCATGAATTCGCGGCGGCGGTCGGCGCGCGGCCAGTCGAAGTCCGCGCGCGCCGCCAGGCCCCGCGGCAGCGACACCGCCGCCCCCTGCATCGCCCGCAGCACCGGCGCCACCGCGATCAGGAAGTTGACGAAGCTCGAGACCGGGTTGCCCGGCAGGCCCATGAAGATCGCTGCGCCATCGTCGTCGTTGCGACGCACGCCGCCGAAGGCCAGAGGCTTGCCCGGCTTGATCGCCACCTGCCAGTTCTCGATCCAGCCCTGGCTCTGCACCGCCGGACGGATGTGATCCTCCTCGCCGGTGGACACGCCGCCCGAGGTCAGGATCAGGTCGTGGCCCATCGCCGCCTCGGCCAGCGCGGCGACCGTCGCGTCCAGCCGGTCGGGGACGATGCCGAAGTCGGTGACCTCGCAGCCGGCCGCCTGCAGCAGGCCGCGCAGCAGATAGCGGTTGGAGTTGTAGATCGCACCGGGCCGCAGCGGCTGTCCGGGCATCACGAGTTCGTCGCCGGTGGACATCAGCGCCACGCGCGGCCGGCGCACGACCTCGAGCCGGGCGGCGCCGACCGAGGCCGCCAGGCCCATCGCCTGCGCCGACAGCCGCGCGCCGCGCGCCAGCACGCTCGAGCCGAGCTGGATGTCCTCGCCACGGCGGCGGATCCACTGGCCCGCACGCGGCACGGTGTTCACCCGGACGGAACCGAGGCCTTCGCCGGCGATCGCCTCGCAGTCCTCCTGCATCACGATCGCGTCCGCACCCGGCGGCACCTGCGCCCCGGTGAAGATGCGTGCCGCCGTGCCCGCTTGCAGCGGCTGGCCGACGACGCCCGCCGGTATGCGCTGCGCCACCGGCAGCACGCTGCCCGGCGCCGGCACGTCGGCCGCGCGCAGCGCATAGCCGTCCATCGAGGTGTTGTCCGCCGGCGGCACGTCCAGGCCGCTGCTCACCGGCGCGGACAGGATGCGTCCCAGCGCCTCGAAGGTCGACACCGTCTCGGTGTCCTTGATCGGGTTGGCCTGCCCGCCGGCAATCAGGCGCTGCAGCACCTCGTCCAGCGACATCAGGGGGCGTCGGTCGGCCATCGCTTCCTCATCCGGAGTGGCTTGCACAGTGTGTTTCGATGAAGCGCTTGACCGCTGCCGCATCGGCGGGCAGCACGGTGAAGCGCCGCGGAAGATCCTCGATCCGCGCAAGTGCCGCCGGCCGCTCGGGATCGCGACCCAGCGCCTCCTGGATCGTCGCGGCGAACTTGGCCGGCAGCGCGGTTTCCAGCACCAGCATCGGCACGCCCGGGCGCAGGTGCTCGCGAGCGACCTTGAGCCCGTCGGCGGTGTGCGTGTCGATCATCACGTGCAGGCGCTGCCAGGTGTCGCGGATCGTCGCGATGCGGTCGGCGTGCGTGCTCTTGCCCGAGACGAAACCGTAGCGCGCCGTGCGCGCGAATTCGTCCCGTGCGAGCGTGAAGCCGCCCTCGCGGGCCAGCGTCGGCCCGAAGAGCTCGGCGGTGCGCGCGGCATCGCGCTCGAGCAGGTCGAAGACGAAGCGCTCGAAGTTGCTCGCCTTGGAGATGTCCATCGACGGGCTCGAGGTCTCGTGGGTCTCGGCGCTGCCGCGCACGCGATAGCGGCCGGTGCGGAAGAACTCGTCGAGGACGTCGTTCTCGTTCGTCGCGAGCACGAGCTGCTCGATCGGCAGGCCCATCATGCGCGCGACGTGCCCGGCGCAGATGTTGCCGAAGTTGCCCGAAGGCACCGCGAAGCTCACGCGCTCGTCGTTGCCGCGCGTGGCCTGGAAGAAGCCGGCGAAGTAGTAGACGACCTGCGCCAGCAGCCGCGCCCAGTTGATCGAATTGACCGTGCCGATGCGGTAGCGGCGCTTGAACGCGAGGTCGTTGCCGATCGCCTTGACGATGTCCTGGCAGTCGTCGAACACGCCCTCGATCGCCAGGTTGTGGATGTTCGGGTCCTGCAGGCTGAACATCTGCGCCTGCTGGAAGGGGCTCATGCGGCCGTGCGGCGAGAGCATGAAGACGCGGATGCCCTTCTTGCCGCGCATCGCGTACTCGGCGGCGCTGCCGGTGTCGCCGCTGGTCGCGCCGAGGATGTTGAGCTCCTCGCCGCGGCGCCCGAGCTCGTACTCGAAGAGCCGCCCGAGCAGCTGCATCGCCATGTCCTTGAACGCCAGGGTCGGACCGTTGGACAGGCCCTGCAGGTACAGCCCGTTCTCGAGCCGCGTGAGCGGAGTGATCGCGTCGGTGCCGTAGGTCTCCTTGTTGTAGGTCGCGTGCACCAGGCGCTTGAGGTCCGCGGCCGGGATGTCGTCGATGTAGAGCGAGAGGATCTCGAAAGCCAGGTCGGCATACGAGAGTCCGCGCCAGCGCGAAAGCGTCGCTGCGTCGACGCGCGGGTAGTGCGTCGGCAGGTACAGGCCGCCGTCGGGCGCCAGGCCTTCGAGCAGGGTCTCCGAGAAGCCGCGGGGCGTGCGGTCGCCGCGGGTGCTGAGGTACTTCACGACAGTTCCTCTTTGCGGATGCGCACGATCGGCGCGAGCACCGTCGGCAGCGCCTGCATCTGCGCCAGCGCCTTGTTCATCTGCCCCTCGACGGTGTCGTGCGTCAGGATGATCAGATCGGTCTGGTCCTCGCCTTCGCCGCTCTCGCGTTGCAGCACGGCGTCGATGCTGATGTCGTGCTCGGCGAGGATCCCGGTGATGCGCGCGAGCACGCCGGCCTCGTCGGCAACGACCAGGCGCAGGTAGAAGGCGGTCACGACCTCGTCGATCGGCAGGATCGGCGTCGCCGCAAGCGCCCCGGGCTGGAACGCCAGGTGCGGCACCCGGTGGTGCGGGTCGGCGGTGTGCAGCCGCGTGATGTCGACGAGGTCGGCGATCACGGCGCTGGCCGTCGGCTCGCTGCCGGCGCCCTTGCCGTAGTAGAGCGTGGTGCCCACCGCGTCGCCCTGCACGACGACGGCGTTCATCGGGCCCTCGACGTTGGCCACCAAGCGCTGTGCCGGGATCAGCGTCGGGTGCACGCGCAGCTCGATGCCGCCGGCGGTGCCGGCCCCGGCGAGATCGTCGCGCCGCTTCGTGATGCCCAGCAGCTTGATGCGGTAGCCGAGCTGCTCGGCGTAGCGGATGTCGGCCGCCTGCAGCGCGGTGATGCCCTCGATGTGCGCCTTGTCGAACTGCACCGGGATGCCGAAGGCGATCGCGCTCATGATCGTCGCCTTGTGCGCGGCGTCGATGCCCTCGATGTCGAAGGTCGGGTCGGCCTCGGCGTAGCCCAGGCGCTGCGCCTCCTTCAGCACCTGCGCGAAGTCCAGGCCCTTGGCCCGCATCTCGCTCAGGATGAAGTTGGTCGTGCCGTTGATGATCCCGGCGACCCACTCGATGCGATTGGCCGTCAGGCCCTCGCGCAGCGCCTTGATGATCGGAATGCCGCCGGCCACCGCCGCCTCGAAGGCGACGATCACGCCCTTGGTGCGCGCCGCCTCGAAGATCTCGGTGCCGTGGACCGCCAGCAAGGCCTTGTTCGCGGTGACCACATGCTTGCCCGCGGCGATCGCCTCGAGCACCAGGGTCTTGGCGATGCCGTAGCCGCCGATCAGCTCGACGACGATGTCGATCGCCGGGTTGGCGATCAGCGCGCGCGCATCGGCGACGACCTCGGCGGCTTCGCCGACGATCGCCTTGGCGCGCGCGACGTCGAGGTCGGCGACCATCGTGATCGCGATCTCGCGCCCCGCGCGGCGGCGGATCTCCTGCTGGTTGCGCTGCAGCACCTTGAAGGTGCCGCTGCCGACGGTGCCGATGCCGAGCAGCCCGACCTGGATGGGTTTCATGATCTTCTTGTTCTCAGCTGGAGTGACGCTTGCGATAGTGCGCGAGGAAACGCTCGATGCGGCCGATGGCCTCGGTCAGGTCGTCGACCGTGGGCAGGAAGACGAGCCGGAAGTGGTCGGGGTCGGGCCAGTTGAAGCCCGTGCCCTGCACGATCAGCACCTTCTCGTCGGCGAGCAGGTCGTAGGCGAACTGCTGGTCGTCGGCGATCGGGTAGACCTTCGGGTCCAGGCGCGGGAACATGTAGAGTGAAGCCTTGGGCTTGACGACGCTCACCCCCGGGATCGCGCTCATCATCTCGTACGCGAGATCCCGCTGCCGGCACAGCCGCCCCGTCGGCGCGACCAGGTCCTTGATGCTCTGGTAGCCCCCGAGCGCCGTCTGGATCGCCAGCTGTCCGGGCGTGTTCGCGCACAAGCGCATCGAGGCCAGCATGTTCAGGCCCTCGATGTAGTCGCGCGCCGGGCGCTTGTTGCCCGAGACCACCATCCAGCCGGCGCGAAAACCGCAGCTGCGGTAGTTCTTCGACAGGCCGTTGAAGGTGACGAAGAGCACGTCGTCGGCCAGGCTCGCGATGCTCGTATGCGTGTTGCCGTCGTAGAGCGTCTTGTCGTAGATCTCGTCGGCGAAGACGATCAGCTCGTTGCGGCGCGCGATCTCGACGATGTCCTTCAGCAGGCCCACCGGATAGAGCGCACCGGTCGGGTTGTTCGGGTTGATGACGACGATCGCCTTGGTGCGCGGCGTCAGCTTGGCGCGGATGTCGTCGAGATCGGGCAGCCAGCCGGCGCCCTCGTCGCAGCGGTAGTGCACCGGCGTGCCGCCCGACAGCGACACGACGGCGGTGTGCAGCGGGTAGTCGGGACTCGGAATCAGCACCTCGTCACCAGCATCGAGCAGCGCGTTCATGCTCATCGCGATGAGTTCCGAGGCACCGTTGCCGAGGTAGACATCGTCGACGCCGACGCCGGCGATGCCCTTCTCCTGCGTGTAGTGCACGACCGCCTTGCGCGGCGCGAACAGCCCCTTGCTGTCGGTGTAGCCGGCCGCCTCCTGGCTCGGCAGGTTGCGGATCATGTCCTGCACGATCTCGTCGGGCGGCAGCAGCCCGAACGCGGCGACGTTGCCGATGTTGAGCTTGATGATCTTGTGGCCTTCGTCCTCCATCTGCCGGGCCTTGTCGAGCACCGGCCCGCGGATGTCGTAGCCGACGTTGGCGAGCTTGGCGGATTTGTGGATGATCTTCAAACCGGGCCTGCCTGTTGCACTGCAAAACGTACAATTCTAGGCGCGGCCTCGAGCCTGCGCCGGGACCGGAAGCCCCGCGCCACCCCCGCACCATGCGGCAACAGTCCCCTTGAAGTTCCAGCCCGACACCGCCCTCGGCGTCAACACCATCAGCCGCCTCGATCCCGGCCGCATCGTGGTCGGGGCAACGCCGTTCGCGCACAGCATCATCGTGCCCTGGGCCGGCGAAGTGCTGCGCTGGGACGTCGAGCGCTTCGAGCAGCTCGCCGCTGCGCACATCGAGGCTCTGCTCGCGCTGCAGCCCGAACTCGTGATCCTCGGCAGCGGTCGCCGGCTGCGCTTTGCCGCGCCGGCGCTCGTGCGCGCGCTGATCGACCGTCGCATCGGCTACGAGGCCATGGACACCGCGGCCGCCGCCCGCACCTACAACGTGCTGGCCGGCGAGCGGCGTAAGGTGGTCGCGGCGCTGATCCTCGAACCGGCCGAGTGAGGCGCCCGCGCGCCGGCCGGGATGCTCCGTCGCCGCGCTCCAAGAGGCCAAAAGGCGCGCTTGACGCGCACTTTATAATGCGCCGTTGAGCCGCATGCGGCGCGACGCTTGCCGAGAACAGTCAACCCATGACGCCTGTAGTCAACAAAACCCTCCCGGAATTCGAAGCGCACGCCACCGGTGGCGTGAAGGTCACTCCCCAGTCGCACCTCGGCCAGGCCGTCGTCCTCTACTTCTACCCGAAGGACGGGACCCCGGGCTGCACCACCGAGGCGATGCAGTTCCGCGACCGCTACAAGGACTTCCAGAAGGCCGGCGCCGTGGTCTTCGGCGTCTCGCGCGACAACATGGCGTCGCACGACAAGTTCAAGCAGAACCTCGAACTGCCGTTCGAGCTCATCGCCGACACCGAGGAGAAGCTCTGCCACATGTTCGGCGTCGTCAAGAACAAGATCATGTACGGCAAGAAGGTCAAGGGCATCGAGCGCAGCACCTTCCTGATCGACGCCGAAGGCGTGATGCGCGCCGAATGGCGCGGTATCAAGGTCGCCGGGCATGTCGACGACGTGCTCAAGGCCGTCAAGGCCTTGAAAAAGGCCGCCTGAGCCTGATATCGACGCCCTGCCTCCGCCGGTCGTGTCCGCGGCCGATTCCCTGGCTCTTTTCGCCTTTGCCCCGCAAGCCGTGCAGTGCCCTGCACGGCTTTTTCGTTGCTGACACCGCACGAACATGCCCCTGCCCAAGCCCCCCAGCAAGAAGGGCGACCTCCTGCCCACCACCGAACTGGACATGCCGGCCCGCCCGCGAGCGGCCAAGCGCCAGCAGCCGGTTCCGGGCGCCGCGGCGTCGACCGCCGGCCTGGCCGTGATGATCGATCCTCCGGCGCCCGCACCCGCCTCGGCCGCGGCACGCGAGCCGCTCCCCGGCAAGCCAAGCCCACCGGAGGCAACGGCGCGCCCGGCGCCCGCCGCCGCCGCGCGGCCCGGCCCCTCGCCCCGGGGCCGCCACACGCGGGCCGACGGCCGTGCCCGGCTCTTCGTGCTCGACACCAATGTGCTGCTGCACGATCCGATGTCGCTCTTTCGCTTCGAGGAGCACGACATCTTCCTGCCGATGATCACGCTCGAGGAGCTCGACAACCACAAGAAGGGCCTGAGCGAGGTCGCGCGCAACGCGCGCCAGGTCAGCCGCGAGCTCGACGCGCTGGCACGGCTGCAGGACCGGCAGGGCCAGTCGACGCTGAAGGCCGACCTCAAGGCCGGGATCGACCTTGCGATGACCGGCCACCGCGAGGCGCGCGGACGGCTCTTCTTCCAGACCGACCCGCTGGACCTGCGGCTGCCTGCCGGGCTGCCGCAGGGCAAGGCCGACAACCAGATCCTCGCCGTGGTGCAGGGCCTGCGCGAGGCCTACGCCGAGCGCGACGTCGTGCTGGTGTCCAAGGACATCAACATGCGCATCAAGGCGCGTGCGCTGGGTCTGCCCGCGGAGGACTACTACAACGACCGCACGCTCGAGGACGACGACCTGCTCTACACGGGCGTCATGCCGCTTCCGGCCGACTTCTGGGAGCGCCACGGCAAGACGATGGAGAGCTGGGTCCAGGGCAGCCACACCTACTATCGCATCAGTGGTCCGCTGGTGCCGGCGCTGCTGGTCAACCAGTTCGTCTACCTGGAGTCGCCGGGTGCGGCGCCGCTTTACGCGCGCGTGATCGAGATCACCGGGCGCAGCGCGGTGCTCAAGACGCTGCGCGACTACACGCACGGGAAGAACGCCGTCTGGGGCGTGACCGCGCGCAACCGCGAGCAGAACTTCGCGCTCAACCTGCTGATGGACCCCGAGTGCGACTTCGTCACGCTGGCCGGCACCGCCGGCACCGGCAAGACGCTGATGACGCTGGCCGCGGGCCTGGCGCAGGTGCTCGACGAGCGGCGCTACAGCGAGATCATCGTCACCCGTGTCACCGTCCCGGTCGGCGAGGACATCGGCTTCCTGCCCGGCGACGAGCAGGAGAAGATGGGACCGTGGATGGGCGCACTCGACGACAACCTCGAGGTGCTCGCACGCACCGACACCAGTGCCGGCGAATGGGGCCGCGCGGCGACCAACGACCTGGTGCGCAGCAAGATCAAGATCAAGAGCCTGAACTTCATGCGCGGGCGCACCTTCCTCGCCAAGTACGTGATCATCGACGAGGCGCAGAACCTCACGCCCAAGCAGATGAAGACGCTGGTCACGCGCGCGGGCCCCGGCACCAAGATCGTCTGCCTGGGAAACCTCGGCCAGATCGACACGCCCTACCTCACCGAGGGCTCGAGCGGCCTGACCTACGCGGTCGACCGCTTCAAGGGCTGGCCGCATGGCGGCCACGTGACACTTGCGCGCGGAGAGCGCTCGCGTCTGGCCGACTACGCCAGCGACGTGCTGTGACAGTGGCGCCGGTCGCGGGGCGTGTCCGCGACCGGCGCTGGACCACGCTCAGGCCTGCCCGGGCGTCACCAGCTTGATGATCTGCTGCAGCGCGGTCGGATCCTCGATCGTCGTCAGGTCGCCCGGATCGCGCTGCTCGCACACCGCCTGGATCGCGCGGCGCAGCAGCTTGCCCGAGCGCGTCTTGGGCAGCACGGTGACGAAGCGCACGCGCGCGGGCCGCGCGACGGCTCCGAGCTGCTCCTCGACGACCTTCATGATCTCGCCCTCGTGCTTGAGTGCGAGCTCGGGCGTGGCTGCCTTCGAGACATCCTTGAGCACGGCGAAGGCCATCGCCACCTGGCCCTTGAGCGAGTCGGCCACGCCGACCACCGCGACCTCGGCGACGTTGGCGTGGCTGGCGATGCTCTCCTCGATCTCGCGCGTGCCCAGGCGGTGGCCGGCGACGTTGATGACGTCGTCGGTGCGGCCGAGGATGAAGTAGTAGCCCTCCTCGTCGCGAATGCCCCAGTCGAAGGTGCTGTAGACCATCCGCCCTGGGATCGTCTTCCAGTAGGTCTCGATGAAGCGCGCGTCGTCGCGCCACACCGTCTGCATGCAGCCGGGCGGCAGCGGTCCCTCGATCGCCAGCACGCCCTTCTGGTTTGCGCCGGTGAGCTCCTGGCCCGTGGCCTCGTCGATGAGCCTGACGTCGTAGCCGAAGACCGCCTTGCCCGGGGAGCCGAACTTGGCCTCGGCATGCTCGATGCCGTTGCACAGCGTGAGGATGGGCCAGCCGGTTTCGGTCTGCCAGTAGTTGTCGATGATGGGCTTGCCCAGCGCGTCGGCGATCCAGCGTGCGGTCGGTTCGTCCAGCGGCTCGCCGGCGAGGAAGAGCGTGCGCAGCGAGGACAGGTCGTGCCGGCTGAGCGCCGTCGGGTCCTGCTTCTTGAGCACGCGCACCGCCGTGGGCGCACTGAACATCACCGTCACCTTGTACTTCTCGACCAGGCTCCACCAGATCGCCGCGTCGGGGCGGATCGGCAGGCCCTCGTACAGGATCGTCGCCATGCCGGCGATCAGCGGCCCGTAGACGATGTAGCTGTGACCGACGACCCAGCCGATGTCGCTGGTGCTGAAGTAGGTCTCGCCCGCCCGGCCGCAGAAGATGTGCTTCATGCTCGCCGCCAGCGCCACCGCGTAGCCGCCGGTGTCGCGCTGCACCCCCTTGGGCCTGCCCGTGGTGCCCGAGGTGTAGAGCGTGTAGCTCGGGTGCGTGGACTCGACCCACTCGCAGGGCACCTGCGCGTCGAGGTGGCGCTCGCGCAGCGCCGCCCAGTCCTCGTCGCGGCCGGCCACGCGGTCGAAGGCGACGAGCCCGCGATCGACCATCAGCACCTTGGCGGGCTTGTGGCTGGAGAGCTTGATGGCCTCGTCGAGCAGCGGCTTGTAGGGCACGACCTTGCCGCCGCGGCTGCCGGCGTCGGCGCTCACGACCACCACCGGATCGGCGTCGTCGATGCGGCTGGCCAGGCTCACGCTGGCGAAGCCGCCGAAAACCACCGAGTGCAGCGCCCCGATGCGCGCGCAGGCGAGCATGGCGAAGGTCGCCTCCGGGATCATCGGCATGTAGACGAGCACGCGGTCGCCCTTCTTCACGCCCAGCGCCTTCAGTACCGAGGCCATGCGCTGGACCTCGGCGTGCAGTTCTCGGAAGCTGTAGATGCGCTCCTGCCCGGTCTCGGTGGACACGAAGACGAGCGCGTTCTGCTCGGCGCGCGCGGCCAGGTGCCGGTCGACCGCGTTGTGGCAGAGATTCGTCGTGCCGCCCACGAACCACTGCGCGAACGGCGGATTGCCGTAATCGCACACCGTCGCGAACGGCGTCTGCCAATCGATCAGCGCCGCCTGCTCGCGCCAGAAGGAATCGCGATCCTCGATCGAGCGGCGATAGAACTCTGCGTAAGACGTGCCGGTTGCTTGCGGGGTTTCCATGCTGCTGTCTCCTGGATGTCGCGGCGAGCGCCGACGGCCTCTGGCGCCGACGGCAGGGCATTAGGTTCGCAGGCGCTGACGAGCGCCTGACGCGCGCAGCCGCCAGCCGCGCCGGCGTGCGCACGAGAGGTCGAGTATCGTGCTTGCGCGCGCGTTGACACCGCTGCGGCGTGCGCCCTATCCTTGGCCGTTTGACGCGCAATCGCCCTTTGCCGATGCGCCCAGGCTGACGCCTGCGACGCCATGGTGCGGGGCTCGTGCCGGATGCCACGTCGACCACTGCTGCACCTGCCTGCACGCCTGTTCCTTGCCGCTGCGATCGCAGCCGGGGCAAACGCTGCGCATGGCGCACCGGACGACGGCCGCGAGGAACAGCGCCCGGACCTCGTGCTCCAGCTGCTGCAGGAGCGCGGCCTGTTGCACCCGGAGATGAGCACCGACACACGCGTGCTCGTGCGCCAGGTGCGCGATGCGGCCTCCGAACTCGTCGTCTCGGCGATGGGCTTCCTCGGCGTGGCCTACCGCCGCGGGGGCAGTTCGCCCGAGGAGGGCTTCGACTGCAGCGGCTTCACGCGGCACATCTTCGAGCACGGCTTGGGTCTGGTGCTGCCCCGGCGCGCCGACGAGCAGGCCAGGCACGCCGCGCTGAGCCGCGTCGCGCGCGACCAGCTCCGGCCCGGGGATCTCGTGTTCTTCAACACCATGCGGCGTGCCTTCAGCCATGTCGGCATCTACGTCGGCGAGGGCAAGTTCATCCACGCGCCGCGCTCGGGCGCACTCGTGCGCGTCGAGGACATGCGCGGCGCTTACTGGAGCCGGCGCTACGACGGCGCGCGGCGGGCCGCGCTCGACGTGACCTCGGCCGCTGACGCCGACGGCATGCCGCCCAAGCCCTGACGCCGCGAGGGCCGCCGCCGGGGCGGCACAATGGCCGGACCATGGGCGAACCCCTCATCCCGACGGCCGACCTGCGCTACGCCGCGAGCGTGCCGCAGATCCCTGCCGAAGCGCCCGCGCCCAGCGGCGCGCTGCGCGATCTGCGCGGCCGGCCCTTGCGCGACCTGCGCATCTCGGTCACCGACCGCTGCAACTTCCGCTGCACCTACTGCATGCCCAAGGAGTTGTTCGGCGCGAACTACAAGTTCCTGCCGCAGAGCTCGCTGCTGAGCTTCGAGGAGATCACGCGCGTGGCGCGCCTCTTCACCGCCCACGGGGTGCACAAGCTGCGCCTGACCGGTGGCGAACCGCTGCTGCGCAAGAACGTCGAGAACCTGATCGCGATGCTGGCTGCGCTGCGCACACCCGCCGGCGAGCCGCTCGACATCACGCTGACAACCAACGGTTCGCTGCTGGCGCGCAAGGCGCAGGCGTTGAAGGACGCCGGGCTGCAGCGCGTGACCGTGAGCCTGGATTCGCTCGACGACGCGACCTTCCGCCGCATGAACGACGTCGACTTCCCGGTGGCCGACGTGCTGCACGGGATCCGCGTCGCGCAGCAGGTGGGCCTTGCGCCGATCAAGATCAACATGGTGGTGAAGAAGGGCACGAACGAGCACGAGATCGTGCCGCTGGCGCGCCACATCCGCGACAGCTTCGGCCCCGGCGTCGTGCTGCGCTTCATCGAGTACATGGACGTGGGCGCAAGCAACGGCTGGCGCATGGACGAGGTGCTGCCGAGTGCCCAGGTGATCGAGATGATCGATCGCGTCTTCCCGCTGCGACCGCTCGAGCCCAACGCGCCCGGCGAGACCGCGCAGCGCTGGGCCTACCGCGACGGCGGCGGCGAGATCGGCGTCATCAGCAGCGTCACGCGCGCCTTCTGCGGCAGTTGCAATCGTGCTCGCCTGTCGACCGAGGGCAAGCTCTTCCTCTGCCTGTTCGCGCACCAGGGCCACGACCTGCGCGCCTTGCTGCGCGGGCAGCGCGACGGCCGCGCCTACACCGACGCCGAGATCGCCGCGGCCATCGGCCTCATCTGGTCACGGCGCGACGATCGCTACTCCGAACTGCGCGCGCTGCAGGCCCGCGATACCGGCACCGCCGCGCGGCGCATCGAGATGCACTACATCGGGGGTTGAGCGCCGCCCGCGGCCTGCGCACGTCAGTCCGCGCCGTGCGCCGCCACGCGCCCGGCCTCCGGCGTCGTGATCTCGCCGGGAACGGCACGGCGCGCGAACAGCGTATAGACCGTGGGCACGACGAAGATCGTCAGCAGCGTGCCCAGCGACATGCCGCCGACGATCACCCACCCGATCTGCTGGCGGCTCTCGGCACCGGCGCCGCTGGCCAGCGCCAGCGGCAGCGCGCCGAGGACCATCGCACCGGTGGTCATCAGGATCGGGCGCAGGCGCAGGCTGGCCGCCTGCACCACGGCGTCCATGACGTCCAGGCCCTGCTGGCGCAACTGGTTGCTGAACTCGACGATGAGGATGCCGTGCTTGCTGATCAGGCCGACGAGCGTGATGAGCCCGATCTGCGAATAGACGTTGAGCGTGCCGCCGGTGAGCCGCATGGCCACGAGGGCGCCCACCATCGACAAGGGCACCGACAACAGGATCACGAAGGGATCGACGAAGCTCTCGAACTGCGCCGAGAGCACGAGGAAGATGAACATCAGCGCGAGCACGAAGACCAGGCCGAGCGCGCCCGAGGAATCGCGGAACTCGCGGCTGACGCCGTTGAGCTCGGTCGCGTATCCCGGCGGCAGCGTGCGCGCGGCGACCTCGTCCATGTACTGCAGCGCCTCGCCGAGCGAGTAGCCCTGCGCCAGGTTGGCGGTGATGCTGACCGCGCGCCGCTGATTGAAGTGGTTCAGTTCGCGCGGGCTCACCGCCTCGCGCACCCGCACGAGCGAGGACAGCGGCACCATCACGTCGCCGCGCCCGCGCACGAAGAGCTTCTCGATGTCGTCGGGCGTCGTGCGCCCGACCGCCGCCGTCTGGACGATGACGTCGTACTGGTCGGCGTCGCGCTTGTAGCGCGTCACGATCCGGCCGCCGAGCATGGTCTCGACGGTGCGCGCCACCGCCTCGACCGAAACCCCCATGTCCGCGGCCCGCGCACGGTCGACGTCCATGAAGATCTCGGGCTTGTTGAGCTGCAGGTCGACGTCGGGCTGCGCGATGCCGGGGTTCTTCGCGATCTCGGCCATCATCGCCTGCGTCGCGCGCGCCATGTTCTCCCAGCTGTCGCTGCTGACGATGACCACGTTCAGCGGCCGCGAGCGAAAGCCCTGGCCCAGGCTCGGCGGCGTGATCGGGAACACGCTCACGCCGGGAAGGTTCGAGAGCTTGGGGATGAGGTCCTGCTGCAGTTCGACCGTCGAGCGCGTGCGCTCCTCCCAATCCGTCGTGCGCAGCGAGCCGAAGGCGCTCGAGACCTGGCCGCCGCCGATGAAGAGGAAGCGCCGGTCGAACTCCGGGTATTCCGAGGCGATGGCCTCGATCGCGTCGAGGTAGCGCGCCGTGTACTCGAGCGAGGCGCCGTCGGGTGCGCGGATGGGCATGCCGATGACGCCGCGGTCCTCGATCGGCGCGAGTTCGCTCTTGGCGGTGCGGAAGAGCCACCAGCTGGCCGCCGCAGCCGCGAGCATCACCAGCACGACGAGCCAGCGCAGCTTCAGGCTCGCGCGCAGCACGCGGGCGTAATGCGCCGACACGGCCACCAGCACGCGCTCCATGCCACGGTCGAAGGCGCTCGGCCTGGCGTTGTGACGCAGCAGCTTGCTGCACAGCATCGGCGTGAGCGTGAGCGCGACGAAACCCGACACCAGCACCGCACCGGCCAGCGTGAGCGCGAACTCGCCGAACAGCCGCCCCGTGCGCCCGGGCGTGAAGGCCAGCGGCGCGAAGACGGTGGCGAGCGTCAGCGTCATCGCCACCACCGCGAAGCTGATCTCGCGCACGCCCTTGAGCGCGGCCTGGAAGGGCGTCATGCCTTCCTCGATGTGGCGGAAGATGTTCTCCAGCACGACGATCGCGTCGTCGACGACGAGGCCGATCGCCAGCACCAGCGCCAGCAGCGTGAGCGTGTTGATGGTGAAGCCGGCGAGCGCGATGAGCGCGAACGAGCCGATCAGGCTCACGGGAATCGTCACCAGCGGGATGAAGGACGCGCGCAGCGTGCGCAGGAAGACGAAGACGATCAGCGCCACCAGCACCACCGCCTCGGCGACCGTGGTGTAGACGGCCTTGATCGAGCGGTCGATGAAGACCGAGAGGTCGGTGGCCTGCACCACCTTGACCGAGGGCGGCAGGTCGCGCTGGATCTGCGGCATGACCTCGCGCACGCCTGCGGCGACCTCGAGCGGGTTGGCGGTGGCGTTGCGGATGACGCCGGTGGAGATCGATGGAACGCCGTTCAGGCGCACGCGCGAGCGCTCGCTGGCCGCGCCCTCCTCCACGCGCGCGACGTCGCGCAGGCGCACGACGAAGCCATTGACGGTCTTCAGCGCGATCTCATTGAACTGCGCCACCGTGTTGAGGTCGGTGCGCGCGGTGACGCTGAACTCGCGCTGCACGCTCTCGATGCGCCCCGCCGGCACCTCGAGATTCTGACGGCGCATCGCGTCCTCGACGTCCTGCACCGTCAGCTTGTAGGCGGCGAGCCGGTCCGGGTCGAGCCAGATGCGCATCGAGAACTGGCGGTCACCGCCGACCTGCACGTCGGCGACGCCGGGCACCGTCTGCAGCCGCGGCTTGACGATGCGGTTGACGAGGTCGGTGAGCTCCAGCGGCGACAGCGTCTGGCTGGTGTAGGCGAGCCAGATGGTCGGCGTGGCGTCGGCCTCGACCTTGGCGATCACCGGCTCGTCGACCGCGTCGGGCAGCCGACGCCGCGCGCGCGCAGCGCGGTCGCGCACCTCGGCGGCGGCGGTGTCGGGGTCCTTGGTGAGACGAAAGCGCACCGTGATGAGGCTGAACTCGGTGCGCGAGATGGAGGTGATGATGTCGACGCCGTCGATGCCGGCGATCGAGTCCTCGAGCGGCTTCGTCACCTGCGACTCGATGACCTCGCTGGACGCGCCGGGAAGCCGCGTGCTGACGGTGACCAGCGGCTCGTCGATGCGCGGGTACTCGCGCACCGAGAGCTGATCGAACGAGACCAGCCCGAGCAGGATCAGCAGCAGCGACATCACGGTGGCCAGCACCGGGCGACGGATCGAGATCTCGGACAGGCGCATTGCGCGGGCTCCAGGGGCGTCGTGCTCTGCGGCGAGGCTCAGGCGGCTTGCATCGTGCCCGGTTCAGGCCGGCACCGGGCCGCGGCCACCGGGCGCCGCCGAGGCACCGGTGGCGGGTGCGCTGCCGGCTCCGCCCGCGGCGCCGGCATTCGGCGCGCCGCCCGAGGGCTTCAGTTCGACCACGCGCACCGGCACGAGATCGCCGCGCAGCCGGTCGTGGCCGGCGACGACGACGCGGTCCCCGGGCCGCACGCCCTGCAACAGCTCGACCTTGCCCGGCTGGCGCAGGCCCAGATGCGCCTCGATGCGCCGTGCCTGCTCGCCGCCCTTGCCGTCGGGTTCGACGCGGAAGACGTACTGCCTGCTGCCCTGCGGCAGCAGCGCCTCCTCGGGCACCATGAGGGCATCCGGCCGCACCGAGAAAACGATGCGCGGACGCGCGAACATGCCCGGTCGCAGCACCGCGCCGGTGTTGTCGACCTGCGCGCGCACGAGCAGTGAGCGGCCGTCGGCGTCTACGAGCGCGTCCAGCGCCGTCACGCGCCCCTTGAAGCTGCGCCCGGGCAAGGCGTCGATGGCGATATCCACCGCCTGCCCGACGCGCACCCGCGCCACCCAGCGCTCGGGCAGGCGGAAATCGACCAGCATGGCCGACAAGTCCTCGAGGTTGACGATGTCGGCGCCGTCCTTGAGGTAGTCGCCCAGGTTCACGTGGCGGATGCCGGCGGTGGCGTCGAAGGGCGCCAGCACCTTCATGCGCGCGAGCTGCGCGCGCGCCAACGCCACCTGCGCCTGCGCCACCTGCAGCGCCGCCTCGTTCTGGTCGACCGCGCTCTGCGAGACGAAGCCCTGCGCCACCAGCTCGCGGCTGCGCTGCAGGTTCGTGCGGGCGATCGTCGCCTGCGCCTCGGCCTGCTGCAACTGCGCGCGCTGCAGCGTGTCGTCCAGCTGCACCAGCAACTGGCCGCTCCTGACGCGCTGGCCATCGGCGAAACCGATATGCACGATGCGTCCGGCGGTCTCGGGCCGCAGCATCACGCCTCGGTGCGAGCGCAGCGAGCCCACGGCCTGCACGTCGTCGGTGACACGCAGCGCCTGCACCAAGCCCACCTCCACCGGTGTCGCCGCCACCGAACCCTGCCCGGCGCCCGCGCCGGAGCTGGAAGCGGCGGGGCCGACGGCGGCGTGGCCCGCCAGCGTGCCCCCCCTCTGCTGCCAGAGCCAGGCCGCCGCGCCGAGAACGGCGATGCCGACGACGGCGATCACGAGGTGGGTCTTCTTGGAGGGCATGCGGGAAGCTCGGAAGGTTCGAGACGCGAGGTTGGTCCGGCGTCCCGGTCTAGGCGCAAGCGGGCGCAAAAGCGGCCAAATGTACCGGCTATCGATCCGGTGCGCAGCGCACGCTAGGCCCTCACGGAGCTCACGCCCCGGTTGGCCAGCGCGTCCGCGCGCTCGTTGCCGGGGTCGCCGGCATGGCCCTTGACCCAGTGCCACTGCACCTCGTGCTGCCGGCTGAGCGCGTCCAGCCGCTGCCAGAGCTCGACGTTCTTCACCGGCTTGCGGTCGGCCGTCGTCCAGCCGCGCGCCTTCCAGCCGTGGATCCAGCTCGTGATGCCATTGCGCACGTATTCGCTGTCGGTGTAGAGCACCACCCTGCAACGCTGCTTCAACGAAGACAGAGCCTCGATCACGGCGGTGAGTTCCATGCGGTTGTTGGTCGTATGCGCCTGGCCGCCCCAGAGCTCCTTCTCGTGCGCGCCGCTGCGCAGCAAGGCGCCCCAGCCGCCCGGCCCCGGGTTGCCCTTGCAGGCGCCATCGGTGTAGATGAGGACCTCGTTCATGCCGGTTCCCGTTCACGGTGATGGGCGGCGGCCCCCTCGCGCGGGGCGATCGCCGCGGTGGTCGCGCGCGCGGCGCGACGCGGCTGAGCACGCGCCAGCCCGACCAGGCGCATGCCCTTGACGCGCTTCACGCCCTGCAGCAGATAGGCGCCGCCGAGCACAGGCCACCAGCGTTCGCCGACGCGATCCATCCACTGCAGTCGCGCCAGCCAGCGCTCGCCGCGCAAGGGGGGCCGCCAGCAGCCGAACTGGCCGCCTTCGATGGCAAACCCGAGCAGGCGCAGCCAGTCGCGCAGGCGCCAGTAGCCGATGAACTCGCCCACGCGCGACGCCTCGGCACCGCCCTCGGCGGCCGGCAGGCCCAGGCGCAGTCGCGAAAGGCGCTGCCGCAGGCCCCAGAGGCTGGTCGGATTGAAGCCGGCGATGACCACGCGCCCCTCGGGCCGCAGCACGCGCTCGACCTCGCGCAGCGTCAGGTGCGGATCGGCGGCGAATTCCAGCACGTGCGGCAGCACGACGAGGTCGATGCTGTCGGCGGCAAAGGGCAAGGCATCGAACTCGCAGCGAAGCAGGACGCGCGCGTCGGTCGCGGTTTCATCGGCGAGCCAGCGCTGCGGCATGCGATTGGCACGCAAGGCATCGAGCTCGGGCAGGCCGAGCTGCAGCGCGTGAAAGCCGAAGGCGTCGGCCACCGCGGCGTCCAGGCAGCGCTGTTCCCACTCGAGCAGGCAGCGGCCGGAGGCCGTCTGCAGCCAGGACCCCATCCCTATAATCGACATCGCACGCGCCATGGATCTCGTCGCTCTGCCCGCCTTCGCCGACAACTACATCTGGATGCTGCACGATGGTGCGCAAGCCGTGGTGGTCGATCCCGGCGACGCCGCGCCCGTGATGGCCGCGCTGGACCGCTTGCAGCTGCGTCTGAGCGCGATTCTAGTGACGCACCATCACCCGGATCACGTCGGCGGCCTGCAGGCGCTGCGCGAACGGCTCGAGGGTGTCGTCCACGGGCCGGCACGCGAGGCGATTCCGGCCCCCTTCGCGCCGCGCCGCGGCGGCGAGCGCATCGAGGTTCTCGGCCTGACCTTCGAGGTCATCGACGTTCCGGGTCATACGGCGGGGCACATCGCCTATGCGCAGTGCGACGCGGCCGCGGAGCCGCTGCTGTTCTGCGGCGACACCCTCTTCTGCGCCGGCTGCGGCCGCCTCTTCGAAGGCACGCCGGCGCAGATGCTGGCCTCGCTCGAGCGCCTGGCGGCGCTGCCGCCGGACACCCGCGTGTGCGCGGCGCACGAATACACCCTGTCCAACCTGCGCTTCGCCGCGGCGGTCGAACCCGCCAACGAAGCCATCGCCGCGCATACCGCGCATTGCCGCGCCTTGCGCGATGCCGGTCAAGCCACGCTGCCGTCGACGATCGCGCTCGAGCGGGAGATCAATCCGTTTCTACGCTGCCGCGAGCCGGCCGTGATCGCGGCCGCACTCGACGAGGGCGCCGCCGGTCCGGAACCCGTCGCGGTGCTCGCCGGACTACGCGAATGGAAGAACCGCTTTCGATGACCTTCGCCACCGCGCCCCGCCGCGGCCGGCCGGCGCGAACCCGGGGCGCCGCGGGAACTGCGGGTGTCTTCGGCGCCTTGGCCGTCGTCCTCGCCGTCCTGGCCGGCTGCGCCACCGTCGCCCCGTCCGAAGCTCCCGCTGCCATCGAAACGCCTGCGGTCGAGGCCCCTGCAGCTGCGCCGGCCGGCGAGACGCCGGCCGTTGTGCAAGACCCGCCGGCACTCGAACCCGGGCCCGCCGGACCTCCCGCCGCGGCAACGGCCGGCGCCGCGGCGCGGCGCAAGGCGTCGCCGCCGCCCCGCATGCGCCTGGATCCGCTGGACGACGCCGCGCGCGGCGACCTTTGGGCGCGCGTGCGTGCGGGCTACGCGATGCCCGACCTCGACAGCGAACTCGTGCGCAAGTGGGAGCAGTACTACGCGCAGCGCCCCGACTACGTGCAGCGCATGACCGCGCGCGGAGCGCGCTATCTCTGGCACATCGTCGAGGAGATCGAGCGGCGCAACATGCCCGGCGACCTCGCGCTGCTTCCCTTCATCGAGAGCGCCTTCGATCCGCAGGCGCTGTCGGTGGCGCGCGCGGCCGGCATGTGGCAGTTCATGCCCGGCACCGGGCGCGATTTCGAGCTCAAGCAGAACCTCTTCCGCGACGACCGGCGCGACATCCTCGCCTCGACGCGCGCGGCGCTGGACTACCTGCAGCGACTGCACGAGATGTTCGGCGACTGGCATCTGGCCTTGGCCGCCTACAACTGGGGGCAAGGCAACGTGCAGCGGGCCATCGCGCGCAACGTGCGGGCCAGGCTACCCGTCGACTACGAGAACCTGCGCATGCCCGCGGAGACGCGCAACTACGTGCCCAAGCTGCAGGCGATCAAGAACATCGTCGCCCGTCCGCAGGACTTCGAGCTCGTGCTGCCGCCGCTGGAGGACCACCCGTACTTCATGACGGTGGAGATCGAGCGCGACATCGACGTCGAGTTGGCGGCGCAGTTCGCGGGTCTGACGCCTGAGCAGTTCCGACAACTCAACCCGCAGCACAACAAGCCGGTCATCCTGGCCGCGGGCACGCCGCAGATCCTGCTGCCCTACGACAATGCGAACCGCTTCGTGCGCGCGCTGCGCGCGCACGAGGGGCCGCTCGCGAGCTGGACGGCCTGGGTCGCGCCGCGCACCGTCAAGCCCCGCGAAGCCGCCAGCCAGGTCGGCATGACCGAGGAGGAGCTGCGCGAGGTCAACCGCATCCCCGCGCGCATGCTGGTGAAGGCCGGCTCGACGCTGCTGGTGCCGCGCAGCGCCAAGCATGCCGACGTGAGCGAGGAGGTGGCGGATGGAGCGCGCATCGCGCTGGCGCCCGAAGCCAAGCCGATGCGCCGTCTGCAGGTCAAGGTGCGCGGGCGCAAGCCGGTCAGCGTGACCACGCTTGCCAAGCAGCACGGCATGACGCCCAAGGCGCTGGCCGCGGCCAACGGCGTTTCGGTGCGAAGCAGCTTCGCGCCCGGCCAGCTGGTGACGGTGCTGCTGGCGCCCGCGCGCCCCAGCGCCCGGCCGGGTGCGCGCGCCAAGGTGCAGCAGGCCGCCGCGCGCAGCACACGCACGGTGCAATCGACCCCGAAGAAACCTCAGAAGCCGGCCAAGCGCGCCGCGCGGCCTGCGACCTCGAGCGCGCGCGTCGCCGCACGCTGAGGCCGGCACGGGAGACAGCGGCTTGCCGCAGGTGCGCCCGCGGCGCGGCATCAAACGCGGAACGACTCCCCGCAACCGCAGCGGTCCTTTTCCAGCGGATTGCGAAACCTGAACGCCTCGTTGAGCCCCTCGCGCACGTAGTCGAGCTCGGTGCCGTCGATGAAGGGAAGGTTCTTCGGGTCGACGAGCAGCTTGATGCCCTGCACTTCGTAGACGAGCTCGCCGGGACCGACCTCGTCGGCGTACTCGAGCTTGTAGGACAGGCCCGAACAGCCCGAAGCCTTCACGCCCAGGCGCACGCCCACGCCCTTGCCGCGCTGCGAAAGATTGCGCGCAACGTGCCGTGCGGCCGCCTCGGTCATCGTGATCGCCATGCCGGTGTTCCTCGATTCGTCAGATGGGGGATTGTCGTCCGCGCAGGCGAGCCACGCTGGCCTGCAGGCATTGGACGGTGTCGTCGACCTCGCGCGCCGTGGTGAAGCGTCCCATCGTGAGCCGCAGCGAGGCGTGCGCCTGCGCGTCGTCGAGGCCCAGTGCGCGCAGCACGTGGCTGGGCTCCAGGCTGGCCGAACTGCAGGCCGAGCCCGAGCTCGCCGCCACCCCCGTCAGGCTCTCGAGCAGCAGCGGACCTTCGATGCCCTCGAAGGAGACGTTGACGTTGTGCGGCACGCGCCTTCGCGGGTGGCCGTTGAGGCGCACGCCGCCGATGCCCTCGATCCCCTGCAAGAGGCGCTGCTGCAGCGTGCGCATGCGAGCGCATTCGGCATCCATCTCGGCCGCCGCGAGCGCGAAGGCGGCGCCCATGCCGACGCACTGGTGCGTGGGCAGCGTGCCGCTGCGCAGGCCGCGCTCGTGTCCGCCGCCGTGCATCTGTGCCGCGAGCCGCACGCGCGGCTTGCGGCGCACGTAGAGCGCGCCGATTCCCTTGGGGCCGTAGCTCTTGTGCGCGGTCAGGCTCATGAGATCGACGGGCCAGCGGCGCAAGTCGATGGCGAGCTTGCCGCTGGCCTGAGCGGCATCGACGTGCAGCAGCACGCCGCGCTCGCGGCAGATGGCACCGAGGGCCTCGACGTCCTGCACGACACCGGTCTCGTTGTTCACGAGCATCACGGAGGCGAGCACGGTGTCCGGACGCAGCGCGTCGCGGAAGCGCTCGAGGTCGAGCAGACCGTCCGGGCACACGTCCAGCAGCGTGAGCTCGCAGCCCTGGCGCCGGAGCTCGTGCGCCACGTCGAGCACGGCCTTGTGCTCGGTGGCGACGGTGACCAGGTGACGTCCGCGCGCCGCCTCGTGCAGCAAGGCCCCCTTCAAGGCGAGGTTGTCGCTCTCGGTGGCGCCGCTGGTCCAGACGATCTCGGCCGGCTCGGCACCGATCAGAGCCGCCACCTGCGCGCGCGCGTGCTCGACCGCCTCCTGCGCGCGCCAGCCGAAGGCGTGGCTGCCCGAGGCCGGGTTGCCGAAGTCCTCGGCAAGCCAGGGCAGCATGCACGCGACGACGCGACGGTCCACCGGCGTCGTCGCCGCGTAGTCCAGGTAGATGGGCTCGCCTGCGCCGGACGCGCGCGGCGCGGCTGCGCTCACTTGCGCAAGGCAGCGCCGAGCGCGAACACCGAGTTCGGCGCCGTGATCTTGATCGGCTTGACCACGGGCTGGCTGGAGATGGCCCGCTTGACGGGGGCCTCATCGATGGAGACGCCCTTGGCGAGCTGCTCGTCGACCAGCTTCTTCAAGGAAATCGAGTCCAGATACTCGATCATCTTCGTGTTCAGGCTCGTCCAGAGGTCGTGCGTCATGCACTTGCCCATCTGCTCGCCCATGCAGTTCTCCTTGCCGCCGCAGCTCGTGGCGTCCATCGGCTCATCGACGGCGACGATGATGTCGGCCACCGAGATCTCCGCCGACGCGCGCCCGAGCGAGTAGCCGCCACCCGGGCCGCGCGTGCTCTCCACCAGTTCGTGGCGCCGCAGCTTGCCGAAGAGCTGCTCGAGATAGGACAGCGAGATGTGCTGGCGCTGGCTGATGGCCGCCAGCGCCACGGGCCCGGCGCCCGAGCGCAGGGCGAGATCGATCATCGCGGTCACGGCAAAACGCCCCTTGGTGGTCAGTCGCATCTTGATCTCCTGTCGGCAGTGATGGGCAACGCCTGCCGTCGGCGCGGGTCCGCTTGAACCATCTTGCCCGGTGCGGCCACAGCCGGCCAGGGAATACCCCCGACTGAAATCCCGACTGCTGTTGTCAAGTATACACAAGACCCACCAAAACAATCAAGCATTCAGCGTGGGACCGCTCGCTCGGCGTCGCGCGCCGCGAGCTCCTCGCGCAGGGCGCGCACCAGCCCTTCGCAGGCATCCTCGACCAGATCCAGCATGCGCTCGAAGTCCCGTCCCGAACCATAGTACGGATCGGGCACCACCGGCTGGTCGCGATATCGCTGCGCATGGTTCATCAGCAATTCGACGCGCGCGCGCGCTTCGGGCGGCGCCATGCGCTCGAGCCAGCGCCGGTGGCCCTCGTCCATCGCCAGCATGCGGTCGAAGCGCATGAAGTCGCCTCCGACGACGCGCCGTGCGCGCAGCGCAGAGAGGTCGTAGCCGCGGCTGCGCGCGGCGGCGATGGCGCGCGGGTCGGGCGCCTCGCCGGCGTGCAGGTCCTGGGTTCCGGCCGACCCGACCTCGATGCGAGCGCCCAGGCCCAGGGCATCGAGGCGGGCGCGCAGCACGCCCTCGGCGGTGGGTGAACGGCAGATGTTCCCCGAACAGACCATGAGCACGCGCAGCGTCGGCGCCGCGCCTCGCCCCAGCCAGCGTCGCAGCGCCTTCATGTCCCCTCCGCGGAGGCGGCCGGGGGATGGTCGTGTCCGGCCGCGCCGAAGGCCTGTTCGCGCAGCAGCGCGAGCTGGTCGCGCACGCGCGCGGCGCGCTCGAACTCGAGGTTGCGCGCGTACTCGAGCATCTGCTTCTCCAGCGCCCTGATGCGCTTGCCGAGGTCCTTTTCGCCCATGGCCTCGACCTCGGCCGCCGCGCGCGCGGCCTGCGCCTCCTCGCGCGCCACCTTGTCGGAGACGACGCCGTCGATGAGATCGCGGATGCGCTTGCGCACCGTGCGCGGCGTGATGCCGTGCGCGGCGTTGAAGGCGAGCTGCTTGGCGCGCCGGCGCTCGGTCTCGTCGATGGCGCGGCGCATCGAGCCGGTGATGGCATCGGCGTAGAGGATGGCGCGCCCGTTGAGGTTGCGCGCGGCGCGGCCGATGGTCTGGATGAGGCTGCGCTCGGCGCGCAGGAAGCCTTCCTTGTCGGCGTCGAGGATGGCCACCAGGCTGACCTCGGGCAGGTCCAGGCCCTCGCGCAGCAGGTTGATGCCCACCAGCACGTCGAACTGCCCCAGGCGCAGGTCGCGCAGGATCTCCACGCGCTCGACGGTGTCGACGTCGCTGTGCAGGTAGCGCACCTTGACGCCGTTGTCGGCGAGGTAGTCGGTGAGCTGCTCGGCCATGCGCTTGGTGAGCGTGGTGACGAGCACGCGCTCGTCGCGCGCCACGGTGTCGCGGATCTCCTGCAGCAGGTCGTCGACCTGCGTCGCCGCCGGCCGCACCAGGACCTCGGGGTCGACCAGGCCCGTGGGCCTCACCACCTGCTCGACCACCTGCGCCGCGTGCGTGCGTTCGTACTCCGCGGGTGTGGCCGAGACGAACACGACCTGGCGCATCTTGCGCTCGAACTCCTCGAACTTCAGCGGCCGGTTGTCGAGGGCGCTGGGCAGGCGAAAGCCGTACTCGACGAGCGTCGTCTTGCGCGCGCGGTCGCCGTTGTACATGCCGCCGAACTGGCCGATGAGGACGTGGCTCTCGTCCATGAACATGATGGCGTCGGCGGGCAGGTAGTCGACCAGCGTCGGCGGCGGCTCGCCCGGCGCCGCGCCCGAGAGGTGGCGCGTGTAGTTCTCGATGCCCTTGCAGTGTCCGACCTCCTGCAGCATCTCGAGGTCGAAGCGCGTGCGCTGCTCGAGGCGCTGCGCCTCCACCAGCTTGCCCGCGGCGACGAGCTCGGCCAGACGCTCGCGCAGCTCGGCCTTGATGGTCTCGATGGCCGCCAGCACACGCTCGCGCGGCGTCACCCAGTGGCTCGAGGGGAAGACGGTGAAGCGCGGAATCGCCTGCCGCACCTGCCCGGTGAGCGGGTCCAGAAGCTGCAGCGACTCGACCTCGTCGTCGAAGAGCTCGATGCGCAGGGCGAGCTCGCTGTGCTCGGCCGGGAAGACGTCGATGACGTCGCCGCGCACGCGAAAGCTGCCGCGCGCGAAGTCGATGTCGTTGCGCTGGTACTGCATGCGCACCAGATGCGCGATGAGCTCGCGCTGGCCGACGCGGTCACCGGTGCGCAGCGTCATCACCATCTGGTGATAGTCGGCCGGGTTGCCGATGCCGTAGATCGCGCTCACGCTGGCGACGATGACGACGTCGCGCCGCTCGAGCAGGCTCTTCGTCGCCGACAGGCGCATCTGCTCGATGTGCTCGTTGATGGCGCTGTCCTTCTCGATGAAGAGGTCGCGCTGCGGCACGTAGGCCTCGGGCTGGTAGTAGTCGTAGTAGCTGACGAAGTACTCGACCGCGTTCTTCGGGAAGAACTCGCGGAACTCGCTGTAGAGCTGCGCGGCCAGGGTCTTGTTGGGCGCGAAGACGATCGCCGGCCGCCCCAGGCGCGCGATCACGTTGGCCATGGTGTAGGTCTTGCCCGAACCGGTGACGCCCAGCAGCGTCTGGTACACGAGCCCGTCCTGCACGCCCTCGACGAGCTCGGCGATCGCCGTCGGCTGGTCGCCGGCCGGGGCGAAGGCTTGCTGAAGCAAGAAGGGCGAGCCGGGAAAGCTCGTCAGCTCCGCTGCCGGCGGCGTGCTTAACGGGGCTTGGGCCGTGGGGACTTCGTTCATGGCGGCCTTCGCAGGCAGACGGATTCGGGCTTGGGCCGCAAGGCGGCTCGATAGAATCGGCGCTGGCGGCCCTGTGCTGCGGCCAAGCGCAACCGGCAAGCGTAGCGCAAGCCGCCCGCCCACCCTTTCCCTCGTTCTCCAGGCCCGGTTCGAACCGCGGCTTCGCCACCCATGACCGCCTCCGCCTCCCTCTTCGCCGCCGTCGACCTGGCGCCGCGCGACCCCATCCTCGGCCTCAACGAGCAGTTCGCCGCCGACCGCAACCCGGCCAAGGTCAACCTCGGCGTCGGCGTCTACTTCGACGATGCCGGCAAGCTGCCCGTGCTCGAATGCGTGGCCGCGGCCGAGAAGCAGCTCTTCGCCACCCCCAAGGCCAAGAGCTATCTGCCCATCGACGGCATCGCCGCCTACGACAAGGCGGTGCAGGCGCTGGTCTTCGGCGCCGACTCGCCGCTGCTTGCCGCGGGCCGCGTGGCCACGGTGCAGGCGCTCGGGGGCACGGGCGGCCTCAAGCTCGGCGCGGACTTTCTCAAGCGCGTCGTGCCCGACGCCAAGGTGCTCATCAGCGACCCGAGCTGGGAGAACCACCGCGCCCTGTTCACGAACGCCGGCTTCGCCGTCGAGAGCTACCCCTATTACGACGCCGCCACGCGCGGCGTGCGCGCATCGGACATGCTCGCCGCCCTGCAGGCCGCGCCCGCGGGCAGCATCGTCGTGCTGCACGCCTGCTGCCACAACCCGACGGGCTGCGACCTCACGTCCGAGCAGTGGGCGCAGGTGGTGCAGGTCGTGAAGGCGCGCGATCTGGTGGCATTCCTCGACATGGCCTACCAGGGCTTCGGCGAGGGCATCGCCGAGGACGGCGCGGTCGTCGGCCAGTTCGCCGCCGCGGGCCTGAACTTCTTCGTCTCGACCTCGTTCTCCAAGAGCTTCTCGCTCTACGGCGAGCGCGTGGGCGCGCTGAGCGTGGTCTGCGCCGACCGCGACGAAGCGCAGCGCGTGCTCTCGCAGCTGAAGATCGTCATCCGCACCAACTACTCCAACCCGCCGACCTTCGGCGCGCAACTCGTCGCCACCGTGCTGAACACGCCCGAACTGCGCGCGCTGTGGGAACGCGAACTGGCCGGAATGCGCGAGCGCATCCGCGCGACGCGCCGCGCCCTGGTCGAGAAGCTGCAGGCCGCCGGCGTGAAGGGCGACCTCGCCTACATCACGCGGCAGAAGGGCATGTTCAGCTACTCGGGGCTGTCCCGCGAGCAGATGCAGCGCCTGCGCAGCGAGTTCGGCATCTACGGCCTCGATTCCGGGCGCATCTGCGTCGCCGCGATCAACAGCCGCAACCTGGACACCGTGGTCGCCGCCCTGGCCGAGGTGATGTCCTGACTCGCACCCCACAAATGGGGGGCTGCCGCTGGTGTTTTCCCCGGTTCGCCAAAGCCCACGCGGGAGCAGCATGAATGTCA
This sequence comes from Burkholderiales bacterium, assembly GCA_026932235.1. GTDB lineage: Bacteria > Pseudomonadota > Gammaproteobacteria > Burkholderiales > Burkholderiaceae_C > Rubrivivax. The sequence goes on from JAIXKR010000162.1 coordinate 63,159, forward strand.
ACAGTTGTATTTTTGCTGCACTGCATCAAATTGGACTCGCGTGTCAGCACCTCACCATGGTTTGACGTGCATCATTGTCCAGCGGCGTACCGCAGCCCAGGAGGCCCGGATTGCTCTACCAGATCTATGAAACCCAGCGTGCGCTGATGGCTCCGTTCGCGGAGTTCGCCAGCGCCTCGGCCAAGCTCTACGACCACCCGCTTTCGCCCTTCGCGCACCTGCCTCTGGCACAGCGCCTGTCGGCGGGCTTCGACCTGCTGCACCGCCTGGCCAAGGAGTACGAGAAGCCGCCGTTCGAGATCACGACCGCCACCGTCAACGGCGTCGAGGTCGCGGTGCAGGAGCAGGTCCGCGCCCGCAAGCCCTTCTGCCGGTTGCTGCGCTTCAAGCGCTTCACCGACAACCCGAAGGCGCTCGAGGTGATGAAGTCGCAGCCCACGGTGCTCGTGGTGGCGCCGCTCTCGGGCCACCACGCGACGCTGCTGCGCGATACCGTCAAGCGCCTGCTGCACGACCACAAGGTCTACATCACCGACTGGATCGACGCGCGCATGGTTCCGCTCGAAGCCGGAGCCTTCCGACTCGACGACTATGTCGCCTACGTGCAGGACTTCATCCGCCAGATCGGCCCTCACGTGCACGTGATTTCCGTGTGCCAGCCGACCGTGCCGGTTCTGGGCGCGATCTCGCTGCTGTCCAGCAACGGCGAGCCCACGCCGCGCACGATGACGATGATGGGCGGTCCGATCGACGCCCGGCGCAGCCCGACAACGGTCAACAACCTGGCGGTCAACAAGAGCCACGGCTGGTTCGAGCGCAACGTCATCTACCGCGTGCCGCCGAACTACCCCGGTGCGGGGCGGCGGGTCTACCCCGGCTTCCTGCAACACGCCGGCTTCGTGGCGATGAACCCGGACCGCCATGTCTCGTCGCACTACGACTACTTCCTCGACCTGATCCAGGGTCACGACGACAACGCCGAGGCGCACCGGCACTTCTACGACGAGTACAACGCCGTGCTCGACATGCCGGCCGAGTACTACCTCGACACCATCCGCACCGTGTTCCAGGATTTCGCGCTCGTCAACGGCACCTGGCAGGTCGCGGGGCAACTCGTGCGGCCGCAGGACATCGTCGGCCCGGCCCTGTTCACCATCGAAGGCGAACTCGACGACATCTCCGGCGCCGGGCAGACGCACGCGGCGCATGACTTGTGCACCGGCATCGCCAGCGAGCGCCGCTTCCGCATGGACGTGAAGGGCGCCGGGCACTACGGGATCTTCTCGGGCCGGCGCTGGCGCGAGACGGTGATGCCGGCGCTGCGCCGCTTCATCGCGCGTCACAACGAGCCCGCGGCCACGCCGCTGTCCGCGCGGGGCGTCCGCCGCGTGAAGTGAAGACCGCGGCCGAGGCGCTGGCGGCCCTGCTGGCCGACGCGCTGCCGCAGACCCAGTGCCGGCGCTGCGGCTACGCCGACTGCGACACCTACGCGCAGGCCATCGCGAACGGCCGGGCCGACCTCGACCGCTGCCCGCCCGGGGGTGCCGAAGGCATCGCCCGCCTCGCGCGCCTGAGCGGCCTGCCCGCGCGCGCGCTCGACCCCGACTGCGGCGAGGAGGGGCCTCGCGGCCTGGCGGTGATCGACGAGGCCGCGTGCATCGGCTGCACGCTGTGCATCCAGGCCTGCCCGGTGGACTGCATCGTCGGCGCGCCCAAGCGCATGCACACGGTGATCGACGACCAGTGCACCGGCTGCGCGCTGTGCGTGCCCGCCTGCCCGGTGGACTGCATCACCATGCAGCCGGTGAGCGGCGAGCTGAGCGGCTGGCAGGCGTGGAGCGAGGAACAGGCGCGTTCGTCGCGCGCGCGCTACGCCGCTCGCCGCGCGCGGCAGCAGCGTGCGCAGCGCGAGCACGACGAGCGCCTGGCGCGGCATGCAGCGGGCGCGGCGGACGCATCGAGCACGGCCGATCCGGTGCCGGGCGACGCGCGGCGCCGCGCCATCCTCGAGGCCGCGCTGGCACGCGCGCGCGCACAGCGCGACGACAATCGGTCGCGATGATCACCGCCGCCGACACCGAGCGCCTCTTCGCGACCCTCGCCGCGGCCAATCCGCAACCGCTGCCCGAACTGCAGTACAGCAGCGCGTTCGAACTGCTGGTCGCGGTGATGCTGTCGGCGCAAGCCACCGACGCCGGCGTCAACAAGGCCACCCCCGCGCTCTTCGCGCGCGCACCGACCCCGCGCGCCATGCTCGCGCTCGGCCTGGAGCAGGTGACCCTGCACATCCGCAGCATCGGGCTCTTCCGCACGAAGGCGCGCAACCTGCTGCAGACCTGCGCCCTGCTCCTCGAGCGCCACGGCGGCGAGGTGCCGCGCGCGCGCGCAGCGCTCGAGGCGCTGCCCGGCGTCGGCCGCAAGACCGCCAACGTGGTGCTCAACGTCGCCTTCGGCGAGCCGACGATCGCCGTCGACACGCACGTCTTCCGCGTCGCCAACCGCACCGGCCTGGCGCCGGGGCGCAACCCGCTGCAGGTCGAACAGCTGTTGCTGCGCCGCATCCCCGCGGCCTACCTGCGGCAGGCGCACCACTGGCTGATCCTGCACGGCCGCTACGTCTGCCTGGCGCGCAAGCCGCTGTGCGAGCGCTGCAGCGTGAGCGCCTGGTGCGAATACGGGCGACACCTACAATCGCCATCGGCGCGTTCTTCGCAACGCCCGCCCGGGGGCCCATGACCAAGCTGCACGACCTTGCCGAACGCGTGGACCGCCTCGTGCTGCGGCACGAGGAGCTCAAGCGCACCCACCAGCTGATGGAACAGCAGCTGCAGGCGGTGACCGCCGAGCGCGACAGCCTGAAGTCGCGCCTGGCGGCCGCGCGCGCGCGCATCGACGCGCTGCTCTCACGCCTGCCTGCCGATGGCGGCGCGGAGGCCAAACCGTGAAGCAGATCGAGGTCACGATCATGGGCCACGGCTACCTCCTGGGCTGCCCGGAAGGCGGCGAGGCCTTGCTCGCCCAGGCCGTGGCCCGCGTCGACCAGGAGATGAGCCACATCCGCGACAGCGGCAAGGTCAAGGCGCGCGAGCGCATCGCCGTGCTCGCTGCGCTGAACCTCGCCTATCTGCTGGCGGAAGCGGCTCAGCGGCCCGGCATCGACCCGGCGGCGCCGGCGCGGGCCGCGTTCGATGCCGAGGGCATCGACGTCGATGCGTTGATGCACCGCGTCGATGCCGCGCTCGGCGGCGACGGCCAACTGCTGTAGCTCGCGCCCGGCGCCGCGCCTTGCAGGCGCAAACGCGGCAGGGTGTGACCTGGGTCGCGCCGCGCGCACGCCGACGGTTCTAGAATGACGGCGTCCGTCGTGCGCTGCGGGTCCAAATTTCCTTGTTCCGATGCTCCATGAGCAGGGCTTGGAAAATCGCTCGGCTGGTGTGAGCATCTCGCGTCAGATGAACCCGAAGCCCTGCTGACCTCGCCCACCTGATCCTCTGCTGAAGGTTCAGGGACACGACCCCGGTTCACGGCGGACACCCTTCGCCGCGTCCAGCGCGCGCCCGCACCACCCGCCTTGTCGCTCTTGTCCCTGCCCGCCCTTCGCTTCGCCCAGCCCGTCGACGGGATTCGCCCGCGGGCAGGCGCGGCGGCCGCCGGCCGCGGGGCGCAGCCGTGACGCTCGACGGGTGGCTGCTGCTGGAACTGCTGGCGCTGGGCAGCGTCGCGGGCTTCATGGCCGGGCTGCTGGGAATCGGCGGCGGCATGATGATGGTGCCGATGATGACCTGGATCTTCGGCCGGATCGGCGTCGAGCCCGGGCAGGCCGTGAAGATGGCGATCGCCACGTCGATGGCGACGATCGTCTTCACCTCGCTTTCGAGCGTGCGCGCGCACCATGCGCGCGGCGCCGTACGCTGGGACCTGCTGCGCGGCCTGGCGCCGGGCATCGTCGTCGGCGGCCTGCTCACGGGCGCGGGAATCTTCGCCGCCCTCGACGGCCGCGGCCTGGCGCTCTTCTTCGCCGCCTTCATCGGCTTTTCGGCGCTGCAGATGCTGCGTGACCGCAAGCCCAAGCCCTCGCGCCAGATGCCCGGACACGCGGGTCAGGTGGCGGTGGGTGGGCTCATCGGCTTCGTCTCGGGCCTGCTCGGCGCCGGCGGCGCCTTCCTCTCGGTGCCCTTCATGACCTGGTGCAACGTGCCCATCCGCGAAGCCGTCGGCACCAGCGCCGCGCTGGGCTTCCCGATCGCGGCCGCGAACACCGTCGGCTATCTGATCGCTGGCCGTGCGCTGGCGCCTGCACTGCCCGGCGCCTACGGCTATCTCTACCTGCCGGCGCTCGTGATCATCGCCGTGGCCAGCGTCAGCCTGGCACCCCTGGGCGCCCACGTCGCGCATCGCACCGACACGCGGCTCCTGAAGCGCATCTTCGCCGTCATGCTGCTCGGCCTGGCGGCCTACATGGCCTGGCAATCGCGGCGCGGCTGATCAGGCGTCGTCCAGGCGGATGCTCGCCAGCGTCACGTGGTTGCCGCCGCGACGGCGCGCCTGGACCAGGGCAGCCTCGCACGCGTTCATCAGTTCGGGCAGCGTCTGCGCGGTATGGGGGAAACTCGCCACGCCCATGGCGACGGTGAAACCCAGTTCGCGCCCGTCCAGCATCACGATCTGCGTCGCGCAGCGCCGGCGCAAGCCCTCCATGCGCGCGTGCGCGGTGGCCAGGCCGACGCCCGAGAGCAGCACCGCGAAGCGCTTGTCGTCGAGGCGGCACGAGGCGTCCATTGCCCGCGTGCCGCTGCGCAGCAGGCGCCCAACGGCTTCGAGGACGAGCGCACGCGCGGGTTCTCCGGCGGCCTGCACGTCGGGCGCTGCGGGATCCAGTTCGACCAGCACGAGCGCGAACTCGCGCTGCTCGCGCGTCGAGAGGTCGGCCTCGCGCCGCAACTGGTCCTCGAAGTGCGCGCGTGTGTAGAGACTCGTCGCCGGATCGCGCAAGGCCTGGTCCGCGAGTTCGCGCCGCAACTCGGCGTTGCTTCGCTGCAACTGCTCCACCTGGTCGAGCGCGGTCTGCAATTGCCGCTGCTGCTGGCGCTCGGCCGCGCAGTCGAACCAGAGCGCGCCGAGTTCCTTGCCTTGCACCAGACGCAGCACGCGGAACTCGCGCACCTGCCCATGCCGCTCGAGGCGATGCTCGCTCCACAGCGGCGCTGCCTGCGCCAGCGCGGTCTGCTCGGCTGCGCGCAGCGCACTGGCCGTCGAGCCGTCGAACCACTCGATGTCGCCATGGCCGCGCACTTCGGCCGCGGAACGGCCGAGGAAGACCGCCATCGCCTCGTCGACGTGCAGGTAGCGACCGCTGGCCGCGTCCTTCACCGCAAGCATGCCGCCTTCACGCGCCAGCAGCGCGCGCAGCAGGGCCGCAACCAACGGCATCGGCGCCGCCACGGCAGCGCTGTCCCCGGGCTCGATCGTCGTCACCGCGTCGCTCATGGAAGCAAGCTTAGACGAAGTCGGTGCGAACCGATTCGCCAAGGAAGACGCCTTGAAGAACGCCATCAAGACGCGCTAGAATCCGCTTTTTTCCGGCGCGAACGCGCATTGGAACCGGTTTTCCCCCCAACCCGCCCACGCATGACCACGATTCGCGTCAAAGAGAACGAGCCGTTCGACGTCGCCCTGCGCCGCTTCAAGCGCACCATCGAGAAGATCGGATTGCTGACCGAACTGCGCGCACGCGAGTTCTACGAGAAGCCCACCTCCGAGCGCAAGCGCAAGAAGGCCGCTGCGGTCAAGCGCCATTACAAGCGCGTGCGCAGCATGCAGTTGCCCAAGAAGTTGTACTGAGGAGCCGGCGAGCACGCCACCGGGCCCGCGCGGGCGACCGCAGCGGGCTTTGTCGTGTTTCCGGCGCGGCGCAAAGAGCAAGACGATGAGCCTGAAGGATCGCATCACCGACGACATGAAGGCCGCCATGCGCGCCAAGGACGCGGCGCGGCTCTCCGCGATCCGCATGCTGCTGGCGGCGTGCAAGCAGCGCGAGGTCGACGAGCGCATCGTCCTCGACGATGCCGCCGTCGTCGCCATCGTCGACAAGCTGATCAAGCAGCGCAAGGACTCGGTCGCGGCCTTCGAGCAAGGGGGCCGCGCCGAGCTCGCCGCCAAGGAGGCCGCCGAGATCGCGGTGCTCGCCGCCTACCTGCCCGAGCGCCTCTCGCCCGCGCAGGTGCAGGCCGAAGTCGCGGCGCTCGTCGCCGAACTCGGTGCCAGCGGCCCCGCCGACATGGGTCGCACGATGGCCGCGGCCAAGGCACGGCTCGCCGGCAAGGCGGAGATGAGCGCCGTATCCGCGGCGGTGAAGGCGGCCCTGGCGCGTTGAGCCGATGAACATCACCACGCAAGCCGCACCCCTGTACCTGCGGCAGATCGGGCCCGGGATCTACGCCGCGCCGCAGCTCGATGCAGCGGCGATGGCCGAGGCCGCGCGCCAGGGATTTCGCGCCGTCGTCAACAACCGGCCCGACTTCGAACACGACCCCGACCAGCCGACGAGTGCCGACATCCAGGCAGCGGCGCTCGCGCAAGGGCTCGAGTACCGCTTCCTTCCCGTCGACGGCGGCTACCAGTCGCCCGAGGAGGTGGCGGCGATGGTGCGCCTGCTGGCCGAACTGCCGCGGCCGCTGCTGCTGTTCTGCCGCTCGGGCGCGCGCTCGACGCGCCTGTACCACCTCGCGCAGCAGGCCTGACGCGCCCCCGCGCGAACGCCCGCGGCGGCCTCTGCTGCCGGCGGGTCCTACTGGCCCGCGAGCTTCATGCGCTCGACGAGCACCGAGCCGATGGTGCGCGTTCCCGAGGTGTAGGCGTCGGCCCCCACGGCGACGATGTCGCGCAGCATCCGGCGCAGGTTGCCCGCGATGGTGATCTCCTGCACGGGGTAGGCGATGCACCCGTCCTCGACCCAGAAACCGGCCGCACCGCGCGAATAGTCGCCGGTGACGCCGTTGACGCCCTGCCCCATCAACTCGGTGACGAAGAGGCCGCGGCGCAGGCGGCGGATCATCGCGTCGAGGTCGTCCTGCACCGACGTCAGGCGGCTCGTCAGCACCAGGTTCTGCGCGCCTCCGGCGTGGCCGGTGGTCTTCATGCCGAGCTTGCGCGCCGAATAGCTGGAGAGGAAGTAGCCTTCCAGCAGCCCGCCGTCGACGACGCGGCGCGCGCGCGTGCGCACGCCCTCGTCGTCGAACATCGCGCTGCCCTTGCCCTTGGCGACATGCGGATCCTCGAAGACGTCGACATGCTCGGGCAGCACGCGCGTTCCCAGGCTGTCGAGCAGAAAGCTCGCCTTGCGGTAGAGCGGGCCGCCCGAGACCGCCGTCACCAGCGAACCCAGGAGACCGACGGCCACCGTCGACTCGAACAGCACCGGCACCTCGGCCGTCGGCACGCGCCGCGGATTCAGCCGCGCGAGCGCGCGCTCGGCGGCGTAGCGCCCCACCGCTTCCGGCGTCGCGAGATCGGCCGGATCCCGCATCGAGCTCGACCAGGCGTCGCGCTGCATGTGGCGCCCGCGGCCGGCGATCGGCGACACCGAGAGAAAGTGGCGCGAACTGGCATAGCCACCGCGGAAGCCGCGTGTGTTGCCGGCCCAGAAGTGCGACTGCTGCGCCGAGACGCTCGCCCCCTCGCTGTTGGCGATGCGGCGGCTGGTGGCGCGTGCGGCGTCCTCGCAGCGCAGCGCGATCGCCGCAGCCTGCGCGGCGTCGATGGCCCAGGGATGGAAGAGCTCGAGATCGCGCGCCACCTCGTCGGGTCGTGCCAGATCGTCGGCGTCGGGCAGCCCCGCCGCCGGATCCTCGGCGGTGAAGCGAGCGATGTCGTAGGCCGCCTGCACGGTGCGCGCGATCGCCGCCGGCGAGAAGTCCGAGGTGCTGGCGTTGCCACGGCGCTGCCCGAGGTAGACGCTGACGCCAAGCGACTTGTCGCGGTTGCGCTCGACGTTTTCGAGTTCACCCAGGCGCACCGAAACCGAGAGCCCGACTCCTTCCGAAACCTCCGCGCCGGCGTCGCTGGCGCCCATCTGGCGTGCCGTCGCCAAGGTGTCCTCGACGATCTGCTGGAACTGCTCGCGGCGATAGGCAAAGCCGGGTTCGGGCTGGGATGGGCTCATGAAGTGCGCCGTCGGGCGTGGGCTGCGGTCCCCAGAATGGGGGCCGCGACTATGATACCCAGCCCTACCCTTCGCACCCGAGCTGCCCTGGCCCGATGAACCGACGCGCCGCGCCGCATCGCGGCATCGACGCCCACTACGGCGATGTCGACGACGAACGTCCGAGCAAGACCCAGCTCAAGCGGCAGTCGCACGAGTTGCAGGCGCTCGGCCAGGCGCTGGCGGCGCTCGCGCCGGATCGCCTTGCGGCCACGGCGATGCCGGAGCCGCTGCGCGAAGCGATCGACACCTACCGCCGCACGCCGTCGCACGAAGGCCGCCGGCGGCAGATGCAGTACATCGGCAAGCTCATGCGCAGCGCCGACGAGGCGCCGCTGCGCGAGGCCGTGGCTGCCGCCGCACTCGGCCCGGCGCGCGCGGCACTGAAGCTGCACGAGACCGAACGCTGGCGCGCCGAACTGGTCGCGGACGACGCCGCGCTCACGCGCTGGCTGGACCGTCATCCGGAAACCGACGCACAGCAGTTGCGCAGACTCGTGCGCGCGGCGCGGCGCGACGCGGCGGGACTGCCCCCCGAGGCGCGGCAACCGAAGTCGATGCGCGAACTCTTCCGCTTCCTCGAACCCTTCATCCCCCTGCCCTGAAACGCACCGAGTGCCCGTGATGAGCGACACCCCGACCGACAGCGACTTCGACCCGGTGAACATCGGCGTCGTCTCCATCAGCGACCGTGCCAGCGCCGGCATCTACGAGGACAAGGGCATTCCGGCGCTCAAGGACTGGCTCGGCCGCGCACTGCGCAATCCGATCCGCTGGCATGAGCGCCTCGTCCCCGACGAGCAGGAAGGAATCAGCGCTGCGCTGCGCGCCCTGGTGGACGAATGCGGATGCGCGCTCGTGCTCACCACCGGCGGCACGGGGCCCGCGCCACGCGACGTGACGCCGGAGGCGACGCTCGCGGTCGCCGACAAGATCATGCCCGGCTTTGGCGAGCAGATGCGCCAGATCAGCCTGGCCTTCGTTCCGACCGCGATCCTCTCGCGCCAGGTCGCCGTGGTCCGCGGCCGTGCGCTCATCGTCAACCTGCCGGGCCAGCCACGGGCCATCGCCGAAACGCTGCAAGGCCTGCCCGAGCGCGGCGTGCACGGCCTCTTCGCCGCCGTGCCCTATTGCATCGACCTCATCGGCGGCCCCTACATCGAAACCGACGACGCCGTGTGCAAGGCCTTCCGGCCGAAGCACGCGATCCGCCCGCCCAAGCCGGCGTGACCGGCGCGATCACCTGACGAGCCGGTTCAGGCGCTCGGCGTCGAAGTGCTCCGTCGTGCGCGCGTCCTCGGGAACGCAGTCCGCCGCAGGCAACTCGCGCGAGCGGCTGGAGAGCTTCTCCACCGCCGCCCACAGCAGCGCGATCTGGTGTTCGTGCCCCGCGGTGCTGTCGATCAGGCCCTTCATCGCCTGCGACACGGGATCGTCCCCCTGCGTCACGCCATAGGCCGAGAAGCCCATGCGCGCGGCCGCGGCCTCGCGCGTGGCCTCGGCGTCGGCCTGCAGGATGCGCGCCGGGTTGCCGACGGCGGTGGCCCCGCCGGGCACCGGCTTCACGACGACGGCATTGGAGCCCACGCGCGCACCGTCGCCAACCGTGAATCCGCCCAGCACCTGCGCGTTGGCGCCGACGATGACGCCGCGCCCGAGCGTCGGGTGGCGCTTGGTGCCACGCCCCAGGCTGGTGCCGCCGAGCGTCACGCCCTGGTAGATGGTGCAGTCGTCTCCGACCTCGGCGGTCTCGCCGATCACCACGCCCATGCCGTGATCGATGAAGACGCGCCGCCCGAGGGTCGCGCCGGGGTGGATCTCGATGCCGGTGAAGAAGCGCCCGAGGTGCGAGACGAAGCGCCCGAGCCACAACCAGCCGCGCTGCCAGGCCGCGTGCGACAGGCGATGGAAAAGCACTGCGTGCAGGCCCGGATAGCAGGTCAGGACCTCCCAGGACGAGCGCGCGGCCGGATCGCGCTCGCGGATGCAGGCGATGTCTTCACGCAGTCGGCTGAACATGGGGGGCAGGAAAGAGGCGTGCGGCGCACGCTTGCGCGCAGTGTAGTCGCGCCTCAGCGCGGGGGCGGCTTGGCCCCGCCGCTCTCGTGGCCACGCCGCCGGGCCGGCGACGGGGATCGCGATGGGGATGGCGACGGCGCCGACGCCTCGTCCACCGCACGCGCGACGCCGCGCAGGATGTCCACTTCCTGGGGGCTCAGCCGCGCGCGCAGCAGCAGCTGCTGCAGTCGCGGCATCAGCTTCTTCGGCGCCGCCGGATTCAGGAAGCCGATCTTCACCAGTGCCTGCTCCCAGTGCGCGAGCGTGGCCTGCACGGCACCGAGATCGGCCGCTGCGGCCGGCGCCGTGCGCGGCAGCACCGGATAGCCGCCCAGCGCCTGGCGCCATTCGTAGGCCAGGAGCTGCACCGCCTGCGCGAGGTTGAGCGAGCCGTAGGCCGGGTCGGTGGGGATCGAGAGGCAGGCGTGGCAGCGGTAGACGTCCGCGTTGGCCAGGCCCGTGCGCTCGGGCCCGAACACCAGCGCAAGACGCGGCACCTGCCGCGCCAGTTCCTGCAGATAGGGTCGTGGCGCGTGCGTGGGCGGGCCGAAGTCGCGCGGCGTCATCGCGGTCGCGCAGGCGTGGGTGCAGCCCTCGAGCGCCTGCTCCAGCGTGTCGACCACGCGAGCGGCGGCGAGCACGTCGCTGGCGCCGCTGGCCATCGCCAGCGCCTCGTCGCGGCTCGCGACGTCGGCAAGGCGCGGGCGCACGAGCACGAGCTCGGAGAAGCCCATTACCTTCATCGCGCGCGCCGCCGCGCCGACGTTGCCGGCGTGGCTGGTGTGCACGAGCACGAAACGTGTCGGATCGGACATCGGACGGGCGCAGCGCCGCCGGGGGGCGGCCGGTAAAATGGCAGGCTTGCGCGGCATTGTCGTCGCAGCGTTCTTTCCTCCACCGCCACGTCCACGCCGAGCCCCTGCGGGCGCGAAGAGCTCCCCATGACGCAGAACCTCCACCCCATGCTCAACATCGCCATCAAGGCGGCGCGCGCAGCGGGGGCGATCATCAACCGGGCCTCGCTCGACCTGGACGCGCTCAAGATCACGAGCAAGGGCCCCAACGACTTCGTCAGCGAGGTCGACCGCGCCGCCGAGCAGGCGGTGATCGAGACCCTGCTCGAGGCCTATCCCGGCCACGGTATCCTGGCCGAGGAGTCCGGGCGCACGCACGGCGCGAAGAACAGCGAGTTCACCTGGATCATCGATCCGCTGGACGGCACCACCAACTTCCTGCACGGCTTCCCGGTCTACGCGGTGTCGATCGCGCTCGCGCATCGCAACCAGGTGCAGCAGGCCGTGGTCTATGACCCCACGCGCAACGACCTCTTCTTCGCCTCGCGCGGACGCGGCGCCTACCTCAACGACCGCCGGCTGCGCGTCTCCCGGCGCACGCGCATGGCGGAGGCGCTGATCGGCACCGGCTTCCCCTTCCGCAAGGGCGACAACTTCAAGCGCTACGTGAAGATGTTCGAGGAGGTGATGCAGAACTGCGCCGGGCTGCGCCGCCCGGGTGCCGCGGCACTCGACCTCTGCTACGTCGCCGCGGGCTGGTACGACGGCTTCTTCGAGACCGGGCTGAGCCCCTGGGACGTGGCCGCGGGCTCGCTCATGATCACCGAGGCCGGCGGCCTCATCGGCAACTTCACCGGCGAGGCCGACTATCTCTACCAGCGCGAAGTCGTCGCCGGCACGCCCAGGGTCTACGGGCAGCTGGTGCAGATCCTCACGCCCTACTCGCGCGTGATCCCGCAACCCGAAGCCGGCGACGTGCCGCGCTGAGCACCCGCGGACGACGCGCATGCCCGTCATGCTGCACGCGCTCGCACGGCAGCTGCAGGACGGCCGCACGAGTGCACTGGCCCTTGCCGAAGCCGCACTCGCGCGCGCCGAGGATCCGGCCGGCGAAGGCGCCCGCGCCTTCACCGTGCTGCACCGGCAGCGCGCGCTGGCGCTGGCGCACGCCTCCGACACGCTGCGCGCCGCTGGCATCGTGCGCTCGCCGCTCGAAGGCATCCCGGTGTCGATCAAGGACTTGTTCGACGTCGCCGGCGAAGTCACGTGCGCGGGCTCGGTGGTGCTGCGCGACCAGCCTGCGGCCACGCGCAGCGCGCGCATCGTCGAGCGGCTGATCGCCGCCGGCGCCGTCATCGTCGGCCGCACCAACATGACCGAGTTCGCGTTCTCGGGCCTGGGACTGAACCCGCACTACGGCACGCCGCGCAACCCCTGGGATCGCCGCACGGGCCGCATTCCCGGCGGCTCGTCCTCCGGCGCGGCGGTCGCGGTCACCGACGCCATGTGCGCGGTCGCCATCGGCACCGACACCGGCGGCTCGGTGCGCATCCCTTCGGCGCTGTGCGGCCTCACCGGCTTCAAGCCCACCGCAAGCCGTGTGCCGCTGGACGGCGCGCTGCCGCTGTCGCGCGCGCTCGACTCGATCGGCCCGCTCGCCGCCTCGGTGCGCTGCTGCGCGGTGGCCGACGCCATCCTCGCCGGGGATACGCCGCAGCCCCTGGTCGCGGCCGAGCTCGACGGCGCGCGCCTGGCCATCCCGGAGCAGGTCGTGCTCGACGAGACGGACGACGCCGTCGCGCGCGCCTTCGATGCCGCCTGCAAACGGCTGGCGCGGCATGGGGCGAGCGTCCGGCGCCTCCCCATCCCCGCGTTTGCTCGCCTGCCGGCGCTGCACGCACGCGGCACGCTCGCCACCGCCGAAGCCTGGCAGATGAACCGCCGTCTCGCCGAAACGCGCGCCGAGGCCTACGACCCGCGCGTGCTCGCGCGCATGCGCCCCGGTGCCGCGATGGGGGCCGCAGACCTGCTCGACCTGCAGGCGGCACGCCGCCAGTGGATCGACGAGGTCGGCGCGGCCATGCGCGGAGTCGACGCGCTGCTGATGCCCACGGTGCCCATCGTCGCGCCGCCGATCGGTCCGCTGGAAGCGGACGATGCGCTCTACGCGCGCACCAACGCGCTCGTGCTGCGCAACCCGACGCTCATCAACTTCCTCGACGGCTGCGCGCTCTCGCTGCCCTGCCACGAACCCGGCAGCGCGCCGGTGGGCCTGATGCTGGCCGCGCCCGGCGGCCACGACTCGCGCCTTCTCGCGCTGGGTCTTGCTGTCGAGACGGCGCTCGCCGCGGCGGCGCGCTGATGCGGATCCTCCAGCAGCGCCTGCTGGCGGCTCACGGGTGCGGCGTCCGGCCTAGCGGCAGTCGCTGGCGATGACCGAGCGCGCGCGCCGGATCTCTTCGGCGCGGGCCTTGTCGTCGAGGATCTCGCGCTCGCCCGCGGCGTTCATGCGCGCGATGCGCTGGCCGCTCTCCATCGTCACCAGGTGCTGCCGCGCGCGCGCGCAGTTGTCCGCGCGGGCGGCGGCAAGGCGCTGTTCCTCGGCTTGCGCCTTCTCCTTTTGCTGCTGCTCGGCCGCCTGCTTCCTCGCCTGCAGTTCCTTGTCCACCGCAGCCGCAGCCGAGGGCGCGGCCGCGGGCGCCGCTGCGGACCCGGCCGGCGGCAGCGGGATGGACGCGCGCACTCCCGCGGGGCGCTGCAGGATGTCCTTGTCGGGGATCTCGTGCGGGGGCGGCAGGTCGCTGGCGGTGATGCGGCCATTGGCGTCGCGCCAGCGCCACTGTGCCTCGGCCGGCAGGGCTCCGAACAGCAGCAAGGCGGTCAAGGCGCCGCCGGCAAGCGGCAGAAGATTCCGGGGGGATAGGCGGCGAAGACTCATGGCCGCAAGTGTAGGGGCGCCATCGCGCGCTGTGGTGGGCATTGTGGTGGGCCGCGGCCGGGCAGCACGGCACGGTCGGGCCGGCGGCTCGCAGCGCGCTCCCTATAATCCGCTTTTGCGCCCGGAGCCATTTCATGCGCCTTATCGGCAAAGCGCTGACCTTCGACGACGTCTTGCTGGTCCCCGCGTTTTCCCAGGTGTTGCCGCGCGACACCGACCTCGCCACCCGCTTCTCCCGCAACATCACGCTCAAGCTGCCGCTGGTGTCGGCGGCGATGGACACCGTCACCGAGGCGCGGCTGGCCATCACGATGGCGCAGGAAGGCGGCATCGGCGTCGTGCACAAGAACCTGGCGCCGCGCCAGCAGGCGGCCGAGGTCGCGCGCGTGAAGCGCTTCGAATCCGGGCTGCTGCGCGATCCGATCACCGTGACCCCGAGGACGACCGTGCGCGAGGTCCAGGAGCTCTCGCGCCAGCACGGCTTCTCGGGCTTTCCGGTGCTCGAGGGCAAGGCGGTGGTGGGCATCGTCACCAACCGCGACCTGCGCTTCGAAAGCCGCCTCGACGCGCCCGTGTGCGAGGTGATGACGCCGCGCGAGCGCCTCGTCTACGTGCACGAAGGCGCCTCGCTCGAGGATGGCAAGGCCTTGATGCACCGCCACCGCATCGAGCGCGTGCTGGTCGTCAACGAGGCCTTCGAACTGCGCGGCCTGATGACCGTGAAGGACATCTACAAGCAGACCGACTTCCCGAACGCCGCGCGCGACTCGCAAGGCAAGCTGCGCGTGGCCGCGGCGGTCGGCGTCGGCGAGGGGACGGAGGAGCGCGTCGAACTGCTCGTCGCCGCCGGGGTCGATGCGCTCGTCGTCGACACCGCGCACGGCCACAGCCAGGGCGTGATCGAGCGCGTGCGCTGGATCAAGCGCCGCCATCCGGGCGTCGAGATCGTCGGCGGCAACATCGCCACCGGGACCGCGGCCGCGGCGCTGGTGGAGGCCGGCGTCGACGCGGTGAAGGTCGGCATCGGGCCCGGCAGCATCTGCACCACGCGCATCGTCGCCGGCGTGGGCGTGCCGCAGGTGACGGCCATCGTCGACGTCGCCGACGCGCTGCGCGGCAGCGGCGTGCCGCTGATCGCCGACGGCGGCATCCGCTACAGCGGCGACATCGCCAAGGCGATCGCCGCGGGCGCCAACACGGTGATGATGGGCAGCGTCTTCGCCGGCACCGAGGAGGCGCCGGGGGAATCCATCCTCTACCAGGGCCGCAGCTACAAGCGCTACCGCGGCATGGGCTCGATCGGGGCGATGAAGGCGGGCTCGGCCGACCGCTACTTCCAGGAGAACGACGAGACGAGCAACCCCAACGCGGACAAGCTGGTGCCCGAGGGCATCGAGGGCCGCGTGCCGTACAAGGGGCCGCTGGTGGCCATCATGCACCAGATGGCCGGCGGCCTGCGCGCGGCGATGGGCTATTGCGGCTGCGCCTCCATCGAGGAATTGCGCACGCGCGCCGAGTTCGTCGAGATCACCGCCGCGGGCATCCGTGAGAGTCACGTGCACGACGTGCAGATCACGAAGGAAGCGCCCAACTACCGCATGGAATGACGACCCCGGCGCAAGCCTTGGGCGGCCGCCGCAGGGCCGCGCTGCCCTTCATCCTGGTCACGGTGCTGATCGACATGATCTCGATCGGCCTCGTGGTGCCGGTGCTGCCGCTCATCGTCGGCGTCTTCACCCACTCGCCCACGGAGCAGACCTACTGGTTCGGCGTCGTCGCCTTCGCCTTCGGCGCGGCGAACTTCGTCGCCTCCCCGGTCCTGGGGGCGCTGTCCGACCGCTACGGGCGGCGCCCGGTGCTGTTGATCGGCTTCTCGGGCCTGGCGCTGAGCTTCATCGTCACGGGCCTCGCCACCGCGCTCTGGATGCTGGTCGCGGTGCGCGCGGTGAGCGGCCTGATGCAGGCCAACGTCGCGGTCGCCAACGCCTACGTCGCCGACATCACGCCGGCCGAGGAGCGCGCGCGCCGCTTCGGCCTCATCGGCGCGATGTTCGGCCTGGGCTTCACGCTCGGGCCGGCGATGGGCGGCGTCCTCGGCGCGATCGACCTGCGCCTGCCCTTCTTCGTCGCCGGTGCGCTGGCCATCGTCAACTGGTTCTACGGCCTGTTCGTGCTGCCGGAGTCGCTCCCCCCGGAGAAGCGCCGGCCCTTCGAGTGGCGGCGCGCGAACCCGATCGCCGCCTTCCAGCGCCTGCGTGAGCTGCAGGGCGTGGGGCCGCTGGTCGTCGTCATCGCCCTGGCCTCGCTCGCGCAGTTCACGCTGCACAACAGCTGGGTGCTCTACACCACCTTCAAGTTCGGCTGGGGGCCGGCACAGAACGGCTGGTCGCTCTTCGCCGTGGGCATGATGACGGCCTTCGTGCAGGGCGTGCTGCTCAAGCACATGCTCAGGCGCTGGACGCCGCGCCAGCTCGCCGGCGGCGGGCTCGTCGGTTCGGCGCTGACCTACGCCGGCTTCGGCCTCGCCAGTGAAGGCTGGATGATGTTTGTCGTCATCATCGTCGGCGCCATCGTCGGCGGCGGCGTGCAGGCGTCGATCCAGAGCCTGGTCTCCAACGCCGCCAAGGAGCACGAGCAGGGCCGCACCGCCGGCGCCATCGCCTCGCTCAACAGCCTGTCCGCGGTGATGGCGCCGGTGATCGCGGCAACGCTGCTGGGCCTGGTCTCGCACCGGCCGCCGGGAGACGTCTGGATCGGCCTGCCGTTCTTCTTCTGCGCCCTGCTGCAGACCCTCGGCGCCATCATCGCCGTCACGCATTTCCGCCGCCGCGCCGCGGTCGAAGCCGCAGCCGCCTGAAGACTCCCATGCAACACGACAAGATCCTGATCCTGGACTTCGGCTCGCAGGTGACGCAGCTCATCGCGCGCCGCGTGCGCGAGGCGCGGGTCTACTGCGAGATCCATCCCAGCGACGTCGACGATGACTTCGTGCGCGCCTTCGCACCCAGGGGGATCATCCTCTCGGGCAGCCACGCCAGCACCTACGAAGACCACCAGTTGCGCGCGCCGCAGGCCGTGTGGACGCTGGGCGTGCCCGTGCTCGGCATCTGCTACGGCATGCAGACGATGGCGGTGCAGCTCGGCGGCGAGGTGCAGTGGAGCGACACGCGCGAATTCGGCTACGCCGAGCTGCGCGCACACGGCCACACGGCGCTGCTGCGGGATCTGCAGGATTTCGCCACACCCGAGGGCCACGGCATGCTCGAGGTGTGGATGAGCCATGGCGACAAGGTCACGGCGCTGCCGCCGGGCTTCAAGCGCATGGGCAGCACGCCCAGTTGCCCGATCGCCGGCATGGCAGACGAGGCGCGGCGCTTCTATGCGCTGCAGTTCCATCCCGAGGTCACGCACACGCGGCAGGGCAGCGCGATCCTCGAGCGCTTCGTGCGCGCCATCTGCGGCTGCACGGGCGACTGGCAGATGGGCAACTACATCGACGAGGCCGTGGCGCGGATCCGTGCGCAGGTGGGCGACGACGAGGTCGTCCTCGGTCTCTCGGGCGGCGTCGATTCGAGCGTCGCCGCCGCGCTCATCCACCGTGCCATCGGCGACCAGCTCACCTGCGTCTTCGTCGACCACGGCCTGCTGCGGCTGAACGAGGCGCGCTCGGTGCTCGAGATGTTCTCGGGCCGGCTGCACGCCAAGGTCGTTCACGTCGATGCCGGCGCCCGGTTCCTGGCTAAGCTCCAAGGCGTCGCCGACCCGGAGGCGAAACGCAAGATCATCGGCCGCGAGTTCGTCGCC
This sequence comes from Burkholderiales bacterium, assembly GCA_026932235.1. Taxonomy (GTDB): domain Bacteria; phylum Pseudomonadota; class Gammaproteobacteria; order Burkholderiales; family Burkholderiaceae_C; genus Rubrivivax. The sequence continues at coordinate 80,953 of JAIXKR010000162.1, forward strand.
GTCTTCGAGCAGGAGGCGCGCAAGCTGCCCCGGGCCAAATGGCTGGCGCAGGGCACGATCTACCCCGACGTGGTGGAGAGCGGCGGCACGAAGGCGCGCAAGGCCTCGACCATCAAGAGCCATCACAACGTCGGCGGCCTGCCCGAGACGCTGGGACTGGCGCTGCTGGAACCGCTGCGCGAGCTCTTCAAGGACGAGGTGCGCGAGCTCGGCCTGGCGCTGGGCCTGCCGCGCGAGATGGTCTTCCGCCACCCCTTCCCGGGCCCGGGGCTGGGTGTTCGCATCCTGGGCGAAGTCAGGCCCGAGTACCGCACGCTGCTGCAGCAGGCGGACGCGATCTTCATCGAGGAGTTGCGCGCCACCGTCGAACCGGGCAGCGGCAAGAACTGGTACGAGCTGACGAGCCAGGCCTTCGCCGTCTTCCTGCCGGTGAAGAGCGTCGGCGTGATGGGCGACGCGCGCACCTACGAGCATGCCGTGGCGCTGCGCGCGGTGCAGACCAGCGACTTCATGACCGCCGACTGGGCGGAGCTGCCCTACGCCCTGTTGAGGAAGGTCAGCAGTCGCATCATCAACGAAGTACGCGGCATCAACCGCGTCACCTACGACGTCAGCAGCAAGCCGCCGGCGACGATCG
>JAIXKR010000162.1:81599-82704 GCA_026932235.1 Burkholderiales bacterium
CGCGGCATCAACCGCGTCACCTACGACGTCAGCAGCAAGCCGCCGGCGACGATCGAGTGGGAGTAGCGGTAGCCGCCGGAAGCGGCCTGAGCCGACTCGATCGCGCGCCCCGATCGCGCGGCCTCAGGGCGATGCACGTCGGCCTCGCGCCGCACGATGAACTCCACCTCGACGCGGTAGGCGTCGCCGAGCGCTGCCCAGCACTCGCGCGGCGAGTCGAAGTCGAGGATGACGCGCGTGCGCTGTTCCTCCACGCCGAGCGCCGACACCTTGGTGAAGCCGCCCGGCTCGACGCGCATGACCTTCGCAGCCAACTCGCCTTCACCGCCCCAGCGCAGCACGCGCGCGACCGTGCCGGGCGACAGCCGCACGGCGTCGGTGGAGAGCACCTCGGTTTCGATCTCCAGTGCCTCCGGGTCGCCGATCTCCAGCAGCACCTGGCCTGCAGTGACCGGCGTCTCGCTTTCCGTTGGGCGCCGCAGCACGCGCCCGGCCAAATCGGCGCCGGCCGTGTCGGCGCGGGTGCGAGCCTGATCGAGCATCCCGGCGCTGACCATGCCTGACGCGTGCAGCGTCCGGGCACGGTCGAGCTCGGTGCGCGCCAGACGTTCGGCCGCCAGCGCGGCGAAGGCGTAACCCGAAGGCGTCAGCACCACCGGCACACGGTACAGGTCGGACTGCATGCTGTGGGCCACCAGCCATGACAGGCCATAGCCGGCGGCAAAGCTCAGTGGCAGCGATATCAGTACCAGCAGCGCCAGCTCGCCCAACAGGATGTAGGCCACCTCGCCCTGGGTGAAGCCCAGCACGCGCAGGCTGGCGAGTTCGCGCCCGCGCTCGGCCAGCGCGATACGCGCCGAGTTGTAGACCACGCCGAAGTTGACAAGTGCGCCCATCAGCACGGCGATCCAGGTGTACATGCCGGTCATTTCGGCGATGGTCTTGTAGAAGGCGCCGATCGCCGCCAGGCGCGAGTCGGCGCCGGCCACCCGCGGGCGGCGGTCCAGCTCGCGCAGCACGCGGGGCCGGGCCGGGTCGTCCACCGTCATCAGGACACCGCTGATCACGTCGCCGTCACCCAGCGCTCGGTTGAGCGCGTCCAGAT
>JAIXKR010000162.1:83010-189343 GCA_026932235.1 Burkholderiales bacterium
GCCGGCGGCGGCGTAGACCGCGTGCCCGGTGCCAGCCAGCGCCGCCAGCAGGCTGATGCCGGCGCCGGCCGCCACCACCGGCCAACCGAGTGTGAAGTCGAGAAACGGAAAGCGGAAGTTGACCTGGTACAGCCCGGCCAGATGCGTGCCCAGCCATGCGCCGACGCCGACCCCGATGCCGCAGCCCAGCAGGCAGATCAGGGTGACGATGAGCGCGAGTGCAGCGCCACCTGCACCGTGCCGTAGCCGAAGGCCTTGAGGATGGCGACCCGGTCGCGCTGCGTGCCGATCAGCCACGCGTCCCCGGTGCAGCGCGAGATTGACGTAGCCCGTGATCCGCTTGTTGAACAGCACGCGGCGCCACTCGACACCGGCCCGCGACAGGACGTGCGTGTTCGAGACGTGTGCGATTCGGAACGGCCGACCGGGCGCCGACGGCATGCTATCGGCCGGTCGCCCGCGCCACCCGTTTGCGCAGTTCGTCGAACCGGAGCACCACGCCCGCCATCGCCGCGCAGACCCCCATCACCCCTGTCCACATCCGGCCATCGATGACGCGCTCGTTCGGGGGGCGTGGCCTGCGCGCCATGAGGACCTCGGCTTCCGGATCGGCGTCCATGGCCAGGGCCGGGGCGGCGCGCCTCAGCCGGCGGATCACTCCTCCAGCAGGGAACGCAACATCCACGCCGTCTTGTCGTGGATGTCCAGCCGCTGCGTCAGCAGGTCGCAGGTCGGCTCGTCGTCGGCATCGTCGGCGACGGGGAAGACGCTGCGCGCGGTGCGCGCCACCGCCTCGTGGCCCTCGACGAGGATGCGGATCATGTCGGTGGCCTTGGGCGGCCGGGCGGGCGCGTCGGGCACCGAGCTGAGCTTGCCGTAGGCCGCGTACGAGCCCGGCGCCGGATGGCCCAGCGCGCGGATGCGCTCGGCGATCGGGTCGACCGCGTTCCACAGCTCCGTGTACTGGACCATGAACATGTTGTGCAAGGTGCTGAACATCGGGCCGGTGACGTTCCAGTGGAAATTGTGCGTCGTCAGGTACAGCGTGTAGGTGTCGGCCAGCAGCCTGGAGAGGCCCGCGACGATCGCCGCGCGGTCCTTTTCGCCGATGCCGATGTTGATGGCCGGTGCGCCGCTGGCACTGCGGGCGGACTTTGCGTTCCTGGGCTTGGCCATGTTCGTCTCTCCTTGCGTGTGGCAACGCCGGGAAGTCTAAGCCGCGGCCGTCGGTCGGCTTCGAACCGTCGCCGCACGAGCGCCTGACCTAAGATCACCCGCGCCATGCCCGAGCCGATCACCGCCGCCCCGCCCTGGCAGGGCGACCTCAGCGCCCACACCCCCATGATGCAGCAGTACCTGCGCATCAAGGCCGAGTTTCCCGACACCCTCGTGCTCTATCGCATGGGGGACTTCTACGAGCTCTTCTACGAGGACGCGCGCCGCGCCAACCGGCTGCTGGACATCACGCTGACCACGCGCGGGCAGAGCGCGGGCGAGCCGGTGACGATGGCCGGCGTGCCCGTGCATGCGCTCGAGAACTACCTCGCGCGCCTGATCAAGCTGGGCGAGGCGGTGGCGATCGCCGAGCAGGTGGGCGACGTGGGCGCGGCCAAGGGCCCGGTCGAGCGCAAGGTCGTGCGCGTCGTCACACCGGGAACGGTGACCGACGGCGAACTGCTTTCCGAGCGCGCCGACACGCGGCTGCTGGCGGTGCACCGCGCGCGCCAGGGCCTGGGCCTGGCGTGGCTGACGCTGGCCAGCGGCGAGCTCGGCCTGGCCGAATGCCGCGAGGCCGAGCTGCCCGGCTGGCTCGCGCGCCTGGCGCCCGCGGAGATCCTGCACGACGGCAGCGGCGAGCTGCCGCAAGCCCTGCTGCTGGCGCGCGCCGCGCGCACCGCGCGCCCGGCCTGGCAGTTCGACGCGGCGCTCGGCCTGCGCAAGCTCGGCGCGCAGCTTGGCGTGACGAGCCTTGCCGGCTACGGCGCCCAGGATCTGCCGCTGGCGCACGCGGCGGCAGCGGCGGTGCTCAGCTTTGCCGAGCACACGACCGGCGGCAGCGCCGCGGGCGCCGCGGGCGAAAGCGGCACGCCGGCGCTGCAGCACGTGCGCAGCCTCTCGGTGGCGCGCACGAGCGAGCTGCTCGAGCTGCCGCCGGCCACGCACCGCAACCTCGAGCTCGTGCAGACGCTGCGCGGCGAGGACGCACCGACGCTGCTGTCGCTGCTCGACACCTGCCGCACCGGCATGGGCAGCCGCGCGCTGCGCCACTGGCTGACCACACCGCGGCGCGAACGCCGTGACGCGGGAGCGCGCCACGACGCCATCGCCGCCCTGCTGACGCACGGTGTCGCGCCGCTGCGCGAAGCGCTGCGCGGCGTCAGCGACGTCGAGCGCATCGGCGCGCGCATCGCGCTGCGCCAGGTGCGCCCGCGCGAGCTCGCCGGGCTGCGCGCGACGCTCGCCGCCCTGCCCGCGCTGCGCACGCAGGTCTGCGCCGACGCCGCGCTGCTGGCCGAACTGGGCCGAGCGCTGGCGCCGGACGCGGCCATCGCAGAAGCGCTGCAGGCGATCGCCGACGAACCCGCGGCGCTGCTGCGCGACGGCGGCGTCATCGCCGCGGGTGTCGATGCCGAGCTCGACGAGCTGCGCGGCATCGCGCAGAACTGCGACGCCTTCCTGCTCGAACTCGAGCAGCGCGAGCGCGCACGCAGCGGCATCGCCAACCTGCGCGTGCAGTTCAACAAGGTGCACGGCTTCTACATCGAGGTCACCGCGTCCAACCTCGAGCGCGTGCCGGCCGACTACCAGCGCCGGCAGACGCTGAAGAACGCCGAGCGCTACATCACGCCCGAGCTCAAGGCCTTCGAGGACAAGGCGCTGTCGGCGCAGGAGCGTTCGCTCGCGCGCGAGAAGTGGCTCTACGAGCAGCTCGTCGAGGCACTGCAGCGGCACCTGCCCGAGCTCGGTGCGCTGGCGCGTGCGCTCGCGAGCCTGGATGCGCTCGCGACGCTCGCCGAGCGCGCGGCCACGCTGGGCTGGTGCCGGCCCGAGTTCGTTCCCTACCCCTGCATCGAGATCGAGTCCGGCCGCCACCCGGTCGTCGAGGCGCGGCTGGCCGAGACCGGCGCCGGCCCCTTCATCGCCAACCACTGCCGGCTGGACGCGAAGACGCGCATGCTCGTCGTCACCGGCCCCAACATGGGCGGCAAGAGCACCTTCATGCGCCAGGTGGCGCTCATCGTGCTGCTGGCGGCGATGGGCTCCTTCGTCCCCGCCAGCGCCTGCCGCCTGGGCCCCATCGACGCCATCCACACGCGCATCGGCGCCGCCGACGACCTCGCGAACGCGCAATCGACCTTCATGCTCGAGATGACCGAGGCCGCGGCCATCGTGCACCAGGCCACCGAGCGAAGCCTCGTGCTGATGGACGAGATCGGCCGCGGCACCAGCACCTTCGACGGCCTGGCGCTGGCCGGCGCCATCGCCACCCAACTGCACGACCGCAACCGCGCCTTCACGCTCTTCGCCACGCACTACTTCGAGCTCACCGAGTTCCCGGCGAAGCACGAGCGCGCGCTCAACGTGCACGTCGGCGCCGCCGAGAGCGGGCACGACATCGTCTTCCTGCACCAGATCGAGCCCGGCCCGGCCAGTCGCAGCTACGGCGTGCAGGTCGCGCGCCTGGCGGGCATGCCGCAGACGGTCATCCGCCAGGCCCGCGCCACGCTCGAAGCGCTGGAAGCCAAGGCGCAGGAGGGCCAGGCGCAGGTCGACCTGTTCGCGCCGCCGCCGGCCGCTTCGCTGGCGGAGCCGTCGCGGGTGGAGGCGGCACTGGCGGCGCTCGATCCCGATGCGCTCGCACCGCGCGAGGCGCTGGACGCGCTCTATCGGTTGAAGGCCTTGCTGCAGCACGGCCCTGCGGCCTGAGCGGCACCGCGGCGGCTCGTTCCCGTACCCGACACCGAAGGCCAGCGCGCCCCGGATGCGGGTCCTCGAGAGCTGCGGATGCGCAGCGACGTCGGGGCGCGCACACAATTGACGCTTCGATGAACCCCGCACGCCCCGAATTGCTGCCGAGCGCCACCCCCCCGACCCTGGTCTTCGCCCATGCCAACGGCTTCCCGGCCGGCACCTACCGTGCCTTGTTCGAGGTCTGGCAGCACGCCGGCTGGCGCGTGCTGGCGCCGGCGAAATTCGGCCACGACCCGGCCTGGCCGGTGCAGAGCAACTGGCGGCCGTCGCGCGACGAGCTCATCGGCTTCATCGAGCGCGAGGCGAGCGGCGCGCCGGTGCAGCTCGTCGGCCACTCGCTCGGCGGCTACCTGAGCCTGCTCGTGGCCTGCCGGCGGCCCGACCTGGTGCGCAGCGTCGTCATGCTGGACTCGCCGGTCCTCGACGGCTGGCGTGCGCACGGCGTGCGCATCTTCAAGAGCGCGGGACTGATCGGCCGCGTCTCGCCCGGACGCAGTTCCCGGCGCCGGCGCCATCACTGGCCCGATCAGGATGCGGTACGCGCGCATTTCGCGTCCAGGCGCGCCTTCGCCGGCTGGGATGCGCGCGTGCTGGCGGACTACGTCGAAGCCGGCTTCGAACCCGACCCCGGCGGCGGCGTGCGTCTGGCCTTCCGGCGCGAGATCGAGACGCGCTTCTACAACACGCTGCCGCACCATCTGGGCGGCTTGCTGCGCCGTCGTCCGCCAAAGGCGCCGGTGGCCTTCATCGGCGGCACGCGCTCGGCCGAATTGCGCCAGGTGGGCCTCGCGGCGACGCGGCGCCTAGTGCGCGAGCGCTTCGCGTGGATCGAGGGTACGCACCTGTTCCCGATGGAGCATCCCGGGCAGACTGCGCAGACGGTGTTGGCGCTGATCGACGGCCGCTGAGCACGGGACAGGCCGCGGCGCCCGTCGCGCGCGGCGCGTCAGGCGGCGCGCACGCGCGCCCGGAACGTGCGCCGGAACTTCTCCACCTTGGGCGCCACGACCGCGGCGCAGTAGCCCTGGTGCGGATTGTTCGCGAAGTAGCGCTGGTGATAGGCCTCGGCCGGCCAGTAGGCTTGCAGCGGCATCAGCTCGGTGACGAGGCGGCCGCCGTGCGCGGCGTCGGCCTCGGCGCTGACCTCGCGCACCACGGCCTCGTGCGCCGGGTCGCTCCAGTAGATTCCGGAGCGGTACTGGGGGCCGATGTCGTGGCCCTGGCGGTTGCGCGTGGTCGGGTCGTGGATGACGTAGAAGATCTCGAGGATCTCGCGCAGCGAGATCGCGGCGTCGTCGAAACGCAGGCGCACGACTTCGGCGTGGCCGCTGTCGCCGCGGCACACCCGCTCGTAGCTGGGTTGCGCCACGTGGCCGTTGGCATAGCCCGATTCGACCTCGACAACGCCCTCGCACTGCTCGTAGACGGCGTGCAGGCACCAGAAGCAGCCGCCGGCCAGGGTGATCGTCTGCATGCCCATGAATGCTCCTCGTCGCGGGGCGCGGCCCGCGTGCCGCGCGGCGACCACAATGTCCGCATGACCATCGATGCCCGGCGCCCACGCCGCGTCACGCCCGACGCGGCACGATAGCCCAAGTCCCGCATGAACGCCTGGATCCAAGCGCTCGGCCTCGGCGGCCTCAAGCCCTTTCTGCTCGCCTTGCTGCTGCCGCCCGTGCCCCTGCTGCTGCTGACCTTGCTGGGGGCCTGGTGGCTGCGGCGCCGTCCGCTGTCCGGCTGGAGCCTGCTGCTCGCGGGAACCGCGCTGCAGTGGGCCTCGTGGACGCCCGCCGGTGCCGACGCCCTGGCCCAGGTGCTGCTGCAGCCGCCGCCGGCGCTCGCGCACGGCGAGCGGCTTGCCGCCCTTCCGCCCGGTCGCGGCCAGGCCCTGATCCTCGTTCTCGGCGGCGGGCGCACCGAAGCGCCCGAGTACGGCGAGGTGACGCTCAACGCGCTGTCACTGCAACGGTTGCGCTACGGCATCCGGCTCAGCCGGCAGACCGGCATCGCACTCGCCTTCAGTGGCGGCCGCGGTCCGGGAATGGACGAAGGCGAGAGCGAAGGCGCGCTGGCGGCGCGCATCGCGCGCGAGGAATACGGCCAGCCGCTGGCCTGGGTCGAAGACCGCTCGCGCGACACGGGGGAGAACGCGCGCCTCACCGTCGAGCTGCTGCGCAAGGAGGGCATCGGGCGGCTCATCCTCGTCACGCACGACCTGCACGAGCCGCGCGCGCGGCGCAACTTCGAGCGCGCGCGCGACGCCGCCGGGCTCGCCTTCGAACTCGTCATGGCGCCGGTGGGCGCGCCCGATCGCGGCGCGGCGCGCACGGCGAGCGACTTCCTGCCCTCGTCCAGAGGCATCGAGCGCAGCCGCTACGTGCTGCACGAATGGCTGGGCCGGCTGGCCGGCGCCTGACGCGCCGCGATCGCGCTCACCACACGAGCGCGAGCACGAAGAGGCCGACCATGACCAGGCTGAGCACGACCTTGGCGACGATCCCGAGCATGATGCCGACCCAGGTTCCCAGGCCCACCTGCAGCGCGCGCCCGTGGTCGCGGCGGGCGACGTACTCGCCGACGATGGCGCCGACGAAGGGCATCACGAAGACGCCGACGAAGCCCATGAAGAGGCCCAGAACGGTGCCGATCGTCGCCCCGGTCAGCGCCTGCGGACTCGCACCGGCGCGCTTGGCCCCCATCAGGCCGGCCAGGTAGTCCAGCAACCAGGCCAGGGCCGCGAGCACCGCGACTACCGCCACCGTTGCCGGCCCGACGCGACTGAAGCCATCGATCCAGGCGCCGACCACGATGCCCGCAAGCACCAATGCCGGCCCCGGCAGCGCCGGCAGCACGGTGCCCGCCAGACCCGCCACGATGAGCAGCGCGCACAGGATCCACGAAGTCCAGACGATCCAGTCGGCACTCATGCCTTGCTCCCTTCCCGCTCCGAGCCCGCCGCAGCCGGCCCTGGTCTTGATATGGGGTCGCGCGACCGCACTTCCAGCATGTAGGATCGGCGTGCCTGGTCATCGACGGCCCACCGCAGCGTCGGTCGCGGCCTGACCGCCACTGCGCGCGGCGCCGGATCCCGGCGCCGGACTCACCCAACCCACCGACTCGGACCGACTCCAACGATGAAGACCGCCTTTCTCGCTGCCCTCGGCCTGGCCATGGCCACCGCCCTCGCCCCCTTCGACGCCGAGGCCAAGCGCCTGGGCGGCGGCAAGTCCTTCGGCATGCAGCGCAACATGCCCCAGCGTACCGCACCCGACGCGCCGCCCCCGAAGCCGGCCGCGCCCGCACAGCAGGGCGCCGCGGGCCAGCAGGCCGCCGCCGGCCAGCAGGCGGCGCCGGCAGCCGCCCCCAACGCCGCGGCGGCACAGGCCGCCGCGCCCAAGCGCAACTGGATGGGGCCGGTGGCCGGGCTCGCCGCGGGCCTCGGGCTGGCCGCGCTCATGAGCCACCTGGGCCTGGGCGAGCAGTTCGCGAGCTTCCTGATGATCGCGCTGCTGGCGATGGCGGCGCTCGCCGTCCTGCGCCTGCTGATGGCGCGCCGCGCGCAGCCGCAAACCCAGGGCGCCGGTGTCCGCACGGCCGGCTCCGCGCGCGCCGGGAGCGCGCAGGTCGCCTGGCCGCAGGCCGCTGGCGGCTCCGGCGCCGTCGAGCACGCCGCCGCAACACCCCAAGCGCGCGAAGTGCCGGCCGACGCGGGGACGGCAACCGTTGCCGAGCCAGCCGTCGCCAAGGCCTTCGTTCCCGCCGTCTTCGACGCCGAGGGCTTCGCGCGCACGGCGAAGATGATCTTCATCCGCCTGCAGGCCGCGCACGACGCCGGCGACCTCGACGACCTGCGCGCGTTCACGACGCCCGAGATGTTCGCCGAACTGAGCCTGGACGTGCGCGAGCGCGGCGATGCCAGCCAGCACACCGAAGTGCTGCGGATCGACGCCGAGGTGCTGGACGTCGCCACCGAAGGCGCACGCCAGGTGGTGAGCGTGCGCATGCGCGGCCAGGTGCGCGAAGAGGCCGGCGCCGAGGCAGTCGCCGTGGACGAGGTCTGGCACCTCGTCAAGCCCGTCGACGGCAGCCGCAACTGGGCCATCGCCGGCATCGAGCAGTGGCAGGGAGCCGCGGTCCACTGAACGGGCCATGCCGTTTCGCGCGCTGGAACTCCCGCCGCAGCCGGGTCAGGGCCGCGTCTGGCTGTCGTCGATGCCCGGGCGCCACGAGCCCTGGCCGGCCTTCCTGCAGGAAGCGCGCGAGCGCCATCTGAGTCAGGTGCTGTGCCTGAACCCGCTGTTCGAGGTGCAGCGCCTGTCGCCGGACTACGCTGCGGCCATCGCCGCGGGCACGCTCCCGTTTCGCTGGACGCACCTGCCGATGCAGGACTTCGGTCTGGCCGAGGCGCTGGAGGTCTACCGCACCGGCATCGATGGCGCCGCCGACACGGTCCGCAGCGGCGGCGCCGTTCTGCTGCACTGCGCCGCGGGCATCGGCCGCACCGGCACCACCGCCGCCTGCCTGCTCAAGCGCCTGGGCGCGCCCACCGCGCTCGCCCTGCAGCGCGTGCGTGAAGCGGGTTCCAACCCCGAATCGGCGCTGCAGCAGGGCTTGATCGAGCGCTTCTAGCAGCCGGCGCGCGAAATGCATCCGCCGCCGGCCATCGAGCCCGCGGCGCAGCGCAGCAGGCCGCCCCGGCGGAACGGCCCGACCGTGAGCCGAAGGTCGAGCCCTTCGCGCAGGCGGCCGGATCGGCGCTGGTCCGGATGCCGCGCCTGGGAGGCCCTTCAGCCCAAGGCCTGCCGTGCGTTGCGGAACATGCGCAGCCACGGGCTGTCGGCGCTCACGTCGCCACCGCTCCAGCTCATCTGCACGTTGCGCAACACGCGCTCGGGGTGGGGCATGAGCGCGGTGACGCGGCCGTCGGCGGTGGTCACACCCGTGAGACCTGCGGGGCTGCCGTTGGGGTTGAAGGGATAGGCTTCGGTCGGCCGGCCGTGGTGATCGACGAAACGCAGCGCGCGCTCGACCCGGAGGGCGTCGCCGCGCTGCGAGAAGTCGGCGAGACCCTCGCCGTGCGAGACGGCGATGGGGATGCGGCTGCCCGCCATGCCGGTGAAGAAGAGGCTGGGGCTGTCCAGCACTTCGACCAGCGAGAGCCGCGCCTCGAACTGCTGGCTGCGGTTGCGCGTGAAGCGCGGCCAGTGCTGCGTGCCGGGGATCAGCGGCGAGAGCGCGGCCAGCATCTGGCAACCGTTGCACACGCCCAGCGTGAGCGTGCCCGAGCGGTTGAAGAAGGCCGCGAAGGCCTCGGCCAGCGTCGGGTTGAAGAGGATGGAGCGCGCCCAGCCTTCGCCGGCGCCAAGCGTGTCGCCGTAACTGAAGCCGCCGCAGGCGACGACCGCCTGGAACATGTCCAGTCGCGCGCGCCCGGCCTGCAGGTCCGACATGTGCACGTCGAAGGCGTCGAAGCCCGCGCGCGCGAGCGCCCAGCTCATCTCCACCGCCGAGTTCACGCCCTGCTCGCGCAGCACGGCCACCGCAGGGCGCGCGCCGGTGGCGATCATCGGCGCGGCCACGTCCTCGGCGGGGTCGAAGCTCAGCTGCAGGTGCAGCCCGGGGTCGTCGCTTGCGGCCACGGCGGCGTGCTCGGCGTCGGCCAGATCGGGGTGGTCGCGCTCGCGCGCGATGCGCCAGCTCACCTCGTCCCAGGCCTGCAGCAGCGTCGCCAGCGGCGCGCCGTAGCGGCAACGGGCGTCGCGCCAGACCTCGACGACGCCGCGCTCGTTGGTCTTGCCGACGACGTGCGCGTGGCGCGAGAGGCCGTGCCGGCGCAGCGTGGCGATGACCGCGTCGCGATGCGCGCTCTCGACCTGGAGCACGACGCCCAGCTCCTCGTTGAACAAGGCCTCGAGCGTGAGCTGCTCGCGGCGTTCGCCGACCTGGCTCGCCCAGTTCTTCGAATCACCGTGGTCGGCGCGGCTGTCGCTGATGCCGTCGCCCTCGGTGACGAGGATGTCGACGTTCAGGCTCACGCCCAGGCGCCCGGCAAAGGCCATCTCGCACACCGTCGCCCACAGGCCGCCGTCGCTGCGGTCGTGGTAGGCGAGGATGCGGCCCTGCGCGCGCAGCTCGTCGATCGCGGCCGCCAGCGCGACGAGCTGCCCCGGGTCGTCCAGGTCGGGCACCGTGTCGCCGAAGCGGCCGAGCACCTGCGCCAGCATCGAGCCGCCCATGCGCCGCCGCCCTCCCCCGAGATCGACGAGGATCAGCGTCGTGTCGCCCGGCTGCAGCTGCGGCGTGAGCGTGCCGCGCACGTCGGCCAGCGCGGCAAAGGCGGTGACGATCAGCGACACCGGCGCCGTCACCTGGCGCGCCTGCCCGTCTTCGTGCCAGCGCATGCGCATCGACAGCGAATCCTTGCCCACCGGCACGCCGATGCCCAGCGCCGGGCACAGCTCCATGCCCACGGCCTTCACGGCGTCGTAGAGCGCGGCGTCCTCACCCGGCTCGCCGCAGGCGGCCATCCAGTTGCACGAGAGCTTGACGCGCGCAAGCTCGACCGGCGCGGCGAGCAGGTTGGTGATGGCCTCGCCCACCGCCATGCGGCCCGAGGCCGGCGCGTCGATGGCCGCCAGCGGCGTGCGCTCGCCCATGCACATGGCCTCGCCGGCAAAGCCGGCATGGTCGGCCAGCGTCACGGCGACGTCGGCTACCGGCACCTGCCAGGGGCCGACCATCGGGTCGCGGTGCGAGAGCCCGCCCACCGTGCGGTCGCCGATCGTCACGAGGAAGCGCTTGCTGGCCACCGTGGGGTGGCGCAGCACGGCGAGCGCGACTTCGTCCAGCGGCACGCCGGTGAGGTCCAGCGGCGCCTCGCGGCGTGCCACGCGCTGCACGTCGCGCTGCATGCGCGGGGGCTTGCCCAGCAGCACGTCCATCGGCATGTCGATCACCCGCGGTCCGCCCGGGCCCTCCTCCAGGACGAGCTGCGGCGCCTCGGTGGCGACGCCGACGATCGCGAAGGGGCAGCGCTCGCGCGCGCACATCTGCTCGAACATCGGCAACAGGCCGGGGTCGATCGCCAGCACGTAGCGCTCCTGGCTCTCGTTGCACCAGGCCTCCTTGGGCGCCAGGCCCGTCTCCTCCAGCGGCACGCGCTCGAGGTCGAACACGGCGCCCTTGCCGGCGCCGTCCACCAGCTCGGGAAAGGCGTTGGAGAGGCCGCCCGCACCGACGTCGTGGATCGCAAGGATGGGGTTGTGCTCGCCCAGGCCCCAGCAGCGGTCGATGACCTCCTGCGCACGGCGCTGCATTTCGGGGTTTCCGCGCTGCACGCTGTCGAAATCGAGTGCCGCGGCGTTGCTGCCTGCGGCCATCGAGCTCGCCGCGCCACCGCCCATGCCGATGCGCATGCCCGGGCCGCCGAGCTGCACCAGCAGCGTGCCTTCGGCGAAGGGGCGCTTCTTCGTCTGCGCGGCGTCGATGCTGCCGAGGCCGCCGGCAATCATGATCGGCTTGTGATAGCCGCGCTGCACGCCGGCCACCGGCTGCTCGAAGACGCGGAAGTAGCCGCCGAGGTTGGGGCGCCCGAACTCGTTGTTGAAGGCCGCGCCGCCGAGCGGCCCCTCGGTCATGATCTGCAGCGCGCTGGCGATGTGCGCGGGCCGGCCGACGCGCTCGCGCTCCCAGGGCTCCGCGGTCCCGGGCAGGTGCAGGTTGCCCACCGAGAAGCCGGTCAGCCCCGCCTTGGGCCGCGCGCCACGGCCGGTGGCGCCCTCGTCGCGGATCTCGCCGCCGGCACCGGTGGCGGCGCCGGGGAAGGGGCTGATCGCCGTCGGGTGGTTGTGCGTCTCCACCTTCATCAGCACGTGCGCAAGCCCTTCGCGCGCGGCGTAGCGGGGCGCGTTGGTGAAGCCCTCGGGCTGCCAGCGCCGGATCGTCCCGCCCTCCATCACCGCGGCGTTGTCGTGGTAGGCGACGACCGTGTGCCGCCCGCTCACGCGCTCGGTGTGGCGGATCATCTCGAACAGCGAGCGCTCCTGCGGCTCGCCGTCGATCGTGAAGCGGGCGTTGAAGATCTTGTGCCGGCAGTGCTCGCTGTTGGCCTGCGCGAACATCATCAGCTCGACGTCGCTCGGATTGCGGCCGAGCTTGCCGAAGGCGGCGACGAGGTAGTCGATCTCGTCGTCGGCCAGCGCCAGGCCCCAGTCGGCGTTGGCCTCCGCGAGCGCCTCGCGGCCACGGCCGAGCACGTCCACACGCTCCAGCGCCGGCGCCGGCCGCGGCTCGAAGAGCTGCCGCGCCGCGTCGCGCTCGAAGGCGACGCTCTCGGTCATGCGGTCGTGCAGCAGCGCCGCCAGCGCCTGGCGCTCCTCGTCCGAGAGCGGCCTGGCTGCACCCAGCAGCCGCTTCTCCAGCGTGAGGCGGAATTCGGTGACGCGCTCGACGCGGCGCAGCTCCAGGCCGCAGTTGCGCGCGATGTCGGTGGCCTTGCTCGCCCAGGGCGAGACGGTGCCCAGGCGCGGCATCACGAGCACGCAGTCGCCTTCGACGCCGCCGGCGCAGCGCGCGCCGTAGTCGAGCAGCGCGGCGAGCTTGTCGACGTCCGCCGCCTTCGGCACCGCGTCGAAGGCAGCCCAGTGCACGTGCCGCGCCGTCACCGCCGCGACGCGCGGGCAGGCCTGCCGCAGCCGCGCCAGCAGCGCCTGCGCGCGGAACGCGGGAAGCGCATCGCCCCCTTCGAAGTGCATCAAATGGAGACTCGTCGGGGGCATGCCAACCCGCCCATATGGGCAAACGTAGAGGGAAACCCGGATTCTAGGCGTGCGATGGAATAATCCGCCGATGGCCATCCCCATCAAGAACGCCGCCGAAATCGACGCGATGCGCCTGGCCGGACGCCTGGCGTCCGAGGTGCTGGACATGCTCGAGCCGCACATCCGCGCGGGCATCACCACGCGCGAGATCGACCGTCTCGCCCACGAGCACATGGTCAAGGTGCAGGGCGGCGTGCCGGCCACGCTGGGCTACCAGCCGCCGGGCTACCCGGCCTATCCGGCCTCGCTGTGCACCTCGCTCAACGACGTCGTCTGCCACGGCATTCCCGACGACCGGCCGCTCAAGGACGGCGACATCCTCAACGTCGACGTCACCGTCATCAAGGACGGCTGGCACGGCGACAACAGCCGCATGTACGTCGTCGGCAACGCCAGCATCGCCGCGCGGCGGCTGTGCCGGATCACCTTCGAGGCGATGTGGAAGGGCATCGTCAAGGTGCGCCCGGGCGCGCGACTGGGCGACATCGGCCACGCCATCCAGACCTTCGCCGAGCACAACGGCTACTCGGTCGTGCGCGAGTTCTGCGGCCACGGCGTCGGCGCGCGCTTCCACGAGGAGCCTCAGGTGCTGCACTACGGCCGCCCGGGCACGCTCGAGGAGCTGGTGCCGGGGATGATCTTCACCATCGAGCCCATGATCAACGCCGGCCGGCGCGAGATCAAGGAGGACCGCAAGGGCGGGCGCCCCTACGACGGCTGGACCATCGTCACCCGGGACCGCTCGCTCTCCGCGCAATGGGAGCACAGCGTGCTCGTCACCGAGACCGGCTACGAGGTGCTCACCGTCTCGGCCGGAAGCCCGCCGCCGCCGGACTTCGCGCCGCTGGGCTATGGCGGCGCGCGCGTCGCCGCGCCCGCGCCCGCGGCGGCGGACTGAGCACGCAGCCGGCCATGCGCGCGTCACCGGCGTCGGCGAGCGCCGCGCCCGAGGCCGGCGCGCCGGCCGCCGAGCTCGATCCGGCGGCGCTGCGCCGGCGCTTCCTCGACGGCAAGGCCCGGCTCCTCGCCGACTTCGCCGCCGCGGCGCCGCGCGCGGCAGCGGCGACGCGGCTGCTGCGCGCGCTCACGCGGCACGTCGACGGCACGCTGGGCGCGCTCTGGCAGCAGGCCGGCATGCCGGCGCAGGCGGCGCTCGTCGCCGTCGGCGGCTACGGCCGCGAGGAGCTCTTTCCGGCCTCGGACATCGACGTGATGATCCTGCTCGAATCGACCGCGGAGGCGCAACTGCCGCGTGAGGCGATCGAGCGCTTCGTCACCCTGTGCTGGGACAGCGGGCTCGAGATCGGCTCCTCGGTGCGCAGCGTCGAAGAGTGCCTGGCGCAGGCGCGGCAGGACATCACCGTGCAGACGGCGGTGCTCGAGGGCCGCCTCGTCTGCGGCGAGCGCGCGCTCGAGCAGCGCCTGCGGCGCGCGCTCGACGCCGCCACGGACGCGCGCGCGTTCCTGCGCGCGAAGACGCTCGAGATGCGCCAGCGCCACGTCAAGTACGAAGGCACGCCCTACGCGCTCGAGCCCAACTGCAAGGAGAGCCCGGGCGGACTGCGCGACCTGCAGGTGCTGATCTGGGTCGCGCGCGCCGCGGGACTGGGACGCACCTGGCGCGAGCTCTGCACCCGAGGGCTGGTGACGCCGCTCGAGGCGCGGCGGCTGCATCAGCACGAGGGCCTGCTCAAGCTCATCCGCGCGCGCCTGCACCTCGTCTCCGGGCGGCGCGAGGACCGGCTGCTCTTCGACCTGCAGACCGCCGTCGCCGAGAGCTTTCACCTGAGGTCCACCGACGAGCAGCACTGCTCGGAACGGCTGATGCACCGCTACTACTGGGCGGCCAAGGCGGTGACGCAGCTCAACCAGATCCTGCTGCTGAACCTCAGGGAGCGCATCACCGGCACCGAGCGCGCGCCGATGCGGCGCATCAACGCCCGCTTCCTCGACCGCGGCGGCATGCTCGAGATCGCCAACGACGGCCTCTACGCGCAGGATCCGCACGCCATCCTCGAGACCTTCCTCGTCTACCAGCGCACGCCGGGCCTGCGCGGGCTCTCGGCGCGCACGCTGCGCGCGCTCTACAACGCGCGCGGGCTGATGGGCGCGGCCTTCCGCCGCGACCCGCGCAACCGCGAACTCTTCATGCAGATGCTGCGCCAGCCGCAGGGGCAGACGCACGTGCTGCGGCAGATGAACGCCACCAGCGTGCTCGGGCGCTACCTGTGGGTGTTCCGGCGCATCGTCGGGCGCATGCAGCACGACCTCTTCCACGTCTACACCGTCGACCAGCACATCCTGATGGTGCTGCGCAACGTGCGCCGCTTCCTCATCCCCGAGCACGCGCACGAGTATCCCTTGTGCAGCCGGCTCGCCGCGGGCTTCGACCGCCCCTGGGTGCTGTACGTGGCGGCGCTGTTCCACGACGTCGCCAAGGGGCGGCGCGGCGACCACAGCGAGCTCGGCGCGCGCGAGGTGCGGCGCTTCTGCCGCGCGCACGAGGTGCCGGCCGACGACGCGCGCCTGATCGAGTTCCTCGTGCGCGAGCACCTGAACATGAGCCGCGTGGCGCAGAAGGAGGATCTCTACGACCCCGAGGTGATCGCGCGCTTTGCCGCGCTCGTCGGCGACGCACGCACGCTGACCGCGCTCTACCTGCTGACCGTGGCCGACATCCGCGGCACCGGGCCGACGGTGTGGAACGCCTGGAAGGGCAAGCTGCTCGAGGACCTCTACCGCCTGACGCTGCGCGCGCTCGGCGGCGCGCAGCCGGACCTGGAGGCGGAGATCGAGGCGCGACGGCAGCAGGCACGCGCCCAGCTCGCGCGCTGGGGCGCGCCGCCGGACTGCGAACAGCCGCTTTGGCAGACCCTGGACGTGGGCTACTTCGCGCGCCACGACGCAGAGGAGCTGGCCTGGCACGCGCAGGCGCTGGCCGGACATGTCGGTACCGGCGCCGCGGTGGTGCATGCGCGCCGCTCGCCCAGCGGCGACGGCCTGCAGGTGCTGATCTACGTGCAGGACCAGCCGGACCTGTTCGCGCGCATCTGTGGCTACTTCGACCGTCACGGCTTCAGCATCCAGGACGCGCGCATTCACACCACGAGCGACGGCTTCGCGCTCGACACCTTCCAGATCGTGAGCCCGCTGCCCGATCCCGACGACGAGGCCGAAGGCTATCGCCAGCAGATCGCGCAGGTGCAGGAGCAGGCGCTGGCCGCCATCCGCAGCAGCGGACCGCTGCCCGCACCGACGCGCGGCCGCGTCTCGCGCCGCGTGCGTTCCTTCCCCGAGACGCCCAGCGTCACGCTGACCCCCGACGAGCGCGCGCAGCACTGGCTGCTGACGGTGACCGCCAGCGACCGCGTCGGCCTGCTCTACGCCATCGCGCGCGTGCTGGCGCAGCACGGCATCAACCTGCAGCTGGCGAAGGTGGCGACGCTGGGCGAGCGTGTGGAGGACGTCTTCCTCATCGACGGCACGGCGCTGCAGCAGCCCAAGGTGCAGTTGCAGATCGAGAACGAGCTGCTCGACGCCATCGGCACGCCGGCCTGAAGCAGGGACGCCCGCTCGAACGCCATGGCCCGATCGCCCCAGTCCGTCGACATCGAGGACGCGCTTGCGCCCGGCGCCTTCGACGCGCTGATCGACGCGCGCTCGCCGGCCGAGTTCGCCGAGGACCACCTGCCCGGTGCACTCAACTGGCCCGTGCTCGACGACGCGGAGCGCGTGCGCGTGGGCACGCTCTACGCGCAGGACTCGCCCCTGGCGGCGCGCAAGCTCGGCGCGGCGCTGGTCTGCCGCAACATCGCGATCCACCTCGAGACGCAACTCGCCGACAAGCCGCGCGAGTGGCGTCCGCTCGTCTACTGCTGGCGCGGCGGGCAGCGTTCGGGCAGTCTCGCGCTCGTGTTGTCGCAGGTCGGCTTTCGCAGCGCACAGCTGCGCGGCGGCTACAAGGCCTTTCGTGCGCATGTGCGCGCCAGCCTGGAGACGCTGCCGGCCTCGCTGCGCTTCGTCGTCCTGTGCGGGCGCACCGGCAGCGGCAAGACGCGGCTGCTGCACGCGCTGCGCGCCGCGGGCGCCCAGGTGCTGGACCTCGAAGGCCTGGCGCAGCACCGAGGCTCGGTGCTCGGCGCCCTGCCGGGCCTGCCGCAGCCGGCGCAAAGGCACTTCGACAGCCGCGTCTGGAAGGCGCTGCGCGAGCTCGATCCCGCGCGTCCGGTCTTCGTCGAGAGCGAAAGCGCAAGGATCGGCCGCCTCGCGGTGCCGCCGGCCCTGCTGCGGCGGATGCACACCGACGGGAAGCCGCTGCACCTGGTCACGGCGGACCGTGCGCGCGTGGCGCTGCTGGAGGCGGACTACGTGGACGGCACGCTCGCGCCGGAGGCGCTGTGCGCGCTGCTGGGCGGCCTGCGCGCGCTGCGCGGTGGCGCACGCGTCGAGCGCTGGCAGGCGCTGGCGCGCGCACGGCAGTGGGCCCCGCTCATCACCGCGCTGCTGCAGGAGCACTACGATCCGCTCTACGAGCGCTCGATGCGGCGCAGCTACGCCGGCCTGGCGCAGGCGCCGCAGCTGCACGTCGCGCGCGGCGATGCCGCCGAACTCGCGGCGCTCGCCGCGGCGCTGCACGCGCAGGAGCAGGCAGAAGCCGGAACCAAGAGCCCGGACTGCCCGGACTGCCCGGCCTGAATCCACGAATCCACGCCACCTCGACGATGCTCCTCATGCTGCAGCACGATCACCCGGCCCTGGTCGAATCCCGCGTCTTTGCCACGCGGCAGGTAGCGCTGTCGCAGCCGCTGGCCTGGCTCGCGCGCGGCTGGGCCGACTTCACCCGCTGCCCTCTCCCCGGGCTGCTGCACGGCCTGGCGGTGACCGCCTTCGGCCTGCTGCTGCTGGCGCTGGCGCGCGATCGCTTCTGGCTGCTGGCGGGCGCCTTCACCGGGTTTCTGCTGGTGGCGCCGATCGTCGCCACCGGCCTGTACGCCGTCAGTCGCGACCTCGAGCAAGGCCTGCAACCCGGCATCGCGACCGCGCTGCGCAGCTGGCATCCGGGGCACCAGCGACTCGTGCTCTTCGGCAGCCTGCTCGCGCTCGCCGGCAGCGGCTGGGTGCTGACCTCGGCGGCGCTGATCACGCGCTTCGCGCCGATGCCCGTCGGCAGCCCCGAGGACTTCCTGCGCGTGGTCGTGCTGGCGCCGCAGGGCTGGTTGTTCGAGGCCTGGCTCGTCCTCGGCGCGCTGCTCGCCGCGCCGCTCTTCGCCTCCAGCGTGGTCGCCATCCCGCTGCTGCTCGAGCGACGCATCGGCGTGCTCGGCGCCGTGCTCGCGAGCTGGCGCGTCGTGCTCGCCAATCCGGCGCCGCTGGCGCTGTGGGCGGCGCTGCTGCTGGCGCTCACGCTGCTGGCGATGGCGCCACTGCTGCTGGGCCTCGTCGTCGTCGCGCCCTGGCTCGCGCACGCGAGCTGGCACGCCTACCGCGACCTCGTCGACCCGCGCCTTGCGCAGCCGCGCGGCTGAAGACGCGATGTTCGGCTACACCGAGGAGCAGATCGCGCAGTTCGGCCTGACGTTCGGCGTCACGGCCTTCATGCTCTACATGGTGTTCATCATCTTCCAGCTCGCGCGCGAGTCCAAGGCCGGCCGCTTCGGCACCTTCGTGCTCTTCCTCGCCCTGGGCTTCGGCATGGTGGGCTTCGCCGCCAAGGGCCTCATCAAGTACTTCCTCGCCGGGGTCGGCGAATGACGGCGGCGAAGATGCCGCGGCACAGCCTGCTCGAGGACGCGCAGGCGCTGCTCACCGGCACGCTCTTCGTCGCGCTGGCGCTGGTGCTCTTTCGGCAGGTCGGCATGATCACCGGCGGCGTCACCGGCATGGGGCTGGTGATCCACTACGCCACCGGCTGGACCTTCGGCGCCGTCTTCTTCGCCCTCAACCTGCCGTTCTATGCGCTGGCCTGGCTGCGCATGGGCTGGCGCTTCACGCTCAAGACCTTCCTCGCCGTGGGCCTGCTGGCGCTGCTGACCGAACTGCTGCCGCAGTGGCTGGTGCTGGACGCGGTCGATCCGCTCTTCGCCGCGCTGGCCGGCGGGCTGATGGCGGGGGCCGGCTTCCTCATCCTCTTTCGCCACGAATCGAGCCTGGGCGGGTTGAACGTGCTCGCGCTGTGGCTGCAGGAGCGCCGCGGCTGGCGCGCGGGCAAGGTGCAGATGGGGATCGATGTCGCCATCCTGCTCGCGGCGACGCCCTGGGTGACACCCCGGCTGCTGGCGCTCTCGGTGCTCGGCGCGCTGGCGCTGAACTTCGCGCTCGCCGTCAACCACAAGCCCGGGCGTTACGTCGCCGTCTGACCATGGCCACCCGCAAGACGCTGCACACCGCACCCCGGGCCGCCGCGCGCGACCCCCTGCGCGCGCCCGTCCGCGGTGGTCGTCCACCGACGCTCCCGCCACGACAAGCGCCTGCGCCGCCGTCTGCGCCACCCCAGCCCCAGGTTGCGCTGTCGCAAGGGCAGCGCGTGGCCAAGCTGATGACCGAGCGCGGCCTCGCCTCGCGCCGCGAGGCCGATGCCTGGATCGAAGCCGGCTGGGTTCGGGTCGACGGCGAGCCGGCGGTGCTGGGCCAGCGAGCCCGCGCCGATGCCGTCATCACGATCGACGAGCGCGCGCGCACGCAGCAGGCGCGGCGCGTGACGATCCTGCTGAACAAGCCGGTGGGCTACGTCAGCGGCCAGGCCGAGGACGGCCATGCGCCGGCGGTCGCGCTCATCCGCAGAGAGAACCGCTGGAGCGGCGACCGCGCGCGCGCGTGCTTCCACCCCGGGCAGCTGCGCGGACTCGCCCCCGCGGGACGGCTGGACATCGACTCCACCGGCCTGCTCGTGCTGACCCAGGACGGGCGCGTGGCCAGGCTGCTGATCGGCGACCAGACGCGCGTGGAGAAGGAATACCTGGTGCGCGTGGCCTGGCGCGGCCAGGGCCGCCTCCCCGACGAACAGCTCGAGCGCCTGCGCCACGGGCTGGAACTCGACGGCGTGAAGCTGCGCGCCGCGCGCGTGAGCTGGCAGAACGAGGATCAGCTTCGCTTCGTGCTGCGCGAGGGCCGCAAGCGCCAGATCCGCCGCATGTGCGAACTCGTCGGGCTGGAGGTGCTGGCGCTCAAGCGCGTGCGCATCGGCAGCGTCGTCCTCGGCGCGCTGCCGCCGGGGCAGTGGCGGTATCTGGATGAGCATGAGCGCTTCGTCTAGCGCCGCCGTTGCCGATGGCCCGAGCAAGGCACGCATCGCGCTCGCGTTGTCGCTGCTGCTGGGCCTGCAGCCGGTGACGACCGACCTCTACCTGCCGGCGCTGCCGCAGCTCACGCACGCGCTCGGCGCGTCGATGTCGATGGCGCAGCAGACCATGGCCGCCCTGCTGCTGGCCTTCGGGCTGTCGCAGCTCGTCTGGGGGCCGGTGGCCGACCGCATCGGCCGCCGCCCGGTGCTGCTCATGGGGCTCTCGCTCTACGCGCTGGCCAGCCTGGCCTGCGCGCTGGCACCCAACGTCGAGATGCTCGTGCTCGCGCGCTTCGTGCAGGGGTTGGGCATGGGGGCGGCGATCGTCTGCGCGCGCGCCCTGGTGCGCGATCTCTACGAGCCCTCGGAGGGCGCGCGGGTGATGGCATGGGGCATGACCGGCCTGGGCCTGCTGGCGATCGTCAGCCCCTCGCTCGGCGGCGCGATGACCTCGCTCGCGGGCTGGCGCGCAGCGCTCGCCGTGGTCGCGCTGATCGGCACCGCGGTGCTCGCCTTCATCTTCTGGCGCCTGCCCGAGACCGCGCCGCGGCGCCGGCGCGACGCAACCCGGCCCGGCGTGCTGGTGGGCAACCTGCGCCGCATCGCCGGGAACCGCGTCTTCCTGGCCTGGGCGCTGCTCACGAGCTGCAGCTACGCCGGCCTGTTCACGATGCTGGCGAGTTCGTCCTTCGTCTACATCGACGTCCTCGGTGTCGACCCCAGCGCCTACGGCCTGCTGCTGGGCAGCAATTCGCTCGCCTACATCGCCGGCACCTTCGTCTGTCGGCGCTGGGTGCAGCGCCACGGACCGGTCGGCGCGGTGCAGCATGCCGCCTTCCTGACGCTGGCCGGCGGCGCCATCATGGCCGGCCTCACGGCCCTGGGCCTGCGCTCGGTCTGGGCGATCGCGCTGCCGCAACTGCTCTTCGCCCTCGGCCACGGCGTGCACCAGCCGGTGAGCCAGACGGCGGCAGTCGGGCCCTTCCCCGAACAGGCGGGCACTGCCTCGGCACTGGCCGGCTTCATGGTGGCGGCAACGGCCTACGTGATCGGGTTGTGGCTGGGCGTCGCCCTCGACGGCACGGTGCGCCCGCTGACCTACGGCGTGGGCTTCTGGTCGCTCGTCATCAGCATCGTCGCCTGGACGCTGGTGCGGCGTCTGCCGCGGGCGTGAGAAGCCGCGCGGGTCGCCGCCACGAGGAGCCGCATGAGCGGGAACCAGGAACGAGGTGCCACGGCGCTGCAGGGCCTTTGCCTGGCCGGCCCCACGGCCGCCGGCAAGACGGCGCTTGCGGTGGCGTTTGCGCGCGCGCTGGCGCCGCAGCGGCGGGTCGAGGTGATCAGCGTCGATTCGGCGCTCGTCTATCGCGGCATGGACATCGGCACCGCGAAGCCGAGCGCGGCCGAGCGCGCCGAGCTGCCGCATCACCTGGTCGACATCCTCGATCCCACCGAGGCCTATTCGGCGGCGCGCTTCGTCGCCGATGCAACCCGTCTTGCCGCTGAGATCCGCGCGCGCGGCGCACTGCCGCTGCTGGCGGGGGGGACCATGCTCTACTTCAAGACCTTGCGCGAAGGCCTGGACGCGATGCCGGCGGCCGATGCGGCGCTGCGGCAGGCGCTGGACGCGCGCGCCGCGCGCGAAGGCTGGCCGGCGCTGCACGCCGAACTCGCGCGCGTGGACCCGGCCACCGCGGCGCGGCTGGCGCCGCACGACGCGCAGCGCATCCAGCGCGCGCTCGAGGTGCACGCCGCGAGCGGCCGGCCGCTCTCCGACTGGCAGCGCGGGGCGCGCGAAGCCGATGCCGCCGCCTGGCCGATGGTCGCGCTCGAGCCCGCCTCGCGCGCCTGGCTGCACGCGCGCATCGCCGCGCGCTTCGAAGCCATGCTGGCGGCCGGCCTGCTCGACGAAGTGCGCCGGCTGCGCGCGCGCGGCGACCTGCACCCGGCCCTGCCGTCGATGCGCTGCGTCGGCTACCGCCAGGCCTGGGAGGCGCTCGAGCAAGGCGACACCGCCACGCTCGCCGCGCGCGGCATCGCCGCGACGCGCCAGCTCGCCAAGCGCCAGCTCACCTGGCTGCGCGGCATGGCGCGCACCGTCGTCGCCTGCGACGCGCCGGATGCGCTGCAGCGAGGCTGCGCGGCGCTGACCGCGCTCGCCGGCATGTGAAGATGCCGCCCATGCTGCAGGTCGAGGGTCTGGGCAAGCGCTACGGCACGGTACCGGTGTTCGGCGGCGTCGGCTTCGCGCTCGCGCGGGGCGAGTTCGTCGCGCTCGTCGGCGAGTCGGGCGTGGGCAAGTCGACGCTGCTCAACTGCATCGCCGGGCTGGACGGGGCCGACACCGGGCGCATCGTCGTCGACGGCATCGAGGTCACACGCGCCGACGAGCAGGCGCGCGCACGGCTTCGCCGCGTGCAGCTCGGCTTCGTCTTCCAGGCCTTTCACGTGCTGCCTCACCTGAGCGTGGCGGAGAACGTCGCGCTGCCACTGCTGCTGCAGGGCCGGCCCGATGCCGCGCGTGTGCAGGCGATGCTCGAAGGCGTCGGCCTGGCCGCGCTGGGCGAACGGTATCCGGCGCAGCTCTCGGGCGGGGAACTGCAGCGCGTGGCGATCGCGCGCGCCTGCGTGCACCGGCCACGGCTGATCCTCGCCGACGAGCCCACCGGCAACCTCGACCCGGCAAGCGCCGCGCGCGTGCTCGCGCTGTTGCACGCGCAGGTGCGGCAGGCGGGCGCCGCCTGCCTGCTCGTCACGCATTCGCAGGCCGCCACCCTGCGCGCCGACCGCGTTCTGCGCCTGACGGCGGCAGGCGTCGAGCCGGCGCCCGCAGGCCTGCAGGCGCCGTCGGCGACGCCGCGATGACGGACGACCAGGCCTCGCTGGCGCAGTTGCTGCCGCTGGTGCGGCGCCAGTGGCGGCAGCAGCCGTGGCGGCCCGCGCTGGTCGCGTTGGCGGTGGCACTCGGCGTCGCGCTGGCCTTCTCGGTGGCGCTCATCAACCGCTCGGCGCTGGCCGAGTTCAGCGCCGCGCTGCGCGCCACCAGCGGCGAACCCGACCTCGTCCTGCGCGGCAACCACGCCGACCTGCCCGACGCGCTGCTGGACCGCATGCGCCTGCACGCCGGCGTGCGCGCGGCCAGCCCGGTGCTGGAGGCCGACAGCCACGCGCACGGCGCCGACGAGGAGCGCCGCGTCGCCGTGCGCGTTCTGGGCGTCGACGCCCTGGCGCTCGCCGAGCTCGCACCGCAACTGCTGCCGCGGCCGGCGCCCAGCGAGGACCGCCTCGCGGCGCTGGACCCCGACGCCGTCTTCGCCAACGCCGCAGCGCGCGCGCAGCTCGAGCTCGCCGACGGCGCTACGCTGTGGCTGCAGCACGGCAGCCGCTGGCAGGCGCTGCGGCTGGCGGGCAGCGTGGCCGCGGGCGGCGCGCCGCTGCTGGTGATGGACATCGCCGCGGCGCAGCAGCGGCTGGGGCGCGGCGGCAGGCTCTCGCGCATCGACCTCCGCTTGCAGCCGGGGGTCGACGCGCAGGCGCTGCTGCGCGCACTCGCGTTGCCCGCGGGCGTGCGCGCGGCGCCGCCCGACGAGGCCGAACGGCGCCAGGCCACGCTCTCGCGCGCGTACCGCGTGAACCTCGCGGTGCTCGCGCTCGTCGCGCTCTTCGTCGGCGGCTTCCTCGTCTATGCCGTCGTCTCGCTCGCGGTCGCGCAGCGCATGCCGGCGCTTGCACTGCTCTCGGTGCTGGGCCTGCCGGCGCCGCGACGGCGCATGCTGGTGCTGGCCGAATGCGGACTGCTCGGGCTGCTGGGCAGCGCCCTGGGCCTGCTGCTGGGGGCGGCGATGGCCGTGGCCGCGCTGCGCGTCGTCGGCGGCGACCTCGGCGGCGGCTACTTCGCCGGCGCACCGGCGCCGCTGCGGCTGCAGCCGGGGGTGGCGCTGGCCTACGCCGCGCTGGGAATCGCGACTGCCCTGGCCGGCGGCTGGCTGCCCGCGCGCCGCGCCGAGCAGCTGGCCCCGGCGCAGGCGCTCAAGGGGCTGGGCGGCGAGGCAGGCGCCGCGCGCACGCCCGTCGCCGGCCTGGCGCTGCTTGTGGCCGCCTCGCTGCTGGCATGGCTGCCGCCGGTGGCGGGCGTTCCGCTGGCGGCCTACGCCTCGGTCGGGGCGCTGCTGCTCGGCGGCGTGGCGCTGGTGCCGGCCGTCGTGCACGCCTTGCTGCGCCTGCGCGGCGGCGAACAGCGCCCGCTGCTGCTGCTCGCCCGGCGGCGCGCGGCGCACGAGCGCGCGACCGCCGGCGCCGCGGTCGGGGCGGTGCTCACCAGCCTGGCGCTTTGCGTCGCCATCACGGTGATGGTGACGAGCTTTCGCGACAGCGTCGCGAACTGGCTCGACGCCGTGCTGCCGGCTGACCTGTACGCGCGCACGGGCAGCAGCGCGAGCGCCGAACAGGCCTGGTTCGAACCCGAACTGGCCGCCGCGGCGGCAGCGCTGCCGGGCGTGCGGCGGGTGCAGGCGCAGCGCGTGCGCCGCCTGGTACTGGACCCGGCGCTGCCCGCGCTCACGCTGCTGGCGCGGCCGCTGCCCGACCCGATGCGCGAACTGCCCCTGGTCGGCCCGGTCCACGCCGCCGCGCCGGGCGAGGCCGGCGTCTGGGTCAGCGAGGCCGCCGCCGCGCTGCACCACCTGGCACCGGGCGCACGGATCACGCTGCCGCTGGGCGACGACGCCAGCCTGCCGGTGCGCGTGCGCGGCGTCTGGCGCGACTACGCGCGCCAGTCGGGCAGCCTCGTCATCGCCCACGCCGACTATCTGCAAGCCAGCGGCGACACGCGGCTCAACGAGCTCGCGCTGTGGCTCGCGCCGGAAGCCGACGCGGCGGCGGTCCGGGCGGCCCTGCGCGCGGCGCGCCCCGAGGCGGCGCTGCTGGACTTCGCGACCACCGCCGAGTTGCGCGCGACCTCGCTGCGCGTCTTCGACCGCAGCTTTGCCGTCGCCACCTACCTGCAGGCCGCGGCGATCGCGATCGGCCTCGTCGGCATCGCCGCCAGTCTGTCCGCGCAGGTGCTGGCGCGGCGCAAGGAGTTCGGTTTGCTGGCGCACCTCGGACTCACGCGGCGGCAGGTGACGGCCGTCGTCGTCGGCGAGGCCGCCGTTTGGCTGCTTGCGGGCACGATGCTCGGCCTGGCGCTCGGCCTGGCGATCGGCGCGGTGCTGATCTTCGCCGTCAACCCGCAGAGCTTTCACTGGACGATGGAGTTCAGGCTGCCGACAGCAAGGCTGGCGGCCTTGTGTGTTGCCGTAGCGTCCGCCGGCCTGGCCGCCGCGGCCTGGGCGGCCCGGCACGCGCTTTCGCACTCGGCGGTGCTCGCCGTGAAGGAGGACTGGTGAGGGCCTCGCGCCGCCGCCTGCTGCTGGCGCTGGCGTGCCCGTGGAGCACCCGGGCCGCCACCGCGGTCGCCGGCCCTGCGGCTGCCGTGGAACCTGTCCATCGCGGGCGGGAGCTGCAGTTCCCGCTCGATCACGGCGCGCACATCGGTGCCCGCACCGAGTGGTGGTACGTCACCGGCTGGCTGGGTGAGGCCGATGCCCCCAGCCACGGCTTCCAGATCACCTTCTTCCGCAGCCGCACGGGCCTCGCGGAGGCGCTGCCGGGACGGCTCGCGCCGCGGCAGATCCTCTTCGCGCATGCGGCGATCACGGACCTGGCCAAGGGCGGCGGCCGCACCCATCGCCATGCCGAGCGCATCGCGCGCTGGAACGGCGAGGATGCAAGTCGAGGCCAGCCGCAGGCTGCCGGCGCCGCGCACGACGATGCGCGCGTGTGGATCGGCCACTGGCAGCTGCGCCGCGAGCACGACGCCTGGCAGGCAGGCGCGCAAGAGGCAGCCGCCCCCGAACCCTGGGCGCTGCGCTTGCGGCTTGCGCCCACGCAGCCGCTGCTGCTGCAGGGCGAGCGCGGTTTTTCGCGCAAGGGGCCGCAGGAGGCGCAGGCCAGCCACTACCTCAGCATCCCGCAGTTGGCCGCGCAGGCGACCGTGAGGCTCGGGCCGCGGAGCGTCGAAGCCACCGGTCGCGCCTGGCTGGACCACGAATGGAGCGACGCGCTGCTCGCGCCCGAGGCCGTCGGCTGGGACTGGATCGGCATCAACCTCTTCGACGGCCGCGCGCTCACCGCGTTCCAGATCCGGCGCGCCGACGGCAGTGCGCTCTGGGCCGGCGGCAGCCTGCGCGAGAGCGGCAGCGCGGACGCGCGAGCCTTCGCGCCGCCGCAGGTCCGCTGGACGCCCGAGCGGCGCTGGGCAAGCCCCGCCACCGGCGCCGCCTACCCCACTGCCTGGCGCATCCTCACCCCGGCGGGCTCCATGCACGTACGCGCGCTGCTCGATGCCCAGGAACTGGACGCGCGCCGCAGTACCGGCACGGTCTACTGGGAGGGCCTGTCCGAGCTGCTGGACGCGGGCGGCCGGCGCATCGGCCTGGGCTATCTCGAGATGACGGGCTACGCGGGGCGGCTGCGGCTGTAGCCACCGCCGCCGGCCGCTGCGTCAGGAACCCGCCGCCTGGTTGTCGCCGACCGAGGGTCCGCGCCATCCTTGCGGCAGGCGGCGGCGGTCGACCGGGGCCGCGCGCACGCAGTTGCCGCCGGCCTGGCGAGCGGCGCCGAGGGCCGCCTCGGCGTCCTCGATCACCGCCTGCAGCGACAGGTGCGCCGGACGCATCAGCACGACGCCCACGCTCACCGTGGCGCGCAGGCGCTGGTCGCGGCAGGCGATCTCGAGTTGCTCGACGCGCTCGCGGATGCGCTCGGCCACGTCCAGCGCACCCAGCGCATCGGCGTGGGCGACGAAGACCGCGATCTGTGCGGGACCGAAACGGGCCAGCGCGTCGGCGCCGCGCAGCGTGACCTGGATGCTTGCCGCCACTTCGCGCAACACCAGTTCGCCCGCGGCGCGCTCCCGATCGTCGATGAGGCGGCGGAAGCGGTCGACGTCGACCAGCAGCAGTGCCGCCCCGATGCCGTAGCGGCGCGAGCGCGCGAACTCGCGCTCGGCCAGGCTCAGGAAAGGCTCGCGTCCGGAAATCCCCGTCACCGGATCGAGCGTCCCGGCGGCAAGGGCCACGGTGCGTGCGCACTCCAGTTCACGCGAAGCCTTCAGCAGCAGCAGCGCCGGCAAGGCGCTGGCTGCCGCCGCGGCCAGCAGCACGGCCAGCGGCGCGAGACCCGACGAAGCCCCAAACCGCAGCGTGAGCCAGCCGACGCCGCCGCCGACCAGCGCCGACGCCGCCACGAGCACCAGCGCCAGACGCGGCGTCAGCGGCCAAAGCCGCGCCAGCCAGTCCTGCTGCGGCGCAGCACAGGGCGCGGCAGGGGCGTGGGTCGGCTCGGAGAGGCGCGACATGGGCGGAAAACGGCGTTTGAGGGGCGCGAGGGCTCGACAGCCCGATGCCGCTATTCGACCACATCCACCCCCTCTTGAGTAGCGCCACGAATGTGGGGTGGCGACGCCTTGGCGCTTGTGCGCATTCGAGCCGGAATCCCCTCGTTCGAGCCGTCGATTCATCCGCACGGCGAGGGATCCGGCAGGCTCCGCGTCACCCACGCGTCCGCGCCCCGGGTGTCGCCCCCGCGGATGCCTACACTTGCCGCATGAACGCCCCTGCCCTTCAGGCCGCCGCCGGACGCGAGACCGACCGCCGCACCGACAAGCGCCCGGTGCGCGCCCTCGCCGGACTGCTGCCCTTCGTTCGCCCCTACCGCGGCCGCATCGCGCTCGCCGGCCTCTTCCTCGTGCTGGCGGCGCTCACCACGCTCGCCTTCCCGGTGGCGCTGAAGGCGCTGATCGACCACGGCCTCGTGTCCAGCGACCCCGGCGCGCGCGTGATGGCGCTGCGCGGCTACTTCCTCGCGCTCTTCGCCGTCGGCGCGGCGCTGGGCGTCTTCTCGGCCGCGCGCTTCTACGCCGTCACCTGGCTCGGTGAGCGCATCACGGCCGACCTGCGCAACGCGGTCTACCGCCACGTGGTGCGGCAAAGCCCCGAGTTCTTCGAGACCACGCGCACCGGCGAGGTTCTCTCGCGCCTGACGACGGACACCACGCTCGTGCAGACGGTCGTCGGCAGCAGCCTGAGCATGGGCCTGCGCAACACGGTGATGGGCGTGGGCGCGCTGATCGCGCTCGTCATCACCAACCCCTACGTGATGACGCAGGTGCTGGGAATCCTCGTGCTGGTGGTGCTGCCGAGCCTGTACTTCGGACGCCGCGTGCGGCGCCTGAGCCGCGCCAGCCAGGACCGCGTCGCCGACAGCAGCGCCATCGCCGCCGAGGTGCTGGCGGCGATTCCCGTCGTGCAGGGCTTCGTGCAGGAGCAGCGCGAGGCGGCGCGCTTCGACGCTGCCACCGAGTCGGCGTTCGAGACCGCGCGGCGGCGCACCACGGTGCGCGCGGTGCTCGTGGGCTTCATCATCAGCGCCACCTTCGGCGCGCTGCTGTGGGGCCTTTACCAGGGCACGCAGGCGGTGATCCGCGGCGACATCAGCGCCGGGCACCTCGGGCAGACGGTGGTGTTCGTGATCATCCTCGTCAGCTCGGTGGCCGTGCTCTCCGAGGTCTACGGCGACCTGCTGCGCGCGGCCGGCGCCACCGAGCGGCTGATGGAGCTGCTGGCGGCACGAAGCCCCGTGGCCGACCCGCCGCGCCCGCGCCCGCTTCCGGCCACGCAGGGCGGCTCGGCGCTCGAGCTGCGCGGCGTTACCTTCCACTACCCCTCGCGCCCGCAGACGGCGGCGCTCTCGAACTTCGATCTCGAGGTGCGCCCGGGCGAGACGGTGGCGCTGGTGGGCCCGAGCGGCGCCGGCAAGAGCACCGTGCTGCAGCTGCTGCTGCGCTTCTACGACGCCGAGCGCGGGCTCGTGGCCATCGACGGCGTGCCGGTGCGCGAGGCGGCGCTCGCCGACCTGCGCGCGCGCATCGGCATCGTGCCGCAGGACAGCACGGTGTTCTCCACCAGCGCGCTCGAGAACATCCGCTACGGGCGCCCGGACGCGAGCGACGAAGAGGTCTTCGCGGCGGCCAGGGCGGCCTTCGCCGACGACTTCATCCGCGCGCTGCCCGAGGGCTACGCGAGCTACCTCGGCGAACGCGGCGTGCGCCTCTCGGGCGGGCAGCGCCAGCGCATCAGCATCGCGCGTGCGATGCTGAAGAACCCGCCGCTGCTGCTGCTGGACGAGGCCACGAGCGCCCTCGACGCCGAGAGCGAGCGCATGGTGCAGGCCGCGCTCGAGGCGGCGATGAAGGACCGCACGACGCTCGTCATCGCCCACCGCCTGTCCACGGTGCTGCGCGCCGACCGCATCGTCGTGCTGGAGGCAGGCAGCATCGTGGATCAGGGCACGCACGCCGAGCTGGTGGCGCGCGGCGGGCTGTACGCGCGCCTGGCGGCGATGCAGTTCGCACAGGCATAGACTTTCGAGAGCGTTTTGACGTGAACAACCCCTCCTCCCGCCCCGTGCGCCAGCAGTACGAGGATTTGATGCGCCATGTCTTCGAACACGGCGTGACGAAGGGCGACCGCACCGGCACCGGAACGAGAAGCGTGTTCGGCCACCAGATGCGCTTCGACCTCGCCGAGGGCTTCCCGCTCGTGACGACGAAGAAGGTGTTCGTGAAGGCGGTGATCGTCGAGCTGCTGTGGTTCCTGCAGGGCGGGCGCAACGTGAAGTGGCTGCAGGAGCACGGCTGCACCATCTGGGACGAGTGGGCCGGTCCCGACGGCGACCTGGGGCCCGTCTACGGCGTGCAGTGGCGCAGCTGGCCGACGCCCGACGGCGGACACATCGATCAGATCGCCGCGGTCGTCGAGCAGCTGCGCAGCAACCCCGACAGCCGGCGCATCGTCGTCAGCGCCTGGAACGTGGCCGAGCTGCCGCAGATGGCGCTGATGCCCTGCCACGCCTTCTTCCAGTTCTACGTCGCCGAGGGGCGCCTGAGCTGCCAGCTCTATCAGCGCAGCGCCGACATCTTCCTCGGCGTGCCCTTCAACATCGCCAGCTACGCGCTGCTCACGCACATGCTGGCGCAGCAGTGCGATCTGGCGGTCGGCGAGTTCATCTGGACCGGCGGCGACTGCCACATCTACCGCAACCACGAGGAGCAGGTGCGAACGCAGCTCGCGCGCACGCCCTACCCCTACCCGCGGCTGGCCCTGCGTCGCCGCCCGCCGTCGATCTTCGACTACGAATACGAGGACTTCGAGATCCTGGACTACCAGCACCACCCGGCGATCAAGGCGCCGGTAGCCGTCTGAGTGAGCGCGATGACGGAGCTGGTGCTGATCGCCGCGGTGGCAAAGAACGGCGTCATCGGCCGCGGTCAGGGCATGCCCTGGCAGCTGCCGCAGGACATGCGGCGCTTCCGAGAGCTGACGATGGGCGCCCCGGTGCTCATGGGCCGCACGACCTGGGACACGCTGCCGCCGCGCTTTCGCCCGCTTCCGGGCCGGCGCAACCTCGTGCTCACGCGACAGGACGGCTGGCACGCCGAGGGCGCAGAGCGCGTGGCGACGATCGACGACGCGCTCGCGCGCACGGCCGGTGCGCCACGCCTGTTCGTCATCGGCGGCGCGCAGGTCTACGCGCTCGCGCTGCCGCGCGCCGACGAACTGCGGCTCACCGAGATCGAGCGCGACTTCGACGGCGACACCCGCTTCCCCGACTGGCCGCGCGCCGACTTCGACGAGGTCGCGCGCGAGCACCACCTGGCTTCGGCACCGAACGACTTCGGCTTCAGCTTCGTCACCTACCGCCGGCGCTGAGGTGTCGGCCGACGCGTCAGAGGAAGCGCGCGATCGCCTCCACGTCCTCGGGGAAGAGCTGCCCTGCCTCGCTCATCACCACGCGCCGATCGCGCGAGAGCACGACGGTCACCGGCAGACCCTTGGGTTTGGGCAGCCAGCGCTGCACCGCGGGCGTCACCCAGGCGGAAGGGAAGGCATAGCCGCGCTTCGCCAGATAGGCCGCGGCGTCGTCGGGCTTCCTGTCGATCGACAGCCCCAGCAGCACGAGGCCGCGCGCGCGCTCGGCCTGCCAGAGCTTGTCCATCAGCGGCGTCTGCACGGCGCAGAAAGGGCACCAGCTCGCCCACCAGTAGAGCACGACGACCTGCCCCTGCAGGTCGGCTGCGCGCAGCGTGCGTCCATCGAGCAGCGGCAGCTCGGGCAGCTCGATGCGCGTGCCCAGCGGCGGCGGCGGGCCGGCACGGGCCTCGTCGCCCACCGGCGCCTGCGCAAGCGCAGCCAGCGGGGACGAGCCGGCGAGGCCCGCCAGACAGGCCAGCAGGCGGCGCCGGGACAGCGCAGCGTCACACATCATGCGCACATGGTAGCCTTCCCGGGCCGCCCTTGCCGGCAGGCGGCAGGCAGCGGGCATGGACGCGAATGCGCCAAGCGTGGGCTCGTTCGGCCATGACGCCGCGGACGACCGGCCGCAGCACCGTCGGGCGCGCGAAGCGACGCGCTGCCCACCGATGCCGCATAGGACGCCATGAAGCTCGCCACCTGAACTGCGCATGGAGGTCCCGGGGGATTTCAGGATGTCCCAAGTCCTTGTACCCACGATGCATGACGTGGTAGCGTGGATCGGGACGGCAAGCCCACCTCCACACGCCACCATCGACGTTCTGGAAACCTGACCCACACGGTACGCAGCCGAATGTCGGATCCAAACAGTCGATGGCGCGCCTACCGAGCCCGGCTGAAGATTGCTTTGGCTTTCGCCTTCGCCACCTCGTGTGAGGAAGGGTCCAGGTCGGGAAGCACCAGCCCCTCGTCGCCACCGGCATACAGGGGTCCGCCGAAGTCGCTGTCATAGAACTGGCCGTCGCGTTCACCGCCGTCGTGGTACGCAGCCATCGTCGAGCGGGTGAGGTCGACCCCACGCTCCAGCGCCAGGTACTGCCAGGTCCAGGCGCGGACGACATTGCCCGCGTCGAGTGCCCGTTCCGCGGCAGATCGCAGCCAATGGTCATCGGCCCACTCCGCAACCCGGTCTTCGGCCCATGCGTCACCTTCGGACGCCAGTGCTTCCATGGCCGTCCGCGACCCCTGCTCCGCCGCCGCGCGAAGCCACCGCGCGCGCGCTTCGTCACAGGAAGCATGCCGGGCCATCTTCAGGGCATCGATGTCGCCGGTTAGGCGTTCGGCCAAAGCGATGAACTCCGGGTTCTCGAACGCCGTGCCGTACTCCAGCGCCGCCGCCCGGACGCCACCCAGCGCCGCCGCCTTCAGGTGAGCCTCGTACTTCCGGTACTGCGGTTCGAGCCGCAGGTAGTCGTCGACCCATCCGCGCTCGATGGCGGTCAGCACGCGCCCCTTGAGCGACTCCTCGTAGAGGTAGGGATTCGGACGGCCGCAACGGTAGAGGGCGGCCAGCAGGAAGTGCCCCTGCGGATTCGGCGGCCCGGCCGCCTGCTCGAGACTGCTCAGCAGCATCGGCGAGCCCATGAGCCGCTCGCGGGCGGGGCCGGAGGGAGGCGGCGCAGCCCTGGGCGGTTCGTCGTCCCATCCCTCGGCGTCATCGTCGATACCGTCGTTGTCGTCGTCGAGATCGTCACGGTCAGCTACCCGCGCCGTCGGCAACAGTGCGGCTCGCAGGTCGGCCAACGAGACCGCCGAGATGCGGTGTTCGGCCATGAAGGCCTGGAGGGTCGTCGCAACGGTACTGGCGACCTGCTGTTCGTAGCCAAGCTGGACGGCGCGACCGATCAGGTCGGGCAACCCGCCTGTCGGCGTCGCCCCGACGCCCGAATCGGCCAATACGGAGTCGCTGAGGAACGCAGCCCAGGAACGATGCCCGAACGCGGCGGCGAGGAGTTCATGCACGTGGCTGCGCCTGACGGGACAGCCTGCACGCGTGTGGAGGGTCTGCTGCGCAAGGTGCGCGAGCTCTTTCAAGGTCATGAGTCTTCCTTCAGTGTAGCTCGCCGAATCGGGTCAGACGCACGCGTTTAAGTCCCCGATGACGAGGCCTTGAAGGGAGATCGATGACGATGAAAGGGAGTGCCTTTTTCTACTCGCGTGCAAGTACGGCGGGCGCCTTGCCAGGGATTCTAGGCATCCCGCCCGGACCATCCAAGCATCCTCCTCCGCGCTCCGCGCCACCAGCCCTTGAAAGTTGTCAGAAATAGACTCATACTTCTGACAACCAAGGAATCACCGTGTCCAACCTCGCCCAGCAAGTCCTCGCGCACGCCGCCTCGATGCCGGAAGGCGCCAGCCTGTCCGCCAAGGCCCTGCTGCACCTGGGCAACCGGGCTGCGGTGGATCAGGCGCTGTCGCGCCTGGCGCGCAGCGGCGAACTGCTGCGCGCGGGGCGGGGCGTCTACGTCCTGCCGGTGAGGGGCAAGTTCGGCGCACGGGCACCGGAAGTCGCGAAGGTAGTCCAGGCGTGGGCCAGCCAGCGCGGCGAAACCGTCGTCGGCAACGGCGCGGCTGCAGCGAATGCGCTGGGTCTGACGACTCAGGTGCCGGTGCGCCAGGTCTTCCTGACCTCGGGCCGCAGCCGCAAGCTCAAGCTCGGGGCCCAGACGGTCGAGTTGAAGCATGCCCCGCCGTGGCAACTGCTCTATCCAGGGCAGGCCGCGGGCGAAGTCATCCGCTCGCTGGCCTGGGTAGGGCCGTCGGGATCCGAAGCGGCGCTCGGTCAGCTCAGGCAAAGGCTGCCGTCGTCGGAACTGCTGGCCGTCACCAACGCACGCGCGCGCCTGCCAACGTGGCTTGCGAGCCAGGTCAGCAGCCTGGTGACCCGTGCCTGAATACTTCGCCCTGCCACGCGAGGATCAGCGCGAGGCGCTGCTTGTGGCTGCAGAGCGTTCGGGCCGTCCCCTGCACTTGCTCGAGAAGGACCTGTGGGTCGTCTGGGCCCTGCACCACCTCTTCACCGGACCGCACGCACCGCACCTGGTCTTCAAGGGCGGTACATCGCTCTCCAAGGCCTACGGCGTGATCAAGCGCTTCTCGGAAGATGTGGACCTCACCTACGACATTCGTGCCATCGCTCCGGACCTGATCGAGAAGGCGGACTCCCCCTGGCCAACGTCACGGAGCCAGGAGAAGAAGTGGACCAAGGCGATCCGGCAGCGCCTTGCCGAACTCGTCAGCAGCAAGCTGGCGCCTGATCTTTCCAAGGCACTCGCCGAGCAGGGGCTACCGGCGAAGGCCCGCGCAGAAGGCGAGCAGATCTTCATCGACTACGAGGCCTTCGGCGAAGGCAAGGGCTATGTCCGGCCCTCGGTCCTGCTGGAATTCGGCGCGCGATCGACGGGCGAGCCCAACGAGCCGCGATCGGTCGCGTGCGACGCCGCGCTGCACCTGGCGGAAGTGAGTTTTCCGTCGGCCATGCCCCAGGTCATGCGCCCAGAGCGCACGTTCTGGGAGAAGGCCACGGCCATCCATGTCTTCTGCGCCCAAGGCAGCTTCCGAGGCGGTGACCGCTACGCGCGCCACTGGCACGACATGACGCGGCTCGACGATGCCGGCTTCGCCGACAGCGCCGCGAAAGACCGCGCGCTGGCGCTCGCCGTCGCAGAGCACAAGAGCATCTTCTTCGCCGAATCGATGCCAGACGGTGCGCCCGTCGACTACCGCGCAGCGGTCACCGGCGCCCTGGATCTGGCACCGAGCGGCGACGCGAAGAAGATACTGGCCGAGGACTACCAGCGCATGGTCGAGGACGGCCTGCTCTTGGACGACGCCGAACCCTTCGACGCCCTGCTGCAGCGTTGCCATGAGCTTGCGCTCAAGGTGAACGCGGCGGCGCTGGGGGCCGCATGACGCTCTGCCCCAGCATCCAAGAACGCGTGCCGACGACCGCTTGTAGGATGGCGACAACACATTGCCGCCCAGCGCCATCGCCTGGGCTCGCAGCGGAAAAATGCGGAGGTATGCGTGGGGGGTACCGACCAGACCGCACGAAACAAGATCCAATAAGAACCGCCACTTAGGACTTCAGTGAAGCTCGCCACCTGCGAGTGCGATTGCAGTCCCATGCAAGTTCAACGAGGATCAAGCCCGGCGCGCAACTCGTTGATGCGCTTGGGATTCTGGTTCACTGCGGTCCATACGGTGTCACGCCGCCAATGTCGAAATGGGTAGCCAAGTGGGTAGCTAGCGGGTAGCTAGCCGGGTAGCTAGCAACCTATATTGAGGCGGACATCAACAGGCCTTGGAGGCCCTTGAAGTGCGTCAGCGCAACCTTCTTGACGACGTCCAGATCCGCCACTGGATTGCAAAGGGCGAGCCCGTTGCAAGGTCCGATGGCGACGGTCTGACCTTCACCCTGTCCAAGGCAGGAACCGCGGCATGGGTGTTTCGCTACCGGAACGCCGGGACCCGACGCAAGGAGGTCACGCTGGGCAACTACCCAGACCTCACGCTTGCCGCGGCCCGGAAGCTCGCTCGTGAACGCCGCGTTGACATCGACAAAGGGCGCGACCCGGCAGCGGACAAGAAGTTGGAGAGGATACGAGCCCAGCAGGCCTGGACCGTGCGCACGCTCGCCGAGGACTACAAGACCAAGAAGCTGACAACACCGCCGCTCGCAGAGGGAACCGTGTACTACCGTCGATGGGACATCGACAAAGTCATCGTCCCGAAGCTCGGCTCCCTCGAAGTTAGGCAGATCGTGCCGGCGGACATCGTTCACATCCTGGAGAGCAGCAAGCGCTCGTGGACGATCTGCAAGCGAATCCTGACCTCGGCCAAACAGCTCTTTGGACATGCGTGCGGCAAAAGGCTCATCGACTACAACCCCTGTGCCGGCATCGAACTCGTTGCGCTCATGGGCGCTCGGCCTCCCGTGCGCAAAAGGGTCATGCTGACTGAAGACGAGCTTCGGACGTTGCTCAAGGACGTGGACGACATCGGGCTGGCAAACGCGCTTGCGCTTCGCATCCTGCTTGCGACCTGTGTTCGATCCATCGAGTTGACGAAGGCGCGCTGGGAGCACATCGACCTGGACCGAGGTACCTGGTGGGTGCCGGAAGAATCCGTGAAGACACGGGTCGGTTTCCTGGTCCCGCTCACGCCGACGGTCGTGACCTGGTTCCAGCGCTTGCGTGAGTTGGCGGGCAATTCGACGTGGGTATTGCCGGCACGAACGGCTCGCCGCGTCCGCCGCCAGGGCGACACCCATGTGGGCAAGACGACCCTGTGGGCGGCCATCACTCGAGCATTCGAGCAAGGCCTGATCGATGTCAGGCGGTTCACACCGCACGACACACGCAGCACCGCCAAGGGGCACATGCGAAACATGGGTGTCGCCAACGAGATCACCGAGCTGGCGCTGAACCACGCCCTCAAGGGAATGGAGGCCATCTATGACGTGCGTGAAGAGATCCCCGAGCGACGCGCGGCGTTGGAACTCTGGGCCGCCTTCATTTCCGCTTGTGAGGCCGGTACCCCTTGGAACGTAGCACCGCTGCGTCGCGCAGCTTGAAACATGCGCCTTTCACGTTCGGCCAAGCACGCAGGTCAGTTGTTCATGTGGCACCGTGCGCGGTGGCCGCACGATGCGCACACCCGGTTCGTTGCCGGATAGTGAGGCGACTCCGTGCCCGCCAGAAGTGCTTCGCGTCGCAAGGCAAGGTCCCGAACGGCATGCGGCGACATCAGCCTGACGCTATGCGCCCTGCGTCCGACTGCCGACTCCACGACAACCCACGCGATGCGAGCCACCGGCTCCCCCGTCTCTCCCGCCAGCGCAACGCGCTGCGCCGACAGTTCCATGATGTCCGAAGGATGAACCCTGTCGGCTTGTCGCGTCTTGAGTTCGACCAGGACGATCAGCCCGCTCGGCGCACGGTAGGCGCGATCGACGCGGGCAATCACCGGCCTATCGTCACCCGACCTGAATGTCTGCTCCGAGTAGGCGAGCGTGTGATCCTTCAACGCCTCGGGCATCCATCGATCCAACTTCAACGAGTGCCTGCGAACTAGGCGTACCGCAGACCAGACCGCCGCCACGCAGGCAACGCAACCGACAAGAAGCAGCCAGAGCTCAGCCGCTGGCACGGCTTCTCTCCTGATCGGCGAGCAGAGTGGTGGCAAGCCAAACCAACGGCTTGATCACCACCCTCACCGCGGACCGCGTCATCGGCCAGCGCTCCATCGCCCGGCACACGGTCGGCGCCAGCCGGTAGTACGCGAGGATCAGGCGCCGTCCTGCACGTGTGGGTCGAAGGACACGATCGCGAAGGCGCCGCAGGGCTTCAGTCTCCGACCCCTCACCGAAGACGTAAGTAGCAATGAAGCAGCGCCCTCTACGCGCTGCTTCCGACGCACCTTCGGACGCGAACTGCCGATGCGCCCGAAGCCCGCGCTGCAGTGCCGCCTTCTGCGCGGGCGTCGGCCGCTTTCCCTCGTGATGTTCGAACACGACCAGCCGCTCGCAGACCCCCATCTGCGCCAACGCCGAAGCGCTGACCGCGTCTTTCGCCTTGCGTCGGCGTGCCATCAATCCTCCGCACCGCCGCTGATCTCGAACGCCTGGCTGGTCTGGCGCGCCACGGCCAGGTCCACGCCGGCCTGCGGTGCTTTCGGCGCGGCTACCGGCGGCATTGGCACCTGAACGGTCATGCCAAGATTCCACTGCTGCGCCAGCAGGCCTTCATGGGCGAGGAACCGCAGCCGGTTGACGCGCTTGGGCCCTTTGTTGAACCGCATCAGGTCATCGAACAGCCGTGGGTTGTCGTCACGCGACAACTCGAAGAGCAGCCTCACGCTGTGATCCACCTTCGTGTCGACGACGCTCATGCCCTGCCCCCTTCCGCCACCACAACGCCCGTGCCCTGCGTGGCCGCAGCCACATAGTTGGAACCGGCGATCTGATAGCCGCGCACGTTCGCGAACATCGGCTCCTTGACCTCCAGCACCTCGTGCGTGGCGAACGCCTGCTTGACCGCCTTGCGGAACAGGAACGCACCGCCGCCGACAAGGATCACGTTGCGCACGTCGTAGGCCGGGCCGATGCGCCGCATCATGGCCGCGACGGCCTGGCGGGCGATGCTTTCGACCATCGGCCTCATACGCGAAAGCTGATAGGTCTTCTGGTACACGGTCAACGCCTTGCCGGTCCGCAGCGCATGGTCGATGCTGTCCAGGCCGGTGTAGGTGGATCCGATCTCCACGCTGACGTCGTCCGCGATGAGGTTCAGGATGTCGCCCACCCCGCGGTCGACCGAGTGGCTGCGCTTGTGCGACAACTTCATGCCACGCGCCACCAGCCAGTCGAAGGTGCGAGAGCCGGGGTCGATCACCAGGCTCTGCTCGTCCTGCATGGCGAGCACGCGGTCGTGCTGGTCCGCATAGTCGATCAGTGCGCCGTGCGGCTGGGCCATGGCCAGCGCCTTGCGCACGTGGACCGACTTGCCGCCTCCCACGTCGTGCCGGCCCGTCATCAGCTTTTCGAGCGCGGCCTTGTCGGCGGCGAACGTCGCGACCGGCAGGCCGACCACGAGCAGGTCGATGTTTTCCACCTTCATCGAGCGCATGGCGCCGCGCGCCAGCGCCAGGTACTCGGGCGTGTCGATATAGCGGTGGTGGATCTGCGTCGCGCGGAATCCGTCGCCCGCGAGCGCCACGTCCGGGCCGACCTCGTAGAAGACGCCCTTGATGGGAATCGCGAACGTCCGCCGGCGTTCCGCGCCCAGGGATGCCGATGGGTCGCGCGTGCTCAGGCAGGCCAAGGACGGGAAGCTGGCGCAGCGGATGTCCGCGGCCGTCCCGCCTGTCGTGAACTTGGTGTAACCGAACCCGACGTCGATGGCTCTGACGACTGCTGTCATGGTGTTCCTCCAACAGACCAGTGAAGACCGCCCAGCATCGGACGGCCGATGGCTCACTCCTACGCGGAAGACCGTCGAAGCTGCCGCGCTATCGCGATCAGGTCGCTCGCGACCAAGACCGCGGTGGGACGCGGCTCTCGCTGCACTCACACTTCGCCGCAGCCACAACCGCGCTTCCGCAAGTCGCTCCACGGTCGCACTCGTCTCGGTCTCGTCAAGTACCGCAGTCGCGCCTATGCCCCGCCAGACCGACCTTTCCGGGTCCGTCGGACACTGAGGTAGGAAGAAGGCCTGTCAACCCCTCTCGCGCCCGAAGCCGACCTCGATCACGGCGCGCTAATCGGCACATTTCGAGCTTGAGGTGCGCGTCGCGCTGGCACATGATTGCGGTGCGTCAAGCCGGTAGCTTCCGTACCGGGCGCAGCACACAGTGGCAGCGTCGAAGGAAGCCCCATCAGTCCGGTGACCTCGGTCGCCGAGGGCCTGGAGCCCCGGATCCACGCGGACCCGATCCGCCACGTTCACCCACCAGCCGCCATGGCCCGCGAGGCCGTGGATTGCGGCGTGCCCACGGGCACCCGCCTCTCTTCCCCTGACGTTCCAGCATCACGCGCCGCGGCCGCCTCGAGCGACCGCGACCCACGGCCCACCGGCTCGACCGGTACCCGTGGGACCTGCGTGAACGGACCGCCCACCGCGTTGGCTGCGGTGGTGCCTTTCGGTCCGGTCGAAACGTCCGCGTGCGGCCCCTCGATGGGCCGACGTACGGGTGACGCCCGCACACCATGCCGCGCCCGCCCTCGGCTCATGCCGAGCTGGCGTCGCGGTCCGCCCCGAGCGGACAGCCACGCGTGTACGCACCGTGTGCAAGGCGATCACTTTTACGAAGGCCTGGACGGCGCTGCCGTCCGAAGCCTGGGCAACCGCGCGTGGGGACGCGCAACGACTCGATGCCTGGCCCGGCACCTGTCGGTCTCTCAGCGGGCCTAGCCATTTCGATTCACCGGCACCCGGAGGTCGCCATGTCCCGAACTGATCCACTCACCGTCGATCTCGACACCCTGCCGCTGCAGCCGCAGCGGTGCATGCACGTTCTGGCGCTGATCCTGCGCCGGCACAACTGGCAGCACGCGGTCAAGGCGAAGAACATCGGCTATCGCACCGCGCAGTCTCGCAGCCGGCTTTGCGTGTGGGTGTTCCGGTTTCTGCACCACAACCCCGTCAAGGCCTTCAAGCTCGACCCGCGCTCGTTCAGCGGTCGCCATGCCGACTTCGTACTGGCGCACTGGTGCGCCGAAGCCAAGGCCGGCCGCTTGGCGCCGGGCACCATCCCGACCTACTACTCGCACCTGAAGACCTTCACCCGCTGGATCGGCAAGCCAAAGCTGCTCAAACCCATCCGGGCCTACTTCGACGACCCCGCGCTGTACCGGCGCAGCGGCATCACGACGAACGACAAGTCGTGGCGCGCGCTGGGCATCGACGTCGCGTCGGTGATCCGCGATGTCGAAGACTACGACGTGCACGCAGCGGCCAGCCTCTGGTTGATGCTTGCCTTCGGGCTGCGGTTCAAGGAGAGCCTGATGCTGCGCCCGCACGTCGACGTGGCGACCGCGCGCCAGGCCAAAGGCGA
This sequence comes from Burkholderiales bacterium, assembly GCA_026932235.1. Classification (GTDB taxonomy): domain Bacteria; phylum Pseudomonadota; class Gammaproteobacteria; order Burkholderiales; family Burkholderiaceae_C; genus Rubrivivax. The sequence continues at coordinate 123,549 of JAIXKR010000162.1, forward strand.
TTCAGGAGCGGATGGGGAGGACGGGAACGGGGTGGTCCAGTACCTGGACACCCACCGCGGCACGAAGGGCGGGCGGCAGCGCTACGTGCCCATCGATGACGCCTTGTGCCGTCATGCCATCACCTACGCGTGCCACGTCGCCAAGGGCACGCAGGGCAGCATCGGCGATCCGAACCTGACGCTGGTCCAGGCGCTGCGGCGGTTGCGCTACGTGATGGAGCGCTTCGGCATCACGAAGCGCGATCTGCGCGTGGTTCCGCATGGCCTGCGGCATCAGTTCGCGGCCAGCCGCTACACCGAACTGACTGGCTCGCTGCCCCCGGTGGCCGGCGGCCAGGGAGTCGCGGCGGACGCCGACAGTGCCGCGCGGCAACACGTGTCCGCCCTGCTCGGCCATGGCAGGCCGCAGATCACGAACGCCTATTTAGGTCAGCTCGCCGTTATGCGCAGCAAACCCCCAGCCGGCTCGCCGGCCGAATTGCCCGCGCCCGCGACCACCGTGACGGACGTCCCGCCGGCGACCGACCCCTCCACTTCCACTCTTTGACTCGGGGACACCATGAAGCCTTACAAGCTGCCCTTCAGCCTCCCACCGGCGCTGCCGATGCCGTTCGACGCGGATGCGCCCGTCGCCCCCGATCTGTTCGCCAGGCCTGCGTTGCCAGTCGTGCAGTGCGAGCCCTTGGCCCGCGTCTGGTCCAAGGCGCTGCGCGACGGCGTCCCGGCGGCGGTCACGCACGACCATGCCTTGTTCGAGCGACTCCCTGGCCGTCACGATCCAGAGTCACTGAATGGCATCTACACCGACTCACCGCTGGTGAGTCCCTGGACGCCCGCCAACCTGGCGCACCAACTGCCGCCGATGGAGCGGGCCGGGATTCGCGTACTGAGTCCCTCGCTGTGGCTGCTCGAATGGGACATCGGCAGCAGCGTGGTCTGGGAGCTGATCGTGCCCGCCCTGCTCGACGACGCACCGCGCGCGGCGTTCTGGGCCGGGGCGATGGTCACCGCCTTCGGCCATGTCGAGGAGGATCGCGCGGCCTTTGCCAGGTTCGGCATTGCGGCGACACGCCGGCCGACTGTGGGACTCGAGCTGGACATCCGCCAGACGCCGTTCGGCATCTGGTGCCCCTGGCTTGCGCGGGCGACGCCAGCGGCTCGGCACACCGCCAAACGGTGGATGCTCGACCATCTGCCGGGCCTGCTGCGCCACATGAGCGAAGAGATTGCGCCGTTCGACATCCCCGGCGACCACGACCTGTTCGCCGTGCCGCTGATGCTGGAACCCGTCACGGCCCTGCCGCAGCCGGGAGGCGTGCTTCACTAGAGCCCGCCGTCCCGTCCCTCGATCAACGGGCGCTTGCGTCGAGGGATTCCTCGTCCTGCGGCTCACCGCCGGGCTCAGCTTCCATGTCCCCGCCGTCGAGTCGCGCGCGGCCAGTCTCGGACCGTCGCGGCGAGGTCCGCAGGCAACGCGGGAGCCAGCCCGTCGCGGCCAGCGCCTGCTCCGCACCCGCCGCCGCGCCATCCTTCTTCAACCCGGCCAGCGGTGCGGCGGCGTTGCCACCCGCGGCTTCGGTCACCGCGGCCAGTGTCGTCGCCTTCGACACATGGTTGAAGTACGAGGCGGCACTGGCCTTCCACCAGCGCCGCATGTCGAGCCCGAGCGCCTGGGCCAGCGCGTCCGTGCTCTGGCGTTCGCGCTCGGTGCCATCGACCCCGGTGACGCTCGCGGCGACGAGGAAGGTCAGCAGTTCGACCACGGTGTGGCGGTCCTGCTCCAGCAACCAGGGCATCAGCGCCGTACCGTCGGCCGGCAGTCGCGTGGTCCACTCGATGCGGGTCTGCTCCATCTGCTTCCAGGCTTCGGCCTCGATCATGTCCGCGGACTCGCGCCGCAGGCCCTCGTGCGTCTCGTTTGCGCTGACGGTGAGCGCATCGTCTCCGCCGCGGTAGCGATGGAAACCGTCCTTGAGCAGCTTCGCGGCCAGATGGGCTGTCAGCGCGGCAAGGGCCACGTCGGGCCGCAGCAGCAGTTCGGCCTGGATCGCCGCGACGCGGTGCGCGGTGAGGCTGCGCATAAGCTTCTCGGAATGCACCGCGCGTGCGCCGCCCTTGGGCAGACTGACGAGCGCGGTGCTCGTGGTCGGTTCTCCGCTTGTGGCTTGCCTCGCGGCCTGCACGACCGCATCGCGATCTTCCGGCCGGACCAGCCCGCGCTTGACCTCGACCGTTCCGCGCGCTCCCACGAACACCACGCAGCCGGCCTGCGCCATCAGGTCCGCCGGAAACACCGCCAGCGCTTCGTCGATGGTGTTCAGTTCGGCCTGCAGCCGCTCGTCGTCGGCTTCCAGTGCGGCGTACTCGTTCTCGTCGCCGTCGTCGTCCCCGTCGTCGTCTGACAGCGCCTCCATGCGCGCGTGCAGCGTTTCCAGCGCGCCTTCGAGTTGAGCATGGCGCGCCGCTTCGTCGGCGGTCGGCGCACGGCGTGTGCGACGCACTTCGCCATGACGCACGTAGTCCTCGTAGACGTACCGAGCCCGCACATCGACCCACTTCCAGCCTTCGGCGGCGGCCTCGCGCGCCGGCTGCTGCAACTTGTCCACCGCCAGCCGTTCGAGCAGCGCGGCGTCTTGCAGGTAGGCCTTGCCGTCATCGCTGAACAGGTCGCGCCGCAGGGGGCCGCCCGCGGCTTCGTAGGCGGCCACCGTCACGAAGATCGCTACGCCGTCGCGATCCGACTCGACCTCGCCCCGGGTCAGCAGGCGACGCAGTTGATCCGCACCGCGGTTCCACTCGGGCAACTGCTGCCACAGCTGCTCCTGCCGCGCCGGGTCGTCGATCGAGGCCAGCACCATCAGGCAATCCAGACCGATCCCGCCTTCACGGAACAGCGTCAGCAGCGCGGGCGACACCGCAGCCAGCTTGAGCCGGCGCTTCACGACCTGCGGCGTGACTCCGAAGGCCGCCGCCACGTCTTCGACCGACCGGCCGCCGTCGATCAGCCGGGCGAAGGCCGCGAACTCGTCGGCCGGATTCAAGGCCTCGCGCTCAACGTTCTCGATCAGGCTGGCCATCAGCGCCTGCTCGGCCTGCACCACGAGCACGGGCACCGGCTGGTTCTCGGCCCAGCGGCCCTGCTCCACGAGCAGCGACATCGCGCGCAAGCGCCGGCCGCCCGCACAGACCTCGTGCACCCCACGCGCGCCGCGCACGACGATCAGGTTGTGCAGCAGGCCCGCGGCCTCGATGGACGCGGCCAGTTCGGCGAGCGGCAGCGGCGCCGCCGGGTTCTCGGGCCGTGCCTGGTAGGTCGGCGACAGCACGAGCTCATTGAAGGGGACGAAGCTGCGAGGTGAAGCCGCGATCACGGCTTCCAGTTCCTGCTTGGAGAGTTTCATGTGGGCTCCTGAATGAGGGCGGGCGCGACATCGGCCCGTGGATTCAGATTCCCATGAGGGATGGCGCCATCAAGTGCGGGGCGGCTGCATGGGCGGTAGGCACGCCTGGTGCGCTTGCTGGATCGGGCCGATCCGTCCTGCCGGCGCCGGGTCCTGCAGCGCCACCACCAGCAGGTTGGCCGTCATCAAGGCCATGCCATTGCCGTTCTGCAACACGCCGACGAGTTGCTGAGGCGTGCTGCCGGCCAGACTCTGCACCACGGGCCGGATGCCGCCATGCACGTACGAATTCATCGGCTGCCAAGTCGCCGCCTTGAAGGCGCCAAGCGTCTGCGCGAGGAACGGTGGCGCGGTCTTGGCCAGCGTCTGCAGCATCGCGTCGACGTTCGGCCCGAGCACGGGCTCCGCGAGCTGGCCCGGGGCCATCGGCGCCGCGAAGCGCTCCAGCCACTCGTCGCTGGCGCCGTGATGGAGCCAGATCGCCCGCACCGTTGCCTCGAAGTGCAGGCGCACCAGGGCCAGCGCCGAGGTCTGCATGCCGGCGCGAATCAGCAGGCGCTGCGCCACCCAGAACTCCACCGCGACGTCGCATAGCGCGAGGGTCAGTAGCGCTCGCCGCGACGGCGGGCGGCGCGGATGTGCCAGCAGCGGGGCCAAGTCACCCTCGAAACGCTCGCACCGCTCGAGCATGTCCGCCAAGGCTTGGTCCGCGTCGGCAGGGGATGGCTGGTCCTGCGGCATGCCTCATTGTCGGACGCCAGCCGCCACCGCGCGGCCCCTGCCAAATCGGGCCTTGGCCGTGGCGACCGTTTGAGCCGCGATCAGACCAACATGCCTTCGCGCACAGTGCGAGGGCTACCCGCAGGCATCAGCCTGCTCAGCCCCGACTTGCGTCGGCGCCGCGGTCGATACCCGCCTTCCAAGCCCCCTCGCGCTCCGCCTGGAGCCCGATGCCCGCGGCACACCGACACCGCACTGACTGATTGATCGCCGCCTCGCGCGGCACCAGAGCCACCCGCCCATGCGTCCGCGCATGCGGTGGGCCATCCATCCACCCTGACGGGGAGCCATTTCCCCGCGAGGGCAGGTGCGTCTCCGTCGTCCCCACGGAGAACCCCATGGCCCGCATCCCCGAGCCCTGTTCCTGGCTGCCCGGCTTCGAGCCGGAGCCTGCCGCGGCCTTCGCGCCACCCTTGCCTCCATTCCCTCCCGTTCCTCCCAATCCGCCGCTCGACGACGAGCCGGGTGAAGGGGAACACGAGCCTCGCCCACCACCACCGTTGTGGCGGCCGAGCGAGCCACCGACGCCGAGCGCCTCGCGGCGCCCCTGGCCCCAACTGTCCGCCGGCGGGCTCGACATCCCGCGTGGCGCCGTCGCCAAGTTCGAGGCCAACCTGGCCGCGATCCAGACCCTGCTCGCGCTCGACGCGTCGGGCAGCGAGCCCGACGATGCCCAGCGCGGCACGCTGCTGCGCTACACCGGCTGGGGCGGTCTTCCCGCGAGCTTCAACTTCGAAGCGACGGAGCCGGCCTGGTCGCGTCGCGCCGCGCAACTGCGCGACGCGCTCGACGCCGACGACCACAACTCGGCGCTCGCGTCAGTCAACAACAGCCACTACACCCCGGTCGAAGTGATCGCTGCGATGTGGCAAGCGGTACAGGCCTTTGGCTTCACCGGAGGCCGCGTGCTCGAACCGAGTGCCGGCATTGGCCACTTCCTCGGCGCGATGCCGGCGGCGCTGGCAGAGCTATGCACCGTCACCGCCATCGAGATCGACCGGCTGTCGGGCCGGATGCTGCGGGCGCTCTACGGCGCAAGCGGCGTCGACGTGCGCATCGGCGCGTTCGAGAAGACGCAGCTGGCCGACAACTGGTACGACCTGGCGATCGGCAACGTGCCCTTCGGCGCCTACAAGGTAGCCGATTCGAGCAACCGGCCCTACGGCCGCTTCAGCATCCACAACTATTTCCTCGGCCGTGCGCTCGATCTGCTGCGGCCCGGCGGGCTGGCCTGTTTCATCAACAGCAGCCACACGATGGATACCTGGGACGACACCGTACGGCGCTACCTCGCGTCGCAGGCGGTGCTGATCGGTGCGATCCGCCTGCCGCGCGGCGCCTTCGCCGAGATCGCGTCGACCGAGGTGCAGGCCGACATCCTGTTCCTGCGCAAGCGGGGAGCGAGGCCAGAGCGCGAGGCCGACGAGCAGCCCTGGCTGGGCCTGAGCGTGGTGCCCGAGTCGCTGCGCGATCCGCGCTGCGGCGAACGCTACCTGCAGATCAACCAGTGGTATGCGGCGCAACCCGAGTTCTGCATCGGCCGCATCCGGCAGGAAAGCAACGGCCACGAGCCGGTGCCGACGGCGGTGTTCGATAGCGACCTGACCGCAGAGCTGCCGCGGCGAGTCGATCTGCTGCCACGCGGTGTGTACGGCGCCGCCACGCCGGAGGCAATTCCGGCCCAGCGCCGAGTATCAACCGCGGCAGGCGGAGCAAGACCGGGGAGTCACCACCTCCACCACGGCCGCGTGCATCGCGTGGAGGACGGCGAGCTGGTGGACATCCACGAGCGCCTGAACGCCACGCAGCGCGCCCGCATCGCGGGCCTGTGTTCGATCCGCGACCACGCACGGGCCCTGCTCGATCTGCAGTTGGCGGACGCCGACGACAGCCGGCAACGCCACGAGCGCGCCATGCTGAACGGCAGCTACGACCGCTACGTCGCCCGCTTCGGGTGCCTGTCGAACCGGGCCAACGCTCTCGCGTTCCGGCGCGACTCCGACTACCCGTTGCTGCTGTCGCTGGAGCACTACGACGAGGAGACCGAGACCGCCACCAAGGCGGCGCTTTTCAGCCGGCGCACGCTGGCGAGGATCGTCGAGCCCGAAGCCGCAGCCGAACCAGAGGAGGCGCTCGCCGCCTCGGTGCAGTGGCGCGGCCGGGTCGATCCGGCCTGGATGGGCCAGTTGCTGTCGGCGCCGCCACAAGCAGTGCTCGATGCCCTGGCCGAGCGTGGGTTGGTGTTTCTGGACCCGGCGGACGGGCTGTGGAAGACCGCTGACGAGTACCTGTCCGGCGAGGTCAAGACCAAGCTCCGGCAGGCGCTGGCCGCGGGCCAAGAGGCCGCGCGCAATGTGACCGCGCTGGAGCGGGTGCAGCCGGAGGACTTGCCGCCGGCAGCCATTGAGCCGCGCTTGGGTGCGGTGTGGATTCCCGCCGGCGATGTGGAGGACTTCATCCGGCAGGTGCTGGATCAGAAGGACTGCGAGGTGGGCTACTCGGCACAGGCCGGGGCCTGGTCGGTGCGCTACCCCGAATGGAGCGCGCGCCAGAACGTCAAGGTGACGCAGGAGTTCGGCACCTCGCGGCTGAATGCGATCGAACTCGTGCAGTGCGCGCTGAACGTGCAGGTGCCGACGGTGCGCGACCCGGACCCGGAGAGCGACCGCATGATCGTCAATCCCGACGAGACATTGGCGGCGCGCGAGAAGCTGGCGCTGATCAAGGAGCGCTTCGCCGCCTGGGCCTTCGAGGAAGCCGAGCGCCGGGAACGGCTGTGCCGGACCTATAACGACCTGTTCAACGCCACGCGGCCGCGGCAGTTCGACGGCTCGCACCTGAAGCTGCCGGGGTTCTCGCGCTGCTACGCGCTGCACCCGCACCAGCGGGACGCCGTGTGGCGCGTCGTGCAGTCCGGCAACACCGGGCTGTTCCACGTTGTCGGCGCCGGCAAGACCGCGGTCTGCGCGATCGCCGGCATGGAGCTGCGGCGCCTCGGTTTCGGGGCCAAGCCCTGCCATGTGGTGCCGAACCACATGCTGGCGCAGTACACGGCCGAGTTCGTCCGGCTGTACCCCAATGCCGCCGTGCTGATGGCGGGCAAGGAAGACCTGGAGGGCGACCGTCGGCGCGAGCTGGTGTCGCGCATCGCCACCGGCGACTGGGATGCGGTGGTCATCACGCACTCGAGCTTCGAGCGCATCCGGATGTCGCCGGCTTTCACACAAACCTTCATCAAGGAACTCATCATGGAAATCGAGATGGCAGTGCGCGCCGAGCGGCGCAACGACCGGGGCAACCGGATCGTCAAGCAGCTCGAAGCGATGAAGAAGAACTGGACGGTGCGGCTGGACAAGCTGCTGGCCGACGCGAAGAAGGACGATCTGCTGAGCTGGGAACAGCTCGGCATCGACACGCTCTTCATCGACGAGGCCCACCTGTTCAAGAACCTGTACCGGTTCACGAAGATGACGCGCGTCGCCGGCCTGCCGCTGGCGAACTCGGAGCGGGCCTTCGACCTGTTCCTGAAAACGCGCTACACGATGCGTCTGCACGGCGGCGCGCAGCGAGGCGTGGTGTTCGCCACCGCCACGCCGGTGGCCAACACGATGGCCGAGGTGCACACGATGATGCGCTACCTGCAGCCCAGAAGGCTGGAAGCGCTGGGGCTGCAGCAGTTCGACGCCTGGGCGGCCACCTTCGGCGAGAGCGTCACCGCGCTCGAGATCGCGCCCGACGGCAGCGGCTACCGCATGAACACGCGCTTTGCGCGCTTCATCAACGTGCCCGAGCTGATGGCGGTGTTCGGCGAGGTGGCCGACATCCGCACCGCGGAGATGCTGAAGCTGCCGGTGCCGGCGCTGCGTGGCGGCAAGCCGCGCATCGTGGCCTGTCCGACGAACAGCGCGCTGAAAGCCTACGTGCGCACGCTGGTCGAGCGTGCGGAAGCGATCCGCATGGGCCGCGTCAAGCCGCAGGTGGACAACATGCTCGCGGTGACCACCGACGGCCGCAAGGCCGCGCTGGACTTCCGGCTGGTGGCGCCGAGCGCGCGTTTCGACGAGCAGGGCAAGGTGGCGGCGTGTGTCCGGGAAGTGCTTGCGGTGCGGCAACGCACCGAGGCCTTCCGCGGCACGCAGCTGGTGTTCTGCGACCTGTCGTCGCCGAAGGAAGGCAAAGCCTTCAGCGTCTACGATGACCTGAAGCAGCGGCTGGTCGATGCCGGCGTGCCGGCAACCGAGGTCGCGTTCGTGCACGACGCCGACACCGATGCACAGAAGGCCACCCTGTTCAAGGCCGTGCGCGAAGGCCGGGTGCGGGTGCTGATCGGCTCCACGGCCAAGATGGGCATCGGCACCAACGTGCAGACCCGGCTGGCGGCGCTGCACCACCTGGATGCCCCTTGGCGGCCGTGCGACGTGGAACAGCGCGAAGGGCGCATCCTGCGCCAGGGCAACGAGTGCGAGGACGTCGAGATCTTCCGCTACGTCACCGAAGGCAGCTTCGACAGCTACATGTGGCAGGCCCTGGAGACCAAGGCGCGTTTCATCGCCCAGGTGATGAGCGGCGACAAGGGGCTGCGTTCGATCGAGGACGTGGAGCTGGCGGCGCTGTCGTACGCCGAAGTGAAAGCGCTGGCCTCGGGCAACCCGCTCGTGATCGAGAAGGCCGGCGTGGACGCCGACGTGGCCAAGCTGTCGACGCTGTTCTCGGTGTGGCGCAACCAGCGCTATGCGAACGAGAGCGAGGTGGCGCGGCTGCCGATGCTGATCGAGTCGCTGGAACGCAAGCTGGCGTTGCTGGAGCAGGACTGCGAGCGCGCGGAGCCGGCCTCGGACGGTGACATGCGCGCAGAGTTGGCCGGCCAGGTGCTGGTCGGCGCGGAGGCGGTCGGCGAAGGATTGCGCCAGTTGGTGCGTGCGGCGAAGGCCGCGCAAGCCAGTGTCGAGCAGCGCGTCGGCCGGTTCGCTGGCTTCGATCTCGGACTGCGCGCCAGCCGGGGCGACACCGTTCCCGGCCTGTACCTGGAAGGGCACTGCCGGTACGACGCCGAGGCGTACCAGACGGCCCAGGGCCTGGCGGCGGCGCTGCTCGCGGCGCTGGCCTCGGTACCGAAGGAACGCGACGCAGCGCGCCAGCAGTTGGCCGTGCGCGGCAAGCGCCTGGACGATCTGCGGATCGAGCTCGAACGCCCGTTCGAGCATGAGGGTCGCCTGGCGGACCTGCTCGCCCGGCAGCGCCGTCTGCAGCGCCAGCTCGACCTTGATAGGGATGGCGCCGGCAGTGCGGCGCTCGATCCTGATGGGCTCAGGCACGCGGCCTGAGCACGGACAGCCCCTTCGCGCGCGAAGGGGCTGTCCGCTTCTTTGCTTCTAGTCAACGAGGCGTTTACGACCTCGCATAGGTGCGTACGCTTTCCGCGGCAGCGGCCTTGAACCTCTCCATCGACACCCGACTGCGCCGCTCCTCGGCTTCGGGCAAGCGGCCGGCGGCGAGCCCTTCAGCCACCTTGGCGATACGGGCCTCGTCCGGCTTCGGCCCCAAGCTGCGCACGACGTTGTTCAACCCGCCGGCAACGAAGGCGCGAATGAGGTCGGCCTTGGACAAGCGCAACTGGAACGCCAGATTGCGCAGCGCCTCGTCCATGTCGGGCGGCAGGTAGACCGAGCGCATCACCATGGAGGGGTTCGTGTCAGCCATGATCGGGACTCCAGGCCGACGACGGGCGGCCAAATCAAACACATATATATATCAATACGCCGGCGAGGTCAAGGCGTGCCGACCGCACCACCCCCAGCGAGCGGTGTCGGTGGCGGCACGAACGCACGCAGGACGCGGTCGGACATCCAACCCAAAGCCATCAGATTGTTCGCCGCCGGGCCTTGCCGCGAGGCCACCATCGGCACGTGCAACCCAGCCGGAAAAGGCGCGGCGAGCCGCAAGGCATCGTCGATTGCGGCCATCACCGCCTCTTGGCGCGGCCGCGTCGCCATGTGGCTGGCGAGCGCTGGCGGCAACAGCGAAGCGAACCACCAGCGGTCGAAACCCCGCGCATCCACAAACACCGCACCGTCCTCCGGCCTGATCGCGGTCGATGGCGGCGCCCCGTCCGGCACCGTGGGCCGGATGTCGATCTGCACCTCGGGGTAGAGACCGGCACCGCCGACCAAAGTGCGGAAGGCGACGGCGTCGGCGCAGGTGTAGGCCAAGTTGGCGCCATCGAGGTTCTCGAGCACATAGTTCCACACCACGCCGGTCGTCAGCCGCCGCACGAACTCGTCTCGTACGTGCGCCGGCAGGGCACCCCAGGCCGCATCGTCCGAGAACAGGCGATCCTCGAAGTACCCGGGGTGGCGTGCATACAGCGTCGGCTCTCGCCCGATGATCACCACCGGCACCTCGATGCGCGCCCGCACAAACCAGTGCGCGATGGCGGCCGCCGTGCCGCCGGCGCCGATCAGCACCACCTTGCGCGTGTCGAGCGCCTCGGCCGCGAGGATCCTGCCGATCTCGTCCAGATCGGTCCAGAAGGTCACCCCGTCGAAGACCCGAGGGTTGCGCGCGTTCGATGCGTCGTACGCACCGGCCAACGGCCGCACCGGCGGGCCGCTGCCGGTGACGACCACTGCATCGTGCGGATCGGTGTGCTGGCGTCCGATGGCGTCCTCCCAAGTCACCTCCCACCGGTGACTCGTAGCGTCGTGAGCCAGCCCGGTCACCGTGCCGTGCACGTGACCCGCGCCGCTGTTGCGGATCGCCCAGTCCAGGTAACGCGCAAAGTCGAGATGCGCTGGCGGCCGACGCCCGTGCAGCACCCATTGCTCGTAGTGCGCACGGCCGCTGGCAGCCTGCACGCCGAACGCCTGCCATGAGTAGCGCGCAAACATCGCCTCGGCCACGTCGGTGCCATACGCCCTGCCATACGGAAACCCCAGATCGCGTTCTGCCAGCGTGCACAGCGGCTGCAGGCCATCGGTGTACCCGTTTCCGCCGGTCCACGCCGCACCGAAAGCGGTGCGCTCGTAGATGGTGACCTGCGGCACCGGATGCGGGCTGAGGCGCGACAGCACGTCGGCCTTGGCCGCGATCGCGGCGGCTTTGGGTCCTCCTCCGATCACGGCGATCGATGCCATCCTGTCTTCCTCCCGATTCGAGACTCGAATGGTCGCACGGGGCGCGCACCTCAGCACCCCGTCGTAGCCGTCGATGCGCGAAACTCGACAGGCCAGGCCATGCGCAATGGGTCGCCTCGGTAGCTGCTGCACGTGGCGGGTGCGCCCAAACCCTTTGTCGCTGCAACGCCGGGACATCGCTCTACGTTTGTCTGCCAACGACTTGGTGCCGGCGCCCGAGATGCTGAACGTGCATACTTCGGCGGTACGCGAGGGCGCGCAAACCTCCAGGGAGTCGATGTGGCCATGTACCAGGTGACTGGCGATCTCGCCGAAGTGAAGGCGCTGCTTGCGGACGCGCTGACCGACCAGGAACTGGCGGCGCTGCAAATCGAAGAGAAGTCCGCGGCCAATCCAATGGCACCGCATCCCCGCCGCGCTGAGCCGCTCAGCACCACCGTGCTGGTTTGGATCGGCGGCGCAGTCGCCACCGGCATGGCCTATGACGTCGTCAAGGCGCTGTCGGTCAAGATCTGGCAAGTCCTCGAAGCGCGCTACGGCGCGGACAAGGTCAAGAAGGATGAGTCCGGCGGGTAGCTGGCTGTTCCCGCGACCCCACGCCACGCCCGACGACGACGCAGCCTACTGGCCCGACACCTGCTTCACCGTCGTCCCGGACGCGCGCTGGACCGACAGTGAACTCGCCGCGATGGAGAGCGGGAACAGGTACCTGCCTGCCGACTTTCTGGAGTACGCGGCGTTGGTCGGGCACGAGCAAACGCATTGGATCCAGGCCAACGCCTTTGCCTACGGACGGTTCCTGGCGCGCATTGACCATGCGCGCTCGGAGATCGCCGAGTCGTTCATTGGCTTGTTCACGCCCGAGCAGGTCGACCTTCTGACTCGTAGGCGCCTGCGTGGCGACACGGTGCTGAAGCTGGACGCGCGGCAGCGGGCCTTGCGCCGTCCCGAGTTCGGCCCGATCGGAGTCGTGCTGCAGCGGCACTGGTGGAGCCTGGGGCTGCTGCGCCACGAGTTCGAGAGTTCGGACCGCGCACTCGCTTGCCTCGAACCCTCCGCATACCGATACGGCCTGGCAGTGCTTTACGCGCTCGCCGGCCCGTTCGTCAGTCAGGTTGCAATGCTGCCGAGGCCGCAGCTTCGCGAGGCGGCGATGGACCACGCACCGATCGGCAGCTACTCACGCGCACTGGCACGCTGTGCCTACCCGGAACTGTCCAGCGTCGCGATCGCAGAGTGCGGCGCCGTGCTCAATCAGCACTGGTCCTATGCCCACGCCGCGGCGTCGTTTCGCCGCCGCGGCGACGTCGCCGCGGCTGACCGCATTCGGCAGATCCACGTCAGCTCGTGGGAGTCGAAGGAGCCGACGGAGTACGGCAATGCGTTTCGGGCCTTTGCTCACTACTGTCCGCAGTTTGACCTCAATGCAGCGCGCCCGCTGCTGACGCTCGGCATCGCCTGCTGTCTGGCGATGGATGGCAACTTCGCACCCGAGTCGAACGAACGCCGCCCGACATGGCTGGACGTGGCGCCGCCCTTGCGTTTCCTGCGCTTGCTGCGGGCCGTGCGTCGGGTCGGCGTCGTCCCGGCCGATGTGCTTTGCGACTTGACCGCTTCGAGAACCCGTGCCTACTGCGATGATCTGATGAGAGCGGCCGGCCTGCCCGAGATGGCTCGACGGAAGTTGCAACACCCGGCGCAGCGCCATGAGCCTTCGCCGATCAACTCGCTGCGCAGCCTGCTGCATGACGCCCACGTCGAGTCCGTCAAGCTGCGCCGAGTGTTGCCTGCCGCGCTGCTGGCCCCGGCGGAGACGGCCGTGCATCGTGCGGACGAGCTGGTGGACGGCCCGCTCAAGACCCACGACCTGGGCCGCTTGCCGCCGATGCTCAGCGTTGGCGGGCACGCGGTGCCTGTCGGCATCACTCCAGCGCGCTTTGCAGAGTGCGCTACTGCGGGTGCCTACCAGCGACTGCTGTGGCAACTGATCGGCGACACCCGTGCGATGAGCTTCGACGGCCTTCCCACGGACCGGACCGGTGTGGCAGCCGCACAGCGGGCTGTCAGTTTGCTCGGGGACCGTACCGAGCGGCCAGTGGCCATGGACATTGGAAACACTGCCCCCCAGCCTCTCTGATCGCTGGACGGCTGGGCGCCATCGCGGCTGCAAAGCCGCATCTGGGACTTCCCAAAGCCTTCGATCTGTTCATCGCGGCGCGCGCCGATGTCGAGGCGCAAATGCCCAGAACAGCAGCCTGACTTCCTGACGGTAGAACTCGGGACGTGCGCGATGCCATTGGTGTAGATCGTCGAGAACTGGATCTCGAACGCCATCCAGTACACCCCGGTTACTGGCCCTCGCCCCTCCGGTGACCAACCCCTTGGCCTGCTGTCAGGCCGGTGCGACCAGCAGCGCTTCGCGAACCGCGCGCACCAGCAGGGCTCGACGCGGCGACCGCCGCAGCGCAAGCGACACCTCCAACTGCGCGCCAGCCCCGCCGCGCCCCCGGTTGCAGACGTTCATGGGATCCGCCGCGTCCAGTCCGGGCGGCGCGGTTTCGCTTTCGACACCGAGACCGCGCAGGCGCGCGCCGATCGACTCCCGCAGGACGACATCCCGTCCACCCAGCAGCACGATCTCGCCCGCATGGCCGCAACCATGCACGCTGACCACGGACCGGCATGCGCTCAGCAAGCTCAGGCAGTCTGGCTCGTCGAACAAGTGGCTCGACAGGTGCAGCGCGGCGAAGTTGCCGGCCTTCAGCAGCCCTTCGAACAGATAGAGGTTGAAGTCCCGGCCGGCGATGTCACGGGCGATATCCGAGGTGTGCGCTTCGATGCTGCCACCATGTGGCGCCAGGATCGCCACCTCCGATTCGGGCCGTAGCAAGCGCACGATGCGGTAGTCGCGGTCGCGCTCGTAGGCGGCGGCCAGGTCGGCGAATGAGCGAAAGTTCTTGGCGAGCTTGACCATTGACTCCATTGTCGCGGACGGGGCCCACTGATTCCGCCACGTGATGGCAACGACGAAGGCGGGCCGTTGCGCGTGGCGGTCGCCGAAGGTCGCAACGATGTTCTTGTCGGGACGACGTGTCCGGTCAACACTGACCACGCTACCTGTGGGCATCGTGCCTGCAAAGCCTTCACCGCAGCCTCGGCCGCGCTGAAGTCCAGCCTCGCTGGCGTCGCGGTCGTTACCCGCCCTCGAGCGCCAGGCTTTGCCTGGTCAGGCCGCTCCATGCGGCCCGTCAACGGCTCCCGCCACCGTGCGGGCGCCGGAGTGGATGAAGCTGCCGACGTGCTGGCTTCACCAGCGCCGGCATGCGTTGCGCAAGCAGCGTCATGTCTGGCACCGAGCAAGGCCCCGATCGAAAGACCGCGGGCCTTCTTTTCATGGCCAACCACATCCCGCTCTGGGACCGTGGCTTGCCATCCAGTCGCTTCGACCCACCCGGGCCGAAGCATCCCAGACGGGGAACCATGTTCCCCGACGGGAGCGGCGTTCCCCTCCGCTTCACGAAGGAGAACTGCCATGTGTGCAAGTCAAGCAACGAGAGCACCACGGCCCGTCGGCGTGCTGCTCGGAGGGTCGGGACGCGTTCGCGCGCCGGTCCCACAACCACCGCGCCTGGCCGCCCTGCTGCGTCCTGCTGCGGCGTGAGAGTGCATTCGTCGGCGAGTCGCCTGGTCACACGGCCAGACACTCGCCCGACGAGGCCAATGGTTCGCTTTCCGCGCACCACCACCAACGATGCCGACTTGTCGGCGATCTTCCAACCAGGGGAGCCAACCGTCTCCCCTCGGAGTGCCGGTGCGCTCGCCGACCAAGGAGTCCGCCCCATGTTGAACGACAGACCCTACCCGGCTCCGCGCAAGGTGAAGCGCTCGGCCGTGGAGATCGAAGAAGAGCGCGCCTGGGTCCGCTTCTACCGGCAGGTCGGACAAGCCGACATCGCTGCCGAGGTGCTGGCCCAGCTCGATGCCGACGCGCAGGCTCGGCACGACCACCTCGCGCTGTACCTGAGCTGCCGCGAATCGCTGCGCGCGCACAAGGCACGGACGCAGCGCAACAAGCGGATCGGGCAGTTCGTCCGGCAGCTTGGCTGCGTGCTCGTCGTCGAGCCGATTCGTGCGCTGCGGCTGAAGACCTCACGCGCGATGGATGTGCTCGTCGAGTGCCTGCCCGAGATGCGTCGCGAACCCGCGGCGGCGAAGGTGCGGCAGCTCCGGCGCGACGCCGACGTTGCCCAGGCCCATGCCGCTTTCGACCCCAAGGCCCCGCCGCCGTCCGCGTCGGATACCACCACGCCGACGCCCGTTGCGGCGCGCACCGCCTGACGCCACCCCTCGCCCCGAAGCCCTCGTGCTTCGGGGCTTCCTTTCTTCACGCCGCGACTTCGAGCCGGGCACGCTCCTGGTCGATCAGCCAGTGCAGGAACTGCGTGTCGCGCGAGCGGCCCCAGTAGTGCGCCTTGCAGCGAGCCACATAGGCGTCCAAGTCCGCCGCCGTGTGGATGTTCACCGGCTCGATGTCGGTGAGCCGGAACAGGCGCTCGGCTTCGGGCCGGGTGAGGCGGATGTGGGTTCCAAGGCGGATCATGGTGGGCGCGCAAACGAGGGTCTCGTTGCCATGCTCGCGCCGAGCGGCACCCCTGTGCAAGCGCAAAACAGGCCGCGGCGAAACATTCTTCGCCGGCTCGACTCCAGTCGCATCACGCTGCGATTCGAGTCGCACCCACAGGGCGCCGCGTTGCGGGCACGCGACGGGACACCGGCACTGGCGCCACGCAGAACCCCCCCTTTCCGGCGGCCCGCTCGGATGGCGCTCGCCTCGCCACGGTGTCCGCCGAGCGCCACCCCGACGACACTGACGCGGCACTCGATCGTGAGATCAAGCCCTCCCACCGGAGGTCCTGGCCCGGCCAGGCGTAGCAGTCGTCACCTGCCCCCTTCGGCGCCCTCGCGGCGCCACCCGCTCGGGAACCCGTTCCCGGCTGGGCGCGGCGTTCCCGTTCGTCCTTTCGATGAACCCC
This sequence comes from Burkholderiales bacterium, assembly GCA_026932235.1. Classification (GTDB taxonomy): domain Bacteria; phylum Pseudomonadota; class Gammaproteobacteria; order Burkholderiales; family Burkholderiaceae_C; genus Rubrivivax. The sequence goes on from JAIXKR010000162.1 coordinate 139,896, forward strand.
ATGGAGAACGCCATGCAGAACCTTGCTGCCTTGTCGCGCGCCGAACTGATCGGCGCCTTGCTCGCCCCCGTCCTGCCCAAGGACCATCCGCATGCGGACCAGGTCAACGACCTTGAGTCCGCCTACTTCGGTGCCGCTGCCGTCGCCACCGAGGCCCGCGACACCCTGCTCGACCACAAGCTCGGCGTCGCCCGTGAATTGCTGATGCGTGACCTGCGCGCGCAGCTGAGCGCCGGCCCGGTGATGAACTCGCCGCAGGCCCTGCGCGACTGGCTGCGCCTGCACTGCGCCGGGCTGCAGCACGAGGTCTTCATCGTGCTGTTTCTCGATGCGCAGAACCGCCTGCTCAGTGCCGTGGAGATGTTCCGCGGCACGCTGACACAGACCTCGGTCTACCCGCGCGAGATCGTCAAGAGCGCATTGGAGCGCAACGCCGCCGCGGTGGCGCTGGCACACAACCACCCGAGTGGCTCGGCCGAGCCGAGCCGTGCCGACGAGTTCCTGACGCAGAACCTCAAGTCGGCGCTGGCACTGGTCGACGTCCGGGTCCTCGACCATTTCGTGGTGGCCGGCGACCAGTGTGCTTCGTTCGCCGAACGCGGCCTGATCTGACCCGCGGCAGCCGCCGCCATCCACAACCCCGAATGGGCGACACGCCCTCGCGGGCGCGCGCCCCTTCCGAGATTGAAGGAGCAACACCATGTTCACCGGCACATCGCCGCAATCGCCCACTTGCCCGGTCTGCCCGGGCCGGGGCACGCCTCTCGGCCAACTCGGCCGCCTGCGCTGGTACCGCTGCCGCGATTGCGGCATCGACTTCAACCGGCGTGCGAAAGCGCCGCCGAGCCCGTCCCCGCGGCCGGCCGGGAGAGCGTCATGAGCGAGCTTGTTCTGACCCGTCTGCGCGAACTCTCGGAGTCCCTCGTCGCGCTGTCGACCGCGCACCTCTCACCGGCCACGCGCCAACTTCTGCAGGAGGACCAGTTGTCCGTGAACGCCTATCCCACGCTGACCGGCGGCTTCGTCTACGTCGGCGCGCCGCGCTACGACACGCCGCTGGAAGCCGACCTCGCACACCTGTTCGAGCTGGCCGAGAGCGCGGGAATCGTCTGGCTCAAGTTCGACGTGCATGGCGCCACGGTTGAAGGGATCGAACGATTCGAAGAACCAGGAGCACAGACATGAGCCGGCACCATCTGCGCACGGCCCGGGGTGCGAGCCCGGTACTCGTCGTAGTGGGCTATGACCGGCCGCTGAACGAGTTCTTCCTGCAACTCTGGGACGACGGCCCGGAGGCTGAAGCCGACGAGCCCGCCTACAGCAGCCTGGATGAGCCGGCGGCCGACTGGCGCGACATCGCCACGGTGGTTCGGCGACTCGAGGACCTCGACGTCGCGGTGCCGCGCTCGATGATCGATGCCGTCGTCGCCGACAGCGTCCGTCGCGCCGGCAACCGGATCGTGGAGCACACGCTCGACGGGCGAGTGACGGAACTATCGGCCTGACGCCGGCGGTGACCGATCAGGAAGGGAAGCCAGCCCGCGATGGGTCTGACTTCCCTTCGTTGCCCGCAACACCCACGGCAACGCCCTCGTGCAACGCCTGCTCGGATGCGATCACCATCTCGTCGAGGTCGATCACCGCGTCTGCCATCGCCGTCAGCTCGGGCGTCTGCGACACGAAGAACTCGCGCTCGTACCCCCCCAGCTTGAGTACCTCGCGCTTCATCGCCATGAACATGCGCTTGCGGTCGGCGTCCAATGCGCCGTCGGCCTCGTCACAGAACAGGGTCATGCAGCGCCGGCCCGATTGCTGCGCGAGGTAGAGCGCCACAGCGCGCGTCAAGCACTCGTTGATCCACACCCGTTCGCCGCCGCTCATCAGCGCGACGCTCTTGGCATCGCCCGACTCGCTGTCGTGCACCTCGATGTCGAACCCTTCGCGTGCTTCTCCCTTTGCCGTTTCGACCTGGGTGCGGATCGCCACCGTGAAGCGCGCGCCGTAGCAGGCCAGCAGCAGGTCGTTGGCCAGGCCCGACAGCGCGGGGCCTGCATCCTCGATGGCCAGCGCGATGAGCCCGTCGTGGCTCATGCAGCGCGCGAACAGCAACCAGTCGGCCAGGCGGTTCTGCACGCGGTCGATGTGCGCACCGAGCGCGGAACGCCGTGCCTCGCAGCGGGAACGATCGGCTTCAACCGCCTGGCGCTTGTGGACGTCCGCCAGCGCCGTGGCATGGGCACGCTCTGCTTCCTCGAGGCGCCGCTGGGCCGCGGTGACGGTCGCCGCGGCTTCTGCCAGCTGCCGCGTGTCGAATCGGGGTGGCAAGGCCGCCAACATCTGCTCGGTGGCGATGCGGTCGGCGCGATGCGCCTCACGCCGGCCTTGCCACTGCTGAACGGATTCTTCCCGTCCGGCGACGATGGCCTGCCGCTCGGCGCGCTCATCGTCCAGTTCGCCACCCGACTCGGTCAGCCGCAGGGCCTGCACTTCCTCCTGCAATGCCGCGCGCTCCTCCTGGGCGCTCAGCAGATCAGCCTTGCGCCCGGCCAATGCGCCAAGGGTGGTCTCTCTGCTGGCGGCAGCAGCGGCACGGCGCTCGGTATCCCGGAGTGCGTCCGTGGCCATCTGCCACTGCGCCGCCCGCCGCTCGAGCGGCTCGATCTCGCGCAGCAGCTGCGCCCGTTCTTCCGCATGTCGGTCGATCTCGCCACGCGCCGATGGCCTCAAGCTGGCGGCCTCGCGTGCGTCGCGCAGCAGATGGCAGCGTCCTTGCAGCGGCAGGCCACTGCAGGGGACCGATCCGGTAAGACCAAAGCGGCGGTCGAGTTCCTGCGCTCGCAGCGCAGCTTTGCCGGCCGCTTGCTCGACGCCGCAAAGCCGCTGCTTTGCCTGGCCCAGCGCTTCGCGTGCCCGTCCGGCCTGTTCGACCACAGCGCGCGCTTGCGCCAGGCGTGCCTGCCATGCGACGCCGACTCGCCGGGCGAGCGGCAGTCGGCGCTCCGCGCGGGCAACAGGCCCCGCATCCGCCACAAGCGCGGCACAGCGGCTCAGCCGGGCCTCCACTGCCTCACGCCGCGTCCTGGCGCCAGCCATGCGTTGGACGACACGCCGGTTCAGCCTTTCGGCGCGCTCGCGCAGGTCGTCTTGTTGCCGTTGCCATTCGGCCTCGGATCGCCGCAGAGTCGCCGCAGCAAGGCGCAGGCGGTCTTCCAGCCGTGCGCGCTGCTCACCGGTGGCAGATGAATGTGACTGCTCGGCCAGCAGGCGAGCATGAGCCACCCGAGCCGCATCGCACGCGCTGCGAGCTGTGTCGCAGGCCTTCATCGCCACGGCGACGGCCTGTTCGGCGCCCTGCAGTCTGGTGAGGTCGGCCTTCACCCTCGCCTCGTCGGCCGCGAGTTCGGACTGCCGCATCCGCAGCGTGCTCAAGCCCGCTTTCAATCCGTGGACGACTTCCTGCGCCCGGCTGCCGAGTTGTCCGATCTCGTCCAGGCCGAGCAGGTCGGCCAGCAGTCCCTTGATCTCGGCGTTGCGGTACTGGCTCAAGTGGCGCCGCCCCTGTGCGGCGAACACCGACGTGAAGAAGGTTTCCGCGCTGCCACAGATCGACTCCACGCAGCGCAAGTAGCTGTCGCAGCGGCCGTCCGACACGGTGCCGTCGGCGATCACGGCCGGCTTCCAGGCCCTGCCATCCCAGGCGAACAGGTAGGCCTCGGTCCGTCGCCGGCCACCGGACCGGATCACCAGCTGCGAACGGTAGCGCCGCCCGTCCATCTCCCATACCAGCGTCTTCTCGCTCTCCGGCAGCGTGACGTGCTCGTAGTACGAGAAGCCGCCAAGTGCGCCTGTCGACGCGCGCGACGGCATCAGCAGGTAGGGGTGTTAGGTTGCATTCGCGCGTGTCAACGCGATTGCCTCCTGAGCCATCACTGCCTAAAGTGACCACAGCCCGAGCAGCCCCAGCCTCTTTCAGAGGCGAGTAGCCCGGCGCGTCCCGCGTTTTCAGCAACTCCCATGAAGGGGTTCGCGGCATGGTTGCGCGCCGATCACGCAGATCGTTCAGTGCCTCGACGTTGACACGGCTTCGCCAGATGCCGGCCAGCGACGCGCTCGCGCTGCTGGCCGATCACGTCAAGCCCGACCCCACGTACCAGCCGCTCAAGGCCGAGCACAGCCTGCGCTGGCATGCCAGTACCGCGCGCGGTGAGTTCGAGATCCTGACCACCGGCGTCAAGTGGTACGACACGCGCGCTCGCGCCGGCGGTGGCGGCGCCATCGACTTGGCGATGCACCTGCTCGACATGTCGTTCGTCGAGGCTGTCAAGCATCTGACCGCGAGGTAGATCGCGATGGTGACGATCCTTCGCAAGGCCTCATTGCCGAATCCCGCCGACGTTGCCACGCGCTTGGCGCCGATGGCAGCGAAGGCGTTGACGCTTTCGCTTCGCGAGCCGCGTCCCGCCGGGTTCCCGCTTCTCTTCACCAAGCACTGGCAACTGATCGAACCGGCAGTCGCCTATCTGCACGAGCACTCGATCCAGCGCGCGCACACCCCGGACACGCTCCGAACCTACGCCGAGATCCTCTACGACTGGTTCGAGACGCTCGAGCAGAACGATATCGCGTGGAACAGCGCGGACGCCGTCGACCTGGTCGCCTATCGCAACCGCATGATGACGCAGCCGAGCTCTCATACGGGCCGCCCCTACTGCACCACGACGATCAACCATCGAGTCCGCGGCGTCCTCAGGTTCTATGCCTGGGCTGTCCGGACGCACTGGCTGAGCGAGTCGCCACTGGCAGACAAGGCTGGTGACTTCGGCGTCGCGAGACGTCACCGTTCGACTCGCATGCGGTATGCACCGGACGGGGCCCGCAACCTGTTCGTACTGCGGCAGCACGAACCGCTGCCTCGGCCGCTCGTCTCCGAGCAGGCCCGCGAGTTGCTCGCAACGCTCTCCCCACCGTACGACCTGATGGCGCGCTGGCAGCTGTGCACCGGCCTGCGGGTCAGCGAACTGCTGCGCCTCAGCGTCACCGACATCGGCGAGCAACCTCCCCCGGCCGCCTCTCACCACACCATCGAGATTCTGCGCAAGGGCCGCAAGCCCGGCTACGTCGTCGCACCTGCGAGCCTGGTCGACGAGACCAACGGATATCGTTCCGGGCTCCGTCGTGCCTGGCTTCGCCGCGCACGCCGCAACGGACGAACGACTGACACCTCACCACTGTTCATCAACGCCCGCGGCGCCCCGGCTGGCAAGAACGCCTACCAGCGCGCCGTCAGTTCGGCCGGACAGGCTTGCGGTTTCAAGGCGACCACGCATCTGCTTCGCGCGACCTTCGCATGCATGCTGCTGGCACGGCTCGAACATCTGGCCAACGAGGGCGCCAACGTCAACCCGCTGGTCGTCGTCAAGATCCTGCTCGGCCACGAGCACGTCGAGACCACGGACCGGTACCTGCGCGCCATCGCCGTCGATGCCTGCGTGCTCAAGCGCGTCCTGGACACGCTGCTGTCGGGGGCGCAGGAACCATGACCTCCCGGCACGAAGTCGCTGTGCGGCGGTTCACCTCCGAGTTGGCTGCCGCTCCGGCCGAAGTCCAGCGGCCGGTGCGCCACGATGCCCCTCGCCTGATTCGCAAGACAGTCGTCGACTTCTCTTCGTTGAATCTGCCCGAGGACGCGCGCGCCGCAATCGCCCAAGCGTTCTGGGCCCACGTCGGAGCCCGCTCGAGCCGCGGCATCATCTCCTACTGGAATTCGATGCTGGTCTTCGAGCGGTTCGCCGCCGAGTCCGGCGCCGTCAGGTCGGTTGCGGATCTGAATCGAACGACGGTCGTGCGCTACATCGAGTGGCTCAACATGCAGCGACGCCCCGACGGTGAACCGTGGGCGATCTCCACCCGAGCGTCGATCTACTCGTGCTTGCGCCAACTGCTGCGATGGCTCGAGCGGTGTCGCCCCGACCTCGTCGGCAGCATCGACTACCCCTTCATCCCGTTTCCCGGCAAGGGCCGCGACAGGCCGCCGCGCGCAACGTTGTCGCCGCAGCAACTGCGCGCCATCCTGCGTGCCTGCGAAGAGGACATCGCCGCGATGCGCGCAGCTCGCGAGTCGGCCGCCAGGCTGCGCGTGTCCGAAGGCGACAAGCCTGGCACGCTCGGCTGGGTACTCACGCAGATCGAAGAACGCTACGGCGGCATCATTCCCGATCGCTACACCATCGAGCACAAGGGCAACTTCTGGCTCCAGCAAGCCGTGCGTCGATACGGCGGTGCCAAGCAGCTGGGTCTCTACCTGTACCCCCGAGCGGAGACGCTGCTGCCCTACTACCTGGCCATCCTGATCCATACCGCCGGCAACCCGGAGGCCATCGCCGATCTCACGCGCGACTGCCTTCAGCCGCTGCCCCTGCTCGACGACCGCGAACTGCTCGTTTGGTTCAAGGCGCGCGCATCGCGCATCCAGCGCCGGACCTTCGACAGCACACAGGCCTTCGAGCCGCCGGCACTCGTCAGGGACCTCCAGGCCTGGAACGCGCGGCTGGTGCCTCTTGCGCCGGTCGCGCAGCGCAATCGGCTGTTCGTCTTCAAGGGCCACGTCACGGTCAACGCCCTGTCGATCATCACGGTCCATCACCGGCTCGGACCGTTCTGCAGGCGCCACGGCCTGCCGCCATTCGCGCCCGCGCTCATTCGTCCAAGCGTGCTGGCCTGCTTCTATCGCTTCAGCGGCGACCTGTTGCGCACCAAGGCCGTCGCCAACCACGTGAACGTCGCCACGACCGTCCACTACGTACAGACTCCCTTGGTGCACGCCCGCAATCGCTCGCGCATCGCGGATCTTCAGGGCGCCTTCCTGCGGCACGTCGAGACGCCGTTGCCTCCAAGCCTGCCGACGGTATCGTCCAAGCCGTCATCCCCGCGCGGGCCGGCGGTCACGATGTTCGGCTTCGACTGCAAGGATCCGCTCTCAGGCACCGCGCCCGGATCGAGGAGCGGCGAGCTCTGCACGCACTTCATGGGCTGCTTCACCTGCCCCAACGCGATCATCCCCTGCGACCCTGCCACCATTGCCCGACTGCTCCAGGCACGCGATCACTTGCGCGCGGCCGCTGTGGTGCTGCACCCGGCGCGGTGGGAGGCCGTCTACGCTCCGCCGCTGCGCATTCTCGAGGAAGACATCCTCCCTCGCTTCGGTGCGAACGACCTTGCGGCCGGTGAAGCGCAGCGGTCACTCCTGCCGCCATTGCCGGAGCTGCGTTGAGGCTCGACCAGCTCGACCATGCAGACATCGCGACTCCAGGTTTCGCGTCCCGCCATCGAACCGGCACCCGACGATCGCGCTTGGTTCCTGAAGGACTCGCGCTGGGAGGATCCGGTCTGGCGCTTCGCGCCGACGAACGCGCTCGAGGAGGAACTGCCGGTCAGTCTGGCCTGGGACTTCGCGCTGCAGGAGGGGCGCCGCTTCACCGACGCGCGCTACGCGCCGCTGCGACAGACCTGCAAGCAACTGGTCGCGCTGATCCGGTGCCGATCGTTGTGCACGGGCCTGCCGCTGCGACCGCGCTCGGTCCTGAACTACTTCTTCTCCCTGCGATTCCTCGTGCGCTGGATGGACCAGGAGGGCCTCAGCCGATTTGCCGAGCTCGACGCGACAGCCTTGCTGCAGTTTCAGCATTGGCTCGCCGAGCTGCCGATGGCGCGCGGACCGTTGCGGTCTGCGTCCACGGTGCAGCGCCATCTGTACCTGTTCACCTACCTTCATCGCTTTCGCATGGAGCTGGACGACGGCCTGGAATTCGATCCGTTCCCCGGCAGCAACCACCGTCAGGCCGCCGGTGATCGCGAGGGTCTACGCCGCCCGTGGCCGTCCACCCCTGACGGCGTCGCCGTGCCGCTGGTCCAGGCCGCCGTCGACATCGTCACGCGCGACGCCGGCCGGATCCTGCAGGCGATGGAGACCTACCGCCAGGCGATGACTGCGACCGCTGGATGCTCTCAAAGCGGCTACGCTCACACCGACCGGGCCACGCGCAGGTTGAAGCGGGCCAACAGTGCTCTGCCCGAAGTCGAACGGCCGGTGGCGTCGGTGGCGGAGCTTGTCTTGCGGATCGACATGCTCTACGCGGCCTGTTTTGTCGTCCTGTCCTATCTGGTCGGGCCACGGGTCAGCGAGATCCTCCACTTGAAGGCCGGCTGCGTGCAGGAACGGCACGATGGCGGTATTTGCGCCGATTCCCCGGTCACCGTGATCGTCGGCAGCATCTTCAAGCGTCAGCCGGGATACGACGGCCGGCCTCACGAATGGGTCGCACCGCCCGTGGCCGTTCAGGCGATTGCGGTGCTCGAGGCACTGTCCGCGGAGCATCGTACGGTATCGGGCCGCCATGAGCTGTGGCTGCGCCGGCGCCGGGGCAACGGTGCGACGGAGTGGTTTCACGCCCGCGCGGATCAGTTGGAGATCGCATCGCCGTCGCGCGTCGCCACGCAGTTGCAGCGCTTCGGCGCGAGACTCGGGCTGACCCATGAGGATCGGCCCTGGAGGCTGACGACCCACCAGGGGCGCAAGACCTTCGCCAGGTTTGCGGCGCTGCGCGACCGCACCTGCCTCTTCGCGCTGAGCCAGCACCTGGGTCATCGCGAGCGTGCGGAGACCGACCACGGTTACGTCGGCTCAGACTATCGCCTCAATCAGGAGATCGACGCCGAGATCCTGCAGCAGTCCATGGCGGCTTGGGAGCACATGCTGGCCGCACCGGGCCTCGGCGGCCGCGCAGGCATCGAGATCGTGGCCAAGCGCCCTCGTTTCAGGGGCAGCCGCTTGAAGCAGGACCTCAAGAGCTACGCGCGCCTGCTGGTCGACGCGGGCCTGGTGCTCGGCGTGTGCGACTGGGGTTTCTGCGTCTACCGCGAAGAACACAGCGCCTGCCTCGGCAACGCCGCCGGGCCGAACCCGGCGCGACGCGAACCTTCGACCTGCGCGCGCTGCAGGAACTTCGTGGTCTCGCCACAGCATCGGACCTACTGGCTCGAGCAGGCGCGACGTTGCGAGTCGCTGCTGAACCAACCCGCTCTGCCGCGGCAAACGCTGCGCATCGTCCGCGAGCGCCTGAACGAGGCCCATGCCCTGCTTCGGACGCTCGACGCGGGAAGCGCCGAGGAGAACAGCCATGCGTGAGGTAAAGGTCGACGCCGATAGCCGGACCACGGCGCAGCGGCTTCGGGACGCGTTGGCCACCATGGTTCGCACGCCAAGCACAGGCGTCGCGGTGCAGCCGCTCACCGCGACGACCCTGTGTCAGATCGCCGGGATCTCCCGCAATGCGCTGTATCGGTACCACCCCGAGGTCTTGGCGGCGCTGCACGAGGCCCAGCGAAGCGCACGCGGCCCGTCAGGCGCCCCCGCACGTCAGGCGAAGCTGCTGCGCCAGGAGAACCGCGAGTTGCGCGAGCAGTTGGGCAAGTTGGCCGCGCTCGTCGATCACTACTTCGCGGCTTGGCAGGACGCTCACCTCATGCTCGAACGGCGAGAGCGAGAACTGGCCGAGCTGCGCCGCGCCACCGGCCCGCAGGTGGTTTCGATGCGCCGCTGAGCCGCGGGCCAAGTCTTGACCTTGACACAGGAGCAAGGTCTAAGCTGCGAAGGACAGGGGCACAGGTGCCCCGCTGGAGGTCTGCGATGACATGCGCCCTCATGTCGGACCTCGCTCTCGCGCGAGCGCTGTTGCGGCTCTACAAGCTGGCCATGATCGCCGGACGCCCCGGTGTCACCGATCACCTGCTGCACGCCCTGGAGGAACTCGCCCGAAGCGAGCCGGCATGCGAGCCGATACTCGACCAAGCGTACCTGTGGGGCCTTGGTGCGCGGGTCGGTGTCGCACAGCCGCGCATGCCAGGGTCCGGCACGCAGTGACCAGCGCTGTCGGCGCCGGGCTCGCGCCACGACCGCGACTACGCCATTGACACGCCGCGATCGACATCGCACGCATCCGCCTTCAGCGCGTCGACGTCGATCACGGCATCCGCCATCGCCGTCAGCTCGGGCGTCTGCGAGATGAAGTACTCACGCTCATAGCCACCCAGGCGCAGGACTTCCCTCTTCATCGCCATGAACATGCGCTTGCGCTGCGGATCCAGCGCGCCGTCCGCCTCGTCGGTGAACAGGGTCGTGTATCGGCGTCCCGTGTTTCGGGCCAGGTACAGCGCGATCGCCCGGGTCAGGCAAAGCTCCACCAACGTCCGCTCGCCCCCGCTCATCATGCCGACGCTCTTGCTGTCGCCGGTATCGCCGTCGTGGACGACGATGTCGAAGCCCTCCTTCTGCTCGCCCTTGGCCGTCTCCAGCAAGGTTCGGATGGACACCGTGAAGCGCGGCCCGTAGCAGGCCAGCAGCAGGTCATTTGCCAGCGCCGACAGCGCAGGTCCCGCATCGTCGATCGCCAGAGCGATCAGCCCGTCATTGCTCATGCAACGGGCGAAGAGGTTCCAGTTGCCCAGCTCATCCTCGACTCGAGCGCAGCGCGCGCGCAGGCTTTCGCGGCGTTCGCCCAGCCGGGCCGACTGCTTGGAGACCTCCTCGAGCTGCTGCGACTCACGCACCGCGGTGAGCATTGCCCGCTCCGCCGCAGCGAGGGCCTCCTTCGCGGCACCCAGCGCACGGGCTGCGCGCGCGGCTTGCTGCTCGTCGAAGGCGGGCGGCAGCGTTGCGAGCGCCTGATCCAGGCGCGCCAGCGCCGCTTCGGTCTGCCTGGCCTGCTGACCTCGTTGCGCCTCGATCGCCTTTCGTGCCGCCGCGATCTGTTGGCGCTCCGCACGTTCGTCGATGGTCTCGGCAGCGGCGCCCTCACTCGCCTGCAGCCCCAGCGCCTGAAGTTCCTGCTCGATCTCGACCAGGGTCGCCTGCGCCTGCGCGCACGCCTGGGCCTTCGAACGCACGACCGACAAGCGGTTCGCCCGCTCGCGTGCGACGGCCTCGCGGACCTCGGCCCGCGCCAGGGCGTGCGGCGCGCCGGCCAGTGCCCCGCAACGCCGGCGGGCATCGATAAGTTCCCGCTGGACCTCGGACTTCTCGCTCACCAGACGGGCGACCTGGGCCTGGGCGTTGGGGATCAGCGTCTGCGCCTCGCGCGCGTCAGCGAGCAACTTGCAACGTCCCTGCAGGTCCGTGCCGGCGCAGGGCACCTCGCCGGTCAGTCCAAACCGGCGCGCGAGTTCCTCGGCCTTCAGCGCAGCCCGACCCGCATCCCGTTCGATGGCGGCGGCGCGCTGCTCCGCGAGGCGCACCGCGCCTTGGCACTGCGTCAGCTGATGGACCTGCTCGCGGCAGGCGAGCGTGCGTGCGCCAAGCAGCGCCTGCACACGTTGCGCCAGCGGCAGGCGCCTTTCGGCGCGACGCACCGCGCCGGCCTCGGCGAGCGCCGCAAGGCATCGCTGCCGGGATTGGGTCAAGGCCTGGCGCCGCGAACGTTCCTGCTGCAGCCGATTGGCGACCCGCTGATCGAGGCGCTCCAGCCGCTGGTGCTCGGCCCGTTCCTGAACATCGAGCGCGCTCTGCGCTTGTGCCGCGCCTGCCAGGTTGGATTGCCGTTCGGCCATGAGCTGTGCCCGCCGGGCATCGGTGGCTCGCGACTGCTCGCGTTCGACCACCACGCGGGCATGCCCCGTCTGGGCGGCCTCCAGGGCAGACTGCGTTGACCTCTTCGCGCGATCGGCCGCCGACACGCGATCGCCGGCGCCGTCGAGTTTTCGGCGCGCCGCCTCGAGGTGCTGATCCTCCGCGTCGACCGCGGCGAGTTCCTGACGCAGTGTTGCCAGCCCAGCTTTCAGCAGGCGGGCGGTCTCCGCTGCCTTCTGGCCCAGCGCCTGGATCTCCTCCTGCCCCAGCAGGTCGGCCAACAACGTCTTGATCTCGGCGTTGCGATAGGTGCTGAGCTGGCGCTTGCCCTGGGCTGCGAACACGGAGGTGAAGAAGGTTTCTGCACTGCCGCAGATGCTCTCCACACAGCGCGTGTACGTCTCGACCCGGCCATCCGAGATGGTCCCATCCTCGAGCGTCACGGGGGACCAGCGTCCGCCATCATCGAGCATGTGCAGGAACGCCTCTGTGCGTCGCCGGCCACTGACTCGGATGACGATCTGCGAGCGGTAGCAGCGCCCTTCGTGCGCCCAGGTCAGGTCCTTCAGGCTCTCCGGCAGATAGACGTGCTCGTAGTACGAGAAGCCGCCGGTTGCCGGCATCGAGGCACGACTTTGAAGGCCGAGATATGGCACGAGATTGTCCATGATCGTGCTCTTGCCGCTGCCGTTCGGGCCCGCGATGGCGATCAGTTCTGCACCGTCGGCAAGGCGCTCCAGGTCAAGCGTGATCTCGTCGAGACCCAGGCCGTCGCGGATGCCGCGGAAGCCCTTGAGGGTGAGTCGGAGTGGCTGCATGGCATGCCTCGGAGTTGGTCTCCGATCAGGCTCGCATGGCCGGCGACGCTTTCAACGGTCGTCAGTCGCGACCGTTCACACGCTTGGCCGCAAGGCGGCGATGCGCCGCGCAGTTCCCTGTTCAAGTCCAGCTGAAGCTCAGCCGGCGCAGCACGACAGTTGCTTCACATCCTTCGTGAAGGTCTGCGCCGCAAGCTTCAGGGCTTCGACCATCGTCAGGTACGGGAACAACTGGTCGGCGAGATCGTGCACGGTCATGCCGGCACGGATGGCGATGGCGGCGGTCTGGATGAGTTCCCCCGCTTCGGCGGCGACCGCCTGCACGCCCAACAGACGGCCGGTACCGGCTTCGGCCACCAGCTTGATGAAGCCGCGCGTGTCGAGGTTGACCAGCGCGCGCGGCACGTTGTCCAACGTCAACGTACGGCGGTCGGTCTCGATCCCCGACCGATGCGCTTCAGCTTCGCTGAGACCGACCGTCGCGATCTGCGGATCGGTGAACGCGACGGCCGGCATCGCGCTCAGGTCCAGTGCCGCGTCGCCGCCGGCCATGTTGATCGCCGCCCTCGTGCCCGCAGCGGCCGCGACGTACACGAACTGGGGCTGGGTGGTGCAGTCGCCTGCGGCATAGATGTTCGGCACGCTGGTGCGCATGTGATCGTCGACCACGATGGCGCCCTGCTCGTCCACCTTCACGCCGGCGGCTTCGAGGTTGAGCCCGCGCGTGTTCGGCGTGCGGCCCGTGGCCACCAGCAGCCGCTCGGCACGCAGTTCGCCATGATTCGTCGTCAGCACGAATTCGCCACCGGCATGAGTGACGCGGCGGGTCTGCGTCTGCTCGAGCACCTCGATGCCTTCGTCGCGGAACGCCGCGGTGAGCGCCTCGCCGATGACCGGGTCCTCGCGGAAGAACAGCCTGTTGCGCGCGAGGATCGTGACCTGGCTGCCGAGACGCGCGAAGGCCTGTGCGAGTTCCACCGCGACGACGGACGACCCGATCACCGCGAGCCGCGGCGGAATGTCGCTGCTGGCCAGCGCTTCGGTCGAAGTCCAGAACGGCGTATCGGCGAGGCCGGGGATCGGCGGCACCGCCGCGCTGGCGCCGGTGGCCAACAGGCAGCGGTCGAACGCCACGACCTGCTCGCCACCGTCGCGCAGCACCACCGTCAACGACCCAGCGTCCGTGAAGCGCGCCGTGCCGTGCACCACTGTGATGGCCGTGCTGACCTCCAGGATGCTCTCGTACTTGCCACGGCGCAGTTCGTCCACCCGCGCCTGCTGCTGCGCGAGCAGGCGGTCGCGCAGGATGGTCGGCTCGGCCGCGGACACGCCGACGTCGAACGGGCTGCGCCGCCGCAGGTGCGCGACGTGCGCGGCACGGATCATGATCTTGGACGGCACGCAGCCGACATTGACGCAGGTGCCGCCGATCGTGCCGCGTTCGATGAGCGTGACCCGCGCGCCGCGCTCGGCCGCTTTGAGCGCCGCGGCCATCGCGGCGCCGCCGCTGCCGATGACGGCAACATGCAGCACCTCGCCGCCGCCGCGTTCCTTCTGCCCACTGCCGAACCAGTGGCGCGCCCTTTCGAAGAAGCCGTCGCGCGACGGATCCGGCGCCGCCTCGGGCACGCGCGCGCGATAGCCGGCTGCGGCCACGGCCGACACGAGTGCCGCCACGGGTGTGTCAGGGGCGAGCGTGAGGCGTGCGGTTCCCTTGGGGTAGGACACCTGCGCCGAACGCACACCAGGCACCTTCTCCAGGGCCTGGCGAACGTGCGTGGCGCACGACTCGCACGTCATGCCGCTGATCGCGAGTTCGGTCATCGGGTTACCTTCCGCCGGCAGCCGCAGCGTGATAGCTTCAGGCGTGCCTGGGCGGGACTTCGCAGCCGTCCGGCCCGCAGCGCCGGTTCGCCGGCGAGACGAAGTCCCACACCGACACCGCGACCATCGTCGCGAGGCCCACGTAGAGCAGCTTTTCGGCCACGGTGAAGCTGGCGACCAGCACGATGGCCGGACCGATCATGCCGAGCACGCTGCGTTGCCACTGGCGGTGGCTGAACCAGCCGAGTGCGTTGGCGAGCAGCGCCAGCGCCGCGAACAGCGGCAGCAGCACGGTGACGAACACGGCCTCGAACTGGCTCAGGAAGCCGAGCCCGAGTGCTGCGCCGAGGCTGGCCAGGGCCGGGAAGCAAGCCCCGCAACCCATCGCCGACACGATGCTGCCCAGCGCTCCGGCCTTGTCCGCGACGCGCGTCATGACGCTCATGATGGCCTCCTCGATCGCTGCGGCGTCAGCGCTTGACGGTGGACGGATAGCCCGCGTTCTCGGTCGCCTGGGTCAGCTTCTGCACGCTGGCCTTAGCGTCATCGAAGGTCACGACGGCCTGGCGCTTCTCGTAGCTCACGTCGACTTTGCTCACGCCCTCGACCTTCGAGATCGCCTTCTTCACGGTAATCGGGCACGCCGCACAGGTCATGCCCGGCACGTCCAGCGTCACGGTCTGCGACGCCGCCTGGACGGCGGCCGCGCCGGACAGGGCGAGGACGGCGATCAGCTTCTTCATGGAGCACTCCTGGTCAATAGAACAGCGGAAGGACGAAGGGGTAAGCAAGCGCGATCAGCACCAGCACGGCCACCATCCAGAAGACGGCCTTGTAGGTGGACCGCACCTCAGGGATCGCGCACACCTCGCCCGGCTTGCACTGCTGAGCAGGCCGATAGATGCGGCGCCACGCGAAGCCCATGGCGACGAGCGCCACGCCGATGAACAACGGCCGATAGGGCTCCAGCGCCGTGAGGTTGCCGATCCACGCACCGCTGAAGCCCAGGGTCACCAGCACCAACGGGCCCAGGCAGCACGCGGAAGCCAGGATCGCGGCCAGTCCGCCGCCGACGAGCGCGCCGCGCCCGGTCTGCGATTCCGTCATGCACTTTCCTCGGTCGGAGAGACGATGGCGTAAGCTTATTTCCGTACTCATGTACGGAGTCAAGCGGCATGGACAGCGATCAGCAGGGACTGACGATTGGGGCCGTCGCCAAGGCGGCCGGGGTCAACGTGGAGACGGTGCGCTTCTACCAGCGCCGCGCGCTGCTGCCCGAACCCGACAAGCCCTACGGCCGCATTCGGCGCTATGAGGCGAAGGACGTCGCACGGGTGCGGTTCGTGAAGGCCGCACAGCGCCTGGGCTTCAGCCTCGACGAGGTTGCGGGCTTGCTGAGACTGGACGACGGCACGCACTGTGACGAGGCGAGAAAGCTCGCTGAAGCAAAGCTCGCTGACGTGCGCCAGAAGCTGAAGGATCTGCGGCGGATCGAGTCGGCGCTGGCTGGCCTCGTTCGCGACTGCTGCACGAGGCGGGGCAAGCTTTCATGCCCATTGATTGCCACCCTGCAGCGGCAGTGAGACGCCGCGTCTTGGCCCACTGTTGACACAGTGAATTCAACATAAGGGATGCAGGTTGTCCATGACGGTGGTCTTGCCGCGTCCGTTGGCGCCCGCGATCGCGACGAGCGCGGCACCGGGGGCCCGGCGCTCGAAGTCCAGTTCCAGGGTGTCCCGCCCCATGCCGTCGCGGATGCCGCGAAAGCCCTTGAGCGTCAGCGAATGGACTCTCATGCAGGTGCTCCTTGTGAAACGTCTATGCAGTCTCCCGCGAGTTCCACCTCCTTCAAGTCACTCGCCGCCTCGCCGTCGGGACCCTGTGCATCGATAGTCGCCGCCTCCTGCTCGGCCAGCGCATCGTCCACGATCCGCTGCGTCTCGCACGCCGCGAGGTCGTCGAGACACGACCACAGCGGCTCGGGTCGCGCCCCAACCACGCCGGCCCAGGCAGCCACCTTGTCCCGCATCGCGCCGGCCTGGCCGATGCCGCCGGAGCGCACGCGCACCACCGGCAGGATGCGCCCCTCGAACTGCACGCCGGCGGCGCCAGCCAGCAGTTCGCGCATGGCGGCACGGTCGACGCCGTTGCGCTCTTCTTCGGGAACGCTCCAGCGCAGGCGCACCCAGGCTCCCTCGACCGGCTGCGCCACCAGCGCGGCGCGCAGCGCGCCGAGGTCGGGCTTGCCGTCGAAGCAGATGTCGACCGTGCGGCGCGCCGGAGTCGCTTCCAGGCGGCAAGTAGCGGAGTCCGAGCCGACCTGCCAGAGCAGGAAGCCTTTGTCACCGGCCTCGCCGTGATGGAACCGGCCGATCGACCCAGGGTAGGCAATGCAGCGCCGGCCATCGCCGTCGTCGCGTTCCCAGCACTGGTGGCGGTGGATGTGCCCCAGCAGGACCGCCTGCGCACCCGCGTCGAACAAACTGCCGGTCGTGAACTCGTGATCGAAGCCGGCCATCGGCACGCCGTGCTCCGTGGTGCAGCCGAACACCGTGCCATGAGACACGAGCAAGGTTGGCAGGCCGAGCTGACGTGCCGTCGCGTGGCTCGGCGCCAGACCGCGCAGCAGTGCCGAGACATGCTCGCCGGTCGCGCCGGCGGCGTCGGCGGCCCCGACGGCCGCAGCGATCGCCGCGCGGTTGACCGAAGGCAGGCATGAGAAGAGCGCCACCGGCCCCTCCGGCAGCGCGCCGAAACTCCATCCCGGCGATACGACCCACTCGCCCGCGGCGGTCAAGCCCACCTGCCCGATCCGGTCCGCCACATGCAAGGCATGGCGCCCGCCCAGTTCCCGGAACACCGACAGCGTGCCCGGCGGCTCGTGCGACCAGGTGCCTTGGAGCATGAGCACGGGGCAGTGATCCGCCAGCCATCGAACGCGCGACACAAGCGCCACCGCCGACGGCGAGTGCAGATGGAGCGCGTGGTCGGTGCTGTCACCGGAGATCACCGCCACATCGACGCCGGCGTCAACAGCGCGCTCGATCGCCGCGCCGAAGCACCGATCGGCCTCGGCCAGGTTGCGCGGCCCGTAGTGCAGGTCGGAGAAATGCGCGACCCGCAGCGCCGAGCGCGTGGTCATCGCGCCTCCCGCAGCGCGGCTGCGACCTTGTCCGCGTAGCCCGGCGCGTCGTTGCGGTGGCGGTCCAGTTCGTCCCACACCCGGCGCCGGCCCTGCGGGTTGAGCTTCCAGCCCGGCCCCCAGCGCTGCGCTGCGTAGGCCTCGAAGTCGGCTGCGGCGACACCGTGCCCCCCGGCCAGGGCCAACACCTTGTCCAGCGTCGGCTCGCCGCGAGACGGGGCCATTTCGTCGTCCGCGACCTCGGTGGCCACCACGGCAGCCCCGGCGGGCTCGCCCTCGAGCACGCCGCAGGCTGCATGGCCCTGCACGAGCACGGCCTCGTCGTCCTCGCGGTCACGCAGCAGCGCGCTCACGTCCACCGGCGCCTCAAGATCGATGATCCACTGCAGCACCCGTACCGCCCGGCCTTGCTCGTCGATATGGCTGACCTCCATCAGCCGCTTGGACAGGAAGAACGACGTGCGCTGCCGATCAAGAAAACCCGAAATGCGCCCGCCGCGCAGGAAGGCCACGGTCTCGAACTTCTGGATCGCCGCGTTCATCGCGTAGAAGCTCGTGGTGTGCAGTTCGAATGCGCTCAACGAGCGGATGCCCGGCACGAAGAACAGGAAGCGACCGGTCAGGTTGCATTCGCGCTGCTGGTACTCGCGGCAAGCCTCGGGCTCGCACACACCGCCGTTGGCCTCGCGCATCACCGTCTTGCGCCCGCCGAACAGGCGCACCGCGCGCCGCCCCTGCGCGTCCACCGGCACCGGCGCGTGGCACATGCAGTGGCGCACGCGGCCTCCCGGCGCGTACTCCGACCAGTAGCGCTTGTCATGTGTCCCCCAGGCCGCCAACTCGTGCGGCATGACGGTCTGCCAGTGGTCCGACGGGAACACGACGGGGAAGCGGTACAGGTGCCGCCCCTCGCCGCGATCCTCGCCGTAGGCCTCGATCAGCTCACCCGCCAGCGCCGGGTTGCCGAAGTCCTGCGCGCGCACGGTGAACCAGGGCACGTTGCGCGGCACCAGCGGGTTCTTCAGCTGCGGCAAGGCTTCGGCGAGCGCCTGCTCGATGCGGTCGAACGAGTGGCCGTCGCGCAGGCCGCGCTCGTAGATCTCGCAGGCGCGCGGTTCGCCCGCAGCGCGCTTGGTCAGCACCTTGATGCCGGCACGGATCTTCCCGGCGGTGGGAATGCGTGCGGGCGCCTGCCCGAGCAAGGTGGCCGGGGTCGAGGGGCCGCCGTGCAAGGTGACGGTGGGCAGTGCGGATGCGGCGGTCATGGCGGCGCTCCTTGGCGAGGCGTGCACCGGGACATCCCGGCGAACTCATACTCTCGCGGGAACGCGCCGCTTCAAGTGCGCCGCGGCGCAGCCGGCGGCAGCACCGGCATCGGCTCGTCGGTGGACCACACCCACCCGCCTCCCCCCGCTCGCAGCGTGGTGGCCTTGGCCTCGCGCTCGCGTGGCGTCATGAAGGGGCTGATGACATGCAGCGGCTGCGTCACGGCGCCCGTATCCAGCAGCAGTGCGTTGGCAAACGCGGCCGCGCAGCGCGCGTCGTAGCGCAGCGGCTTCACGAAGTGCCGCCCCGCGTCGACGAGGGCCTGCACGAACGGCAGTTCATGCACGCCTTCGACCGGGATCCACTGTTCGCTAGCCAGCAGCAGGGTCGCCGTATCGATCTCGTAGGTGTGCTCGCGCCGGGCGCGGATCAAGGCCGTGATCACCGCGCGCACACGCTGGCCATGGTCGGCGTCACGGGCTTCGAGCACCGCCGCATACGTCCTCGCGATCCGTTCCCAGGTCTTCGCCGATGCCAGCAGCGGCGCGTCGGGCATGTGCTTCAGCCAGATCCGGTAGCCGCCCGGACGGGCCTCGGCCGCCTTGAACTCTGCCAACACGACAGCCAGCGGCGCCACACCATCGTGCGGTCGCAACACCCCTAGGCGTTCTCGGCGGCGTTGGGCCGCTTCCGCATGTGTCGCTTCGTTGAACTGCTCTGGCACGTATAGGCGCTCGCCCAGGACGACCCCCTTCGCACTCACCTGCTCGGCGGCGCGCTGCAGGTACTTGTGCAAGACACCCTGCGACCGCTTGCCGGCCATCGCCGGGGACCAGCGATTGAAGCCCGCGCGCTCGAACAGGAAGTGCGTCAATGCCCGCAGGCTCATGCGGCGCCGCGGCGCCTCGATCTCGCCTGGGTCATCGTCGGTCCGCCCGCCCGGCGCACGACCGCCGGCCTGGCGGCTCCACGCGAAGTCGACGCGCAGTTCCACCGCGCCCTCGGACTCGAGCACTGCGTCGCCGACCAGTTCGCCGAGGCCTGACTGCTGTGGCGAAGGCTCGAACGACGGGCAGGTCGGGTGGTGCTGGCTGCCGGTGTCCGGCATCCGCTTGGCCAGGTAGCGGCGGTGGAAGGCGACATACATCTCGACGCTGCCCGGCACGCACAGGCAGCGCGGTCGCTCGGGCGTTTCGTAGACGGCGGCCAACGCATCCTGGAGCGATGGGTCGTCGAGTTCCAGGATGCGGCCGCGGATCGAGAGGCGCTGCGTATCCACCGCCGCATGTTTGACCTCCCCAGACACGCAGCACACGCCGAAACGTGCCTCGTGGCGAAGCGCTATCGCCAGCACCTCGGACGCAGGGCGTGCGCTGCCGTGGATGGGGCTCGATGCCAGCACGACATCTCAACCTCAAGCCCATCTTCTACACCGCCTCGGAGATTCCTCTTCTAGATCAACGGCTTGCAAGCGCGGTTCGGGCGTAGTGTCACGCTGCCGAGGTCTGCGCGTTGGCGACGGGCACGGGCGCGATCACATTGGCTGCAACGTGGTAGGCAGGGCGACGCCGCAGGCGCCGAAGACGGCGCTGAGCGTGCCCTTGGTCTCGGTGCGCAGCCGGTAGGCCTTGCCCTGCACCGTCAGCTCGATCTCCTGCAGCCCGTTGAGATCGTCCAGGACGTGTGCCCATTCGAGCTCGCCCTGTCCCTTGGCCTCGAGCCGATCCTGCAGCGCCTTGCGCAGCACCAGCGCGAGGAAGCTGCAGAACACGTGCCCGCGGATGGTGTCGTCGGTCTTGTGGAAGATCGGGCGCGTGTCGAGCTGGCTCTTCATCGTGCGGAAGATCGCCTCCACGGTCCACAGTTGCTTGTACTTCAGCGCCACGTCGCGCGCGCTGAGCTCAGTGTTCGTGCGCAGCACCCACTTGCCATCGAAGCGCGCCTCCTCAGCCACCTTGGCCTCGTCCACGCGCCAGTGGCTGCCGGTGCCGGTGACGAAGCGCCGGAAGCCGTTGTTGCCGATCAGCGTCTTGTCGCCGCGCTGCAGCGCCTGCACGAGCGCGCTGACGATGGCCAGCCGATCGTGCGCATCCTTGATGGCCCGGTCCTCGTTGCGACACACGACGTAGCGTCGCTGCTCGACCCAGACCTCCTTGACCTGCAGCGGCGAGGGCGCCTTCGCGGCGTCGCTCTTGGCGTGCACGGTCTGGAAGCGTCCCGCGCGCGCGCGCACCTCGTCTCGGGCCTCCTTGGTGCGGCGCATGCGCACCCCGAGGATGTACAGCCAGCCACGCGATTCGATGTCGGCGATGGTGGTGTCGCTGATCATGCCGCGGTCGGCCACGATGCACACGCGTTGGATGCCGAAGTGCGTCTGCAGCCGCTTGACCACCGGGGCAAGGCTGGTCACGTCGGTCGTGTTGCCCGGCCACATCGTGCTGCACAGCGGGTTGCCCGCGTTGTCCAGCACCATGCCCACCACCATCTGCTTGAGGTCGGGCCGATGGTCCTTCGAGTGCCCCCGCTGGCCCAGGCTCTGGCCGCCTTCGCCCTCGAAGTAGATCGACGTGGTGTCGAAGAACACGAGCTCGACGTCGGTGAACAGATCGCGCCGGCGCGCGAACAATGCCTCCTCGATCACGTCCTTGCGCGTGCGCAGCTCGTGCCGTGCGTCGTCGCTGACCTTGGGCCTCGTGGACGCCTTGCTCGGAGCCTTGGCCGGGGTCTTGGCCTGGCCCGGCGGCGCCAAGGGTGCGCCGAGAAACCCCATCGCGCGGTACAGGTGATGCAGCGACAACGCCTCGGCCCCGGCGATGCGCTGCGAGCGCATCCAGCGCTCGGCGGCACGATCGCTGCCGCTGACGAACAGGCGGTGCAGCACCGTCATGAACACCGCACGCTCCAGCGCGAACTCGAATCGGCGCTCGCTGAGCTGCTCGTCAAGCACCGCGCCGATGCCGCACTCCTGCCACAGCCGCTCGAAGATCAAGGCCGGGCCGATGCTGCGGGTGTGCGTGATGATGCTCTCGCCGCGGTCGTGCGCACCGAGCACGGCCAGCTTGTCGGAGAAGCGGCCCAACGAGGCCAGCAGGCTGTCGAGCTGCCCGCTGGCCTGGAGCTGATCGAGCCGACCCAGCCGATGCAGCACGCGCTGCTTGATGCACCCGTCAACGCGCTCGTTCTCTACGAGCAGCAGGTAGGTTCGTCCGCCGGTGGTCTGGGTGCGCAGGAACAAGGTCGCGTGCCATTACGTCGACGGCACGCAATGTAGAGCACATCTGACTATCAGATCAAGCATCACGCGCCATCGGCGTGACACTACAGATCTCACGCAAACGCATCCGCTGCAAGGGAAATCAACGAGTTAGCGAGGGGTGCAGTGCGCCAACTGTAGAAGATGGGTCAAGGTGGCGCTACTGGCGCCCGAGCAGGCGGTGGTGTCGACGATCTACGGCAGCCGCTCGGTCCGGCCCCGCGGCTTCCTCATGTGGCGCGGAGCGATGCGCGGGTTCGGGCGAGCCTAGAATTCTAGGTTGTCGATCAAGCGAGTCTGTCCCAGCCGCGCCGCCGCGAGCACGACCAACGGCACTGAGGCACCCAGGTCGCCGGCCAAGGGTGGCAGCAGATCGTGCTGGCGCCGCACCGTGAGGTAGTCCGGCAGCCAACCTCCTTGGCGCAGTCGTTGCAGCGCCTGTGCCTCGAGCGCGTCGATGGCGACCACGCCCGCCGCCAGGCCGGCCCGCACTTCGCGCAGACACGCCGACAGTTGCACCGCCCGGGCTTGCTCGTCGCTGGACAGGTAGGCGTTGCGGCTCGACAGCGCCAGCCCGTTGTGCGAGCGCTCGGTTTCGCCGGCCACGATGGTGATCGGCATCGCGAACTGCTCGACCATGCGACGCACGATCATCAGTTGCTGGTAGTCCTTTTTGCCGAACACCGCCACGCGGGGCTGCACGCATTGGAACAGCTTCGCCACCACCGTGCACACGCCCGTGAAGAAGCCAGGCCGGAATTGTCCTTCGAGGATGTCCGCAAGGTCTGGATCAGGCTGCATCGTGTAGCGCTGGGGCGTCGGGTACAGCTCGCGTTCGTCCGGAGCAAATACCACGTTGCAACCGACCTGGCGAAGCAGTTCGCAGTCGCGTTCCAGCGTGCGCGGATAGCGCTCGAAGTCCTCGTGCGGCGCGAACTGCAGGCGGTTGACAAAGACGCTGACCACCACCGGCCCGCCCTGTCTCTTTGCCAGGCGCACCAAGGCCAGGTGGCCGTCGTGCAGATTGCCCATGGTGGGCACGAAGCTCGCGCCGGGTGTTCCGGCAAGGACCTCGCGCAGCGCGGCGATGGTGTGGACAACGTGCATGCTAGTGTCCGATGACAGCGTTCAATAGGTGTGCAACGTGGGATCTGGAAAGGTGCCCTGTTTCACCGCCTGGACATAGCGTCGCAGCCCATCACCGATGCCGCCGCCTTCGGCCATGAAGTTACGCACGAAACGCGGCATCTTGCCCTGCGTGACGCCCAGCATGTCGTGCAGCACCAGCACTTGGCCGGCGACGTCGGCCCCGGCCCCGATGCCGATGACGACCAGCTCCGGGTTCTGCGCCTGAACCCGCTGCGCCAGTGCGGCGGGCACGAGCTCCAACACCAGCATCGCGGCGCCGGCTTCTGCGAACTCGCGGGCGCGAAGTTCCAGCAGTTGGGCAGCGGCTTCGTCACGGCCCTGTACGCGGTAGCCTCCGAGCGCGTTCGCGCTCTGCGGTGTCAGGCCCAGGTGCGCACAGAGCGGGATCCCACGCGCGGCCAGGAAGCGCACGGTTTCCACTGCCCAACCGCCTTCGAGCTTGACCATCTGGGCGCCGGCCTGCAGCAGGACGGCGCTCGAGCGCAGCGCCTGCTCGGGGCTGGCTTCGTAGGTGCCGAAGGGCAGATCGCCCAGCAGCCAGGCATGGCGGTTGCCGGCGCAGACACAACGCAGATGGTAGGCCACCTCGTCCAGCGTGACTGGCACGGTGCTTGTGCGTCCCTGGACCACCATGCCCAGAGAATCGCCCACCAGCAGGCAGTCCACGCCGGCGTCGTCGGCCAGGCGTGCGAAGCTGGCGTCGTAGGCCGTCAGCATGGCGATCTTCTCGCCCTCGGCCAGCATGCGACGTAACCGGTGCAGGGTGACCGGCTTGCGCTCGCTCGGGGCGACCACGTTGGTCGTGGCGATAGAGATCATGCGATGCCCTGCACCGGGATCAAGGAGCGGATCTCGCGGACGCGATTGCACTCGTCCACGAACACCAGCTCCGGATTGTGCTGCGCCAGTTCGGACTCGGCCACCCAGCCGAAGGCAGCGATGATGATCAGGTCGCCCAGCGCCGCGCGGCGCGCAGCCGAACCATTCAGCGAAATGACGCCGCTGCCGCGCTGCGCCCGGATGGCATAGGTGACGAAACGCTCGCCGTTGGCGATGTTCCAGATGTGAACCTGCTCGTTTTCGCGCAGATCGGCGGCTTCCAGCAAGTCCTCGTCGATGGCGCACGAACCCTCGTAGTGCAGTTCGCAGGCGGTCACCGTCGCACGGTGGATCTTGGACTTCAACATCTGACGGTACATGGTGATGTCTCCCGGCGCTCAGCGCGCCGTGATGCCCAGCGAGCCGAGCAGGCGCTGGTCGGCCGCCCAGTCCGGGTTGCCGGTGGTCAGCAGCTTGTCGCCGCAGAAGACCGAATTGGCGCCGGCCAGGAAGCAAAGCGCCTGCACCGCCTCGCCCATCTGCTGGCGCCCTGCCGACAGGCGCACACGCGCTTTGGGCATGGTGATGCGCGCCACGGCGATGGTGCGCACGAACTCGAACGGATCAAGCGCCTCGCTGCCGTGCAGCGGCGTGCCTTCGACCCGCACCAGCTGGTTGATGGGCACCGACTGCGGGTATGGGTCGAGATTGGCGATTTGCGCCACCAGACCGGCACGCTCGCGGCGCGACTCGCCCATGCCGACAATGCCGCCGCAGCAGACGTTGATGCCGGCGTCGCGCACGCGCTGCAGGGTCTGCAGCCGGTCGTCGTAGGTGCGTGTGGAGACGATGCGCCCGTAGGCCTCGGGCGCGGTGTCGAGGTTGTGGTTGTAGTAGTCCAGGCCGGCATCCTTGAGCGACCGCGCCTGCGTCTCGGTCAGCATGCCCAGGGTGCAGCAGGCCTCCAGTCCTTCGGCCTTGACCACGTGCACCAGCTCGACCACCTTCTCGATGTCGCGGTCCTTGGGCGCACGCCAGGCCGCACCCATGCAGAAGCGCGACGCGCCCTGCTCGCGCGCAGCGCGCGCGGCCGCGGCCACCGCCGCCGGCTCCAGGAGTTTGCTGGCCTCGACGCCGGTGTCGTAGTGCACCGACTGCGGACAGTAGCCGCAGTCTTCTTCGCAGCCGCCGGTCTTGATCGACAGCAGCGTCGAGAGCTGCACTTCGTTGGCGTCGAAGTGCTCGCGGTGGACTTGTTGGGCGCGGAAGATCAAGTCGTTGAAGGGCAGCTCGAACAGCTCGGCTACGGCGTCGACCGGCCAACGCTGCAACCCTTCGGTGGCCCTCTGGCGCGGGACCTGGCGGAACAGCACGATCGGCTGGGAAACCGGGCTGGTGACGTCGGACATGTTGAGACTGCTTCGGTTGGGTGAGATGGGGCTGGCTATGGGCACCACAGGTGGAGCATCAGGCAGCCACTGCGGACGGCGCCCGGACTTGGATCAAGGCCTCCTCGACGAGGCTTCGGACATCGGCCGCGGAGTGGCCGGCCGACCGGGAGATGCGCGCGCGGGCCATGACGATCACGCGGCGCCAGGACGGATGTGCGCCGTCGCCTCGTCCTCCACCCGCTGCCAGATCTCGACGGCGATCGGGTTGTTGCTCTCCTCGAGGATGTGGCCGACCAGCCCGATGGCGCGCGCGAGCACGCCGATGCCGCGCACGATCTTCCACGGCAGACAGAGTTCGCAGCAGATGGCACCGATGGCACCGGTCGCGTTGACCGGCAGCATCTTGCCTGACAGCCGCTCGGCCTCGGCGCAGATCAGCTGCTCGAGTTTGATGTAGTCGCCCGAGAACCCGTTCTCCGCGGCAATCTGGAACAGCCGAGGTGCGCGCGGGTCCACCGGCTTGTGCAGCGGATGGCCGAGGCCGGGCACGATGGCGCCGCGCGCGCGGAACCCGGCCACCACATCGCGCGCGATCTGCTCCAGGTCGGCACCCTGCGTGCCCGGCGGGAGCGCCTCGTACAGCATTTTCGCGGTGCCTTCGGTGGAACCGACGAACACCGTGCCCAGACCGCACAACCCGGCCGCGACGGCGGCTTGCAGCGATTCGGGCGCGCCGGCGTAGGTCAGCCGCGCCGCCAACGCGCTGGGCGTGATGCCGTGTTCGACGAGCGTGACGGCCACAGCGTTGAACAGCTTCGACTCCTGCGCGGTCGGCATCCGCCCCACGATCTGCAGGAAGGCCATATCGCCCAGGTTGATGTGGCCCAGCAATTCGTCGGGCAGGCTCTTGCCGTGGACCTCGATTCGGTCGGGCGTACTCCATGCGATGTCGGAGCGGATGGGCTTGGTCTTGCGGGCCATGGAAGTCCCTTCGTTGCGTTGTGATTCAGGCAGTGCCGCCGGCGCTGCGCAGGATGGCCAGGGCGCGCTCGTGCAGCGGCTTGTCGATCATCTGGCCGCCAATGGCCACGGCAGCCCCGCCGGCTGCCGCAAACGCCGCGCAGACGCGGCGCGCCCACGCCACGCGCTCTGCGTCGGGCATGAAGGCGGCCTGCACTGCTGCCACCTGTCTGGGGTGGATGCACAGCTTGGCGCCGAAACCCAGGCGCCGTGCGCGCTCGGCGTCGGCGCGCAGCCGCACCGCGTCGTCGATGGCGGTGCTGACGCCATCGGCCGGCGCGTCCAGCCCGCCCAGGCGCGAGGCCAGCACCACCTGCGAACGGAAGTACAGCAGTTCGTTTTCTGTGCCTTCGGGGTCGCAGTCGATGCCCAGGTCCAACGCCAGGTCGACGCTGCCGAAGACCAGCCGGACGACGCCCGGCACACGCGCAATGTGGCGCGCCTCCTCGACGCCGCGCGCCGATTCGATGATCGCCAGCACGTCCTTGAAGCAGGCCTCGAAGGCGCTGCAGACGGCGTCGATGCCATCGGCCTTGGGCAGCATCACGCCCGCCACGCCGGGGTGCCGGCACAGCTCGAGGTCGTCCTCGAACCACGGCGTGCCGGCGGCATTGATGCGCACCACCACTGGCGCGGACTCGTCCAGCGCATCGGCCAGGGCGTCGCGCGCGCCGGCTTTCGCTGCGGGCGCCACTGCATCCTCGAGATCGACGATCACCGCGTCGGCCCCCGAGGCGCGCGCCTTGGCGTAGCGCTCGGGCCGGTCGGCGGGAACGAACAGGTAGGCGCGTGGCGACGCGCCGGCGGCGAGGGCGGCGCTCATGCCGGCAGCCAGCGGCCCACGCGGGGCGCGTCAGCCACGCCCCAGGTGCGGGCGATCAGCGCGTCCATTTCGGCCGGCGTTGCCGCGCCGCCGTAGGCGGCCAGACGCCGCGCCTTGTCCTCGAGCTCGGGGCGGCTGAGGGTGTTGCCCGGGTCGCCCTTGGGCTCGTCGACCCGCGCCTGCAGCGTGCGCCCGTCCTGCGTGCGGACGATGACCTTGCCGATCCAGCGCTGCGGATAGGCCGTGTCGACCTCGGTGTCGAGCTGCATCGTGACCTTGTCGCGGAAGGCGGCGATGCGGGGCGCCAGGAAGTGGCGGTCGAATTCGTCCAGGCCCGCATAACCATGTTCGGCCACCAGGGCGAGCACCGTGCCCATCGAGAACTTGGCCTGGTGCACCGTGCCGGGCACGACGACGCGGCCGAGCACGTCGATGGCGCCCTGGTGCACCTGCGCGGTGACGGCGGCGATGTCGTCGGGCTGCAGCCGGTGCTCGCGCATCAGCAGCAGCAGCGCATCGGCGCTGGGGTGGGTGTGGCGACACGAGGCGTGGTACTTGAACGAAGTCTCGGCCGTCGCCCAGCGACTGCCCAGCCCGGCGGTCAGGCGCGCAGGGTCGGCATCGCTCGACATGCCGGCAGCCAGGCCCTGCGCGCCTTCAAGGACTTGGCGCGCGCCGGTGAAACCGGCCTGTGCCAGGTAGGCCGAGGCCAGCCCGGCCGATGCGGCATGGGCGCAGTGCAGTTGCTTGGAATCGGCGGCATCGCGCAGGAATTCCCAAAGCCCGGCCGCCTGCGTGCCGGCGCTGCCGAAGGCGTGCAGCATCTGCGCCGCGTCCAGCCGCAGCAGCCGCCCGGTGGCGGCCGCGGCGGCCAGCGTGCCCGCCGTGGCGGTCGTGTGGAAGATGCGGTAGTGCGAACGGCCGAGGAATTCGCCGACGCGGATGCCGACCTCGTAGCCCGCCACCACCGCGGCCAGGAACTCGCGCCCGCTGGCACCGATGGCCTGCGCCACCGCCAGCGCCGGCGGGAAGACCACCGCCGCGGGGTGGAACACCGAGCCGTTGTGCACGTCGTCCTGCTCGACCACATGCGAGGCCGCGGCGTTGACCATGGCGGCGAAATGCGGCGAGGTCATTCGCCGCGTGATCAGCACTTCAGCGCTGCCGTCGGCCGGCCCCATGCTCAACGCATAGGCCTCGATGGCCTGCACCGCGCGCGCGCTCTTTCCGGCCAGCGTGGAGCCGGCCCAGTCCAGGAACAGGTCTTCGGTGCGCCGCAGCACCGGCGCCGGAATGCTGTCGAACCGCAGGCCGGCGGCGAAGGCGGCCAGTGTGGCGCTGGGCGTGTCTTGTGTGCTCATGAACAGCCCTTCATGCTCAGACCGCGCGCTCGGCATGGAGGCGCGCGATGTCGGCCGCGCCGTAGCCCAGTTCGGCCAGGATGGCATCGGTGTGCTGGCCCAGGGCCGGCACCGGGCCCATCGTCGGCGGCTCCTGTCCCGAGAGGTGGTGCGGCGGCAAAAGCGCCGGCACCGGCCCGCCCGGCGTGCCGATTTCGGCCCAGCGCTGGCGCGCCTGCAGTTGCGGATGCTTCCACAGGTCGGCCATCTCGTTGAGCTGGGCGTTGGCGATCTGCGCATCTTCCAGGCGCTCGATCAACTGCGCCGCCGTCAGCTTGGACAGTACGGCGTCGATGATGCCGAACAGCTTGTCCTTCTGCGCCAGGCGGTTGGCGTTGCCCAGGTACTGCCTGGCCAGCGCCGGCTGCAGCAGCACCTTGTCGCAGAAGGCCGTCCACTCGCGGTCGTGCTGCACGCCCAGCACCACCGACTTGCCGTCACCGCAGGTGAAGGGGCCGTAGGGGTAGATGGCGGCATGCGAGGCACCGGCGCGCACCGGCGGCGGCTGGCCTTCGAAGGTGTAGAAGAGCGGGTAGCCCATCCATTCCGACATCGCCTCGAGCATCGAGATCTCGAGCCGCTGGCCGCGGCCGGTGCGCCCACGCTCCAGCAGCGCGGCCAGCACGCTGCTGTAGGCGTACATGCCGGCGGCGATGTCGGCGATCGACAGCCCGGCCTTGGATGGATGCTCGGGCGTGCCGGTCACCGAGACGAAGCCCGATTCGCTCTGGATCAGCAGGTCGTAGGCCTTCTTCTCGGTGTACGGGCCGCCGTCGCCGTATCCGGAGATGTCGCACACCACGATGCGCGGGTTGATGGGCGCGAGGCTGGCATGGTCCAGGCCCATGCGTGCGGCCGCACCGGGCGCGAGGTTCTGCACCAGCACGTCGGCGCGCTCCACCAGCTTCTGCAGCACCGCCCGCGCGCCGGGGTTCTTCAAGTCCAGCGTCAGGCTTTCCTTGCCGCGGTTGCACCAGACGAAGTGCGAGGCCGAGCCGCGTGTGCGCGTGTCGTAGGCACGGGCGAAGTCGCCCTCGCGGGGGCGTTCGACCTTGATGACGCGTGCGCCCAGGTCGGCCAGCTGCCGGGTGCAGAACGGCGCCGCGATGGCGTGTTCCAGCGTGACAACCAGCATGCCTTGCAAGGGAAGCATCGCCATCCTTCAGAATGAACGCGGCAGGCCGAGCACATGCTCGGCCACGTAGGACAGGATCAGGTTGGTCGAGATCGGCGCCACTTGGTACAGCCGCGTCTCGCGGAACTTGCGCTCGATGTCGTATTCGCAGGCAAAGCCGAACCCGCCGTGGGTCTGGATCGCCGCATTGGCGGCTTCCCAGGAGGCCTTGGCCGCCAGATACTTGGCCATGTTGGCCTCGGCGCCGCAGGCTTCGTGGGCGTCGAACAGGTCGCAGGCGCGCCATCGCATCAGGTCGGCGGCTTCCAGCTCGACGTGGCTTTCGGCGATCGGAAACTGCACCGCCTGGTTCTGTCCGATGGGGCGATCGAACACACGCCGATCACGGGCGTAGGCCGCGCTGCGCTTGACGAACCAGCGCCCGTCGCCGATGCATTCGGCGGCGATCAGCGTGCGCTCGGCGTTCAGGCCGTCGAGGATGTACTTGAAGCCCTTGCCTTCCTCGCCGATCAGGTTCTCGGCCGGGATCTCCAGGTTCTCGAAGAACAGCTCGTTGGTCTCGTGGTTGACCATGTTGCGGATCGGGCGCACGGTCAGCCCGTTTCCGATCGCCTGATGCAGATCGACGATGAAGATCGACATGCCCTCGGACTTGCGCTTGACCTCGGCCAGGGGCGTGGTACGCGCCAGCAGAATCATCAGGTCGCTGTGCTGGACGCGCGAGATCCACACCTTCTGGCCGTTGACGACGTAGCGGTCGCCGCTGGCGCTGCGCAGCGCGGTGGTCTTGAGCTTGGTGGTATCGGTGCCAGCGGTCGGCTCGGTCACGCCCATCGACTGCAGGCGCAACTCGCCAGTGGCGATCTTCGGCAGGTAGCGGCGCTTCTGCTCGGCCGAGCCATGGCGCAACAAGGTGCCCATGTTGTACATCTGGCCGTGGCAGGCTCCGGCGTTGCCACCGTTGCGGTTGACCTCTTCCATCACCACCGAGGCCTCGGCCAGGCCGAGGCCGGCGCCGCCGTATTCCTCGGGGATCATCACCGCCAGCCAACCGGCCTGGGTCAGGGCATCGACGAAGGCCTCGGGGTAGCCACGCGCGTCGTCGATGCCGCGGAAGTACTCGTCGGGGAAACGGCTGCACAGCTCGCGCAGGGCCGCTCGCAGTTCAGGATGGCGTTCGCGGGCTTCGGACATGGGGATGGGCGCAGGGCTGGAGGGACCGCGACTATTCTACCGAACATACGTTAGGTAGTGAAGAAGGGCGGCGCCGACAAGGTGCTGTCGGTCGCCGCCAGCGGCCGGCAGATCTACAGCGCCGACACGAGTTCGGGCACGGCCTGGAACAGGTCAGCCACCAGCCCGTAGTCGGCGACCTGGAAGATCGGCGCCTCGGCGTCCTTGTTGATGGCCACGATGACCTTGCTGTCCTTCATGCCCGCCAGGTGCTGGATGGCGCCGGAGATGCCGACCGCGACATACAACTGCGGCGCCACGATCTTGCCGGTCTGCCCGACCTGGTAGTCGTTCGGGGCATAGCCGGCGTCGACCGCGGCGCGCGAGGCGCCGAGCGCCGCGCCCAGCTTGTCGGCCAACGGCTCGAGCACGCCGTGGAACTTGTCGGCCGCACCGAGGCCGCGGCCGCCCGAGACGATGATGGATGCGGCCGTCAGTTCCGGCCGCTCCAACTTCACCACCTCGCGCCCGACCAGCTGCGTCAGGCCCAGGTCGGCAGCCGCCGCGATGCTTTCCACCGCCGCCGAGCCGCCGCTGGCCGCCACCGGGTCGAAGGCCGTGGTACGGATGCTCAGCACCTTGACCTTGTCCTTGGACTGCACACGGGCGACGGCGTTGCCGGCGTAGAACGGGCGCTGGAAGGTGTCGGGCGACTCGACCGCCGTCACATCGGACAGCTGCGAGCTGTCGAGCAGCGCGGCCACGCGCGGCAGCACGTTCTTGCCGAAGGCCGTGGCCGGAGTCAGCACGTGCGTGCACGAGGCGTCGGCGCGCACCTGCCGGACCACCAGCGCGGCGAGGTTCTCGGCCAGTTGGGCGCCGTAGTGGGCGGCGTCGGCCACCAGCACCTTGGCGACGCCGGCCACCGCCGCGGCGGCCTGGCCCGCGGCGGCGCAGCCGCTTCCGGCCACCAGCACGTGCACCGGAGCGCCGATTTTCACGGCGGCGGCGATGGTGTTGAGCGTGGCGGGCTTGATCGCCGCGCCGTCGTGTTCAGCAATGATCAGGGTCGTCATCAGATCACCTTCGCTTCTTCTTTGAGTCGCTTGACGAGATCGGCCACATCGGCCACCTTGATGCCGGCCTTGCGCGCTGCCGGTTCGTCCACGCGCAGCGTGGCGGTGCGCGGCGCCAGATCCAGGCCCAGGTCGGCCGCCTTGATCACCTCGAGCGGCTTCTTCTTGGCCTTCATGATGTTGGGCAGCGTGATGAAGCGCGGCTCATTCAGGCGCAGGTCGGTCGTGATGACCACCGGCAGATTCATCTGCAGCGTCTCCAGCCCGCCGTCGATCTCGCGGCTGATGGTCGCTGCGCCGCCCTCGATCTTCACCTTCGAGGCGAAGGTGGCCTGGGCCCAGCCCATCAGCGCGCCGAACATCTGACCGGTCTGCCCGGCGTCGTCGTCGATCGCCTGCTTGCCGAAGATGGCAATCTGTATGCCTTCCTTGGCGGCCACGTGCTGCATCAGCTTGGCCACGGCCAGCGGCTCGAGCACGTCGTTGGTCTCGACCAGAACGCCGCGGTCGGCGCCGATGGCCATGGCGCTGCGCAGCGTCTCCTGGCAGCCCGCCGGGCCGCAGGAGACGGCGATGATCTCGGTGGCCACACCGGCCTCCTTCAGCCGCACCGCCTCTTCGCAGGCGATCTCGTCGAAGGGATTCATCGACAGCTTCTGGTTCGCGAGATCGACTCCCGAACCGTCGGACTTCACGCGGGCCTTGACGTTGTAGTCGAGCACCCGCTTCACGGCGACAAGTACTTTCACTTTTTCTCCATCGGTGTTACATGCCAATCCTTCGAAGCCGAAGCAGGCTGCGGCTTCCGCCATTCCCATCTCCACTCCCTGTACATCGCGCGCAGCAGTTCTTGGTGCTTGCGCTCGCGTTCATGCCGGGGTCTGCACGCTCTCGAGTCCAATGCCCTGGGGCACGACCGAGCCCAGTCGCTCGGCCAGGCGCGGAAACAGCAAGTGAAACATGCGCTGCGCCAGCAGTTCCACGCCCACGCGACGGTCCGGCCGATACCATTGACCCGTCCAGTTGAGCGCGCCCAGCACCGTCTGGCGCACGAGGAGCGTATCGGCGTCCACCAGACCCAGCGCAGCAGCCTCGTCGATCGGCGCCATCCACAGCTCCTCGTAGGCGTCGCGCGAGGTCAGCACGCGTGCCCGTGCCGGCTCCGACAGGCTGCG
Source organism: Burkholderiales bacterium (assembly GCA_026932235.1). Lineage (GTDB taxonomy): Bacteria > Pseudomonadota > Gammaproteobacteria > Burkholderiales > Burkholderiaceae_C > Rubrivivax. The sequence goes on from JAIXKR010000162.1 coordinate 172,980, forward strand.
CCATTCGTAAAGCATCACGGTCATCGCGTCCAGTTTCGGCCCAAGCAGGGCGGTCAGATGGCAGCGCACCATCGCCAGCATGCGTTCGGGCAGGCACGATTCGCCAGCCAGGCCCTTCTGCACCCCGCGCATGATGTCTCGCACGCCCTCTTCCATCACGGTGACCAGCAACTCCTCCTTGGTGGCGAAGTGATAGAAGAGCGAGCCCGAGGTCATGCCCAGGGCCTCGGCGATCTGCCGCACCGAGGTACGTTCGTAGCCGTGCTCGCGAAAGAGCTTCGCCGCGGTTCTCAGGATCAGGCCTCTCCGGCTTGTGTCGTCCGCGTCGTCCATGCCCTATACTCTAACAGCTAACAAGCGTTAGGTCGATGCGCCGCCGGCGCTGCATGTGCGACGCCAACGACAAAGGAACCGCTGCGATGCTCCCGCGCCCAATCTTCTCCGAGGAACACGAGTTGTTTCGCGACCAGGTGCGCCGCTTCCTGACCGAGGAAGTGGTGCCGCACCATGCCGGCTGGGAGACCGAGGGCATCGTTCCGCGCGCCGTCTGGCGCAAGGCCGGTGCCGCCGGGCTGCTCTGCCTGGCGATTCCCGAGGCCTATGGCGGCGGTGGCGGCACACGGCTGCACAGCGCGGTGCTGATCGAAGAGGTGATGCGCGTCGGCGCCAGCGGCCTCGGATTCGGGCTGCACTCGGACATCGTGGCCCCCTACATCCTCGCCTATGGCAGCGAAGCGCAGAAGCGCGAATGGCTGCCGAAGATGGCCAGCGGCGAGGTCATCGGCGCCATCGCCATGACCGAACCCGGCGCCGGCAGCGACCTGCAGGCCGTGCGCACGACGGCGCTGCGCGACGGCGACGAGCTCGTGCTCAATGGCCAGAAGACCTTCATCACCAACGGCCAGAACGCGGACCTGGTGATCGTGGTCGCCAAGACCGACCCGTCCAAGGGCGCGAAGGGCACCTCGCTGGTCCTGGTCGAGACCAGCCGCCCCGGCTTCAAGCGCGGGCGCAATCTCGACAAGATCGGCATGAAGGCGCAGGACACCTCGGAACTGTTCTTCGACGACCTGCGGCTGCCGGCGCGCAACATCTTGGGCGGCGAGGGCAAGGGCTTCTTCCTGCTGATGCAGGAACTGGCCTGGGAACGCATGCAGATCGCGATCGGCGCGGTGGCCGGTGCCGAAGCGGCATTGCAGTGGACGCTGGACTACACCAAGGAGCGCAAGGCCTTCGGCGAGCGCGTCATCGACTTCCAGCACAACCGCTTCCGGCTGGCGGAATGGAAGACGCAGGTGCAGGTGGCGCGCGTCTTCGTCGACCGCCTGATCGACAGCCTGATGAAGAACGAGCTCGACGCCGCCACCGCCGCGATGGCCAAGTACTGGACCACCGACCTGCACTGTCGCCTGCTCGACGACTGCCTGCAGATGTTCGGCGGGTTCGGCTACATGTGGGAGTACCCGATCGCGCGCGCCTACGCGGACGCCCGCGTCTCGCGCATCTACGGCGGCACCAACGAGATCATGAAAGAGATCATCGGCCGCACGCTGTGACAACAGTGCCCCTGCCGCTACTCCATTTCACTTCGCTTCCAACCCCCACCGTTTTCTCAAGGACAGCACCGTGACCGCAGCCTTCATTTACGACGCCGTACGCACGCCGCGCGGCAAGGGCCGCGCGTCCGGCGCGCTGCACGGCATCACGCCCATCCAGTTGGCGGTGACGGCGCTGCAGGCGCTGCGCGACCGCAATCAGATCGACACCGTGCAGGTCGACGACGTGACCCTGGGCTGCGTCGAGCCCGTGGGCGAACAAGGCGCCAACATCGCGCGCGTGGCCGTGCTCACCGCCGGTTACGCGCAAACGACGGCCGGCGTGCAGATCAACCGCTACTGCGCCTCGGGTCTGGAGGCCTGCAACATCGCCGCGGCCAAGGTCATGTCGGGGCAGTCGCCGCTGACAATCGGGGGCGGCGTGGAAAGCATGAGCCGCGTGCCGATGGGCACCGGCGGCGGTGCCTGGCCGGCCGACCCGGCCGTGGCCCTGCCCACCTACTTCGTGCCCCAGGGTATCTCGGCCGATCTGATCGCCACGCTCTACGGCTACAGCCGCGAGGACGTCGACCGCTACGCGATCGAAAGCCAGCGCCGCGCCGGCGTGGCCTGGTCCGAAGGCCGCTTCGCACGCTCGGTGGTGCCGGTGCGCGACGTGAACGGCCTGCCGGTGCTGGAGCGCGACGAGCACCTGCGGCCCGACACCACGGCCGCGTCGCTGGCCAAGCTCGAACCCTCGTTCAAGTTGCAGGGCGAGCGCCTCGGCTTCGACGCCGTGGCGCTGCAGCGCTACCCGGAGCTGGAGCGCATCGAGCACGTTCACCATGCCGGCAATTCGTCGGGCATCGTCGACGGCGCCGCCGCGGTGCTGATCGGCAATGCCGAGATCGGCAGGCAGCTGGGCCTGAAGCCGCGCGCCCGCATCCGCTCGTTCGCGGCCGTCGGCAGCGAGCCGACGATCATGCTCACCGGCCCTTCTTACGCGGCCGAGAAGGCGCTGGCCATCGCCGGCATGAAGGCCTCGGACATCGACCTGTACGAGCTGAACGAGGCCTTCGCCTCGGTGGTGCTGCGCTTCATGGAGGTGATGAACGTGCCGCACGAGCGCATGAACGTCAACGGCGGCGCGATCGCGATGGGCCATCCGCTGGGCGCCACCGGCGCCATGATCCTGGGCACGCTGCTCGACGAGCTGGAACGCCGCAACCTGGCCACCGGCCTGGCCACGCTGTGCGTGGGCGCCGGCATGGGCATCGCCACCATCATCGAACGCGTCTGAACGCGCCCCAAGGACCAACCCCATGACGATCGACTACACGACCGGCGCCGACGGCATCGCCACGCTGACCTGGAACATGGCCGATGCGCCGATGAACGTGCTCAACGAGCGTTCGATGGCGACCTTCGGCGAAGCGGTCCGCAAGGCCGTGGCCGACCCGCTGGTCAAGGGCGTGATCATCACCTCGGCACGGCCCGAGTTCATCGCCGGCGCCGACCTGAACATGATGCTGGCCATCGAAGATGCGCCCGGCATGTTGCGCTTCGTGAGCGAGCTGCACGCGCTGATGCGCGGCATCGAGACCGGCGGCAAGCCGTTCGTCGCCGCGATCAACGGCACCGCCCTGGGCGGCGGCTACGAGGTGGCGCTGGCTTGCCACCGCCGCATCGCCGCCGACAACCCGAAGGCGCTGATCGGCCTGCCGGAAGTCGGCATCGGCCTGCTGCCGGGCGGCGGCGGCACGCAGCGCCTGCCGCGCATGATCGGCGTGCGCAACGCCCTGCCCTTCCTGCTGGAAGGGAAGAAGGTCACGCCCGCCAAGGCCCTGGCCGCCGGCCTGGTCGACGAGGTGGTGCCCGCCGGCGAGCTGCTGGCGCGTGCCCGCGAGTGGCTGCTGAAGGACGGCGCGGCCAACGCCGTGCAACCCTGGGACCGCAGGGGCTTCAAGCTGCCCGGCGGGCCGGTGCAGAGCCCGGCCGGCTACGAGACCTTCACCGCCGGCAACGCGATGTTGCGCGAGAAGACCTTCGGCAACTACCCGGCGCCGGCGGCCATCATGAGCTGCGTCTACAACGGCTGCCAGGTCGACATCGAGACCGGCTGCAAGGTCGAGATGCGCGAGTTCGTGAAGCTCGCGGTCGGGGCCGAAGCGAAGAACATGATCCGCTCGCTGTTCTTCGGCATCACCGCCGCCAACAAGCTGTCGGCGCGGCCGCAAGGCGTGGCCACCGCCGCCTACCGCAAGGTGGGCATCCTGGGCGCAGGCATGATGGGCGCCGGCATCGCCTGCGCGGCGGCCGAAGCCGGGCTGGATGTGGTGCTGCTCGACACCAGCGCCGAGCTGGCCGCGCGTGGCAAGGCCTACGCCGATGCGCGCTGGGCCAAGCAGGTGCAGCAGGGGCGCATGAGCGAGGCCGATCGGGCCAAGCTCGCGGCGCGCATCCGCCCGACCAGCGACTTTGCAGCGCTCGACGGCTGCGACATCGTGGTCGAGGCGGTGTTCGAAGACCGCGCGCTGAAGGCCGAGGTCACGCGCAAGGCCGAGGCCATGCTGGCGCCCACCGCGGTGTTCGCCAGCAACACCAGCACGCTGCCGATCACCGGCCTGGCGCAAGCCTCGGTGCGGCCGGCCAACTTCATCGGCCTGCACTTCTTCTCGCCGGCCGAGAAGATGCCGCTGGTCGAGATCATCCGCGGCCAAGCGACCAGCGACGACTGCCTGGCGCGCGCGATGGACTTCGTGAAGGCGCTGCGCAAGACGCCCATCGTCGTCAACGACAGCCGCGGCTTCTACACCAGCCGCGTGTTCTCCACCTACGTCGGCGAGGGCCTGACCCTGCTCGCCGAAGGCGTGAAGCCGGCGCTGATCGAAAACGCCGGGCGCATGGCCGGCATGCCGGTGGGCCCGCTGGCGCTCGCCGACGAGGTGTCGCTGGAGCTGATGGCGCGCATCCGCCGGCAGACCGCCGCCGATCTGGGTGCAGCCTATGTGCGCAGCGCCATCGACGAGGTCTGCGACCGCATGGTCGACCAGCTCGGCCGGCTCGGCAAGAAGGCCGGCCAGGGCTTCTACGACTATCCGCAGGGCGGCGCCAAGCGCCTGTGGCCGGGGCTGGCCGAGATCTGGCCGCCCGCCGCGCAGCAGCCCGACGTGGCCGAGGCCAAGCGCCGGCTGATGTTCATCCAGTCGATCGAGACCGTGCGCTGCATGGAAGAAGGCGTGCTCACGGCCGCGATCGACGCTGATGTCGGTGCGATTCTCGGCTGGGGCTTCCCGCCGTTCCTGGGCGGACCGATTGGCCAGATCCACAGTCGCGGCATCGCCGCCTTCGTCGGCGACTGCGAGGAACTGGCGCGGCGGCACGGCCCACGCTTCGCGCCGCCCGAGCTGCTGCGCAAGATGGCACGCGAGAACGAGGTCTTCTACCAGCGCTGAACGCCGGCGTGCCCGCTGGGCCGGTTCAATCGAGCCTGCGCTTGCAGTGCGTGCGGCGCTTGCAGCGCTTGCGGCGCGTCACGGCACGCGAGCTCTTCTTCCAGGAAGCGACCGACAGGCCGAGCCGGCACTTGCGGATGTTCTCGTGGGCCCGCGATTCTGCGGTGGCGCCGCGCTGGACGACGCGGCCGCTTTCGATGGCGCAGGCTACCTCGGCGACCTCCGGCGCGGCGCGCGCGCTCTGCTCGACCAGCAGTCGTCGCCATAACGGACTGCCAGTGACGTCGGCGCCACTTTCCTGTACCATTGCTCTTTCTAACGGTCGTTAGGTCAACGGTTGTCTGGTCGGTCAAGGGGCTGGGGTCCGCTCACGCGAACCCCAGCCTGCGTTTCGGCCCTTCCATCCGCATCGAACGAATCATCGCCACCCATGCCCGTCCTGCAGTCCCAGATCGACTCCGGCTCCGAACCGTTTGCGCGCCACCGGGCGCAGATGCTCGCCCTGATCGAATCTTTCCGCGGCTTCGAGGGCCGCGTGCGCGATACATCCAACGCGATGGAGTCCAGGTTCCGCGCCCGCAAGCAGTTGCTGCCGCGCGAGCGCGTCGCGCGCCTGCTCGACCGGGGCTCGCCCTGGCTGGAGTTGTCCACGTTGGCCGGCTTTCGAATGCACGACGACGACGGTGAGAAGAACGTGCTGGGCGGCGGCATCGTCACCGGCATCGGCCTTGTCTCGGGCGTGCGCTGCATGATCGTCGCGTCCGACAGCGCCATCAAGGGCGGCACGATCACGCCGATGGGCATGAGGAAGAGCCTGCGCGCCGAAGCCATCGCGCTCGAGAACAAGCTGCCGGTGGTGCGGCTGGTCGAATCCGGCGGCGCCAACCTGATGCATGTGGGCGAGGTCTTCATCGAGGGCGGCCGGGGCTTCGCCAACCAGGCGCGGCTGTCCGCAGCCGGCATTCCGCAGGTGACGGTGATGCATGGCCACTCCACCGCGGGCGGCGCCTACCTGCCGGGCATGTCGGACTACGTGATCATGGTGCGCGGCCGCGCCAAGGCCTTCCTCGCCGGCCCGCCGCTGCTGAAGGCGGCCACCGGCGAGATCGCAACGGACGAGGAACTGGGCGGCGCCGAGATGCATACCCGCGTCTCGGGCGTCGCCGAGTATTTGGCCGAGGACGACGCCGACGGCATCCGCATCGCGCGCGACGTGCTGGCCCGCCTGCCCTGGAACCACAACACGCCGGCCGTGCCGCTGCGTGCCTGGAAGCCGCCGCGCTACGCGGCCGACGACATCGCCGGCCTCGTGCCGCCCGACTACCGCCAGCCCTACGACGTGCGCGAACTGCTGGCGCGGCTCATCGACGACTCGGACTTCCTCGACTTCAAACCCGAGTTCGGCGCCGCCACCGTCTGCGGCCATGGTGCCATCGAAGGCCAGCCCTGCGGCTTCATCGGCAACAACGGCCCGATCGATCCGCAGGGCGCGAACAAGGCCACGCAGTTCATGCAGCTGTGCAATCAGTCGGGCACGCCACTGGTCTATCTGCAGAACACCACCGGCTTCATGGTCGGCAAGGACGTCGAGCAGGTCGGCATGATCAAGCACGGCTCGAAGATGATCCAGGCCGTCACCAATTGCACGGTACCGCGCATCACGCTGATGATCGGCGCCTCGTTCGGCGCCGGCAATTACGGCATGTGCGGCCGGGCCTACGACCCGCAGTTCGTCTTTGCCTGGCCCAATGCCCGCGTGGCGGTGATGGGCGGCGAGCAGGCGGCCACGGTGATGCGCATCGTGACCGAGGAGAAGATGGCGCGCGCCGGCAAGGCACCCGAGCCGGCCCACCTGGACGCGATGCGCTCCGAGATCCTGAAGCGCTTCGACATGGAGTCGCACGCGCTGTTCGCCACCGCCCGGCTGTGGGACGACGGCATCATCGACCCGCGCGACACGCGCCAGGTGCTGGCGATAGCCCTGGCCATCTGCCGCGAAGGCCGTGCGCGCACTTTGCGGCCGAGCAGCTTCGGCGTGGCGCGGATGTGAGCCGGCGATGAGCAACACCACGTTCAGCAAGGTCCTCGTCGCCAACCGTGGCGAGATCGCCTGCCGTGTCATTCGCACGGCGCGCGCCGAAGGCTACCGAACGGTGGCCGTGTACAGCGAGGCCGACGCCGGCGCGCTGCATGTGCGGCAGGCCGACCAGGCGCTGTGCATCGGCCCGCCGCCGGTGCGCGAGAGCTACCTCAGCATCGAAGCCGTGCTGCGTGCTGCCGCCGTCAGCGGCGCCGACGCGATCCATCCCGGCTACGGCTTCCTGTCGGAGAACGCCGCCTTTGCGCGGGCGGTGCAGGCCGCCGGGCTGGTGTTCATCGGCCCCGACCCGCACGCCATCGAGCAGATGGGCAACAAGGCCGCTGCCAAGCGCCTGATGCTGGCGGCCGGCGTGCCCTGCGTGCCCGGCTACCAGGGCCCCGACCAGTCCGACAAGACCCTGATCGCACAGGCGCGCGAGATCGGTGTGCCCATCATTGTCAAGGCCGCGGCCGGCGGCGGCGGGCGTGGCATGCGCCTGGTGGCCGACCTGGCCGAGCTGCCCGCGGCGCTGGCCACGGCGCGGTCCGAGGCCGCCAACGCCTTCGGCTCGGACGAGCTGATCCTGGAACGCGCGGTCGTCGAACCGCGGCATGTCGAAGTGCAGGTGTTTGCCGACCGCCACGGCAACGTCATCCACCTGGGCGAGCGCGACTGCTCGATCCAGCGCCGGCATCAGAAGGTGTTCGAGGAAGCGCCCTCGCCCGCCGTCGATGCCGCCTTGCGCGCACGCATGGGCGCGGCGGCGGTGGCTGCGGCCAAGGCGGTGCAGTACGTCGGCGCCGGCACGGTCGAGTTCTTGCTCGACCGCGAATGCCGCTTCTACTTTCTGGAAATGAACACCCGGCTTCAGGTCGAGCACCCGGTGACCGAATGCATCACCGGCCAGGACCTGGTGGCCTGGCAACTGGCCGTGGCGCGCGGCGAACCGCTGCCGCTGACGCAGGATCAGGTTCGGCTGCACGGCCATGCCATCGAGGTGCGCCTGTACGCCGAAGATCCGCAGGCCGGCTTTCTGCCGCAAAGCGGCGACGTGGCACTGTGGCGGCCACCCGCCGGAGCGGGCATCCGCGTCGACCACGGCCTGGCCAGCGGCCAGACCATCAGCCCCTACTACGACCCGATGATCGCCAAGATCATCGCCCACGGCGCCACGCGCGACGAGGCGCGCCGCCGCCTGCTGGGCGCGCTGCGCGCCACCCGTGTGCTGGGGCTGCCGACCAACCTGGGTTTCCTGACGGCGGCAGCCGAGCATGAAGTGTTCGCCGCCGGCGCCGCTACCACGGCCTTCATCGGCCACCACTTCGGGCCCGAGATGCTGCAGGCCCGGGCGCCCACGAGCCGCGCGGTGGCGGTCGCCGCAGCGCTGTGCTTCGACGCCAGCGCCTACGGTGGGGCCCAGGCCGGCTGGCGCAGCAACGGGCCGGCACGCTGGCCCTTGGATCTGGCCGAGAGCGAGCGCCGGCATGCCGTGCACGTGACGGTGCAGGGGTCGGGGCGCCTGTACGTCGAGCTCGACGGCGGCGTTGCGCACGACATCGAACTCGGGGCTGCCGACGGCGCCGACAGGCCGCTGTCGATCGACGGTCTGCACACCCGCGTCACCGCGGTGGCTGCCCACGACAGCCTGCACCTGGCGCTGGACGGCCGCGTCGCGAGCTTCGACGACGTGACCTACGCGCCGCCACGCGGCAGCGAGCAGGCGGCCGAGTCGACCATCAGCGCGCCGATGAACGGACGCGTGCTGGCGGTGCTGGTGCAGGCGGGCGATGCGGTCAGCAAGGGCCAGCGCCTGGCGGTGCTGGAAGCCATGAAGATGGAGCACCAGCTCGTCGCGCGGCGCGACGGCGTGGTCGAGCGCGTCGCCGTGCGCGCGGGCGACCAGGTGGCCGCGCGCGCCGTCATCGCCACCCTGGTCGAAACCGCCGCGCCCTCCTGAACGCCCAACCAGAAGCCCAGCGTGAACACCATCGCCAACCGCAGCCCCTTCTACAACGCCGAGCACTCGGCCTTCCGCGACGCCATGCGCCGCTTCGTCGCGCGCGAGATCACGCCGAATGTCGAGGCCTGGGAGGCGCAGGCCAGTTTCCCGCTCGAGCTGTACCGCAAGGCCGCCGAGATCGGCCTGCTCGGCCTGGGCTTCCCCGAAGCCTGGGGCGGCAACGACGGCGACCTGTTCATGACCATCATCGCGGCCCAGGAGCTGGCCCGCTGCGGCGCTGGCGGCGTGCTGGCCAGCCTGTTGTCGCACACCATCGGCTGCCCGCCGATCGTCAACGTCGGCTCCGACGAGATCAAACGCAGGGTGCTGCCGGCGGTGCTGTGCGGCGAGAAGATCAGCGCGCTGGCGATCACCGAGCCCTCGGGTGGCTCGGATGTGGCCAACCTCAAGACCACGGCGCGGCGGGACGGCGATCACTTCGTGCTCAACGGCTCCAAGACCTTCATCACCTCGGGGATGCGCGCCGACTTCTACACCGTGGCCGTGCGCACCGGCGGGCCGGGCGCCGGCGGGGTGTCGCTGCTGCTGGTGGAGAAAGGCACACCCGGCTTCACCCAGACACGACTGGAGAAGATGGGCTGGCTGTGTTCGGACACCGCCACCCTGCACTTCGACGACTGCCGAGTCCCGGTGGCCAACCTGGTGGGCGACGAGAACCAGGGCTTCAAGGCCATCATGCTCAACTTCAACCGCGAGCGCATCTTCCTGGCAGCCGGGGCCAACGGGTTTGCCCGCGTCTGCCTGGATGAGGCCCTGGCCTGGGCGCAGCAGCGCGAGATGTTCGGCGGCCGGCTCATCGACCAGCAGGTCACGCGCCACAAGCTGGCCGACATGGCGATGCGCATCGAGGCCACGCAGGCACTGCTGGAGCTGCTGGCCTGGCGCGTCGAACAGGGCGAAGCGCCCGTCGGCGAGATCTGCCTGCTGAAGAACCAGGCCACCCAGACCATGGCCCACTGTGCCAGCGAGGCGGTGCAGATGCACGGCGGCGCGGGCTTCATCCGCGGCGTCACCGTCGAGCGCATCTACCGCGAGGTCAAGGTCAACGCCATCGGCGGCGGCGCCGAAGAGGTGATGCGCGACCTGGCAGCGCGGCAGTTGGGATTCCACTGATGAATCAGCCCGTCATCGAGGACGGCGCAACGGCCCACCTTTGCGTCGCGATGCGCAACGCGCTGCGCACCGCGCCTGCGGTGTCGCGCAGCGATCCCTTCCCCTGCGCCTGGTGGCAGCACCTGGCCGCGCAGGGCATGCTTGGCGTGGGCTTCGACCCCGATGGCCGCGAACCGCCTGCCGACTGGCCGGCCGTGGCAGCCCTGGCAGACATCATCGCGCGCGAAACGGCCCACCTGGGGCTGGCCCTGGGCTGGCTGATGAACGAGATGCTCGGCCGCTTCGTCATCGGCCCGCACGTCGGCCATGACGGCCACCGCGCCTTGCTGCGCATGATGGCCGGAGGCCGCAAGATCGTTGCACTGGCCATCTCCGAGCCCCAGGCCGGGGCCCACCCCAAGCTGCTGCGGTGTGCGGCGCGCCGGCACGACGGCCAATGGTTGCTCGACGGCGAGAAGTCCTTCGTCAGCAACGGACCGGCGGCCGATGCCTTCGTGGTGCTGGCGGTCACGGGCGAGAACGACGGGCGCAAGCGCTTCGACGCCTTCATCGTCGGCGCCGACAGTCCGGGCCTGATCCGGCGACCGACCGGGCGTGAGGCGGTGCTGCCGCCGCTGGGCCACTGCGGCTTGGTACTGGACGGCTGTCTTGTGCCCGAAGCGCGCCGTCTGGGCACCGAGGGCCGCGCCTTCGACCTGATTGCCAAACCGCTGCGTACCCTCGAGGACACCCTGCTCGGCGGCGCCATGGTGGGTGCGATGCAGGCCGAACTCGAGGTGCTCGCCCGCTGGCAACGAGGCACCAGGCCGACGCCGGACACGCTGCGGCGATTGGGCGCGCTCCGGCTGGAGCTGAAGGCGATCGATACCCTGGTTTCGCAGGCGTCGCGACAGCTCGCTCGCTCCGGCCCCGGCGAAGAGCTTGCCGATCTCAACGCCGGCCTGCGCATCCTCCTGCAGCGCTGGCAGGCCGGTTGCGAGGCCTTTGCCGCCCAGTTCGATGACCACGAAACGCGACTGCTCGACATCACGAGCGATCTTCGCACCGTGCTCGGCATTGCGCGCGGGGTCGGCGACGCACGTCATCTGAAGGCCGGCACCGGCTTGTTCAGTACCAAGGAAAGCCATGAAATCCCTGCATGACTCCCATTTCGACACTGTCGACGTGGTGTCGTCCCGCCTTGCGGATGTCGACTACATCTGCACCCGAGAGCTCGCCACCGCCGTCTACCTGGCGTTCAACCTGGAGAAGCCGATCCTTGTCGAAGGCCCGGCCGGCGTCGGCAAGACCGAACTGGCCAAGAGCATGGCCACCATCCTGGACGTGCCGCTGATCCGCTTGCAGTGCTATGAGGGCCTGGACGAGTCGAAGGCGCTGTACGAGTGGAAGTACGGCAAGCAACTGCTGTACACACAGCTGCTGAAGGACAAGCTGGCCGAGATGATGCAGGGCGCCGTCGGCCTGGCCGCGTCGATCGAGCGCCTGCACGGCCACGACGACCTGTTCTTCTCCGAGCACTTCCTGGAGCCGCGGCCGCTGTACCAGGCGCTGCACCAGGAGCGCGGCTGCGTGCTGCTGATCGACGAGGTCGACAAGTCCGACCCCGAGTTCGAGGCCTTCCTGCTGGAGGTGCTGTCGGACTTCCAGGTCTCGGTGCCCGAGCTCGGCACCATCGTGGCCAAGGTCAAGCCGCTGGTCTTCCTGACCAGCAACAACACCCGCGAGATGAGCGACGCGCTCAAGCGCCGCTGCCTGCACCTGCACATCCCCTTCCCCGTGGCCAAGGTCGAGCGCACCATCCTCGAGCGCCGCGTGCCCGGGCTGTCGCAGACGCTGAACCGCGAGCTGGTGGCCTTCGTGCAGGCCGTGCGCGCCATCGACCTGAAGAAGCAGCCCTCGGTCAGCGAGACCATCGACTGGGCCAAGACCTTGCTGCTGCTCAATGCCGAGCACCTGAGCCTGGATCTGGTGCGCGACACCCTCAACGTGTTCCTCAAGTTCGAGCAGGACATCGCGTCGGCGACCGAGCAGCTCCCGGCGCTGCTGGCCCAGGCGCGCAAGGACGCGGAGCTGCCGCTTTCGAGCCATGCAAGCCACGCTTGAAGACTTCTTCAAGGCGCTGCGCGGCAGCGACCTCGAGGTCAGCCTGAACGCGCAGATCGATGCTGCGCGTGCCACCGCGCTGGTGGGCTGGCGCGAACGCGAGTTGCTGAAGAGCGCGCTCGGCGCGACGCTGGCCAAGACCCTGCCCGACCGAGCCATCTTCGACCAGACCTTCGAGCGCTTCTTCCGCTTCGATGCCTTCGGTACACGCAAGGCGGGCCAGCCCGGCGCGGCGCCCGGTGCCGCGCCGCCGCCCGGCGAACAAGCGCAGCCCACCGCCGAAGGCGGCGGCCAGGGCAGCGGTGGCCCCGGCGGCTGCCAGGGCAGCGCCGGGCAGGCCCTGTCGCAGCTGCTGCTGGCCGGCGACTCGGCTGCGCTGTCGCGCCGCATGCAGCAGGCGGCGCGCGACGTCGGCCTGACCGACATCTGGTTCTTCACCCAGAAGGGCTACTACACGCAGAAGATCCAGCAGGCCATGGGGCTGGAACTGCTCGACCGTGAGATCACCGAGGCGCGTCGGCAGACCCAGGCGCCGCAGCGCGTGGCCGAGCTCGAACGCGCACGCAAGCATCTGTTCAACGAAGTCCGCAACTTCGTCGAACGCAAGCTGTCGATGTACGGCACGGCGCCCACGCGCGAGTTGCACGACGACTTCCTGCAGACGCAGAAGCTGTCCAACATCGACCGCCGCGACTTCGCCCGCATGCACGAGATCGTGCGCAAGATCGCGCGCCGCCTGGCCGAGCGCCATGCACGGCGCAAGCGGCGCGAACAGCGCGGCCAGCTCGACTTCCGCCGCACCATGCGTGCCAACGCGGCCTACGGCGGCGTGATGTTCGAGACCTTCTGGCGCAGCACCAAGGTCGAGCGCCCACGCGTGGTGGCCATCTGCGACGTGAGCGGCTCGGTGCGCCAGTACGCCCGCTTCCTGCTGCTGTTCCTGTACAGCCTGGACGAGCTGGTCTCCGAAGTGCAGTCCTTCGCTTTCACCAACCATCTGGTCGACGTCAGTGCCACTTTCGCCGCGCTGCCCGTCGAGCAGGCGGTCGACCGGGTGATGCACGCCGTGGGCGGAGGCGGCACCGATTATGGGCAAGTGCTGGAGGACATCGACGAACAGCTGATGCACCGCATCGACCGTCGCACCACCGTGCTGATCCTTGGCGATGCGCGCAACAACCGTGGCCAGGCGCATGCCGAGATCATGAGGACGCTGTATGGTCGCGCGCGGCGCGTGATCTGGCTGAACCCCGAGCCGGTGTCGTTCTGGGGGCTGGGCGACTCGGAGATGAAACGCTACGCGCCCTACTGCCACATCGCGCGCGAATGCAACTCGCTGCGCCACCTCGAGCGCACGCTGGACGAGTTGCTGCGCACGAACAGCGCCAGCGCCTGAAAGCGGCCAACGCCATGGTCCGCCCCACCTTGCAGTTGCACCCGGCGCGCCAGCCCGTCGAGCCCCGACCGGCGGCCACCCTGCTCTGGCTGCGCCCCGCCGCCACCGGCCCCGAGGTGCTGCTGACCCGGCGCTCGTCGACGGCCAGCTTCCTGCCTGGCGTGTTCGTGTTCCCTGGCGGCCGCATCGACGACGAGGACGCGCGCGCCCACGACCTCGTGCACGGCGGCGAGGGTGCCGCCACGGCGCAGCTGACCGCCGCGCTCGCGGCATTGCGCGAGAGTTTCGAGGAACTGGGCGTGCTGCACGCGCGGCACGCCGACGATCGCCCCTTGGCCGCGGCCGAGCTGGCCGCCATCCGCCGCGACCGGCCGCTGTACCCGCAGCTGCGCGAGCGCGGCCTCAGGCTCGCCGCCGCCGAGGTGCGCACGCTGGCGCGCTGGACCACCGACCGTGACGTCGGCCCGCGCCGCTTCAGCACCGCCTTCCTGATCGCCCGCATGCCCGAGGGCCAGACGCCCGTGGCCGACGACGCCGAGCAGTTCGAGCCGGTCTGGCTGCGTGCCGAACTCGCGCTGCAGCGCCACCAGCAAGGCAGCCTGCCGCTGATCTTCCCGACCCTGCGAACACTGCAGTGGCTGGCTCGCTTCGACGACATCGACGCCGTGCTGCAGGCCTGCGCCGGCGGCCAGCCCTTGTGGGACTCCTGCCCTCGAGGGGCGCTCGTCGGCGGCAAGGCGCAACGCTTCATGGAGTCCGACCTGCCCTTCGGCGAGCTGGAACTGGTCTGTCCCGACGGTCAGCTCGAACACGCGCTCGACTGGCAGAGCGAGCACCCGGTACGACTGCTGCGCCACCTGTGGCGGCTGACGGCACCCAACGCCGGCGTGATGACCGGCCCGGGCACCAACAGCTACATCGTCGGCAGCGCCGCCGGCGGCTTTGCCGTCATCGACCCCGGCCCGCCCGACGACGAGCACGTGGCGCGCCTGTTCGAGGCGACCGGGGGCAACATCCGGGCCATCCTGTGCACCCACTCGCACCCCGACCATTCACCCGGCGCCAAGCCGCTGGCCGAGCTCTGCGCACGGAGCACCGGCCAGCGCCCGCCCATCCTGGGCATGGCGTCGGCACCGACCGCGCGCGCGCATTCGCTGTTCGTGCCCGACCGTGAACTCGGCGACGGCGAGCGTGTGCATCTGGACGACCCGGAGCACCCGGTGACGCTGCGCGCGATCCACACACCGGGGCACGCCGCCAACCACTTGTGCCTCGTCGTCGAAGAAGACGGCCTGCTGTTCTCGGGCGACCACGTCCTGAACGGGAGCACCACGATCATCGATCCGCCGGATGGCAGCATGGCGGACTACCTCGATTCGCTGGACGTGCTGAGCGCCGCCTGCGGCAGCGATGCCGTCCGCTTCATCCTGCCGGCCCATGGCCACGTGATGGGCGCGGCCGCCGAGACCATCGCCAGGCTGAAGGCGCACCGCCTGGCGCGCGAGGCCAAGGTCGTCGCCGCGATGCGCCAGCAGCCCGACGGCGGCCCCGACGACTGGGTGCCGCTGGCCTACGCCGACACGCCCAAGGCCTTGTGGCCGATGGCCAAGCGCTCGCTGCTGGCCCATGTCGAACGCATCCAGGCGCTGGGCCTGGCTGCCTGAACCGGAGACCCACCGTTGAGCGACAACCCTCTGCCTCGGCACGTCATCGACGCCTTCTGGCGGCGTTGGGGCAACAACGACTTCATGCGCGCGCAAGGGCTGGAGGTCCAGATCGTCGGTGTCGGCGAAGCCGTGGTGCGCCTGCCCCAGGTGATGGCGACGCAGCGCGGCGGCGGCGGCTCGGACGCCGTGCTCAACGGTGGCGTCATCGCCTACATGTTCGACGGCGCGCTGGGCTGCGCGATCGCTTCGTCCCTGCTCGCACGTCCCGAGATGCGCGGCATCGACCCGCAGCGGCTGCGCCAGTCGACCATCAATCTCGACATCAGCTACGTCGATGCCGCCGGCGGCGACCACTTCCAGGCCCGCGGCAAGGTCGTGCGCGCCAGCCGCAACATCGCCTTCGCCGAAGGCGAGTTGCTCGATGCGAAAGGTCGCACCTGCGCCACGGCCAGGGGCATCTGGCGCATCTTCTGGCCGCGCGACGGCGCACCGGCCCGATCCTGAGACTGAACCTAACGCGTGGAGACGAACCCCATGAGCAAAGACACCCTTCGCATCGGCTGCGCCTCAGGATTCTGGGGTGACACCGAATTCGCCGCGGCCCAACTGGTCGAACGCGGTGACATTGACGTGCTGGTCTTCGATTACCTGGCCGAGATCACCATGTCGCTGCTGATCCGCGCCAAGGCCAAGGACCCGGCCCAGGGCTATGCGCCCGACTTCGTCGCGACCATGAAGCCGCTGATGAAGCAGATCAAGGCGCGCGGCATCCAGGTCATCGCCAACGCCGGCGGCGTGAACCCTTCCGCCTGCCGCGACGCGCTGGTGGCCGCGGCGCAAGCCGAGGGCGTGGATCTGAAGATCGCCGCCGTGCTCGGCGACGACCTGATGCCGCAGGTCGAGGCCATGCGCGCCGCGGGCACGACGGAGATGTTCTCCGGCGCCGCCTTCCCGGCCAAGGTGATGAGCGCCAACGCCTACCTCGGCGCCTTCCC
>JAIXKR010000162.1:189596-190030 GCA_026932235.1 Burkholderiales bacterium
GGCAGCTTCGTCGTCACCAAGCCGGCCGGCACCGGCGGGCTGGTCTGCCCGTCCACCGTGGGCGAGCAGATGCTCTACGAGATCGGCGACCCGCGCGCCTACATCCTGCCCGACGTGGTGTGCGACTTCACCGCCGTCACGCTGACGCAGGTGGGCCCGGACCGCGTCGAGGTCAAAGGCGCCCGCGGACGACTGCCCACTGACCAGGCCAAGGCCAGCCTGACCTATGCCGACGGCTTCCGAGCGATGAGCCTGTTCATGATCGGCGGCATCGACGCCGGCGCCAAGGCGCGACGCGTCGGCGCGGCGATGCTGGCGCGCATGCGGCGCCACTATGCTGCGCGCGGCTGGCCCGACTTCACCGAGGCGAGCGTCGAAGCCATCGGCGCCGAGGACACCTACGGCGCGCAGGCCCGCGTGTCGGCGCGCGAGGT
>JAIXKR010000162.1:190040-191959 GCA_026932235.1 Burkholderiales bacterium
CCATCGGCGCCGAGGACACCTACGGCGCGCAGGCCCGCGTGTCGGCGCGCGAGGTCATGCTGAAGGTCGGCGTGCGCCACCCGCTGAAGGACGCGCTGGAGCTGTTCTCGCGCGAGGTCGCGCCGATGGCGTTGATGTCCGCACCGGCGATCACCGGCTTCACCGGCGGGCGACCCAAGGTGCAGCCGGTGGTGCGGCTGTTCTCGTGCCTGGTGCCCAAGTCGCAGTTGGATGTCAGCATCGACATGGGCACACAAAGAGTAACCGCGCCGCAACTGACCGGCAAGCCCTTGGACCCGGCCGCGCTTCCCGCCGTCGGCGGCCCGTTGCCCGGGGCCGAGGCCTTCGCGCGCGGGGTGCGCACGGTGCCGCTGGTGCAACTGGCCTGGGGCCGCAGCGGCGACAAGGGCGACTCGGCCAACATCGGCATCATCGCGCGCCGGCCGGAGTTCCTGCCTTTCATCCGCGCGGCCCTCACCGAAGAAGCGGTGGCGCGCTGGTTCGCGCACCTCGCCAGCGGCGAGGTGCGGCGCTACGACCTGCCGGGCACGCAGGCGCTGAACTTCACGCTGCAGCAGGCCCTGGGCGGCGGCGGCATTGCATCGGTGCGCATGGACTCGCAGGGCAAGGCCTTCGCGCAGATGCTGCTCGACCACCCGGTGCCCATCCCCGCCGACCTCGCCCTGTGACCCGCCCGCAACCCGTCGCTCCCGCGCACAGACACCGAAAGGATCCGCCATGAACACCAGCATCTCGTCGAGCGGCCGCAAGACCGCCTCCTCGCAGATCCAGACGCGCGTGCGCGACATCCAGGAAGCCACGCGCGGCGTCACCGCACAGTACCCGCGCAGCTACATCCTGCAGTGCATCAAGGACGACCGCTTCCCCGAAGAACTCTGGCAGGCGCTCGGCAAGTTCGGCCTGCTCGGCCTGTCGATCCCCGAGGAGCACGGTGGCTCGGGCGGCGGCGTGCTCGAGATCACGGCACTGAACGAAGCCCTGGCCCTGGCCGGCGTGCCGACACTGTTCCTGGTCGTCACGGGCCTGGCCCGCGTGCCCATCGTGCGCAACGGCACGCGCGAGCAGATCGCCAAGTACGTGACGCCCACCTGCACCGGCGAGAAGAAGATGTGCTTCGCCATCACCGAGCCCAACGCCGGCACCAACAGCTTCGCGATGACGACGCTGGCCACGCCCAACGCAGGCGGCGGCTGGACGCTGAACGGGCAGAAGGTGTTCATCTCGGGCGCGCGCGACGCCGACACCATGTTGGTGGTGGCGCGGACGACGAAGGCCGGCGAGGTCCAGCACCGCACCGAGGGCATGTCGCTGATCGTGCTCGACATGAAGACGCCGGGCATCACGCTCAAGCAGCTCAACATCCAGGTCGAGACGGCCGAGCGCCAGTACATGGTGTTCTTCGACAACGTGCAGCTGCCGGCCGACGCCGTGATCGGCGAGCCCGGCAAAGGCGCCAAGCTCATGTTCGAGGGCCTGAATTCCGAGCGCCTGCTGGCCGCGGGCGCTGCGATCGGCTTGGGCGACTACGCACTGGCCAAGGCCGTGGCCTACGCCAAGGACCGCAAGCCCTTCGGCAAGCCCATCGGCAGCTACCAGGCGCTGCAGCACCGCATGGCGCTGGCCAAGGCCGAACTCGAAGCCGCGCGGCTGATGACCTACGACGCCGCCGACCGCTTCGACAACGGCGAGGACGCCGGGGCGCACGCCAACATGGCCAAGCTGCTGGCCTCGCGCGCCGCGGTGGCCGCGGTGGAGGCGGCGCTGCAGACCCATGGCGGCTACGGCTTCGACCGCGACTACGACGTCGTCACGCTGTGGCCGATGATCCGCCTGCTGGAGATCGCGCCGATCAACAACGAGATGCTGATGAACTACATCGGCGAGCATGTGCTGGGGCT
>JAIXKR010000162.1:191969-237902 GCA_026932235.1 Burkholderiales bacterium
CGCCGATCAACAACGAGATGCTGATGAACTACATCGGCGAGCATGTGCTGGGGCTTCCGAAGTCCTATTGAGTCGGGCAGCGCGAACATGCCAGTTGCTGCCGGCCACCGCGCCGCGAAGAGTTTGGAGTCCGCATCGACGGTCGGCCCAGACACGTGCCTTGGAATCGTCGAGACCTGCCGCCGGTTCGGGATCTCGCTGCGCGCGATTCGGCACTACGAGGCCTTCGGGCTGCTCAGCCCGCGCCGCGTGGAAGGTGCGCGTGTGTACGGTAGCGCCGAGCTTCGTGCACTCACGCTGATCCTTCGCTTCAAGGCCATCGGGTTGTCGCTGGCCGAGATGCGAAGGCATCTTCGTCTCTACGGCCTGCCCTCACCCCGTGCTTGCTCCCCGTCTGCGCACACCGTTGCTGAGGGCGAACAGGCCGTGGCTGAGCTGGAGCGTCGGCGTCAATGCATTGACGCCATGCTGATGGAGCTGCGCCTGATTCGCGGCAACGTGGCGCAAAGGCTGTCCGCGCGGACCAGCGCTTCGTCCGACGGGCCTTGAGACCACAACCGAAGAACCACGATGCAACAGCAAGAATTCGTCGCCGGCGGGCACCGTCTGAGCGCCTGGACCTGGGGCCGCATCGACCGCACTCGCCCGGTCGTCGTGATGCTGCACGGCGGCCTGGATTGCACCAGCACGTGGAAGGACCTCCCGCAGGAGATCGCAGACACGATCCAGCTGCCCGTGCTGTCTTACGACCGTTGGGGTTATGGAGGCTCTGACGCGTTGACCGGCGGCCGCGAGCGCAGCTATCGCTTTGACGAGTCCGGCCCCGTGTTCGGCGACCTGCTGGGCCACTTCGGCATCGAGCGCGCGGTGCTGTTCGGCCACAGCGACGGCGGCGCCATGTCGATGCTGGCGGCCGCAGCGCACCCGCAGGCGGTGCTGGGCGTCTGTGCCTGCTCGCCCACCATCGCGCTGGATCTGCACATGGTGCGCGGCATGGAAGCCGCGCGCCACGCTTTCGAGCACGGTGGACTGCGCGAGCGCCTGATGCGCCACCACGGCGACAAGACAGATTCGATGTTCTGGGGGTGGCACGGGCCGTGGTCGACCGACGATGCGGTCCACTGGACGATGGCCGAACAGATTGCCGCGGTGCGCTGCCCGGTGGCGGCGATTTTCGGCCAGGCCGACGACTACGGTTGGCGCCCGAGTGCCAGTGCCCTGGTCAACCACGGCAAGATGCGTATGGAAGTCACGGCCCTGCCCGGCGTCGGGCATGACCCGCAGCACAAGGCGCGGGATGTGGTGCTGGCCGCACTGCAACGCATCCTGCGCGCCGCGACATCCGATTCGGGTTGACTTGACCCGTGACATCAGCACAGCCCGGCGGCGGAAGCGCCCTGTTCGACTGAAGCGGAACTGAGGCGGAACGACCTGGCCGCTCCCCGCGGTCTTGCAGCAGGGGTCACAGCCCGCGGGCGGCGCTGCGCAGCGCGCCCAGCAGTTCGTCGACGTCGGCGCGCCGGTGCGCGGCGGACAACGCGATGCGCAGCCGGGCGGTTCCGGCCGGCACGGTCGGCGGGCGGATGGCCGGCACCCACAGGCCATGTTCGTGCAGCCGCGCCATCACGGCCAGCGCTGTCGCGTTGTCGCCGATGACGAGCGGCTGAATCGCCGTGTGCGAAGGCAGCAGCGCCCACCCGGCCGCATCGACTGCCGCGTCGGCGCCGGGCGCGAGGCCATCACGCAGTTGCGCGATGCGCGCGCGCAACTGCTGGCGGCGGCGCTCGCCCTCGTCCGTCAGCACGCAGCGCAGGCTGGCGCGCACTGCCTCGGCGAGCAGCGCCGGCGCGGCGGTGGCGTAGGTGTAGCTGCGGGCCTTCTGCAGCAGCCATTCGACCAGCACCTCAGGCCCGGCCACGAAGGCGCCGGCCACACCCAGCGCCTTGCCCAGCGTGGCCATGTAGAGCAGGCGCGGCGAGGCGGCCGCGCCGGTGATGCCGGCCGCTGCGAGCGCGCCACGGCCCTGCGGGCCGAGCACGCCGAAGCCGTGCGCGTCGTCCAGCAGCAGCAGCGCGTCGTGCCGCTCGCACAGAGCGAGCAGGCCGGGGATGTCGGCCACGTCGCCGTCCATGCTGAACACTGCGTCGCTGAGCACCAGCTTGCGGCGCGCTGGGCTGGCCGCGAGCAGCGTGTCGAGCTGCGCGAGGTCGGCATGCGCGAAGCGCTGCACCTGCGCCTTCGACAGCCGTGCGCCGTCGATCAGGCAGGCGTGGTTCAGCACGTCGGAAAACAGCGCGTCGCCCGCGCCGACCAGCGCCGGCACGATGCTCGCGTTGGTCGCGTAGCCGGCATAGAAGTACAACGCACGGGGCAGCTGCACGGCTTCGGCCAGCTCCCGTTCAAGCGCCGCGTTGGCGACGCTGTGGCCGCTGACCATCGGCGAAGCGCCGGCGCCCACGCCGTACACCTCCACGGCGGCGTGCACCGCGGCCTTCAGCGCCGGGTCGTTGGCCAGGCCGAGGTAGTCGTTGCTGCAGAACGCGAGCAGCGATTGGTCATCGACGTTCAGGCGCGCACCGGCTTCCGGCCGCACGGCGCGGCGGCGCCGGCGTAGCGCCTGCGCGTCGAGCGCGGCCAGGCGATCGTCGAACTCATCCAGCCAGCTCACCGGAAGTCCTCGGGCAGTTGCAACTCGATCGAGCGCGGGTCGGGCGCGTCCAGCCACGGCAGCACGCCGAGCAGCGGCGCGGCCAGGCGCCGCTGCAGCGTGGCGATGTTCCCGTCGCGGCACTGCATGGCCGGGTCGATGCTGTTGGCGACCCAGCCCGCCAGGCGCAGGCCGTCGGCCTGGATGGCCTCGGCGCTCAGCAGCGCGTGGTTCAGGCAGCCCAGGCGCAAGCCGACCACCAGCACGACCGGCGCGGCCATCGCGACGGCCAGGTCGGCCAGCGTCTCGGTGTCATTGATCGGCACGCGCCAGCCGCCGGCGCCTTCGACCAGCACCACTTCGGCGTACGCGAGCAGCGCGCGCTGCGCCGCCAGCAGCTCGGCTACCGTGATGCGCCGGCCGGCCCGCGCCGCCGCCAGGTGCGGCGACCAGGGCTCGGGCAGCGCCACCGGGTTGTCGAGCGCGGGCGGCACCGCGACGGTCGACGCCGCGCGCAGCGCCAGCACATCTTCGCTGATCCAGCCCTCGCCTCGGCGCACCAGCCCGGCGGCGACCGGCTTCATGCCCACCACCCGGGGGTGGTGGCGTGCCAGTGCGTGCAGCATCGCGGCGCTGACCAGCGTCTTGCCGACGCCGGTGTCGGTGCCGGTGACGAACAGCGAACGCGGCTCAGACGCCATCGACCTCACCCTGGGTTGGCATGTGACCGGCGGCTTCCTCCGCCAGCGTCGCCTCGAGTGCGGCCAGCGCGCCGGTCGCCAGGTGCTCGCCCTCGGCCTCGGAGATCACGTAGGGCGGCATCGCATACAGCGTGGAGCCGATCGGGCGCAGCAGCACTCCTTGCTCGAGCGCGTGGCGAGCATAGCGGCGCGCGAAGTCGGGCAAGCTGCTCGCCACGTCCCACGCGAAGATCATCCCCTGCCGGCGTGCATGGCGCACCCTGGGGTGCATCGACAGCGGCTCGAACAGCGCGGCAAGGCGCGCGGCGGTGACAACGTTGCTGCGCAGCGCATCGGTCTGCTCGAACAGGTCCAGCGTGGCCAGCGCGGCGCGGCAGGCCAGCGGGTTGCCGGTGTAGCTGTGCGAATGCAAGAAACCGCGCGCCACCGCATCGTCGTAGAAGGCGGCGTAGATCGCATCGGTGCTCAGCACGACCGAGAGCGGCAGCGTGCCGCCGGTCAGGCCCTTGGACAGACACAGCAGGTCGGGCCGGATGCCGGCCTGCTGGTGCGCGAACAGGGTGCCGGTGCGGCCGAAGCCGACCGCAATCTCGTCCAGCACCAGGTGCACCTGGTAACGATCGCAGAGTTCACGGGCGCGCTGCAGGTAACGCGGGTGGTGCATGGCCATGCCGGCGGCGCATTGCACCAAAGGCTCGACGATCAGCGCGGCGGTCTGCGCGTGGTGCGCGGCCAACCAGTCGGCCAGCGCGGCCGCGGCACGCTCGGCCGCTGCGGCGGCGTCCTCGCCGTCGCCGGCCGCGCGCGCATCGGGGCTCGGCACCGTCGCAGCCAGGCGCAGCAGCGGCGCGTAGGCCTCGCGGAACAAGGCGATGTCGGTCACCGCCAGCGCGCCGACGGTTTCGCCGTGATAACCGCCGGCCACGCCGACGAAACGGCATTTGGCCGGCCGGCCGGCGTTGCGCCAGTGGTGCGCGCTCATCTTCAGCGCGATCTCGACGGCCGAGGCGCCGTCGCTGGCGTAGAAGGCGTGGCCAAGGCCGGTCAATGCGGCCAGACGTTCGGACAGCTGGACCACCGGAGCGTGTGTGAAGCCGGCCAGCATCACATGGTCCAACTCGTTCAGCTGCTCGACCAGCGCGGCGCGGATCGCCGGGTGGTTGTGGCCGAACAGGTTCACCCACCAGGAGCTGATGCCGTCGAGCAGGCGCCGGCCTTCGAAGTCGTGCAGCCAGACTCCCTCGGCGCGAGCGATCGGGACCAGTGGCTGCGCGGCGCCGTCGGCCGCGTGCAGCTTCATCTGCGTGCAGGGATGCCAGACCGCCGCCAGGCTGCGGCGCCGCCAGTCCTCGTTCAGGCCCGTCAGCGGGCCGACGCTTGGCGCGCCATCGGGCCCCGTGACGGAGCCGGCCAGCGCCGAACTCGGTCGCGCGGGACGCTCAGCCTTGGGGTACATCGCCTTCCAGCGTGATGCGGTGCATCACGCGGCGGTGCCCGTGATAGTCGTTGATGGGGTAGTGCTGCACACAGCGGTTGTCCCACAACGCGAGCGAGCCTTCCTGCCAGCGAAAGCGGCAGGTGAATTCCTCCTTCTTCTGATGCTCGAAGAGGAAGGCCAGCAATGGCGCGCTCTCGGCTTCGGTCATGCCGGCAAAGCGCACCGTGTGGCCGGCGTTCATGTACAGCGCGCGCTGGCCGGTTTCGGGGTGAACACGCACCGCCGGGTGCACGGCCTCGTAGCTGCGCCGCTCGCCGCGGCCACCTTCCGCGATGCGGTCTTCACGGGTGCGCGAGGTGTCGGCCTTGTCCGAACTGTTCACGCACCCCAGGGTCGCCAGCAGGCGCTTCATGCCGTCCGACAAGGCCTCGTAGGCCGCCACCTGGCTGGCAAACAAGGTGTCGCCGCCCTGCGGAGGCACCTCGCGCGCCAGCAGCAGCGTGGCCATCGGAGGCCGCTCGAGATAGGCTGTGTCGGTGTGCCAGACACCGCCGAAGTTGACCGTCTCATGCGCGAGCTTCTTGATTTCGATGATCTTCGGGTAGCCGGCGATGCCATGGACGAAGGGGTACTCCACCGGCGTACCGATCACCTGGGCAAAGGCCATGAACTGGTCCGGCGTCAGCGGCTGGTCGCGCAGGAACACGACGCCGTGCTCGAGCCAGATGCGGCGCACTGCAGCGCGCTGTTCGGCAGACAGGGGTTCACGTAGATCGACGCAGGAGATCTCGGCGCCGATGGCGCCGGCCAGGCGCGCCACGTGAATTGTGGCTGTGTTCATCGCAAACTCTCCATGCGCTCCGATGCTGCGCGAATGATGGCGCGCTCGAGCTTGTGCGGTTCGATCGGCTTGACGACGAAGTCGTTCATCCCGGCAGCCAACGCCTCGGCCCGCTCGGAGGCAAAGGCCGCAGCGGACAGGCCGATGATCGGCAACTCGAAACGCTTGTACTCCACACGCAGCAGCCGCGTCGCCTCCAGCCCTCCCATCACGGGCATCTGCAGGTCCATCAGCACGAGATCGATGGCCCGCCCTTGTGCAGCGTGCTCCCGGACGGCCTGCAGCGCCAGCCGGCCGTCTGCCGCTTGAACCACACGCGCGCCGCGCTGCTCGAGCAGGGCCACGCAGATCATCATGTTGACGTCGTTGTCCTCCACCACAAGAACGTTCAGGTCGGCGAGTGCGGCGGCGTCGAGCCCGGCGAAGTCGGACGCCGAAGGCGGGCGCGCGGACGGTGGCAAGGGCAACTCGGCCCAGAAGACGCTTCCCTGCCCGGGCACGCTGTCCGCGCCGACGGCTCCGCCCATCAGGGCAGCCAGTTCGCGGCAGATGGACAGACCCAACCCCGTGCCGCCGAAGCGGCGTGTTGTGGATTCGTCGGCCTGGCTGAACGGCAAGAACAGCCGTTGACGGGTCGCGTCGTCAAAGCCGGGTCCGGTGTCGTGTACCGCCAGCCGCACGTTCGACCCGGCAGCGCACTCGATACGGATCTGCACCGAGCCTGTGGCCGTGAACTTCAGCGCATTGTTGATGAAGTTGGCCAGGATCTGGCGCACCCGCAGCGGGTCGCCCTCGACCACCTCGGGCACCCCAGGGTCGATGTGGAGGCTGAATTCGAGTTCGCGCGCGCGACAGAACGCCGAACGAGCGGTGCAGCGAGTGCGCCAGTTGATGCAGGTCCATGGGCGTCACATCGATGTCGAGCCGCCCGGCCTCGATCTTGGAGAGGTCGAGAATGTCGGAGACGATGGACGACAGGCTCTTGGCGCTGTCGGCCATCAGGTCGAGGTACTCGCGCCGGCGCTGCCGGCTGCCCGCGCCCTGCTGAAGCAGGCGCGCCAGACCCAGCAGCGCGTTCAGCGGTGTGCGCAGTTCATGGCTCATGTTGGCGAGGAACTGGCTCTTGGTGCGACTGGCCTGTTCGGCGCGGTTGCGAGATTCCTCGAGGTGGCGCGTCAGCTGGAGGCGCTCGGTGATGTCCTCGCAGATCCACAGCGTCCCGCCGTCGGCGCCGCGCTCGGGCTCCACCGCCTGGGCCAGCAGGCGCAGCGCACGCGTTGTGCCGTCGGGCCGCACCATGTCGGGGAACTCCAGTTCAACCGGCTCGCCGCGGGCCAGGCCCGGTCCGATGCGGCGCCCGATGTCGGCGTAGACCTCATCGCTGGGCCACAACACGCGGCCGGGCTGCCCGGCCAAGCTGCCCGGCACCCAGCCGAAGATGCGGTCGAAGGCCGGGTTGGTGTGGACGAAAGTGCCGTTGCGGGTGAGCGCGACGCCCGCAGGCACGTGCTTGAACATCAGCTCGTGCTCCAGCCGCACCGACCCCATGTCGCGGCGCCGGCTGGTGATGACCTGCAGATAGCTGGCCCCGCCGCTGGCCTGCAGCACCGTGGCACGGGCCCGGGAGCGCAGGCTGCTGCCGTCGCGCGTGCGTACGGTGGCCACATGCTCAACCACGCCGCCGGCGGCCGCGTCGGCGATGAACTGCTCCATCACGGCGACGTCGGGCCACCAGCCACCCTGCTGGGGCGTGCAGCCGATCACCTCATGCGGCGCGTAGGCCAGCGTATCGAAGAACAACCGATTGACCTGGACCAGGCGGCGCGAAGGCAACTCGATCAGTACCGCCGCTTCGGTCAGCAGCGACGTGGTGCTGGCAAACACGCTGACCAGTTCTGGTACCGTGTCGCTCACTGGGGATGCACCGTGTCAAGACGGCGGTCGGCAAGCGCTGCTACAGCCCGCCGCGCCCGGCCAGCAACTGGCGAGCGATCGTGCGGCGCTGGATCTCGGCAGTGCCGTCGGGGATGCGCATCACGCGGGCAAAGCGGTATCCTTCCTCGATGCGCAGCTCGTTGGTCAGGCCCATGGCGCCATGCACCTGGATGCTGCGGTCCATCACCCGGCCCAGCATCTCGGTGGAAAACGCCTTGACCATGCTGACCTGCGCGGTGGCCGGCTGACCCTGATCGATGCGCCATGCACAGTTCTGGATCATCGACTTGGCGGCGTAGATGTCCATGGCGCAATCGGCAAGCATGAACTGCACCGCCTGGTGCTCGGCGATCGGCACGCCCGAGGTCTTGCGCACCTTGGCATATTCGATGGCCTGGTCCAGCGCCCAGCGCGCCAAGCCCAGGCAGGTGGCGGCCATGCCCATGCGGCCGGCGTTGACTCCGTCCATCGCCACCGCGAGGCCGCGGCCGACGGCACCCAGGCGGTGATCGTCGGGCACGCGAACGTTGTCCAGCACCACCACGCCGGTGTCACCGCCCAGGTGGCCGACGGTGTTGATCAGTCGCGGCACGCTGAAACCCGGCGTGTGCGTGTCGACGAAGAAGCCGGTGACGCCACCCTTGTGCTGCGCTGCGGCCTCGGGGTCGGTCAGCGCGAACACCATCGCATGGTCGGCATATGGCGAGTTGGTGATCCACTGCTTTGTGCCACTGAGAACCCAGTGCTCGCCGTCGCGTACGGCGCGGGTCTTCATCGCAAACACGTCGGACCCGGCGTCGGGCTCGCTGAGCGCAAAGCACAGCGTCTTCTCGCCGCTGGCGATGCCGTCTCGGTAGCGCTCGAAGACGCTGGCGTCCAGGTGGCGCAGCACCGGCGACAGGCCGTTGGTGAACGGCGATGGCAGCACCACGGTCTGGATCAGCGGATGCCCCGGCCCGAAGCGGTGGTTGATGGCCTCCTGCACATGGGCCATCACCTGCGCGCCCTGGCCGGCGCCGCCGAGCTTCTCGTCGCCGAACAGGTTGTAGTAGCCGAGTTCGGCCGAGCGCATGCGCACCTGGCGGCGCAGCGCCAGCGCCTCGGGCACGTAGCGGCCGTCGGCGTGGAACAGGGAGCGCTCGCTGCCCAGCACGGCCTGGTGTCGGGCCTCCAGCGGCAGCACCTCGCGCTCGATGAAACGCAGCACGGCCTCGGCAATGGCCGTGGTGTCGGGCTCGATGTCGAAATTCATGCCGGATCTCGGGCCAGCCTGAACTTGGGCAGCGTGATGTCGTCGGTGACGGCATCGAAATGCACTGCCACCCGCTGGCCGATGCGCACCGCCTCGACATCGTCGATGACGATGTTGGTCAGCATGCGCGCACCCTCGTCGAGGTCGATCACGGCCACCACGTAGGGCGCGTCGGCCTTGAAGGCCGGGCCGGCCGGACGCCGGGCGATGGTGAAGCTGTAGATGGTGCCGGTGCCACGCGCATCCGACCATTCGAGCGCGTCGGAGTGGCAATGCGGGCACAGCGCGCGCGGGTAGAAGTGGTGCCGTCCGCAATCGCGGCAGTACTTGAGGATCAGGCGCTTGTCCTTCAGCGCCGACCAGTAAGGTGCGCTTTCGGGGTCGACAACGGGCAGGGGCTTGTCGTACATGGTGGTCGTCGCTGCTCAGCGGGTGGAAAGGATGCAGGTGGCGCCGCTGGACAGCGTTCCGCCGGTGCCGTGGACGAGGGCGGTGACGGCGTCCTTGATCTGCCGCTCGCCGCACTCGCCGCGCAGCTGGCGCACGGCCTCGATCAGCAGGAAGATGCCGTACATGCCCGGGTGGGCGTAGGAGAGTCCGCCGCCGTTGGTGTTCAGCGGGAACGGGCCACCCGGCGCGGTGCGCTGGCCGGCAACGAAGGCCCCGCCCTCGCCGCGCTGGCAGAAGCCCAGGGCCTCGAGCGTGAGCAGCACGGTGATGGTGAACGAGTCGTAGAGCTCGACCACGTCGATGGCCTCGTGGCCGATGCCGGCCATCGCGAAGGCATCGCGTCCGGCCACCTCGGCGGCCGTCAAGCGTGCCAGGTCGGGCATCGCGGCGATGGTCCAGTGGGTGTGCGCCTCGCCGTAGCCGCGCACGTGCACGGCCTTGCGGCCCAGCGCCTTGGCATGCGCCGCGGTGGTCATGACGATGGCGCCGCCGCCGTCGGTGACCAGGCAGGCGTCGAGCAGGTGCAGCGGGTCCGAGATCATCGGGCTGTTCAGCACGTCGTCGATCGACAGCGGCCCGCGATTCGTCGCACCCGGGTTCAGCGCTGCCCACTTGCGCGTGGCCACTGCAATCTCGGCCAGGTGTTCCGAGGTGGTGCCGAACTCGTGCATGTGGCGCATCGCCGCCAGCGCGTAGCCCCCAATGGGCGTGGGCATGCCCCAGGGTGTCTCGTATTGCATGGTCAGCACGGAAGGCCGCCCAGCCAGGTTGCGGCTGGCTTCGCTGCGCTGCAGGCTGCCGTAGGTGATCAGCGCCACCTCACAGCGCCCGGCCTCGATGGCCATGGCCGCGTGTGCGACATGGGCCTCGAAAGCCGAGCCTCCGATGTTGGTGCCGTCGACGAAGCGTGGCACGATACCCAGGTACTCGGACAGCGTGACTGTGGCGAGTTGCCCTGGCCCCGGCACACCCCACATGCCGGCCGTGAGCAGGCCGTCGACCTCGCGCATCGGGATGCCGGCGTCGGCCAACGCATCGCGCGCCGCCAGTGCCTGCAGCTGCAGCACCGACATCGGCGTCAGTACCTTGCCGTCTTTCAACGCGACGTCGGCGACACCGACGATCACGGCTTCGGGTTTTCCCATCGACCTCAAACTCCTCGACAATGCCATTGAACCAAACAACCGTTAGGTCGCACGATAGGACGAACATGCAAACACTTCAAGATCGGATTGCCCTCATCACCGGTGCCACGGCCTATATCGGCCGCGCTGCAGCGCAGGAACTGGCGCGCCGCGGCGCCCATGTCATCGTCAACGGCCGCAACGCCCACAGCGGTCAGGCCGTGGTCGAAGAGATCCAGAACGCCGGAGGCCGCGCCGAATTTGAAGCCGCCGATCTGACGGACCCCGAGGCGGTGCGGGCGATGGTCGGGCGTATCGTGCAACGCCACGGCCGGCTCGACGTGCTGGTGGCCAGCGGCGCCGGCGCCAGCAGCGACTCCCTGGCCTTCAAGTTGTTCATGGAGATGGAAGAAGCCGACTTCGAGACCTATATCCGCTCGCACTGGCTGACGCGTGCGCACGCCATCCAGGCTGCGGCGGCGGCGATGCGCGCACAGCGCCGCGGCAAGATCGTGACCATCGGCACCGATGCCGGGCGCGTTGCCACGGTGGGCGAGTCCTTCATCGGTGGCGCCACGGGCGGCATGATGCAGATGTGCCGGGTGCTGGCGCGCGAACTCGGGCGCGACGGCATCCGCATCAACGCCGTGGCGATGAGCTACATCTGGGACGCCGAACCTCGCTGGGGCGGCGGCTCGCCCGCGCTGGCCGGCGCGCACGGCCAAGGGATGATCGACAACCTGAGAAAGCGCATGCTGTTTCCGGTGCACTGCGCCGACATCGCGCAGGCTGTGGCGTTTTTCGCCGGCCCGGAGTCCGATGCCATCACCGGCCAGACGCTGAGCGTCAACGGCGGGCTGAGCACACCGGGCTGACATGGCCGTCAGGCCGCGGCATGCGCGGCCTTGACGGCCGCCCGGTCAATGCCGCCCGCGGCCGTCTTCGGCAGCGCGGCGACGAAGACGACGTGCTTGGGCTTCTTGTAGCGTGCGATGCGCTGGCCGACGAACTCGATCAGCGCGTCGGCCGCCAGCGTCTGGCCGAGCTGGAGCACGCACACCGCCTTGATCGCCTCGCCCCACTGCGCATCAGGCACCCCGAACACGACCGCCTCGCTCAGTGCCGGGTGCTCGCGCAGCGCACGCTCGACCTCGGCCGGGTAGACGTTTTCGCCGCCTGGCTTGATCAGTTCCTTGGCCGGCGAGCGGCCGACGTACCAGAGGTAGCCGTCGGCGTCGAAACGGCCCATGTCGCCGGTGTGGTGCCAGCCGCCGCGGAAGGTGAAGGCGTTGTCGGCGTCGCAGTTCCAGTAGCCGTTGAAGACCATCGGCCCGCGCACCACGATCTCGCCCGCCATGCCTTGGGCGACAGGCCGGTCTTCGTCGTCGACGACGGCCACCGTGTGCTGCTCGACCGGAAGGCCCGCGCTGCCGGGCCGGTCGGCATAGCGGGAGGTCGATACCGAGCCGGAGGTCTCGGTCTGGCCATACGCGACCCAGAAGCTGGCATGCGGGCAATCGGCTGCGAAGCGCGCCAGCGTGTCCGGCGCATCAATGCCCGTCATGATGCGCAGGCCCCGGAGCTTGGATCCTGCGGCCGCAGCGGCGTCGAGCACGGCGCCCAGCATCGGTGGGAACGAACCCATGACGCTGCCGCGCTGTTCGTCGATCAGCCCCACGACGGCCTTGGGATCGAATCGCGGCAGCAGGACCGTGGCGCCGGCGGCGACCATCAGGGCCAGCGTCATTCCGATGCCGGCGAGGTGAAACAGGGGCAGCACACCGACCTGTACGTCGGCGACAGTCAGGTTCCACGCGTGGGCCGACTTGGTCGCCGCTGCCAGCAAGCCGCGGTGCGACAGCACCGCGCCGCGTGGCCGTCCGCCGACGGCGGCGGTGTGCACGATCAACAGCCCGGCATCGTCACCGATCGCCGCGGGCGTCGGGGCGGCGCCCTCCAGATACAGGCTTGCCAGCGCCGACCCGGCCGCACCGGCATCCGCGCCGGGGCCGGTGGTGTACTTGCGCACCCCAGCGATGTCGGCACCTGCCACCAGCGGCTGCAGGTCCGGCGCGACGATCAGCAGCTTGGGCGTGGTATCCGACAGCACATGGGCCACTTCCTCGGCAGACAGGCGCCAATTGATCGGCACCACGAGGGCGCCCAGACGGGCTGCGGCGCCGATGACGTCGACATAGGCCTGACCGTTGTGCGCCAGGATGGCAACACGATCGCCCACCGTGATCCCTTCACCCGCCAATCCGGCGGCCAGGCTCGCAACGCGCGCTGCGTACTGCGCGTGGGTGATCGACTGCCCGTCGGCGACGAAGGCCGTGCCGCTGCCATGCAGCAGGGCATTGCGTTCGATCTGGTCGTGGAGTGTGAAGGATCTGAGGGTCACGGCGCGGGTTCTCCGTTGGCGGCTGACAAAGTGGTGGATGGCTCGGACGGCGCTGGCACTGATGGCGTCGAAGGCGGCATGACCTCTCGCAGGAACTCGATCAGGGTGGCGGTGAAAGCATCGTTGGCGTCGCCTGCCACCATGTGCCCGGCGCCGGCCAGCGCGACGAATCGGGCCAGCGGAAACGTCTGCTGGAACTGCTCTGCGCCCGCTGGGCTGATCACGTCGCTGCGCGCGCCGCGCACCAACATCAGCGGGCCTGCATA
The DNA here is from genome assembly GCA_026932235.1 of Burkholderiales bacterium. Taxonomy (GTDB): domain Bacteria; phylum Pseudomonadota; class Gammaproteobacteria; order Burkholderiales; family Burkholderiaceae_C; genus Rubrivivax. The sequence goes on from JAIXKR010000162.1 coordinate 205,025, forward strand.
GCCCGCCAGGGCGCGCTCGAAGAACGCCGGATCGTTGCGGTGGTTGTGGTTCTCGTCGTTCATCAGGCGTTGGTCCCAGTGCCAGGTCCAACGCCCCGCCCGATTCAGGCGCAGGTTCTTCCGCAATCCGCGCGGGTGGGCCATGACCGGGCGGCCCCGGTAGCTGGCGATGTGGCGAGCCGCATCCTGCAGCGTCGCAAAGCCATCCGGATGCGCGCGCATGAACTCGACGATGCGGTCGACACCCTTGGCCTCGACGCGCGGAGCAATGTCCACCAGGGCCAGGGCAGCGATGGGCGGTGCGTCGCTCCGCGCGGCCATCGCCATGCCGATCATGCCGCCGAGCGAGGCACCCACCAAGGCGAGCGGCGATCCCAGAGCGTGGCAGAAACGGGCCATGTCGCGCGACATCGTCTCGATGCGGTAGTCCCCGTGCACCGACCAGGCCGACTCGCCATGCCCTGGAAGGTCCAGCGCGACGGAGCGCCATCCGGCCTGCGCCATGGCGAGCGCCGTGCCGCCCCAGGCATGCCGGGTCTGGCCACCGCCATGCAGCAGCAGCACGGTGGGCGCAGCTTCGGGCCCGGCAACATCGGCAACCCACGAGCCGCCGTCGAACCCGCAGAACTCGCGACGCTCAGCCACATCCATGGAGCCGACGCATCAACGGCGCCCCTCGGTTGTACGGCCGACCTCTTGCCCGCGATTCTCGTGATTCGACGATGCACCGCGGCGGTGACACTCGATGGCTGCTGGGACCGTTCATCAGTAGACAAACAGCGACTTGCCAGGGCGGATCATGGTCAGCTCGACGTAGCGCCCCCCGTGATGCTGGCCGGCCGCAAAGCTCAATTGGAAACCATTCAGGTCCATGCTGCGGCTGTTTTGGACTGCAACGATGAACCGTTCGCGCGTCGGTTCGGGGCCTGCAAGTAGCAGCGCCTTCGCGAATGCCTTGGCCGCGACGAAGCCTGTCATCGCTGCATAGCCGATGTGATCGTCCTTCCCGGCTGCCTTCATCAGCGTTCTGAACTCTTTCGACAGAGGAGACTTCTCTAGGAACGGTGCTGGCATCGTCTGCGCTACCACGATCCCGGCGGCCTGCTTTCCGAGTTCGCGCAAGAGCTGATTGGTGTCAGCCACCGAAAGCATCAGCACTTGCGCGGCGGTGTCCAGCTTTCTGAACTCGCGCGTGAACTCAATCGTCGCCTTGCCGGCCATCATGACGAGCACGGCCTGCGGTTTGGCTCGCGCTATCGTCTGCGCCGCGGTGATGGCATCGCGCGCATCCGTCTCGATCGAAGCCGCGACCACTGGCGTCATCTGACGCTTCTTCAGCGCGGCCTCTGCGCCCGCCAGTCCATCCTTGCCGAACGCATTATTCTGGTACGCCACGGCTATCGACTTGTGGCCGATGGTCGTCAGATGCTGAACCATCTTCTCGGCTTCAACGCCATATGACGCCATGACCGTGAACAGGTATCGATTGTGTTCGCGGCGCAAACTGTCGGCACCGGTGAACGCCGCAAACAGCGGCACCCGGCGTTCGGCGATCAAGGGTAGCACCGCCGCGACGGGCGCGGTGCCCAGACTGCCGACGAGCATGAACACGCCGTCTTCGTCCAGCATCTTCACGGTGTTCGCCAATGCCCGTGGCGCCGCATAGCCATCGTCCATTTGAATCAGCTTGATGCTGCGGCCGTGAACACCTCCCCGCCGGTTGACGTCCTCCAGGCCGACCTTGAATCCTTCGCTGTAGTCCGTGCCAATGGCGCCCAGGGGCCCAGTGAGAGAAACGCTCTGTCCGATGAGCACGCTCTGCGCCGTCACGCCCGGCTCGGCGATTGCTGACTGCACGTAAAAAAGCGCGATACCCGCGGCGATCACCGCCGCAGCATCCCGCAGAACACCAACGACCCTCGCTGAACAGCGCCATGCAGCTTTCCGCCAACCCAATGGATGGACGCGATCACCTGATCCTCGCTGCATGGGAACTCCTTGTTGGATCACAAAGGGGTTAGGAACGCCGTCCGACATCCGTCTCGAAGTCGGCGCTGCCGGTATGCTGCATCCAGCTCCGGTAGTTGGGGTACAGGCGTTCGAAGGCCCGCAGCATTTCCTCTCGCGGCACATCGACATAGGCGCCACGGTCGCTGATGTACTCCATGTGGCGCCGCCCCTGGTTGTCGAACTCGTGGAAGATCGAATCGGCGCTGCCGTCGAACTCCAGCGGCTTGACGCCGGCCTTCTGGCACAGGCTCAGGTTGAAGGCCGGGGTGGCCTTGAGCCAGCGGCCGTCGATCAGCAACTCCGTGTAGCCGTGGTAGGCGAACACGTCGCTCTTCATCATCTCGCGCAGTCGCGGGCTGGTGAGGTGGTTGCGCACGTCGGCAAAGCCCAGGCGGGCCGGCACACCGAGCACGCGCGCCGCAGCGGCCAGCAAGGTCGCCTTGGGCACGCAGAAGCCGCGCCCACTCGCCACCACCTGGCTGGCCTTGAGACCCGCTTCCGACATGTCGAAGTGATACGGGTCGTAGCGGAAGCCGTCGCGCACGGCGTAGTACAGCTTGACACCAATGTCGCGTGGCGTCATCGCGGCGTCGGCATGGGCATGGGCGAACGCCTGCACCGCCGGATGGTCGCTGTCGACGAAGCGCCCGGGCGCGAGGTAGTCGGCAGTGGGAACGGCGGGTTCGTGGGCAGCGGCAGTCATGTCTGGACCTGATGAAGCTTCTTGCAGGGTTGTTGACGAGCATCGCACTGCAGGTCACCGGCGGCTACCACCCGGGGCCGTGGAAACCCTAGGGGCCTGGCGACTGTCGCAGGCAGAGATCGACTATATCATCGAACGTACGTTAGTTAGCTGTAGGATGCCGACTCTGCCATGACCGCCCCACCCGCATTCACCACCCTCCTCTCGCCGCTGCGGCTGGGCGCCCATACCGTGCGCAACCGCACCCTGATGGGTTCGATGCACACCGGCCTCGACGGTCTGGAGCGCGGTGTCGAGCGGCTCGCCGCCTTCTACGCCGAACGCGCACGCGGCGGCGCCGCGTTGATCGTGACCGGCGGCTTCGCAATGAACCTGGAGGCGCTGCTGGACGACCACGGCCCCCGGCTCATGACACCAGAACAAGCCCATGCGCTGCGGCCCATCCCGCACGCGGTGCATGCCGAAGGCGGCAAGATCCTGCTGCAGGTGCTGCATACCGGACGCTACGGCAAGACGGCGCAACTCGTCGGCGCGTCCAGCATTCCGTCGCCGATCAACCGCCGCGTGCCGCGCACCCTGAGCACCGCCGAGGTCTGGCAAACGATCGACGACTTCGTCAACTGTGCCGAACTGGCGATGCAAGCCGGCTTCGACGGCGTCGAGGTGATGGCCTCGGAAGGCTACTTGATCAACCAGTTCACCACCACGCGCTGCAACAACCGAACCGACGAATTTGGCGGCAGCATGGCCAACCGCCACCGCCTGCCGGTGGAAATCGTGCGCCGCACTCGCCGGCGGCTGGGGCCCGAGGCCCTGATCATGTACCGCCTGTCGGCGCTCGACCTGGTCGAGGGCGGCGCACCGGCGCACGAGGTCATCGCGCTGGCTCAGGCCGTCGAGGCCGCCGGCGCCGACGTCATCAACACCGGGTTCGGCTGGCACGAGGCCAAAGTCCCGACCATCGCCTACCTGGTGCCGCGCGCCGCCTTTCGTTTCGCCGCGGCACGCATCAAGCGTGCCATCGGCATCCCGCTGATCGTCTCCAACCGCATCAACACCCCGGACGTGGCCGAGGAGATCCTGGCCAGCGGCGACGCGGACATGGTGTCGATGGCGCGGCCGTTCCTGGCCGACGCCGACTTCGTGCGCAAGGCGGCGGCCGGTCGCCCGGACACCATCAATACCTGCATCGCCTGCAACCAGGCTTGCCTGGACTTCATCTTCAACGGCCGGCCCACGTCCTGCCTGGTCAACCCACGCGCTGGTCGCGAGTTGGAGTTCCTTCAGATGCCGGCGCCCAAGGCCAAGCATCGCGTCGCGGTCGTCGGCGCCGGGGCGGCCGGGCTGGCCTGCGCGGTGACCGCAGCGGAGCGCGGCCATGAGGTGACGCTGTACGAGGCCGCCCCGTCCATTGGTGGCCAGCTCAACCTGGCTCGCGCGGTGCCTGGCAAGGAGGAGTTCCACGAGCTGGTTCGCTACTTCGAAGCCCGCACGGAGCAAGAGGGAGTGCAACTGCGCCTCGGCCAGCGGCCGGGCGCGGACGAACTGGCTGCGGCGAAGTTCGACCACATCGTCGTGGCCACCGGCGTGCGTCCGCGTTCCCCACGAATCGAAGGCCTGGACCATCCCAAGGTGATGGGCTATGCCGACCTGCTCTCGGGGCGCAGGCAGGCGGGCCGTCGCGTGGCCATCATCGGCGCGGGCGGCATCGGCTTCGACGTGGCCGAGTACCTGCTTCACGAGCTGGCGCCCCATGGTGCAGAGAACAGTGCCGACCACGGCGCCGCCGAGGGCGTCGGCGCCTTCTTCTCCGAATGGGGCGTCGACACCGCGCCCGACGCACCCGGCGGCCTGAAGCCGCCGCTGTCACCCCGGCCGCTTCGCAGCGTCACGCTGCTGCAGCGCAAGCCGGAGAAGCCCGGCCGCACGCTGGGCCTGTCGACCGGCTGGGCGCTGCGCGCCCGGCTCGAACAGCGCGGGCTGCAGACCCTGTCGGGCTGCACTTATGAACGCATCGACGACGCCGGGTTGCACCTGCGCGTCGGCGCGGAGGCCCGCGTGCTGGACGTCGACACCATCGTCATCTGCGCCGGGCAGGAGTCCGAGACCACGCTGGCCGACGCCTTGCGCAGCCAGGGGCTGGCACCCCAGGTCATCGGCGGCGCCGAGCTTGCCGCCGAACTCGATGCACTGCGTGCCATCGACCAGGGCACGCGCCTGGCCATGACCTTTTAGGCCCCGAGACCAAGAAGATGGACTTCAGCGACAACCGCGAACACGAGGCCATCCGCGAGGCGATCGGCCGCATCTGCGCCAACTTCGGCGACGACTACTGGCTGCAGCGCGACCGCGACGGCGGGTTCCCGCACGAGCTGTACGACGCCCTCGCCGCCGGAGGCTGGCTGGGCATCTGCATGCCGACGGAGTACGGCGGCAGCGGCATGGGCATCGCCGAAGCGACGGTCATGATGACCGCCATCGCTCGCTCGGGCGCCGGGCTGTCGGGGGCCTCGTCGGTGCACATGAACATCTTCGGCCTGCAGCCGGTGGTCGTGTTCGGCAGCGATGCGCAGAAACGCCGCATGTTGCCGCCGCTGATCGCCGGCAAGGAAAAGGCCTGCTTCGCCGTCACCGAGCCCAACACCGGCCTGAACACCACCAAACTCAAGACGCGCGCCGAACACCGGGGCGACCACTACGTCCTGTCGGGGCAGAAGGTCTGGATCTCGACCGCCCAGGTGGCCAACAAGATGCTGATCCTGGCCCGCACCACCGCCGCCGAGGACTGCCCGAAACCGACGCTCGGCCTGAGCCTGTTCTACACCGACCTCGACCGCCAGTTCGTCGAGGTGCGCGAGATCGACAAGATGGGTCGCAAGGCCGTCGATTCCAACCAGCTGTTCATCGACGGGCTGAAGGTGCCGGTCGAAGACCGCATCGGCGAGGAGGGACGCGGCTTCGAGTACATCTTGCACGGCATGAACCCCGAGCGCATCCTGATCGCCGGCGAGGCCGTCGGCCTGGGCCAGGCGGCGCTGGAGCGGGCCGTCAAGTACGCCAGCGAACGCATCGTCTTCGACCGCCCGATCGGCCAGAACCAGGCCATCCAGCACCCGCTGGCGCAGTCATGGATGGAACTCGAGGCGGCATGGCTGATGGCCATGCGCGGCGCCTGGAAGTACGACCATAAGCTGAACTGCGGCGCCGACGCCAATGCCGCCAAGTACATGGCCGCCGAGGCCGGCTTCAACGCTTGCCAGCGTGCCATGGCCACGCTGGGCGGCTTCGGATACGCCAAGGAGTACCAGGTCGAGCGCTACCTGCGCGAAATGCTGATCCCGCGCGTGGCCCCCATCAGCCCGCAGCTGATCCTGTGCTTCATCGCCGAGAAGGTGCTGGGCCTGCCCAAGTCATATTGATCCTTCGAAACCCGCAACCCGCACCATCGCATCGCGTCCCATGTCCGCCGTCATCGCCGATCCAGACCGCCCGCAGCAACTCGAAATGCTGCGCTCCAGCGCCCTCACCTTCGCCACCCGGGAATCACCTGCCACGCGCGCGCGCGCGCTGCGCTCCAAGGCGCCGGGCTTCGACCTGCGCTTCTGGAATGCCTTGGCAACTCAGGGCTGGACCGGGCTGCTGGTGCCCGAGTCCGCCGGCGGCTACGGACAGGGCTTTGCCGAGATGGCCGAAGTGGCCGCGGCTCTGGCCGCGCAGGCCGCACCCGAGCCCGTGACCCCGGTGCTGGTGTTCGCCGGCCGCCTGCTGCAGAGTTGCGCCGGCAGCACGACGGCGAACGCACTGCTCGCGGAGTTGGGCGATGGCCGCGCGCTGCCCGCCGTGGCCTGGCAGGAGGACGCCTCCGGCGCTGCCAGCTTCGACGCTCGGGGCCGCCCCGCCGAACCGGCCGCGGTCTGTGTTCGCGAGGGCGATCAGCTCATGCTGCGCGGGGGCAAGCGTCACGTCCGGCCGGGCGCGGCCGCCACCGGCTACATCGTCAGCGCTTCATCGTCGGAGGGCATGGCGCTGGTCTGGCTGCCCGCGCAGTGCGCTGGGCTGGTCAGGAACGTGGACCGGCTCGCCGATGGCACGTTCGCCGCGCGCCTGCAGTTCGACAACGTCACCGTGCCTGCGACCCACCTGCTGGCCATCGGCCCGGCCGCAGGCGACGCGCTCGCCGCGGCCTACGACGAAACGCTGGTGCTGACCGGCGTCGAGCTGGTGTCGGTGGCCAGACGGATGCTGTCGATGACGCTGGACTACCTGCGCACGCGCAAGCAGTTCGGCAAGCCGATCGGCAGCTTCCAGGCCTTGCAGCACCGCGCGGTGGACATGCTGATCCAGCAGGAACTGAGCGCCGCCCTCGTCGCCCAGGTGCTGGCCGAACTCGACCGGGGCTGCGCCGGCAGCGAGCGGGCATTGCTCGCCGCCCGCGTCAAGGCGCGCTGCTCGGAGGCCGCGCTGACGATCGCCCGTGAGTCGATCCAGCTGCACGGGGCCATCGGCGTCACGGACGACTGCGACCTGGGTCTGTACGTGCAGCGCGCGCTGGTGCTGTCGGCCTGGCTGGGCAACGCCGGCGTGCAACGCCGCCGCTTCGCGGCCCTGAGCCGCAACGCTGCGCGGCTGCCGGGAGCCTCTGAATGAGCACCACCGACTGGAACAGCCTGGACACCGAGGACTTCCGCGCCAGGGTGCGCAGTTTCTTCGAGCACAACTACCCCGAAGCCCTGCGTTACCCCAAACGTCGCCTGCGCTGGGCCGAGATCCGAGACTGGACGCTCAAGCTTTCGGCCCAGGGCTGGCTGGCGCCGAGCTGGCCGGTGCGCTACGGCGGCATGGGTCTGGCGCCCGACAAGCTGATTGCCTTCATCGAGGAGCAGGAGCGTCACGGGGTCGCCCGGGCGCCGGACATGGGCATTTCCATGGTCGGCCCGCTGCTCATCCAGCACGGCAGCGACGAACAACGCGCGCACTACCTGCCCCGAATCCTGTCGTGCGAGGACATCTGGTGCCAGGGCTATTCCGAGCCCAACTCGGGCTCCGACCTGGCGAGCCTGCGCACCGAGGCGGTGGAAGACGGCGACGACTTCGTCGTCAATGGCCAGAAGACCTGGACCACGCTGGCCCAGGACGCCACCCACATCTTCCTGCTCGTGCGCACCGACAAGAACGCGAAGAAGCAGGAGGGCATCAGCTTCCTGCTCGCCGACATGAAGACGCCGGGCATCACCGTGCGCCCGATCCGCAACATCGCCGGCAACGAGGACTTCTGCGAGGTCTTCTTCGACAACGTGCGCGTCCCGCGCAGCCAGCGCGTCGGCGAGCTGAACAAGGGCTGGACGATCGCCAAGGCGCTGCTCAGCTTCGAACGCATCTTCCTCGGCAGCCCCAAGCAGAGCCAGTACGCGCTGGCCCGGGTGCGCGAGGCAGCCGAACTGCTGGGCTTGTTCGACGATCCCGTGTTCATCGATCGCTACACGCAGCTGGCGCTGGACGTGGCCGATCTGGGGACGCTGTACACCCGTTTCGTCGACCAGGTCAAACGCGGCGAGACGCTGGGCCCCGACGTGTCGATACTGAAAGTCTTCGCCACCGAGACCTATTCGCGCCTGGCCAACCTGCTGGTCGAGATCGCCGGCGCCAGCGGCGGCACGCCGGGTGACATCGAGGTCGAGGGCGGCTGCATCGATGTGCTGACCACCTTCTACAACGCCCGGCCCGCCACCATCTACGGCGGCAGCAACGAGATCCAGCGCAACATTCTCGCCACCCAAGTGCTGCAGCTGCCGGCCTGACACGCGGCGATTCACCGCCGATTCATTGCATTCAACGAGACAGGAGTTTGGAACCATGAACCAAGGCACGATGCTGGAAGGCAAAGTGGCGGTGATCACCGGCTCGGGCCGCGGCATCGGCCGCGACATCGCGCTGCAGATGGCGGCCCAGGGCGCCAGGATCGTCATCAACGACATCGGTGCTTCGGTCAGCGGCGAAGGCAGTGACGCCAGCCCCGGCCAGCAGGTGGTGGACGAGATCAAGGCCGGCGGCGGCGAGGCGGTGCTCTCCACCGACAGCGTGTCCGACTGGAAGGCGGCCAACCGCATCATCCAGTGCGCCGCAGACAGCTTCGGCCGCATCGACATCGTCGTCAACAACGCCGGCATCCTGCGTGACAGGCTGTTCTTCAACATGTCGATCGAGGAGTGGCACGCCGTGATCGACGTCCACCTGCACGGCACGTTCTACGTCTCGCGCGCCGCGGCACCGCACTTCAAGACGCAACAGTCGGGTGCCTATGTGCACATGACATCCACCTCGGGCCTGATCGGCAATCTGGGCCAGGCCAACTACGGTGCTGCCAAGCTCGGCATCGTGGCCCTGTCGCGCTCGATCGCGGGCGACATGAAGCGCTACAACGTGCGCTCCAACTGCATCTCGCCGTTCGCATGGAGCCGCATGATCGGCTCGATCCCGACCGAGACGCCTGAGCAACAGGCGCGTGTCGAGAAACTCAAGAAACTCGACACCGCGCAGATCGCTCCGGTGGCCGCCTTTCTCGCCAGCGACGCCGCGGCCGAGGTGACGGCGCAGATCTTCGCCGTGCGCGGCAACGAGATCTTCCTGATGAGCCAGCCGCGCCCGGTGCGCGGCATGCACACTGCAGAAGGCTGGACGCCCGAGACCATTGCCGAGCGCGTGCTGCCGGCCATGAAGCAGAGCTTCTTCCCCCTGGAGACGTCGAACGTCGTCTTCTCCTGGGATCCGGTCTGAGGTCGACACGATGGCGATCGACTACGACAAGCTGATGGCCTGGCCCTTCGAGGACGTGCGCCATCGCTACACCCGGCGCGACACCATGCTGTATGCGCTCGGGCTGGGTCTGGGCGCCGACCCCACCGACGAGGGTGAACTGCGCTACGTCTACGAGAAGGATCTGGTCACGCTGCCGACGCTGCCGGTCGTGCTCGGCTACCCCGGCATGTGGCTGAAGGACCCGGCCACCGGCGTCGACGCGGTGCGCCTGGTCCATGGCGAGCAGAGCCTGACGATCCACCGCCACCCGGCGCCCGAGGGCGAAGTGATCGGCCGCACCCGGGTCACCGGCATCGTCGACAAGGGCACCGGCAAGGGCGCGCTCATCTACACCGAACGCCGCATCACCGACGCCGCCAGCGGCGAGCCGATCGCCACGCTCGGCTCCACCACCTTCTGCCGCGCCGACGGCGGCTTCGGCGGGCCAACCGGACCGACCAAGCCGGTGCACGAGTTGCCGACGCGAGCGCCGGACCACGTCGTCGATCGCAAGACCCCGCCCGGCCTGGCCCTGATCTATCGGCTGTCGGGCGACTACAACCCGCTGCACGCCGAGCCCGCCCTGGCCCGCGCCGCAGGATTCGAGCGCCCCATCCTGCACGGCCTGGCCACCTACGGTATCGCCGGCTGGGCGATCACCCAAGCGGCCGGCGCAGGCGACCCCGCGCGCATCGTCTCGATCGAGACGCGTTTCTCGTCACCGGTCTATCCCGGCGAGACGATCAGTACCGAGGTCTGGCTCGACGGCGGCGTCGTGTCGTTCCGGGCGCGTGTCGTCGAGCGCGATGTCGTCGTGCTCAACAACGGCCGCGCCGCACTGCGCTGAGTTGCGAACTTCTCTTCCACCCTGCAACAGGACCATTCCCATGAACTACTCCGACTTCCAGTTCCTCCAGTTCGACCACAAGCCCAACGGCATCCTGCTGATCACCATCAACCGCCCGGAGGTGATGAACGCCACCAACGCGCGGCTGCACTGGGAACTGACCAAGGTGTGGGGTGTGGCCAACGACGACCCGAAGACCAAGGTGGTCGTCATCACCGGCGCCGGCGACAAGGCGTTCTCGGCCGGCGGCGATCTGAACTGGGTCAACGACATGGTCGGCAACCCCGCGACCATCGGCAACGTGATGAACGAGGCCTCCGACATCGTCTACAACGTGATGGCCTGCGACAAGCCGGTGATCTCGGCGATCAACGGCGTGGCGGTCGGCGCGGGCCTGGCCGTGGCGATGATGGCCGACATCAGCATCATGGCCGAGGAAGCCAAGATCACCGATGGCCATGTCAAGCTCGGCGTGGCCGCCGGTGACCACGCCGCGATCTGCTGGCCGCTGCTGTGCGGCATGGCGAAGGCCAAGTACTACCTAATGACGGCCGAATTCGTGTCCGGCAAGGAAGCCGAGCGCATCGGCCTGGTGAGCCTGTGCGTGCCGCGTGCGCAACTGATGGACAAGGCGATGGAAGTGGCCAACAAGCTGGCCTCGGGCAGCCAGCAGGCGATCCGCTTCACGAAGCGCTCGCTCAACGGGTGGATGAACATGGCGCGCCCGATCTTCGAGAGCTCGCTGGCCATGGAGATGCTGTGCTTCTTCGGCGACGACGCGAAGGAAGGCGTGGCCGCGGTGCGCGAGAAGCGCGCCGCGAACTTCCCGTCGGCCAAGGTCTGAGCGCAACGCACGACGGCAGCACCGCATCACGTCACAGGAGTCACGCATGGATTTCGCCCTCACCCAGGAACAACGAATGGTCTACGAGTACGGCGACCGCGTGTCGCAACGCTTCGACCACAAGTACTGGAAGGCCTACGCCGAGAAGAGCGAACCGCCGGCCGAGCTGTACCAGCAGATCACCGACGACGGTTTCCTCGGCATCATGGTGCCCGAGGCCTACGGCGGCGCCGGCCAGGGCATGACCGAGATGCTGCTGTTCATGGAGGGGCTCGCCAACAACGGCATCCCGCTGCTGAACCTGGTCGTCGGCCCCACCATGACGATGGGCCTGCTGGCCAAACACGCCAGCGAGACCATGAAGCGCCGCCTGCTGCCGGGCGGATGCGCCGGCGACATCAAGTTCTGTTTCGCGATCACCGAGCCCAACGCCGGTTCGAACTCGATGGAGATCACCAGCATCGCGAAACCGGACGGCAAGGGTGGATTCCGCCTGACCGGCCAGAAGGTCTTCATCACGGACGCCAACCGCGCGGACTACGCGATGGTCGTCACGCGAACCACGCCGCGCTCGGACGTGAAGAAGAAGACCGACGGCTTCACGATCTTCATGGTCGACATGAAGAAGAAGGGCATCAGCATGACGCTGATCCCGGTCGCCTTCCCGGTACCCGAAACGCAGTGGCAGGTGTTCTTCGACGACGTGGCGCTGACGGAGGACGACGTGCTGGGTGAGGTGGACAAGGGCTTCGGCATCCTGTTCGACACCCTCAACCCGGAGCGCATCATCCTGTCGGGCCTGTGCACCGGCATCGGCCGCTTCGCACTGAAGAAGGCGGTGGCCTACGCCAACGAGCGCAAGCTGTTCAACAAGACCCCGATCGGCGCCTACCAGGGCGTGCAGCATCCGCTGGCGATCGCGCGCAGCGAGATCGAGATGGCCTCGCTGATGGCGCTGAAGGCAGCATGGACGTTCGACCAGGGCCAGCCCGCGGGCGAGTTCGCCAACATCGCCAAGTACGCCGGTGCCGAGGCCGGCATTCATGCCGTCGATGCCGCCATCCAGACGCACGGCGGCAACGGCTTCACCAAGGAGTACGGCATCTACGACCTGTACGGCCTGGTACGGCTGTTGCGCACCGCACCGTTGAACCGCGAGATGGTGCTGAACTACATCGCCGAGCACGTGATGGGGCTGCCGCGGTCGTACTGAACCTCGATGCACGGTCGCCATGTTGCCGCCGAGCAGACCCCGGGAAGCCCACAGGAGATCACCATGTCACTCAGTCGCAGACAGCTCCTGCATGCCCTCACCGTGGCGGGTTCGACGGCCTTGACCTGGCGCAGCGCCTCGGCCCAGGACATCTACCCGAGCAAGCCCCTGCGCTTCGTCATCCCTTTCGCTGCCGGCGGACCGGCGGACATTGTCAGCCGCCTGGTCGGCACGCGGCTGCAGGAACAGCTCGGGCAAGCCGTGGTGATGGACAACCTGCCGGGTGCGGGCAGCACGCTCGGAGTGGGCCGCCTGGCCAAGATGCCCGCCGACGGCTATGCCATCGGCTTCGCCCACACCGGCTCGATGGCCATCGGGCCGCAGCTGTACAAGAACGTCGGCTACGACCCGCTGCGCGACCTGACGCCGATCGCCCGGCTGTGCAACTACGTGAACCTGCTGGTCGTCAATGCCAACAGCCCCTATCGCACGCTGGCCGACTTGCTGGCTGCGGCGAGGGCGACACCCGGCGCGTTGACCTACGGCTCGGCGGGAATCAGTTCATCCAATCACCTCTCGGGTGAGCTGCTGGCCATGAAGGCGGGCGTGTCGATGACCCATGTCCCCTACCGCGGAAGCGCCCTGGCGATGAACGAGTTGCTCGCCGGCGGGCTGCAGTTCATGTTCGACGCGCCCAACACGTCGACCCCGCTGCTGCGCGCAGGCAGGCTGCGCGCCCTCGGAACGACGGGCCGCGAACGACATCCCAAGTTCCCGGATCTGCCAACCATCGCGGAAACGGTCCCCGGTTACGAGTTCAGCGGCTGGATGGGCATCATGGCGCCAGCAGGCCTGCCCAGGATGCTGCAGGCGCGACTGACCGCCGAGGTCGAGAAGTCGCAGGCTGCCCCCGAAACGGGCGACCGCCTGGCAGCGCTGGGCCTGGACGTCAGCTTCGGCCAGCCCGCCGAGGTCACGCGCACCATCACGACCGAACTGGCGCTGTGGGGGCCGCTGATCAGATCACGCGGATTGCGGGTCGAGTGAGTCGTCCCTCGATGGATCGGTACGCATGAAGACCGGCGACAGAGCGGCCGGCCCGCTTCCGCAGACTCGGCGCCGACTCGATGCACCGGCTCACGAACTTGCAACGGAGCAGCCATGACCCACACGCTGACACTCGCTTTCGCCGCGCTGCTGATCGCGCTGGGACCGCAGGCGGCCCGCGCCGACCCAGCTGCCGACTTCCCGAGCAGACCCATCCGCTTCATCGCACCGATCCCCCCTGGCGGCAGCACCGACGTTCTGACCCGCGACATCGCCCGCCGTCTGCAGGAGCGCTGGGGACAGCCGACGCTGGTCGAGAACAAGCCCGGGGGCGCCGGCAGCATCGGCGCCGCCGTGGTGGCGCGTGCGCCGGCCGACGGCTACACGCTGCTGCTGGTGAATGCGGGCCACGCCATCAACGGCCACGTCTACAGCAAGCTGCCTTACGACCCGCTCAAGGACTTCACGCCGGTGGTCCACGCCACCAGCATCGCAATGGGCCTGTTCGTGAACCCGTCGGTACCGGCGAAGAATCTGGCCGAGTTCATGGCGCTGGCGCGCAGCAAGCCGGGCGGCTTCAGCTTCGCCACGTCCGGCAATGGCGGTGCCGGTCACCTGGGCGGTGAATCGTTCAAGGCTGCCACCGGCATCGACATGGTGCACGTGCCCTACCGCGGCAGCGCGCCGGCAATCGCCGATGTCGTCGCCGGCCAGGTGCAGGTGTCGTTCGCCGACGTCCCGCTGGCGGCACCGCACGTCAAGTCCGGCGCCCTGAGACCGCTTGCCCTCGCCGCCCCACGGCGTTCCGCCACCCTGCCCGACATGCCGACGTTCGCAGAGTCGGGGGTGGCCAACCAGGAGTTGTCGGTCTGGGTCGGATTTCTCGCCCCAGCGGGAACGCCCAAGGAGATCGTCGACAAGCTGAACCGAGAGATCGTGGCCATCATCCGCGAGCCGGCGATGACGGCGCGGCTGATCGAGCTGGGCTTCGAGATCGTCGCCAGCAGCCCCGATGCCTTCGCGCAGACCATGAAGACCGACTACGAACGTTTCGGTGTCATCGTCCGCAGCGCCAGGATCAAGGCTGATTGATTCGACGACGAACTGCGACATGCCCGCCTGCACTGGCCATCGACTTCGGCGGCGTCCATACCACGGTGGCGGCGACCGATAGCGAAAGGCCGGACATGTCCCACTCCCTCACGCCTTCGGTCAATGGCACGACCATCGCCGCGACGCTGGCGACATTCGTCGCCGACCTGACGCCGAATCAGATTCCAGCGGCCGTGCTCGAACGGGCCCGCCACCTGATCCTCGACGCGGTCGGCATCGCCCACGCCTCGACCCATTACGACTTCGCGCACCGTTCGCTGTCGGCGATGACCGAGTTGTCGGCCGGTGCCGGCGACACGCCGGTGATCGGGCTGGTGGCGAAGCTGTCGCTGCGCGACGCGATGCTGATGAACGGCATCCTGATCCACGGCCTGGACTACGACGACACCCATGCCGCGGGCGTGATCCACGCCACCTCGAGCACCTTCCCCTGCGCCCTGGGCGCCGCAGCACGCGCCGGCCTGGACGTTGACACGCTGCTGTGCGCCTACGTCGCCGGCATGGAAGTGGGCACCCGGCTGGCGTCGGTGGCGCGCGGCGGTTTCCACCAGGTGGGTTTCCACCCGACCGGGATGATCGGCACCTTCGCCTGCGCGCTGGTGGCCGGGCGCCTGTTCGGCCTGAACGCGCAGCAACTGAGCATGGCGCAGGGCATCGCCCTGTCGATGGCCTCGGGCAGCCTGGAATTCCTCCAGGACGGCGCCTGGACCAAGCGCATGCACCCGGGCTGGGCCGCGGTCGCAGGCTTCACTGCGGCGACGCTGGCACGCCACGGGTTCAAGGGCCCGCGCGCGACCTACGAAGGCCGTTTCGGCGTCTTCAACAGTTACCTTGGTCCGCTCGCCAAAGACTGCGACCTGGGCCTGGCCACCGCCGGTCTGGGTGAGGTCTGGGAACTGGCCAAGGTCACCGTCAAGCCGCTGCCGGCCTGCCACTTCACGCATGCCTGCGCCGACGCGGCGGCGATCCTGCGCGAGCGCCACGGCCTGCACGTGGCCGACATCGCGTCGGTGCGCTCGCTCGTGCCCGCGGAGGTCGTGAAGACCGTGTGCGAGCCGGTCGCGACCAAGAAGCGTCCACAGAACAGCTACGACGCACAGTTCAGCATCCCCTACGCCGTGGCCACCGCGCTGGCCAAGGGCCGCTTCGGCCTGGCCGAGCTCGACGACGCCGCGCTGCGCGACGAACAGGTGCTGGCGCTGGCCGCCAAGGTCGAGTACGAGATCGACCCCGACTCGCCGTTCCCGACCTACTACTCGGGCGAAGTGGTCGTGACGCTGAACGACGGTCGCGAACTGCGGCATCGCGAGCACATCAACCGCGGTGCAGCCGATCGGCCGATCAGCAACGCCGATGTCGAGCGCAAGTTCTTCGAGAACATGCAACTCGTCACCTCCACCGCCCGCGCCGCACAGGTTCGCGACCTGGTGCTGGCGATCGGCCGCGACAGCGCAGCGGTCGATGTCCAGCGCGGCCTGGCCGCCCGCGGCTGAAGCCTCTTGATCGATCGCCCCATGACCACCGACCCCGAACAAGAGACCCTGATCCTCGACGCCATCGAGCGCTTCCTGAAAACCGAGGTGCGGCCGCACGTGAAGCGCCTGGAGCAGGCCGACGAGTACCCGGCCGAGATCGTCGAGCAGATGAAGAAGATGGGCCTGTTCGGCGCCATCATTCCGGCGGACTACGGCGGCCTGGGCCTGTCCACGGCCACCTACGCCGCCATCGTAGCGCGCATGGCCGCGGTGTGGATGTCGCTCTCGGGCATCATCAACTCGCACCTGATCATGGCCTCGGCCGTGATGCGCCACGGCACCGAGGCACAGAAGCGCGACCTGCTGCCCCGCTTCGCCAGCGGCGCGCTGCGCGGCGGCATCGGCCTGACCGAACCCGACGCCGGCACCGATTTGCAGGCCATCCGCACGCGCGCCGTGCGCGACGGCGACCACTACGTCATCAACGGCAGCAAGACCTGGATCACCAACAGCCTGCACGGCGGCTGCCTGGCGCTGCTCGTCAAGACCGACCCGCAGGCCGAGCCTCGGCACAAGGGCATGAGCCTGTTCATCGCCGAAAAGGGCCACGGCTTCATTGTCACGCGCAAGCTGAAGAAGCTGGGCTACCGCGGCATCGACACCTGCGAGCTGCAGTTCGACAACTACCGCGTGCCGGCTGACCGGCTGATCGGCGGCGTGGAAGGGCGCGGCCTGCAGCAGGTGCTCTCGGGGCTGGAACTCGGCCGCATCAACGTGGCCGCGCGCGGCCTGGGCGTGGCCACGGCTTCGCTGCACGATGCCGTGGCCTATGCGCAGCAGCGCAAGACCTTCGGCAAGCCGATCTGCGAACACCAGGCCATCCAGCTCAAGCTCGGCGAGATGGGCACCAAGGTCGAGGCCGCGCGGCTGCTGATCGAGGCCGCGGCGCGTGCCTACGACCGCGGCGAGCGCTGCGACATGGAAGCCGGCATGGCCAAGTACTTCGCGACCGAGGCGGCGATGGACAACGCGCTGGAGTGCATGCGCATCCACGGCGCCTATGGCTATTCGCCCGAGTTCGACGTCGAGCGCTACTACCGCGACGCGCCGCTGCTGCTGATCGGCGAAGGCACCAACGAGATGCAGCGCATGATCATCGCGCGCCAGCTCATCCAGCGGCACCCGGCTTGATGCGCCGCAGAACCCGGCATGTCTGAATGGCGCGGGGTGCTGATGCCGGTGGCCGCGATGCTCGCGGCCCAGGCGCTGCTGTCGATGGCCACCGTCACGCTGCCGGTGCTGGCGCCGGCGGCCGCCGCCGAGATCGGCGCGCCCCTGGCGTGGATCGGGCTGTTCGTGGCCATCATCTACGCCAGCAGCATGGCCTGCGGCCTGGCCAGCGGCGCCCTGGTGCGGCGCTGGGGTGCGCTGCGCCTGGCCCAGCTGTGCCTGCTCAGCGCCGGCGCCGGGGTGGCCCTGCTCAGCACCGGGCAGGTGGCTGGCGTGGCCGCCGGCGCGGTGCTGATGGGCATGGGCTACGGGCCGCTGAATCCGGCCAGTTCGCATCTGCTCAACCGCGTCTCGCCGCCGCGCCACCTGTCGAAGATCTTCTCGCTCAAGCAGACCGGCGTGCCGCTCGGCGGTGTGCTGGCCGGCGCGCTGTTGCCGCCCCTGGTGCTGTGGGGCGGATGGCGCGTGGCCGCGCTGTGCGTCGCCGGGGCCTGTGTGCTGCTGGCCGCCGCACTGCAGCCGCTGCGTGCCGGCTTCGACGTTGATCGCACGCCGGGAACGCGGGTCGGCCTGGGCAGCCTGGCGGAGCCCGCCCGCGTGGCGCTGGCCGACCGCGCCGGCCGGCCGCTGGCGCTGAGCTCGTTCTTCTTCGCCGCGCTGCAGCTGTGCCTGGGCACCTACCTCGTCGCCTACCTCACGGCGCAGCAGGGCTACGACCTGGTGCAGGCCGGGCTGACCCTGGCCGTCACCCAGGGCGCAGGCATCGCCGGGCGCCTGCTGTCAGGTGCGCTGGCCGACCGCAGCGGCCGGCCGCGCGTGGTGATGGGCGCGATGGGCTGCACAATGGGCGCCTGCGCCATCGCCTCCGCCTTTGCCGGCCACTGGCCCACGCCGCTGCTGCTGTTGCTGTATGCCGTGTTCGGCGCCAGCGCCATCGGCTGGAACGGCGTGTACCTGGCCGAGGTGGCGCGGCGCGCGCCGGTCGGTGCCGTCAGCGCGGCCACCGCGGCGGCGCTGTTCGTCACCTTCGCCGGCGTGTTGGCCGGGCCGCCGGCGTTTTCGTTCATGCTGCAGTCGGGCCTGAGCTATGGCGCGGCCTTCGTGGCCGTGGCCGCGCCGGCCCTTTTGTGCGGCCTGGTCCTGCTGCGCTCGCCGCGGCCTGCCGCAGGATGACCCGGCCGGGTGCCGGGCCGCACCGCTTTTCTTTTCCCACCCATTCGATCGGAGACCGCACATGGCATCGATGATTTCCTACCCCCGCCCCGATGGGCAAACCGTCAACGCCTACCTGGCCGAACCCGAGGGCGGCAGCGGCCCGGGCGTGGTCGTGATCCAGGAATGGTGGGGCCTGAACGATCAGATCCGCGGTGTCGCCGACCGCCTGGCTGCGGCGGGGTATGTCGCGCTGGTGCCCGACCTGTACCGCGGCAAGTCGACGGTCGAGGCCGAAGAGGCCCACCACCTGATGAGCAGCCTGCAGTTCGGCGAAGCCGCCACCCAGGATGTGCGTGGCGCGGTGCAATTCCTGAAGACGCGCTGCCCGAAGGTGGGTGTCACGGGCTTCTGCATGGGCGGCGTGCTGACCCTGATGGCGCTGGCCAACGTGCCCGAGGTCGATGCCGGCGTCGCCTGGTACGGCTTCCCCTCGCCCGAGCACCTCGACGCTGGCAAGATCCGCGTGCCGCTGATGGGGCACTGGGCGACGCAGGACGCCGCGTTCGAGATCGCCACGGTCGACGTGCTGGAAGAGAAATTCCGCGCCGCGAAGCTGGACTACACCGGCCACCGCTATCTCGCCTACCACGCCTTTGCCAACGAGACGGCAGTAGGGCGCGGCCGCATCCCCATCACCCAGTATGACGCCGCCTGGGCGCAGATGGCCTGGGACCGCACGCTGCGCTTCTTCGGCCGCCACCTCGGCTGAACCTTCGGAATCTTCATGCCACCCGAACACTTGCTCAGCGGTGTCGTCGTCGTCGACTTCACCCAGTTTCTCGCCGGCCCCTCGGTCAGCCAGGCCATGGCCGAACTCGGCGCCGAGGTCATCAAGGTCGAATCGGCGCCCACGGGCGACCCGGGCCGCTACCTGCCGCTGCAGCGCGACGGGCGCAGCGGCTACTTCGTGCAGCAGAACACCGCCAAGGAAAGTCTGTGCGTGGACCTGCGCCACGCCGACGGCAAGGCGCTGGTGAACCGCCTGCTGCAGCGCGCCGACGTGATGGTCGAGAACTTCTCGCCCGGCGTGATCGAGAAACTCGGCTTCGGCTGGGACGCGGTGCACGCGCTGAACCCGCGCCTGGTGATGGCCTCGGTGTCGGCCTTGGGGCAGGACGGGCCGCTGGCCAAGATGCCGGGCTTCGACTTCACCGGCCAGGCCTACTCAGGCGTGGCCAGCATGGCCGGCGATGCCGACGGCGCGCCGGCGCTGATCGGCGTGGCGGTCGGCGACCTGGGCACGGGCATGAGCGCGCTGGCCGCCGTGTGTGCCGCGCTGTACCACCGCGAGCGCGGCGGCCAGGGCACGCGCGTGGAGGTGTCGCTGCTCGACTTCCTGTTCCGCAGCCACGAGGCCAACGTCGAGATGCACACGCTCAGCGGCGGCAGCATCAAGCCGCACCGCAGCGGCTCGCAGTCGACCGCCTACGCGCCGGTGGGCTACTACAAGGCACGCGACGGCTACGTGAATCTGGTGATCCCGGGCCCGATGTGGCCCAAGCTGTGCGAGGCCATGGGCCATCCGGCGCTCGCGACCGACCCACGCTTCCAGACCAACGAGGACCGGGTTGCCCATCTGGCCGAGTTGGTGGCCATCATCGAGACCTGGATGGCGGGTTTCGAGAGCGTCGATGCGGTGGTCGCGCACTGCGCGGGCTTTCGGCTGCCGGCCGCGCCGGTGCTGTCGGTCGAGCAGGCCGTCAAACACCCGCAACTGGCGGGGCGGGGCACGGTGCGCACCGTGGCCGACCCCATCCTGGGCGAGGTCACCATCGCCGGCCAGCCGATCCGCGCGCACGGCTTTGCCCACCACACCGGCAAGCCTGCGCCGCTGCTGGGCGAGCACAACGCTGCGGTGCTGAAGCGCCACCTCGGGCTGGGTGACGCCGACGTGGCGCGGCTGACGCAGGCCGGCGTGCTGGCGTCGGCGCGGGTCTGAAGCGCGGCGGCGGGCGCAGGCTGCCTCAGACCTCAGCGCGCCGGCGCCGTCTGCCGCGCGCTCGGCCGCTCCAGCAGGCGTGCCGCCCACGCAGCCACGGCCGGCGGCGGCGTGATCTCCATGAGCGCAAGGAACTGCAGGAACGGCGTGTAGCACAGGTCGGCCAGCGAATAGGCATCGGCCACCAGGTACGAGCGCCCCGCGAGTTGGGTCTCGAGGATCGCCAGGTGGTCCTCGATCTCGCCCTTGGCGAGCGCCATCGCATCCTTGTTCCAGCGCGCCGGCGGCAGGAAGCGCTTGGGGAAGATGATGATGCCGGTCTGGCGTGCCATCTGCAGGTCGCACAGCTTCATGTGCATCGCCACCAGCGCGCGGCCCTGCACATCGGCCGGCACGAGTGCGGGCGCCGGGAAGCACGCCTCGAGGTAGTCGAGGATCGCGGTCGACTCGCTGAGGACGAAGCCGTCGTCCACCAGCGTCGGCACCCGCCCGTACGGGTTCAGCGCCCGGTAGGCCGGGCTGCGGTGCTCGCGCGCGGCCATGTCGACCAGCACCTTTTGGTGCGGGATGTCCTTCTCGATCAAGGCCATCGTGACGCGGCGCGCGAAGGTGGAATCGGGGTGGTGGTGGATCGTGATCACGGCATGTCTCCTCGGCTGTCACCAGGGATAGAACGGCGGCATGTCCTTCGACGGTGACGACATGAACTTCGGCTCGCGCCGCTCGCGGAACGCCGCCACGCCTTCCGTGCCGTCCTTCTGGCTGGTGTAGAAGACGCCCAGCGATTCGAGCTTGTGCACGCGGTCGCGGTCGGCCGTGCCCAGGCCGGTGTAGACCAACTGGCGCGTCAGCGCCGCCGACACCGCCGAGCGAGCGCCCATGAAGCCGCGCGCCATGCGCTCGGCCTCGGCGCGCAGTTCGGCCGCCGGCACCACGGCGCGCAGCAGCCCGCCACGAAGCGCTTCCTGCGCGTCGAACACATCGGCACGGTAGAACCACTCCAGCGCCTGCGACACGCCGACGATGCGCGGCAGCAGCCAGCTCGAGCAGGCCTCGGGCACGATGCCCACGCGCCCGAAGATGAAGCCGAAGCGCGCCTGGTCCGAGGCCAGCCGGATGTCCATCGACAGCAGCATCGTGGCACCGATGCCGACCGCCGGCCCGTTGACGGCCGCGATCACCGGCTTCCTGCACCCCATGATGGCGAGCGCCACCCGCCCGCCGGAGTCGCGCACGCCGTCGGCAGAGGCCGGCTCGTCGTGGCAGATGTCCATGTCGGCCAGCGTCGGTGTCTTGTCGTGCGCAAAGCCGAAAGGGTTGTCGCCTTCCTTGCCCAGATCCATGCCGGCGCAGAAGCCCTTGCCCTCGCCGGTGACGATGACGACGCGCACCGCATCGTCGTCGCTGGCGCGGCCGAAGGCGTCGATCAGTTCGTCGGCCATCTGCAGCGTGAAGGCATTCAGCATCTGCGGGCGGTTCAGCGTCAGCCACAGGATGCCGTTGTCGTGGTCGAGTCGGATGGTGTCGTAGTTCATGGTCGGTGCGCGCGTGGTGGGATGCAGGCGGGGCGTCGCTGCGGCATGCTAGCAAACGCGTGCACTTGAACGGCTGCGCCGCCGCGTCGCATCAGGGCGCCTCGGCGGCACTTGCGGCGAGCTCGGCCCGCCGGATCTTGCCGGTCGACGTGAGTGGGAAGTCGTCGACGATTCGCACCTGGCGCGGCACCTTGAAGTCGGCCATCAGGGGGGCTTGCAGTACGCGACGATGCCGTGCCACTTGCGTCGCAAGTGGCGGCCCTTCGTTGCGGGCCGTCGTTGCGCCGCGGCGGCCCGCCGCACCGCTGCTTGCGCAACGCCTCTGGTTGACAGCGACCCTGGTGTGCCGCATCATAAACCAAACGAACGATTGTTTTTCGGTTCCCGCGGCGGCGCTCCTGCAAGTCGCGGCGCGCGCCGAGCCTGCCGGCCCCGTTCGACGCTCGAATCACGCCACATCGTGTCCTCCCGCCCGCTGCGCACTCCCCGCTCCGACAGCCGCCTGCATGGCCTGCTGGACGTGGCCGCGAGCCTGTTCGCGCAGCGCGGCTATGCCGCGACCTCGATGCGCGACATCGCGCTGGGCGTGAAGATGCTGCCGGGCTCGGTCTACTACCACTTCGCGTCGAAGGAAGAGCTGCTGGTTGCCGTCTACGAGGCCGGTGTCGGCGAGCTCGAGGGCGCCGTGCAGGCAGCCCTGAAGCCCGGCGCCGAACCCTGGGAGCGGCTCGAAGCCGCCTGCCTGGCGCACCTGCAGACCGTGCTCAAGAGCAGCGACTACGCGCAGGTGTTGATCCGCGTGCTGCCCGAGGACGTGCCGCCGGTGGCCGAACGCCTGCGCACGCTGCGCGCCGGTTACGAGCGGGTGTTCCGCGAGCTGGTGGCCGCCCTGCCCCTGCCCGCAGGCACCGACCGGCACGCGCTGCGATTGATGTTGCTCGGCGCGCTCAACTGGGCGCGCTTCTGGTTCGATCCGCAAGGCCGCGAGACCCCGCGCGGCCTGGCACGCAAATTCGTGGGGCTCCTGAGAGAAGCACAACATGCAGCATGAACACCCGCCCAAGGTCATCGTCACCAAGATCGGCTTCGACGGCCATGACCGCGGCAGCCGCGTCATCGCCGCCTGCCTGCGCGATGCCGGCA
The DNA here is from genome assembly GCA_026932235.1 of Burkholderiales bacterium. GTDB lineage: Bacteria > Pseudomonadota > Gammaproteobacteria > Burkholderiales > Burkholderiaceae_C > Rubrivivax. Next base: position 228,134 of record JAIXKR010000162.1, read on the forward strand.
TGGAGGTCATATACACCCCGCCGTGGCAGGAGATCCCCACCGTCGTCAAGCTGGCGATGGAAGAGGACGCCGACGTCATCGGCATCTCGTCACTGGCCACCGACCACCTGATCGTGCCCCGGCTGATGGACGCGCTGCGCGCCGCCGGGCTGGCCGACATCCAGGTCATCGTCGGTGGCATCGTGCCCGCCAAGGACGAGAAGGTGCTGCTGGCGGCTGGCGTCGCCCAGGTCTTCCACCCCGGCGCCGCGCTCGACGACATCGTCACCGCCGTGCGCGCGCTGGCCGCCGCGCGCCACGCCCGCCAGGGAGCCTCCGCATGAACAAGCCCGTCCCGCAAATCGCTGCCGCCGATCTGTCGCTGGCCCAGGCCCGCTGGGAGCAGGAATTCGCCGCCGGAGCCGGGCAAGCCGAGCCGCTGCGCAACCGCTCCGGCGTCGAGATCAAGCCGCTGTACACGCCGCGCGACTGGTCGGGCGCGGCCTATGCCGACAGCCTGGGCTTCCCCGGCGAGTTCCCCTACACCCGCGGCATCTACCCCACGATGTACCGGGGGCGCAGCTGGTCGCAGCGCCAGCTCATCGGCCTGGGGGTGCCCGAGGACTACAACAGCCGCGTCAAGGAGATGCTGGCGCTGGGCGCGTCGGCGCTGTCGCTGATCCCGTGCAACTCGGTCTTCCGCGGCTACGACGCCGACGAGGTGCCGGCCGAACTGCTGGGCACCTGCGGCACGGTGATCAACCACGTCGGCGACATGGACCGCGCGCTCGACGGCGTGCCCATCGGCGACCTGTCCACGGCCATGAACGACCCCACGCCGTTCACGCTGCTGGCCTTCGAACTGGCGGTGGCCAAGCGGCGCGGCGTGCCCTGGACGCGCATCACCGGCACCTCGAACCAGAGCGACTGCATCTCGCACTTCGTCGCCAACCACATGTTCTTCCGCATCGCGCTGCAGGGTGCGCGGCGCATCGTGGTCGACCACATCGCCTTCGCCAACGAACAGGTGCCGGGCTGGAACCCGCTGTCCATCGTCGGCCAGCACATGCAGCAGGCGGGGGCCACGCCGGCAGAGGCGATGGCCTTCACGCTGTGCTCGGCCATCCAGTACGCCGAAGACTGCATCGCCGCGGGCATGGACCCCGACCGCTTCCTGCCGCGCTTCACCTTCTTCTTCGACATCTCGGTCAGCCTGTTCGAAGAGGTGGCCAAGTTCCGCGCCGGCCGCCGCGTCTGGGCCAAACTGTGCCGCGAACGCTTCGGCGCCAAGGACCCGCGCTCGTGGCGCTTCAAGTTCCACGGCCAGACCTCGGGCGTGGACCTGACGCGCCAGCAGCCGCTGAACAACATCGCCCGCGTCACCACGCAGGCCATGGCCGGCATCTTCGGCGGCCTGCAGTCGCTGCACACCGATTCCTACGATGAGGTCTTCTCCACCCCCACGACGGAGGCCGCGCGCATCGCCGTGGCGACGCAGAACATCCTGCGCGAGGAAGCCCACCTCACCGACGTCATCGACCCGCTCGGCGGCTCGTATTACGTCGAGTCGCTGACCGACGCGATGCAGCAGAAGATCGAGGCCATCATTGACCTGATCGACGCTGCGGGCGGCATGTACAAGGCGGTCGAAAAGGGCCTGGTGCAGAAGATGATCGGAGACTCGGCGCTGGCCTTCCAGAAACGCGTCGACGCCGGCGCGGAGACCGTGGTCGGAGTCAACAAGTACACCGTCGAGGAAGACGCGGCCGACTACCCCGCGCTCGACTACCCGGACCGCGCCCGCATGGACGCCTACCTGATCCGGCTCAAGGCCTTCAAGGCCGAACGCTCCGCCGCCGCGGTGTACAAGGCGCTCGCTGCGCTGGCCGCGGCCGCGCAGTCGAAGCGCGACAACGTGTTCGCGCAGGTCGTCGCCGCAGCCGAAGCCAGCGCCACGCATGGCGAGATCTGCGCCACGCTGCGCCGTGAAATGGGCTTCGGTCAGCCCTTGACGATCGTGTGATGAACGCCGAAACGAACCCGCTCGAAGCCATCCTGGCAGGCGACCGGCGCGCGGTGGCGCGCGCCATCACGGCGCTGGAAAACGACAGCGACAGCGCGCACGCCGTTCGCGCCGGGGTGGCCGCGCACGTGGGCCGCGCGCATGTTGTCGGCGTCACCGGGCCGCCGGGGGGCGGCAAGTCCACGCTGGTGTCGGGCCTGATCAGGCAGTTGCGCGTGCGCGGCCACACGGTGGCAGTGGTCGCGGTCGATCCGTCCAGCCCCTTCACCGGCGGCGCCGTGCTCGGCGACCGCATCCGCATGGGCGAGCACCAGGCCGACGAAGGGGTGTTCATCCGCTCGCTCGCCTCGCGCGGCCACCTGGGCGGGCTGGCACGCTCGGCCACCGACGTCGTCGATGTCTTCGATGCCGCCGGCTACCACACGGTGATCGTCGAAACCGTCGGCGCCGGGCAGTCCGAGGTCGAGGTCACGCGCATCGCCGACACACGCCTGGTGGTCTGCCCGCCGGGGCTGGGCGACGACATCCAGGCCATCAAGGCTGGCGTGCTGGAGATCGCCGACGCCTTCGTCGTCAGCAAGGCCGACCTGCCCGACGCGCAGCGGACCGAGAACGAATTGCTGTCGATGCTGACGCTGCGCCGCGGCCCGGCTGCCAAGCCGCCGGTTCTGCGCACCATCGCGACCACCGGCGAAGGCTTGCGCGAACTGGTCGACTGGCTGGAACAGCGCACGCAGCGCGGCAGCCGCCACGCCGCCACCGAGGACCGCGCCGCGCGCGACCTGGTCGCACGTTCGATTGCCGCCGACGGCTACGGCAGGCATCTGGGGTTCGAACTCGTGGCTGCGGCCCGCGGCACGGCCACCGTGCGCATGCGGGTCGGGCCGCAGCATCTGAACTTCAACGGCCGCTGCCACGGCGGCGCCATCTTCTCGCTGGGCGACATGGCGCTCGGCCTGGCCTGCAATTCGCACGGCACGATCGCCGCGTTGATCGACGGCAACATCAGCATCTCGACCGGCGTCGAGCCGGGCGACTGGCTGGTGGCGCATGCCACCGAGGTGTCGCGCTCGCGCAAGGTCGGCGTGTACCGTGTCGATGTGAGCCGCGCCAGCGACCAGGCGCACATCGCCTGCCTGTCGGGAACGGTCTACGTCACCGGCAAGCCGGTGCCGGTCGCAGCGCCGGGCGAGCGGCCGGGCCTCGCGCCGCTGCTGAACTGATGGCCCGTCCGCCGATCCGTCTACTCAAACGCAGCCTGGCCGTAGGCGCGCGCCCCGACGCGTGCGCGCCGGCTGCGGCGGCAGCACAGGCCAGTGCGCTGGCCTTGCTCGCACGCAGCGTTGCGATGGGGCACCGTCGCCTGGCTTTGTTGCGGCTGCTGGCCGCGGTGCGTGTGCGTGCGCTCGTCCCGGCGTCCGACTGGGCCTATTGCGGCGAGGTTGCATCGCAAGCGGCGGACGAGGCCCTGCGCGGCCTGTTTGCCGAGGCCGAGCAAGCCGTGGGCCTGGGGCACGGCAGCGCCCGAGGCGCCGATGCCGCCCCTGCACGCCCCGCCTGAAGGCGCCCACGTCCGCTGCCAAGCCCACAGTACCGACCGGAGAACTCCATGAACAAGCCCGAAATCTATGTCGTCAGCGCAACGCGGACCGCCATTGGCAGCTTTGGCGCTGCGCTGAAGGACGTGCCGCTGTCGCAACTGGCCAGCACGGCGGTACGCGAGGCCATCGCCCGCGCCGGCACCGACGCCGCCAGCATCGGCCACGTGGTGCTGGGCAACGTCATCCCCACCGAACCGCGCGACGCCTACCTGGCGCGCGTGGCCGCCATCGAGGCCGGCATTCCGAACGAGACGCCGGCATTCAACGTCAACCGGCTGTGCGGCTCGGGCCTGCAAGCCATCATTTCTGCGGCGCAAACGCTGCTGCTTGGCGACGCCGAGATCGCCATCGGAGGTGGCGCCGAGTCGATGAGCCGCGGGCCCTACCTGCTGCCTGCCGCGCGCTGGGGGGCACGCATGGGCGATGCGCCCATGACCGACTACATGCTCGGCGTGCTGCACGACCCCTTCCATGCCATCCACATGGGCATCACGGCCGAAAACGTTGCTGCCAGCGCAGGCATCACGCGCGAAATGCAGGACGCGCTGGCGGTGGCCAGTCAGCAGCGCGCGGCCCGCGCCATCGCCGAAGGCAGGTTCAAGAGCCAGATCGTCGCCGTCACCATGGCCACGCGCAAGGGCACTGTGGTCTTCGACACTGACGAGCATGTGCGCGGCAATGTGACCCTGGAGCAGTTGGCGGCCATGAAGCCGGCTTTCAAGAAGGACGGTTCGGTGACGGCCGGCAACGCCTCGGGTCTGAACGACGCCGCATCGGCCGTGGTTCTGGCCACCGGCGCCGCCGTCCAGGCGCGCGGGCTCAAGCCGCTGGCTCGGCTGGTGGCCTACGCCCACGCCGGCGTGGACCCCAAGCTGATGGGCCTGGGCCCGGTACCGGCCTCGCGCCTGGCCCTCAAACGCGCCGGCCTCGGCGTCAACGACCTCGACGTGGTCGAGTCCAACGAAGCCTTTGCCGCGCAGGCCTGCGCCGTGACGCGCGCCCTCGAACTCGACCCCGCCAAGGTCAACCCGAACGGCTCGGGCATCTCGCTCGGCCATCCGGTGGGCGCCACGGGCGCGATCATCACCACCAAGGCGCTGTACGAGTTGCAGCGCATCCAGGGGCGCTACGCGCTGGTGACGATGTGCATCGGCGGCGGGCAGGGCATCGCCGCGATCTTCGAGCGCGCCTGACGCGGCCCGCCGAGGCGCTGGCGCCTGGGCGGCCTTGGCCTACAGGAACTCGGTGCCGCCGTCGACCATCAAGGTCTGCCCGGTCATGAAGTGGCTGTCGGCCGACAGCAGGAAGGCAATGGTGCCGACCAGGTCACCGGCCTCGAGGTTGCGTTGCAGCGCCTGGCTTCCGGCAATGGCCTTGGTGACCTGCTCGTGCTTGGCGCCGAAGTAGCTCGTCGTTCCCTCGGTCAGCACCAGCGACGGCGCCACTGAATTGACGCGGATCCAGTCGCGCCCCAGTTCGCGCGCCAGGCAGCGCGTGATGCCGATGACCGCCGCCTTGGACACGCCGTAGTCGATGGCATACGCCATGCCGTGCACGGCGGCCAGCGACGAGATGTTGACGATGCTGCCGCCGCCGGCCTTGCGGATCTGCGGCACGGCTGCCTTGCACATCTGCCAGATGCCCTTCACGTTGACGTTCATCACCGCGTCCCACTGCTTCTCCTCGATCTGGTCGAAGCGGGCACCCTTGATGTCGGCGTAAAGCGCAGCGTTGTTGACCAGGCCGTCGAGCCGGCCGAACTCGGCCACGGCCACCTCGACCGAGGCCAGGCAGGACGCCATGTCGGTCACGTCCAGACGCAGCGCCACGGCGCGACCGCCTGCGCCGCAGATCGCGGCAACGGTTTCGTCGCACGGCCGCAGGTCGCCACACACCACCGCCGCGCCCTCGGCGGCGAGCCGCTCGGAAAAGCCTCTGCCCAAGCCGCGCGCGGCGCCGGTGACGATGACGACTCGTTCCTTCATTGTCATGCTGTCTCCCCTGGTGGGCTGGTGTCACCGACGGCCTGCGCCACGGTACGCTGAAAGTAGGCCAGCGCGGGTTCGTTGCGCCCGTAGGTGGCATGGGTCTGGGCCCCGGATGCAAAGCCGCGTTGCATGCCTTCGCTGGCCGGGAAGTCCTCGTCGCAGACGGTGCGGATGGTCAGATCCATGTTGCGCTGCCAGTGGCGGCGCGCGCTGTCGGAGTCGACCGGATGGGGCACGTGGAAGTCGAGGTACATGGTGCACTCGTCGACCTTGCCCGCCGTCGGGTAGACACGCCAGGTCTCGACATGGTCGACCTGCACGACGAAGACCGTGTTCGGGAACAGCACGTAGACGAGGGTGTGGTGGGCGATCAGGTCCCACTCGCTTTCGGGCAGGCCGCGCTGGCGCTCCAGGCTGCGCCGCGGCAGTACCTCGCGCAAGTGCAGGCCGAATGGTTTGAACAGACACAGGTTGGGGTGGAAGAGCGGCGCCACCGAGTCGCGATGCAGCACGCTGAAATGGTAGCTCTCGAGGAAGGTGTCGATGACCAGCTTCCAGTTCATCTGGCGCTGGATCTGGCGCGTCTCGTAGTGGTGGTAGCCGGCCAGGCCGAAGGACGCGAACTCGGCGTCGAGTTCCCCCAGGAAGCCCTGGGCATCGATCTCCAGGCCCTCCGGGCCGACGCTGGGCTGCACCCACAGCATGCCGTGGCGTTCGGCCAGCGGCAGCGGCGCCAGGCCGTAGGCGGCCTTGTCCACACCGGGGAAGTTGCGCTGGTCGGGAATGCCACGCAACTCGCCCTCCAGGCCGTAGGTCCAGCCGTGGTAGGGGCAGACGAAATTATTCTGCCGACCACAGCCTTCGGCCAGGCGTGCACCACGGTGCCGGCAGACATTGTGGAAGGCCCGCGCCCGGCCGTCCTTGCCGCGCACCACCAGGATCGGGATGCCGCTGAGGTCATCGGTGAAGTGGTCGCCCGGCTGCGGGATCTGGTTGGACAGGCCCATCAACAGCGGGTACTTGCGGAACAGCAGCGCCGACTCGCGCGCCAGGCGCTGCGGGCAGGTATAGGCCGTCACCGGGTTGAAGCTCACCGCGTCGGCCAGATCGGTGGTGCCGGCGTCGAGGTGGGCGAATGCCTGGCGCATCAGCGCCACCTGTTCGTCGCGGTTCATGGCTTCTCCCGATGCATTTGCGGGAACGCGATGTTAGTTTGCCAAACGTACGCTAGGTAGACCATCCACCAAGCGACCTGTCAGTCGACGGTGGGCCTAACGCAATCTCGCGTCGGCCGGCACTACGGCCGCGCGGCCTGCCCAGGCATAGCGGCAACGGAGGAATCATGTTCAGACTCAAATTCTCGGCGGTCGCGCTGCTCACACTGGCCTGCTTGGCCGATGTTCACGCGCAGACCGCACAGACCTACCCGGCCAAGCCGATTCGTTTCATCGTGCCCTATGCCCCTGGCGGCAGCACGAGCCAGGTGGCACGGCTGGTGGCGGACAAGATGACCGAGAGCTGGGGCCAGCAGGTGCTGGTCGACAACCGGGGCGGGGCCAACACCGTGATCGGCACCGACGCGCTGGCGAAATCAGCGCCCGACGGCTACACGATCGCGCTGCACACATCCACCCTGGCCACCTTGCAGCACCTGCTGCCCACGCTGCCGTTCGACCCGATCAAGGATTTCATGCCGGTGACGACTCTCGTCACCACCCAACTGGTGCTGGTCCTGCACCCGTCGGTGCCGGCGAACAGTGTCAAGGAGTTCATCGCCCTGGCCAAGGCCAAGCCGAACGAGCTGAACTTCGCTGCCGTCGGCACCGGCAGCTCGACCCACCTGGCGGGCGAGATGTTCAAGACTGTGGCCGGCGTGAAGATGCAGCATGTGCCTTACAAGGGCACGGCACCGGCGTTGACCGATCTGATCGGCGGCCAGATTCAGCTCAATTTCGATACGCCCATCACCTCGTTGCCGCACATCCGCGCCGGCAAGCTCAAGGCGATCGCGGTGACCGGCAAGGCGCGCCTGGCCAGCATGCCGGATGTGCCCACGTTCGCCGAAGCCGGTCTGCCCGACTACGACTTCCAGTTGTGGTTCGGGGTACTCGCGCCGGCCGGAACACCGAAGGACATTGTCGACAAGCTGGCGACCGAGATCACCAGAATCCTGGCGCTGCCCGATGTGAAGGAGAACTTGACGGCGCAGGCGATCGACCCTCAGAGCATGGGACCCGCCCAGTTCGGCGCGATGATCAAGAACGACATCGAACGCTACGGCAAGGTCATCAAGGCCGCCGGGATCAAGATCGAGTAGGCGGCGCCCCAAGTCAAACTAACACCTGTTCGGTTGTTATACTGAAAAACCGGCGCCCGGAGGCGCTCTCACAGGCAAAGGAACATCATGGATCTCGAACTGAAAAACAAGTCCGTCATCGTCACCGGCGGCGGCTCCAACATCGGCCGTGCCATCGTGCTGGCGTTCGCCGGCGAAGGCGCCCACATCACGATTGGCGATGTCGACACCGCGCAGGCCGACAAGACGGCCGAGTTCGCCACCAAGCTGGGCGCTGCATCGGTGCAGGTGATCAAGACCGACGTCACCAGCCTCGAGCAGGTGCAGGCCATGTTCAAGGCGGCGACCGACAAACACGGGCGGGTCGACGTGCTGGTCAACAACGTCGGCTGGGACAACCTGATGTTCTTCACCCAGACGACGCCCGACTTCTGGCGCAAGGTGATCGACATCAACTACGTCGGCGTGCTCAACTGCACCAAGACCGCGCTCGACCTGATGATCAAGCAGAACGGCGGCGCCATCGTCTCGATCAGCTCCGACGCCAGCCGCCAGGGCGAGCCGCGCGAAGCCGTCTATGGCGGCGTGAAGGCGGCGGTCAACAGCTTCATGAAGACGATCGCCAAGGAGAACGGCCGCTACGGCATCCGCTGCAACGTGGTCTGCCCCGGCGTGACCATCCCCGAAACCACCGACGAGGTGGGCGGCAACAGCATGTGGACCAACGCCGGAGCCATGTTCACGCCTGAGCAGATGGAGAAGGTCACCAAGAGCCTGCCGCTTCGCAAGGTCGGCCGGCCGCAGGACATCGCCAACGCCGTGGCCTTCCTGGCGTCGAGCAAGGCCGGCCACGTGACCGGGCAGGTGCTGTCGGTCTCCGGTGGCTACAGCATGATCGGCTGAGGGGCAGGCCCATGAGCTACCAGGACATCGTCTACGAGGAGCGCGACCAGATCGCCTACATCTCGATCAACCGGCCCGACGTGATGAACGCGTTCCGCGGCCAGACGGTCGAGGAGATGCTGCACGCCATGATGAAGGCGGGCTGGGACAAGAACATCGCAGCCATCGTGATCGGCGGCACCGGTGATCGCGCGTTCTGCACCGGCGGCGACCAGTCTGCGCACTCCGGCCAGTATGATGGCCGCGGGACTGCTGGCCTGCCTATCGAGGAACTGCACAGCGTGATCCGCGACGTGCCCAAGCCGGTGATCGCGCGCGTACAGGGTTATGCCATCGGCGGCGGCAACGTGATCGCCACGCTGTGCGACATGACCATCGCTTCTGACAAGGCGGTGTTCGGTCAGGTCGGCCCCAAGGTCGGCTCGGTCGATCCCGGCTGGGGCACGGCCTACCTGGCACAGGTGGTCGGCGAGAAGAAGGCGCGCGAGATCTGGTACATGTGCCGGCGCTACAGCGCACAAGAGGCACTGGCCATGGGGCTGGTCAACGTGGTCGTGCCTCACGCACAACTCGATGCCGAGGTTGCCAAGTGGGGGCGCGAGATCGTCGAGAAGAGCCCGACGGCCATCGCCATCGCCAAGCGCTCGTTCAACGCCTCGACCGAGAACATCCGCGGCATCGGTAGCCTGGGCATGCAGGCGCTCAGCCTGTACTACAACACCGACGAGTCCAAGGAGGGCGTGCGCGCCTTCCTGGAGAAGCGCAAGCCGAACTTCCGCAGGTTCGGCGCCGAAGAGGCCTGACCTCGGGGCGGTGGCACGCCGGACGGCGGGTTTCCCCGCAATCGAACGAAACCTAAGGAAGGTCTGCAAAACCTCTCGTCAATCCGACTGGCGCGTTGCTTGATGGCGTAGGACGATGCAGGGCATGGATCAGATGACGTTTGGCCTGGACCCGCTGCCCAAGAAGACCCGCAAGG
>JAIXKR010000151.1 GCA_026932235.1 Burkholderiales bacterium
TTCCCTTCACCCGCTCCATTCGAGGACGTCCGGCGATGTCACCCTGGAGCGTCCGATCCATAGGGCAAGCTTCCTGTGCAGCCCATCCCGCCGGGTAGGTTTCTCATCCCATCCCTGCGGTTCCCCTCGGACGTTGTGCTTGCTTGCCCCGCCAAGTTCGTCCCCGGCGCCGCGCCCTTGCGGCGTGCGCCTGACGGGCGGACGAGCAGCGGCCGCATGGCGCTGGCGATGGCGGATCGGCACCGAACGACAGAACGATCATGACTCCTGGTCGCACCGAACCCGTGAGCGACGAACTGCCCGAGAAGGTGCAGCGCGGCAACATCCGGCGCCTGTCAATCGCCCAGGCGTTGGCAGGCGCGAACACGGTGGTGTTCTATGCCACGGGCTCGATCGTCGGCAACGCGCTGGCGCCTTCGTCCATGCTGGCGACGCTGCCGATCTCGATCTTCGTCGTGGGCATGGCCGCCTGCATCCTGCCCATGGGCGCCCTCGCGCGGCGGCATGGCCGCAACGCGGCCTTCCTGCTCGGCACCGGCGCCGGGGTGCTGACGGGGCTGCTGGGCATGCTCGCGGTGCTCATGGGCAGCTTCTGGCTGTTTTGCCTGGCGGGCTTCTTCGGCGGCGCCTACGCGGCCGTGGTGCAGTCCTTCCGCTTCGCCGCCGCCGACGGGGTGGCGGCGAAGCGGCGTGCGAGAGCGCTGTCGCTGGTGATGGCCGGAGGTGTCGCGGCCGGAGTGGTCGGACCGCAACTGGTGACGTGGACGATGGACCTGTGGCCGCCGCACCTGTTCGCCGCCACCTTCGTGGTGCAGGCCGCCGTCGCCGCGGTGGCGGCGCTCGTGCTGATGGGCGTGAAGCTGCCGCCGCCCACCTCGGAGGAGATCGCCGGCGGGCGGCCCCTGGCCGAGATCGTGCGCCAGCCGCGCTTCGTCGCCGCCGCCATCAGCGGGGCGGTGTCCTACATGCTCATGAACTTCCTGATGACGGCCGCGCCGCTGGCGATGCGCCTGTGCGGGCACTCGCAGGCCTCGGCCAACCTCGGGCTGCAGTGGCACGTGATCGCGATGTACGCACCCAGCTTCTTCACGGGCAGCCTGATCGCGCGCTTTGGCGCCGGCCGCGTGGCGTCCGCAGGCCTGGCGCTGATCGGGCTGTCGGCCGTCGCCGGGCTGGGCGGCATCGAGGTGGCACATTTCTGGGGTTCGCTGGTCCTGCTGGGGCTGGGGTGGAACTTCGGCTTCCTGGGCGCGTCCGCGCTGGTGCTGGAGTGCCACCGGCCCGAGGAGAAGACGCGCGTGCAGTCCTTCAACGACTTCATCGTCTTCGGCCTGATGGCCATCGGCTCCTTCTCCTCCGGCGGCCTGCTCTCCGCCTACGGCTGGGACACGGTGCTGTGGGTGTCGTTCGTGCCGCTGGCGCTGTCCGCCGTGGCCCTGGCGATGGCGATGAGACGGCAGGCCGCGCGCGCCTATGCAGGCTGAGCGCACAGGCGCGCATGCATGGCGTGCCGGAGCGGACTTTCCCCCTCATGCCGCACGCTCCGGGAGGACTAGGCTGCCACTTTTGCCGGCGTGATTGGCCATGACCGTCCCGATCCAGATCCTGTGCGTCTCGACCCGGCCGTTCGACCTGTGGGATGCGCCCTTCGGACCGTTCGTCGTCCGCCAGGTGCAGACGCTGGCGGACGCCGCGGCCGGCTTGCAGCCGCGTGGGCTCGACGCCATGCTTGTCGACGCGACGCCAGCGGGTGCGCTGGCGGCGCTGGCGGCGTGGCCGCTGCTGGCGCAGGCGGTGCTGGACGTGGCCGTGCTCGTGCTCGCCGCCGAGCCCGGTGCGGCGGAGGCCGTTGCGCTGGTGCAGGCCGGCGTGCAGGACGTGCTGCCGCCCACCGACGCGGCGAGCCTGGCGCGCATCCTGCGCCTGGCCGTGGAGCGCAAGCGGCTCGAGGCGGCGGCACGCAAGGCCTACGCCACCGATCTGGCCACCGGCCTTCCCAACCCGACGCAGCTGCTCGAGCACATGACGCACCTGGTCGCGCTGCGCGCGCGCGAGCCCGCGCCCATGGCGCTGGTGGTGCTGCGCGTGGAGGGCCTGGCGGCGACGGAAGCGGCGCTGGGCGTCGAAGCCGCCAACGTGCTCAGGCGCAAGGTCGCCGTGCGCCTGCGCTCGGGCCTGCGCGCCAGCGACGTCGTCGCCTCGCTCGGTGCCGACACCTTCGCCGTGCTGCTGGCCTGGCTGGACGCCGCCGACGCCGCGCCGCGCGTGGCGGGCAAGCTCGCGCAGGCGCTCACCCAGCCCTTCTCGATCACCGGGCGCGAGCGCCGCGTCGGCGTGCGCATGGGCCTGGCGTCCTTCCCCGAGCACGGCGAACAGGCCGAGGACCTGCTGCGCCGTGCGCTCGCGCAGGCCGCGCAGATGGCCACGCTGGGCAGCGCCGGCGGCACGGCGCTCGCGGTCGATCGCAGCACGCTCGGCGGCCCGCTCGCCGCCGCCAACGACGAGGACTGAGGACTACTTCAGGATGTCGCCCAGGCAGAGGTACTTGGCCTCGACGTAGTCCTCGATGCCCTGACGCGCGCCTTCGCGGCCCAGGCCCGACTGCTTGACGCCGCCGAAGGGCACTTCGGCGGTCGAGATGAGGCCGGTGTTGATGCCCACCATGCCGTACTCGAGCGCTTCGGCGACGCGGAAGATGCGCCCCACGTCGCGGCTGTAGAAGTAGCTGGCCAGGCCGAACTCGGTGGCATTGGCCGCGGCGATGGCCTCGGCCTCGGTCTGGAAGCGGAACACCGGCGCCAGCGGGCCGAAGGTTTCCTCGCGCGCGCACAGCATCTCGGCGTTGACGTCGGCGAGCACGGTGGGCGCATAGAAGCGTTCGCCCAGGCGCTTGCCGCCGGCGAGCAGGCGTGCGCCCTTGGAGATCGCGTCGGCCACGTGCGCCTCGACCTTGGCCACGGCCTGATCGTCGATGAGCGGGCCCTGGTTGACGCCGGCCTCGAAGCCGTTGCCGACCCTGATCTCCTGCGCGCGCGCCGCCAGCTTCTGCACGAAGGCGTCGTAGATGCCGGCCTGCGCGTAGAAGCGGTTGGTGCAGACGCAGGTCTGGCCGGCGTTGCGGTACTTGCTGGCGAGCGCCCCGTCGACCGCGCTGTCGAGGTCGGCGTCATCGAAGACGAGGAAGGGCGCATTGCCGCCGAGCTCCAGGCTCATCTTCTTCACCGTCGGCGCGCACTGCGCGGCGAGGATGCGGCCGACCTCGGTGCTGCCGGTGAAGGAGAGGTGGCGCACGGCGTCGCTCGCGCACAGCAGCTTGCCGATCTCGATGGAGCCCGCGGCATCGGCCGTGAGCACGTTGAGCACGCCCGCGGGCATGCCCGCGCGCTGCGCCAGTTCCGCCACCGCCAGCGCCGACAGCGGCGTCGCCTCGGCCGGCTTGATGACCACCGTGCAGCCCGCGGCCAGCGCCGGCGCGACCTTGCGCGTGATCATGGCGATCGGGAAGTTCCAGGGCGTGATCGCCGCGCACACGCCGATCGGCTGCTTGATGACGAGGTAGCGCTTGTTGCCGTCGGTGGTCGGGATGGTCTCGCCGTAGATGCGCCGGCCTTCCTCGGCGAACCACTCCAGGAAGCTGGCGCCATAGGCGACTTCGCCGCGCGCCTCGGCCAGGGGCTTGCCCTGCTCGGCGGTCATGATGCGCGCCAGGTCGTCGGCGTGCTGGTTGAGCAGCGCGAACCACTTCATCAGGATGGCGTGGCGCTCGCGTGCCGTCTTCGCGCGCCAGGCGGGCCAGGCCTTGTCGGCGGCGATGATGGCCTCGTGCGCGTGCGCCGCGGAGAGCCTGGCCACCTGCGCCAAGGTGGCGCCGGTGGCCGGATCGTGCACCTCGAAGCGCGCGCTGCAGGCGATCCAGTTGCCGCCGATGAGGGCGTCGGTCTTGAGCAGGCTGGGGTCGGCGAGCGCGGCCAGCGGCGAGGTCTTGGTGTCCATGGTGATGAGCGGCTTGCGGATCGGGGATAGGGGTCAGCGTGGCTTCCATCCCTGGCCGGCACGGATCGCCGCGCCGTGCTCGTCGAGCGCCGGCGGCGGTGTCCGGGCCATCGCGCGCACGCCGTCCAGGCGCATCGGGTTGGGCACCGTGGGCATGCGGCGCTCTGCCGCATCGCTCAACTGCGCCTGCATGCCGCGGTGCAGCACCTGCGGATGCGCAAAGACCTGCGGCAGGTTCAGGATGGGCGCGCAGGGTACCGCATTGGGCTCGAGCAGGTCGCACCAGGCCTGGGTTGTCCGCTCGCGCATCCAGGACGCGATGATGGCGATGAGCTCCTCCCGATGCGCGATGCGCGCACTGTTGCTGGCAAAGCGCGCGTCGCGGGCGATCTCGTCGTGGCCGACGAGGCTGCACAGGCGCTGGAACTGGCCGTCGTTGCCGACCGCGAGCACGATGTGGCCGTCGGCCGTGGCCAGCACCTGGTAGGGCACGATGTTGGCGTGCGCATTGCCCATGCGCTGCGGCGTGACGCCGCCCACCAGGTGATTGCTGGCCTGGTTGGCGAGCATGGCGACCTGCACGTCCAGCAGCGCCGCGTCGATGTGGCAGCCGCGGCCCGTGCGTTCGGCCTGGCGCAGCGCGGCGAGGATGGCCGTGCTGGCGTAGAGGCCGGTGAAGAGGTCGGCCACCGCCACGCCCACCTTCTGCGGCTCGCTGCCGGGCGTGCCTTCCTTCTCGCCGGTGATGCTCATGAGGCCGCCGGTGGCCTGGATGGCGAAGTCGTAGCCCGCGGCCTGGGCGTAGGGGCCGTCCTGCCCGTAGCCGGTGATGGAGCAGTAGACGAGGCGCGGGTTGAGCGCGGACAGGCTGGCGTAGTCCAGCCCGTACTTGGCGAGCTGGCCGACCTTGTAGTTCTCGACCAGCACGTCGGCTTCGCGCGCGAGCGTGCGCACGACGTCGGCGCCTTCGTGGCTGGCGATGTCCAGCGCCACCGAGCGCTTGCCGCGGTTGCAGCTCAGGTAGTAGGCCGACATGCGCTCGGACGGGTCGCCCCACCAGGGCGGTCCCCATCCCCGCGTGTCGTCGCCGCTGCCCGGGCGCTCGACCTTGATGACGTCGGCGCCGTAGTCCGCGAGCAGCTGACCGGCCCAGGGGCCGGCGAGCACGCGCGAGAGATCGAGCACGCGCACGCCGGCCAGCGGCGCGGGGCGGCCGGCGTTCACGGCCTCAGTTGGCGAAGGCCGCGATGCCGGTGATCGCGCGGCCGAGGATCAGCGCGTGCACGTCGTGCGTGCCCTCGTAGGTGTTGACGACCTCGAGGTTGACGAGGTGGCGCGCCACGCCGAACTCGTCGCTGATGCCGTTGCCGCCCATCATGTCGCGCGCCATGCGCGCGATGTCCAGCGACTTGCCGCAACTGTTGCGCTTCATGATCGAGGTGATCTCGACCGCGGCGCTGCCCTCGTCCTTCATGCGGCCCAGGCGCAGGCAGCCCTGCAG
>JAIXKR010000066.1 GCA_026932235.1 Burkholderiales bacterium
ACGCGCGTGCGCACCAGCACGCCGGTGTCGGTGATGAGCATGATCTCGTCGGCCGGACGCACCAGCGTCGCGGCGACGACGCGGCCGTTGCGCTCGCTCTGCTGGATCGCGATCATGCCCTTGGTGCCGCGGCCATGGCGCGTGTACTCAACGATCGAGGTGCGCTTGCCATAGCCGTTCTCGGTGGCCGTGAGCACGCTCTGCGTCTCGTCCTCGGCCACCAGCATGGCGATCACGCTCTGCCCGGGTTCGAGCGCCATGCCGCGCACGCCGCGTGCATTGCGGCCCATCGGGCGCACGTCGTCCTCGTCGAAGCGCACGGCCTTGCCGCCGTCGCTGAAGAGCATGACGTCGTGCTTGCCGTCGGTGAGCGCGGCGCCGATCAGGTGGTCGCCCTCGTCGAGGTCGACGGCGATGATGCCGGCCCGGCGCGGATTGGCAAAGCCGTCCAGCGCCGTCTTCTTCACCGTACCCAGGGCCGTCGCCATGAAGACGTAGTGGTCGCCCGGGAAGCTGCGGAACTCGCCGGTCAGCGGCAGCACGACCGTGATCTTCTCGCCCGCCTGCAGCGGGAACATGTTGACGATGGGCTTGCCGCGGCTGGCGCGCGCGCCCTGCGGGACCTCCCAGACCTTGAGCCAGTACACGCGCCCCCGGTCGCTGAAGCACAGGATCCAGTCGTGCGTGTTGGCGATGAAGAGCTGGTCGATCCAGTCGTCTTCCTTGGTCTGCGTGGCCTGCTTGCCGCGCCCGCCGCGGCGCTGCGCGCGGTATTCGGCCAGCGGCTGGCTCTTGATGTAGCCGGTGTGCGAGAGCGTCACCACCATGTCGGTGGGCGTGATCAGGTCCTCGGTGCCCAGCTCCTGCGCGTTGCGCTCGATCACGCTGCGGCGGGCGCCGAGCTTGCCCTGGCCGAACTCCTGCCGCAGCGAAGTGAGCTCGGTGGCGATGATCTCGGTGACGCGGGAGGGCCTGGCCAGGATGTCGAGCAGGTCGGCGATCTGCGCCATCACGTCCTTGTACTCGGCGATGATCTTGTCCTGCTCGAGGCCGGTGAGCCGCTGCAGGCGCATCTGCAGGATCTCCTGCGCCTGCTCTTCGGAGAGCCGGTAGTGTCCGTCGGACTGCAGGCCGTAGCCCGCGGGCAGTCCCTCCGGGCGGTAGGCCGCGCGGCCACCGGGCGTCTGCCCTTCGGCGCGTGCGAGCATCTCGCGCACCAGCGTGCTGTCCCAGCTCCTGCCCATCAGCGCGGCCTTGGCCAGCGGCGGCGTCGGGCTCGCCTTGATGGTCTCGATGAACTCGTCGATGTTGGCCAGCGCCACCGCCAGGCCTTCGAGCACGTGGCCGCGCTCGCGCGCCTTGCGCAGCTCGAACACCGTGCGCCGCGTCACCACCTCGCGCCGGTGCTCGAGGAAGATCTCGAGCAGCTGCTGCAGGTTGCACAGCCGCGGCTGGCCATCGACCAGCGCCACCATGTTGATGCCGAAGCTGTCCTGCAGCTGCGTCTGCTTGTAGAGGTTGTTGAGCACCACCTCCGGGACTTCGCCGCGCTTCAACTCGATGACGACGCGCATGCCCGACTTGTCGGACTCGTCCTGGATGTGCGCAATGCCCTCGAGCCGCTTCTCGTGGACGAGCTCGGCGATGCGCTCCTGCAGCGTCTTCTTGTTGACCTGGTAGGGGATCTCGTCGACGATGATCGCCTGCCGCTCGCCCTTGCCGATGTCCTCGACGTGGCACCTGGCGCGCATCACCACCTTGCCGCGCCCCGTGCGGTAGCCTTCACGCACGCCGTTGAGGCCGTAGATGATGCCGGCGGTGGGGAAGTCCGGCGCCGGCACGATCTCCATCAGTTCGTCGATCGTGGCCTCGGGATTCTTCAGCAGGTGCAGGCAGGCATCGACGATCTCGCAGAGGTTGTGCGGCGGGATGTTGGTGGCCATGCCCACCGCGATGCCGGCGCTGCCGTTGACGAGGAGGTTGGGCAGCCGCGCCGGCAGCACCGTCGGCTCCTTCTCGCTGCCGTCGTAGTTGGGCGCGTAGTCGACGGTGTCCTTGTCGATGTCGGCCAGCATCTCGTGCGCGATCTTGGCCAGGCGGATCTCGGTGTAGCGCATGGCCGCGGCGCTGTCGCCGTCGACGCTGCCGAAGTTGCCCTGGCCGTCGACCAGCATGTGGCGCAGGCTGAAGTCCTGCGCCATGCGCACGATGGTGTCGTAGACCGCCGAGTCGCCGTGCGGGTGGTACTTGCCGATGACGTCGCCGACGATGCGTGCGCTCTTCTTGTACGGCCGGTTCCAGTCGTTGCTCAATTCGTGCATCGCGAACAGCACGCGGCGATGGACGGGCTTGAGGCCGTCGCGCGCGTCCGGGAGCGCGCGCCCGACGATCACGCTCATCGCGTAATCGAGGTAGGACCGGCGCATCTCCTCCTCGAGGCTGACGGCGAAGGTTTCCTTGGCGAACTGGGTCATGAAACGGCGCGCGGCGCGAGATCGCCGCCGTGCTCGGCCAGGGGCAGCCGGTCGTCTGGGCGAAAGTGTCGGATTCTAAGCGGCCTGCCCTGTCGCGCGCGCGCAACAAGCGCTGCGACCCCGAACCCGAGCGCCGTCAAAATCCGGTCTGCGCAAGGCCCTATGGCACAATGCCTTTCGAGTGATGAGTGCTCGTGCACATCCTTGCATTCGCGTGCTTATCCATCCCCATTTCCATTGTTCTTGACGTTACGCAGGCCTAGCTGCGGCCTTCATCGAGAGGAGAAACATGAAGAACCTGACCAAGGTGGCGGCACTGATCGCCGCCGCCGCACTTGCCGCCCCCATGGCCGCGTTCGCGCAGGCGAAGTCGGTCGACAACTGGCGCAACGCCGACGGATCGCTGGTGTGGAAGAACGGCACCAACGAACTGTGCTGGCGTGATGCCACGTGGACTCCGGCAACCGCGGACGAGAACTGCGACGGCGCCGTCAAGCCCGCTGCCCCCGCTCCGGCTCCTGCCCCGGCACCCGCACCGGCGCCTGCCCCCGCTCCGGCTCCGGCTCCGGCCGCTGCACCGGCCCCGGCTCCAGCCCCGGCTCCGGCCCGGCCGGCCGCTCCCGCGGCTCCGGTCAGCGAGAAGGTCACCTTCGCCGCCGACGCCTTCTTCGACTTCGACAAGTCGGTCCTCAAGCCCGAGGCCAGGGCCAAGCTCGATGACCTCGTCGGCAAGACCAAGGGGATCAACCTCGAGGTGATCATCGCCGTCGGTCATACCGACAGCGTCGGCACGGACGCCTACAACCAGGCGCTGTCGGTGCGCCGCGCCGATGCCGTCAAGGCCTATCTGGTCGGCAAGGGCGTCGAGAAGAACCGCGTCTACACCGAAGGCAAGGGCGAAAAGCAGCCCGTCGCCGACAACCGCACCTCCGAAGGCCGCGCGAAGAATCGCCGCGTCGAGATCGAGGTCGTGGGGACGCGGAACAAGTAATCCCGCGACACCTGCGGTCGCTGCTTTCGCCCCGCCTTCGCGGCGGGGCGTCGCGATCTGACCCGCCCCGGCGGGCCCCGGAAACCCCGCCATCTGGCGGGGTTTCGGTTTTCTTCGGGGGCGATTCATGCGCTCGCGACCAGGCAATCTCCGATGAACAACGTCGACGCACACGAACTCGAGAAATTCGGCGGCATCGCCCATCGCTGGTGGGACAAGGAGAGCGAGTTCCGGCCGCTGCACGAGATCAACCCGCTGCGGCTGGCCTGGGTCGATGGGCTTGCCGCGATCCGCGGCAAACGCGTGCTCGATGTCGGCTGCGGCGGCGGCATCCTTGCCGAAGCCATGGCGGAACATGGCGCCAACGTCGTCGGCATCGACCTGGGCGCAAAGGCGCTTGGCGTTGCCCGCCTGCACGCCCTCGAATCGGGAATCGAGAACCTCGACTACATCGAGTCCAGTGCCGAAGCACTGGCGCTGGAACAGGCCGACTCCTTCGACGTCGTCACCTGCATGGAAATGCTCGAGCACGTTCCCGATCCGGCGTCGACCGTTCGCGCCTGCGCGACGCTGGCGCGCCCGGGCGGCTGGGTGTTCTTCTCGACGATCAACCGCAATCCCAAGTCCTTCCTGCTCGCCATCGTCGGCGCCGAGTACCTCCTCGACCTGCTGCCCCGGGGGACGCACGAGTACGCCCGCTTCCTGCGCCCGAGCGAACTCGCGCATCACGCGCGCAAGGCCGGCCTCGCGCTCGTCGCCAGCCAGGGCATGAGCTACAACCCCATCACGCAGCGCTACCGGTTCACCCCGGACACCAGCGTCAACTACCTCCTGGCCTGCCGCAAGCCCGAGCCCTGATGCGCCCCCGCGCGATCCTCTTCGATCTCGACGGCACGCTCGTCGACAGCGCGCCTGACCTTGCCGGTGCCGCCAACCAGCTGCGGCAGCAGCACGGCCTCGAAGCACTGCCCCTGGAAACCTATCGACCGCGTGCCGGCTCGGGCGCGCGCGGCATGCTCGCTGCGGGCTTCGGCCTGAGCGCGGACGCGCCCGTCTATGAGGTGATGCGCCAGGCGTTCCTCGCGCTCTACGAACAGCGGCTGCTGCAGTCGACGACCGTGTTCGAGGCCATCCCTTCGCTGCTCGCCCGGCTCGAGGAACTCGACTGCGCGTGGGGGGTGGTGACGAACAAGGCGCTCTACCTCGCCGAGCCGATGCTGATCGGCCTGGACTTGCGACACCGGCTCTCGGTACTCGTCTGCGGCGACAGCACCCCCCACCTCAAGCCCCACCCCGCACCCTTGCTCGAAGCCGCGCGCCGGCTCGGGCATGCCGCCGACCAGTGCATTTATGTCGGCGACGACGAACGCGACATGCGTGCCGGCCGAAGCGCAGGCATGAAGACGCTGGCCGCCGCCTGGGGCTATCTCGGCCCCGACTCGAAGATCGAAGACTGGGGCGCCGACGCCGTCCTGCAGTCTCCGGGAGATCTCTTGAACTGGCTGGATTTGCCCTAAGATCGCAGTCATGGGACCGATCTGGCTTCGACGTGGGTGCGGAGCCGGCGCGGGGCATGCCGAGCACCAGTAAGCTCGTAAATCCACTGGAAACTAGTAACTGCGAACGACGAACGTTTCGCCCTCGCCGCTTAACACCGGTGAGCCTCGCAACAGTTCTCCGATGGGCTGGGTCTGAGGTTGCAAGACCAAGGGCTGCGAGGTCATTCACATCGGATCGGCCTTTGCCGCGTCATTCGGCACGGGCTCAAATTCAAGTGACTCGGGGCCCGAATAGCGTGCTGCTGCGCGACTCGGACCCTCAGACTCAAATCAGTCAGCTAAGCATGTAGAACCGTCCGGTGATGGCTTGCGGACGGGGGTTCGATTCCCCCCGGTTCCACCACTATTGAAGCCCCAACTGTTCTCAGTTGGGGCTTTTTTCTTGTCTGATAGCCACAGTTCCCGCGTGTTTGCGCGGGTTCATGCGGGTACCTGTGGACTTC
>JAIXKR010000091.1:0-3373 GCA_026932235.1 Burkholderiales bacterium
GGCCTGCACGCCTTCGCCATGAGCCGCTTCTCGGGCCTGTGGTCGGGCATGAAGACGGTGCAGGAGGTGGTGGAGTCGTCCGCCAGCATCTCGGTGGACCCCGGCCGCGTGCAGATCGTGCTGCCCGAGGACTTCCAGATGCCCCCCGGCGGCCTGCACATCCGCTGGCCCGACGCGCCCCTGGAGCAGGAGGCGCGCCTGATGGACTACAAGTGGTACGCCGCCCTGGCCTACGTGCGCGCCAACCGGCTCAACTACAACGTGGTCCAGGGGCCGAACGACCGCTTCGGCCTCATCGCCAGCGGCAAGGCCTTCAACGACATGCGCCAGGCCCTGGTGGACCTGGGTCTGGACGACGACACCTGCCGGCGCCTGGGCATCCGCGTGCACAAGGTCAACGTGGTCTGGCCGCTGGAGGCGGGCATCACGCGCGACTTCGCGCAGGGCCTGCAGGAGATCCTGGTGGTGGAGGAGAAGCGCCAGGTCATCGAATACCAGATCAAGGAGCAGCTCTACAACTGGCGCGCCGACGTGCGCCCGGACGTGCTCGGCAAGTTCGACGAGGTCGAGGGCGACCACTCCGGCGGCGAGTGGGGCATGCCCAACCCGAGCCAGAACTGGCTGCTGCGCCCCAAGGCCGACCTGACGCCGGCCATCATCGCCAAGGCCATCGCCAAGCGGCTGAAGAAGCTGGGCATGCCCGAGGACGTCGTGGCGCGCATGGATGCCCGCCTTTCGGTCATCGAGGCGCGCGAGCGCGGCATGGCCGAACGCAAGGCCGACACGGGCGAGCGCATGCCCTGGTTCTGCAGCGGCTGCCCGCACAACACCAGCACGCGCGTGCCCGAGGGCAGCCGCGCCGTGGCCGGCATAGGCTGCCACTACATGGCCAACTGGATGCCCGACCGCAACACCAGCACCTTCACCCAGATGGGCGGCGAGGGGGTGACCTGGGTGGGCCAGGCGCCGTTCACCAAGGACACGCACGTGTTCGCCAACCTGGGCGACGGCACCTACTTCCACAGCGGGCTGCTGGCCATACGCCAGAGCATCGCCGCGGGCGCCAACATCACCTACAAGATCCTCTACAACGACGCCGTGGCCATGACCGGCGGCCAGCAGGTGGGCGAGCGGCCCGAGGGCCATTCGGTGGCGCAGATCGCCCACAGCCTGCGCGCCGAGGGCGTGGCCAGGCTCGTGGTGGTGACCGACGAGCCGGCCAAGTACCAGGGCCGCACGCACCCGGCCAACGCCGCGCGCGCCGGCCACCCCGAGCTGCTCGACGATCTGCCGCCGGGCGTGCAGGTGTTCCACCGCGACGAGCTCGACCGCATCCAGCGCGAGCTGCGCGACACCCCCGGCTGCACCGCCCTGATCTACGACCAGACCTGCGCGACGGAGAAGCGCCGGCGCAGGAAGCGCGGCAAGCTGGCCACGCCCGCCAAAACGGTGGTCATCAACGAACTGGTCTGCGAGGGCTGCGGCGACTGCTCCGTGCAGTCGAACTGCCTGTCGGTGGAGCCCGTGGAGACCGACTTCGGCCGCAAGCGCCGCATCAACCAGAACAGCTGCAACAAGGACTATTCCTGCGTGAAGGGCTTCTGCCCGAGCTTCGTGACCATCGAGGGCGGATCGCTCAGGAAGCCCAGGAAGGAGAAGAAGGGCGACCTCTCCGGCCTGCCGCCCATCCCCGAGCCCGCGCTGCCCGCGCTGGATGCCGCCTGGGGCATCGTCGTGGCCGGCGTGGGCGGCACGGGGGTGATCACCATCGGCTCCCTGCTGGGCATGGCCGCGCACCTGGAGGGCAAGGGCGTGGTCACGCAGGACGCCGCGGGCCTGGCGCAAAAGGGCGGCTCCACCTGGAGCCACGTGCAGATCGCGCGCCGCCCCGAGGACATCCACACCACCAAGGTGGACACGGCCAAGGCCGACCTGGTGATCGGCTGCGACCCCATCGTCGCGGCCAACCCGGCCACGCTGGCCGTCATGCAGCCGGGCCGCAGCTTCGTGGCGCTGAACACGCATGGCACGCCCGCCGCGGCCTTCGTGCACAACCCCGACTGGCGCTTCCCCGCCGAGGGCTGCGAGGCCGCCATCGCCGAGGCCGTGGGCCCGGACCTGCTGGGCGCGTTCGACGCCGAGCGCGCCGCCACCGAGCTGCTGGGCGACAGCATCTACACCAACCCGCTGATCCTGGGCTACGCCTGGCAGAAGGGCCGCGTGCCGCTCACGCACGCCGCGCTCATGCGCGCCATGGAGCTCAACGGCGTGCAGGTCGAGAACAACCAGGCCGCGTTCGAGTGGGGCCGCCGCTGCGCGCACGACCTGGCCGCCGTGCAGGCGCTCTACCAGGCCGCGCAGGTCATCCAGTTCGTCAAGAAGCCGGGCCTGGCCGAGATGGTGGCCAGGCGCGTCGAATTCCTCACCAGCTACCAGAACGCCGCCTACGCCGACGAGTACAAGGCCTTCGTGGACAAGGTGCAGGCCGCCGAGGCCGCGCTGGGCCAGGGCACGCGCCTGGCCGAGGCCGTGGCGCGCTACCTGTTCAAGCTCATGGCCTACAAGGACGAGTACGAGGTGGCGCGCCTGCACACCGACCCGGCCTTCACCGAGCGCATCGCCGGCATGTTCGAGGGCGATTACCGCATCGTGCACCACCTGGCGCCGCCCGCGTTCGCCAGGAAGAACGACAAGGGCGAGCTCGTCAAGCAAAGCTATGGCCCCTGGATGCGCAAGGCCTTCGGCGTGCTGGCCCGCATGAAGGGCCTGCGCGGCACGGCGCTCGACCCGTTCGGCGGGACCGGGGAGCGCAAGACCGAGCGCGCGCTGATCCGGGAATACCGCGCCTGCATCGACGAACTGCTCGCGGGCCTGTCGGCCGAGCGGCTGCCCCTGGCCGCCGAGATCGCGCGCATCCCCGAGGACATCCGCGGCTACGGCCACGTGAAGGAACGCCACCTGCAGGCGGCGCGCAAGAAATGGTTCGCGCTCATGGACCGCTGGCGCGCCCCGGGCCAGGCGCCCCGGCGCACCGCCTGAAACGCTTTGTTTCTGATAGCTGCTGGCGCTTTACTGGTAAGCGCTGGCGGCTGTTTTCATTGGAAACATGGCAAGCCCTGGAGCCCGGCGGGCCTTGCCATGCGGGCGCCGGCGCACGCCGCATACAATTACCTGTTGCCCTCGCGGCAGGCCCCGTGGGGCGTGTCAGACCTTCCATCCCTAGTTTGAGTGGAGCTTCTCCCGTGTTTATTTCTTCCGCCTTTGCACAAACCGCACCCGCCGCAGCCGCCGAGGGCGGCCTGATGGGTTCGCTCACCGGCATGCTGCCGCTGGTGCTGATGTTCGTGGTGCTGTACTTCATCATGATCCGCCC
>JAIXKR010000091.1:3383-45427 GCA_026932235.1 Burkholderiales bacterium
AGCATGCTGCCGCTGGTGCTGATGTTCGTGGTGCTGTACTTCATCATGATCCGCCCGCAGATGAAGAAGCAGAAGGAACACCGCGCGATGATCGAGGCGCTGGCCAAGGGCGACGAAGTCGTGATCGCCGGCGGCGTGCTCGGGCGCGTGACCAAGCTCGGCGATGCCTACATCCACGTCGAGGTCGCGAGCGGCGTCGAGCTGCAGGTGCAGCGACCCTCGGTGGTGCAGGTGCTGCCCAAGGGGACGTTCGGCAAGTGAATGGCTGAGCGCAGCGGCCACGGCCGTCCGGGGCAGCGACCGCCGCGCCTTCCCGCCACCCCTGCCGCCGGGCTCGCGCCGCGCGGCCGCAAAGGATCCTCCTCATGAACCGCTACCCCTGGTGGAAGTACGCGATCCTGGCGATCGCGCTCGTCGTCGGGCTGCTCTATACGGCGCCCAACTTCTACGGCGAGGCGCCGGCGGTGCAGGTCTCCAGCGGCAAGGCCACGATCAAAGTCGATGCGGCGCTGGCGCAGCGCGTCGGCGAGCTGCTGCAGCAGGCAGGGCTGGCACCGGACTTCGTGCAGTTCGAGGGCAACTCGATCAAGGCGCGCTTTGCCGACACCGACGCGCAGATCAAGGCCAAGGATGCGATCTCGCGTGCGCTCAATCCCGATCCGACCGACCCCGGCTACATCGTCGCGCTGAACCTGGTGTCGCGCTCGCCGGCGTGGATGGCGTCGATCCACGCGCTGCCGATGTATCTCGGCCTGGACCTGCGCGGCGGCGTGCACTTCCTGATGCAGGTCGACATGAAGTCGGCGCTGACCAAGAAGGCCGAGGCGATCAGCGGCGACATGCGCACGCTGATGCGCGACAAGAACATCCGCCACCTGGGCGTCACGCGCGACGGCAACACGGTCGAGGTGCGCTTCCGCGACGCCGAGTCGCTGGCCGCTGCGCGCAATCTGCTGGCCGACAGCGTGACCGAGATGGAATGGACGCCTTCGCAGGACGCAGGCGACTTCCGGCTGCGCGGCGTGCTCAAGCCCGAGGCGGCGTTCAAGGTGCAGGAGCAGGCGCTGCAGCAGAACATCACGACGCTGCACAACCGCGTCAACGAACTCGGCACGAGCGAGCCGGTGATCCAGCAGCAGGGCGTGGACCGCGTCGTCGTGCAACTCCCCGGGGTGCAGGACACGGCGCGCGCCAAGGACATCATCGGCCGCACGGCGACGCTCGAGCTGCGCATGGTCAACGAGAGCGCCGAGGCGCAGGCGGCGGTCAGCGGCGCCGGGCCGGTGCCCTTCGGCAGCGAGCGCTTCCTCGAGCGCAACGGGCAGCCCATCATCGTCTTCCGCCAGGTGGTGCTCACCGGCGACAACCTCAACGACGCGCAGCCGGGCTTCGACGGCCAGACGCAGGAGCCCACCGTGAACCTGACGGTGGATGCGCGCGGCGCGCGCATCATCCGCGACGTCACGCGCGAGAACGTGGGCAAGCGCATGGCCATCCTGCTCTTCGAGAAGGGCAAGGGCGAGGTCATCACGGCGCCGGTGATCCGCAGCGAGATCGGCGGCGGCCGCGTGCAGATCTCCGGCCGCATGAGCACGGTCGAGGCCAACGACGTCGCCCTGCTGCTGCGCGCCGGCTCGCTGGCCGCGCCGATGGAGATCATCGAGGAGCGCACCATCGGCCCGAGCCTGGGCGCCGACAACATCGAGAAGGGCTTCAAGAGCGTCATGTACGGCGGCATCGCGATCGCGGTCTTCATGTGCGCGTACTACCTGCTGTTCGGCGTCATCTCGACGCTGGCGCTGTCCTTCAACCTGCTGCTGCTGGTGGCGCTGCTGTCGATGCTGCAGGCCACGCTGACGCTGCCGGGGATCGCGGCCATCGCGCTCACGCTGGGCATGGCGATCGACGCCAACGTGCTCATCAACGAGCGCGTGCGCGAGGAGCTGCGCCGCGGCGTGGCGCCGCAGCAGGCGATCCACCTCGGCTACGAGCACGCCTGGGGGACGATCCTGGACTCCAACGTCACCTCGCTGATCGCCGGCATCGCGCTGCTGATGTTCGGCTCGGGCCCGGTGCGCGGCTTCGCGGTCGTGCATTGCCTGGGCATCCTGACCTCGATGTTCTCGGCGGTGATGTTCTCGCGCGGGCTGGTGAACTTCTGGTACGGGCGCCAGAAGCGGCTGAAGTCGGTGTCGATCGGGCAGGTCTGGCGGCCGGAGGGCGGCGTCGCGCCGGCCGGCGAGCGTTGAGGGGAGACGGCGATGGAGTTCTTCCGCATCAAGCGCGACATCCCGTTCATGCGGCATGTGCTGGTGTTCAACGTCATCTCGATGATCACCTTCCTGGCCGCGGTCTTCTTCCTGGTCACGCGCGGGCTGCACCTGTCGATCGAGTTCACCGGGGGCACGGTGCTCGAGGTCGAGTACGCGCAGGCGGCCGACCTCGAGAAGGTTCGGACCTCGGTCGAGGCCTTGGGCCTGGGCGAGGTGCAGGTGCAGAACTTCGGCACCTCGCGCGACGTGCTGATCCGCGTGCCGGTGCGCGAGGACGTCAAGCAGTCGGAGGTGGCCGCGCGTGTCTTCGACGCCTTGTGCAAGGCCGACTCGGGTCAGGTCGAGTCGCGCCAGTACACGACGCCGCAGGGCGAGCAGGTGGCGCGCTCGGCCTGCGCGGCGGCCGGCGGCGCCGAGCCGCTCAAGCTCAGCCGCACCGAGTTCGTCGGGCCTTCGGTCGGTTCGGAGCTGGCGCGCGACGGGGCGCTGGCGCTGCTCTTCACCGTGCTCGGGATCGTGATCTACCTGGCGGTCCGCTTCGAGTGGAAGTTCGGTGTCGCCGGCGTCATCGCCAACCTGCACGACGTCGTCATCATCCTGGGCTTCTTCGCCTTCTTCCAGTGGGAGTTCTCGCTGGCCGTGCTGGCCGCGGTGCTGGCGGTGCTCGGCTATTCGGTGAACGAGTCGGTGGTCATCTTCGACCGCATCCGCGAGACCTTCCGCAAGTACCGCAAGCTCACCACGCCGCAGGTCATCGACCACGCCATCACGAGCACGATGAGCCGCACCGTGATCACCCACGGCAGCACGCAGATGATGGTGGTGTCGATGATGCTCTTCGGCGGGCCGACGCTGCACTACTTCGCCGTCGCCCTGACCATCGGCATCCTCTTCGGCATCTACTCGTCGATCTTCGTCGGCTCCGGCATCGCGATGTGGCTGCGGGTGAAGCGCGAGGATCTCGTCAAGCCCACGAAGGATCACGATCCCAACGACCCCAACGCAGGGGCCGTGGTGTAGAGTGGCCAAAGCGTCAGGATTTCACGAAAACCCCGTTTTCCCCTCCGCCATGGCGACCCTCGCCGGCCCCTCGCAGCTAGCGGCCCAGGCCCGGCGCCTGTACGTCGAAGGACTGGTGCGCAACCTGGCGGCGTTGGTGCAGTCCGCGCTCGAGGGCAGCCGCAGCCTGATCGACAAGCCCTGCGAGCACGCCGTCTTCGTGCGTCGGCGTGACTTGCTGCAAGAGCTGCAGGCGGGTGCGCAGGCGTGGCATCGCGGCATGGTCGACGCCCTGCGCCAGGCCTTGGCCCACGGCGGCGTCGCGGCGACGCGCCCGGCGGGTTCGGCGGCGGGTGCATCGGGCGCGCTTTCGCTCGTCGACGACGACACCATCGAGCTCGAGATCGTCGCCTCGCGCCTGGCGCTGGCGATCATGGACCGCGCCTCCTGGGAGTTCGCCGATCTGCGCTCGCGCGTGGCCACGCTCGAGGGGCGCGGCGAGCTCGAGGCGCAGGACCTGCTGCGCGCCCACGTGCTCGCGCGCATCGCCTTCGACGCCTGGCGCGCCGCGGGCATCAGCCTGGAGAGCTGGCGCGAACTGCAGGCGGTGCTGCACGAGGAGTTCGCGCACCTGGTCGAGGAGTGCTATCACGAGACCAACCGCTGGCTGATCGAGCAGCGCGTGCTGCCCGAAGTCGACCTGCGGCCGTTCATCCGCCGCTCGCGCACCAATCCGCAGGCGCCCCTGGGCTGGGCCGCGGGGACCGGAGCGCCGCCGCCGCCGCCGTCGCAGTTCGGCGCGCCGCCGAGTTCGCGGTTCGGGGCGGGCGCGGCACCGGAATACGATTCCTTGCAGAACGAGGGCTTCGTGCGCGCGGGGCACGGCGGCGTCGGCGAGGAGACGCGCCTGATGACGCGCAACGCCCAGCTGCCGCGCAGCGGCGAGCATGCCGAGGCGGTGCTGCTGCGGCTGAACCGCCTCGTCGGGCGCCACCTGCCGAGCTTCGGCCGCAGCGTTGCGGGCGCGGCCGCTGCGGCGGTCTCGCCGGGGCTCGCACAGGCCATCGACACGGCGCAGGCGGGCCTGAGGCGGCGCTTCATGGCGACCACGCAGCGCGCGATGCAGGTCACCACGCCGGCGATGCTGGAGGAACTGCACCAGCGCAAGCAGGTGCTCAAGCGCGCCGCTGCCACGCCCGAGGAGCGCGCCACCATCGAGATCGTGGCGCTGCTCTTCCAGAGCATCCTCACCGAGGACCGCATCCCGGCCTCGGTGCGCGTGTGGTTCGCGCGGCTGCAGATGCCGGTGCTGCGGGTGGCCGTGTCCGAGCCCGACTTCTTCGCCACCACCGACCACCCGGCGCGGCGCCTGATCGACCGCATGGGCGCCTGCGTGATGGGCTTCGACAGCTCGGCGCGGGTCGGCGAGGCGCTCGAGCGCGAGATCAAGCGCATCGTCCAGGTCGTCGAGGCCTACCCCGACACCGGACGGCGCGTCTTCCAGACCGTGCTGACCGAGTTCGAGAAGTTCCTCGAGCAGTACTTCCGCGACCAGAACGAGGCCACGAGGAAGGGCGTGTCGCTGGCGCAGCAGGTGGAGCAGCGCGAGACGCTGGCGATCCAGTACACGATCGAGCTGCGCCGCATGCTCAACGAGGTGCCGGTGCAGGAAGGGGTGCGCCAGTTCCTCTTCCACGTCTGGGCCGACGTGCTCGCCACCGCCGCGGTGCGCTTCGGTGCCCAGGGCGAGGCCACCAAGCGCATGAAGCGCGCCGCCGCCGACCTCATCTGGTCGGCCAGCGCCAAGGTCTCGCGCGAGGAGCGCGCCGAGGTCATCCGCCGCCTGCCGCCGCTGCTCAAGCAGCTGCGCGAGGGCATGTCGGCCGCGGGCATCGACGCCGCGCGCCAGGACGAGCAGATCCAGCAGCTCAACAACTCGCTCGCGGCGGCCTTCACCGCGCGCGCGGCGGTGATCCCCGACGACCGGCTGCGCGAGATGATGGAGCGCCTGGAGACGCTGGAGGAGATGCTGCCCGACGCGCACAACGTCGAGATCGACGAGTCGATGGTCGTCGATCTGTCGGGCCAGCAGAGCGAGGGCCTGGAGATCGTTCTCGAGGGCGGCTCGATGCCGACGCCCGCGATGCTCGCCTGGGCGCGCGAGCTTCAGGTCGGGAGCTGGTTCATGCTCGAGCACAAGGGCCGGCAGGAGCCGGTGCAGCTGGCCTGGCAGGGCCTGCGCAAGCAGCTCTCGCTCTTCGTCACGGCGCAGGGGCGCTGCATGCTCTTCCAGCAGCAGCGGCTGGCGAGCTACCTGCAGGCCGGGCTGCTGCTGCCGGCGCAGGACGAGGCGCTGACCGTACGCGCCACGCGCAGCGCGCTGGCCAAGCTGGACGTCGATGCCTCGCGGCTGCTGAACTGAAGCGCGGCCGCACGGCCGCGGGGTTCAGTGGATCGAGCGATCCTCGGGGGCGACGAAGAGTTCGTCGAGGACGAGCGCGTCGGGCTCCTCGCCCAGGCTCCAGAAGACCATGAGCACGATGACCTTGAGGTCGTCGAGCGCGAGCGGGCGGTCGCCGACGGCGCTCGCGCGGTCGATGACCAACTCGCGCATCGCCGGCGGCAGCACGCCGGCCGACTCGAGGAAGCTGATGAAGGCGATCGATTCCAGGCCCAGCAACTCGCGCTCGGCGTCGGTGTAGATGCGCAGGCTCTCGCCGCGCTGGCTGCAGTCGCCGGCTTCGGCGCTGTTCGTGAGGCCATCGAGCCAGTTCAGGGCAAGCCCGATCTCGTCGGACTCGAAGCCGACGGCGCTGAGCTTGCGCTTGAGCTGTCGGTGGTCCGGGCAGGCATCGGGGCGCCAGTAGTTCTCGTAGAGATAGACCAGCACGTCGAACATGGTGCGGCACTATACCCCAGCGCCTCCCGTCGTCCGGGTCTACCCGGGTTCAGGCCCGTCCGCGGCGCTGCACCAGGCCGCCGGGCAGCCGCACGACGCGGCCGCGCAGTTCGAGCTCGAGCAGCCGCGCCAGCAGCTCGGACGTCGGCCATCCGGTGCGCGCCTGCACGCTGTCGAGGCTGATCGGGTCGTGGCCGATGGCCTGCAGCAGCGGATCCTCGGGGGCGTCGTCCACGGCGGGCTGCGCCGCCGTCACCGTGCCGGTCGCCGCCCGCGGGCGAGGCCGCGCCGCCGGCTGCAGCAAGCCGGCCGGGCGGCGCAGCTCCTCCAGGATCTCGGCCGGCGTCTCGACCAGGCGCGCGCCGTCGCGGATGAGCGCGTGGCAGCCGCGCGACTGCTCGGCGTGGATCGATCCCGGCAGCGCGAAGACCTCGCGCCCGGCCTCGTTGGCCAGGCGCGCGGTGATGAGCGAGCCCGAGCGCAGAGCGGCTTCGACGACGAGCGTGCCGAGGCTGAGCCCGGCGATGATGCGGTTGCGCTGTGGGAAGTTCTCGGCCAGCGGCGGCGTTCCGGGGACGAACTCGCTCAGCAGCGCCCCTTGCGCGGCGATGCGCGCGCCGAGCGCGAGGTGGCGTTGCGGGTAGACGCGGTCGATGCCGGTGCCGAGCACGGCGATCGTCCTGCCGCCGGCGGCCAGCGCGCCTTCGTGCGCCGCACCGTCGATGCCCAAGGCGAGCCCGGAGACGACGACGAGCCCGGCTTCGGCGAAGGCCTGCGCGAAGCGCCGCGCGTGGTCCAGCCCTTGTGCGGTGGGCTTGCGGCTGCCGACGACCGCCAGCGACGCCGCGCCCAGCGCGCCGAGTTCGCCCTGCACGTACAGCAGCAGCGGCGGATCGGGGCTCTCGAGCAGCGCACGCGGGTAGGCGGCATCGCCGAGCGTCAGCAGGTGGCGGTCGTCGCCCCCCGCGAGCCAGCGCTGCACCGCGGCCTGCTGTTCCCGCAGCGGTGGTGCGCCCGCCGCCACGACCGCTGCCAGGCGGGGCCCGACGACCTCGGCCAGCGCCGCCTGCGATGCGTCGGCGACGCCTTGTGGCGAACCGAAGGCGGCGAGCAGGCGGCGCGCGCTCTCGCGGCCGACACCGGGGGCGAGCAGCAGCCGCAGCCAGGCGGCGAGTTCGTCGGCGTCGATCACGCGCCGGCCCCGGCGGCCAGGAATGCGCGCTTCAGGGCTGGGTGAAGCGGTCGCCCACGCCCACGGGCTCCTGCACCGAGATGATCAGCGCGTAGGAGACGCGTTCGAAGACGCGGAAGACGAAGAGCAGGCCGTGGCGCTCGTCGGGCAGGCGCAGCACGGTGCGCTTCGGGTCGGTGGAGTCGATGGTGGTGCGGCCGGCGCGCCAGAGCGCGAGGACGTGGCCGCGCTCCATGCCGTCCTTGGCGCCGCGGTTGAGCGCGACGATCTGGTTCTGCCCCGCGCGCACGGCCTCGCCGTAGACGGAGACGATGCGTCCCTCGACGCTGCCGCTGGGCGGGTGCGGCGCATACGCGGCCAGTTCGGTCGCCGGTACCGGCGACAGCCGGTCGCCGACGCCGGCCTCCAGCCGCGTGCTGGTGATCGTGAAGGTGGCGGGCACCACCGCCGACTCCTTGCCGCCGGCGGTCGGAACGATGCCGCCGTCGCGCACGAACTCGGCGGTGCCGACGTAGGTGGCCTCGAAGCCCAGGACCTCGCGCGTTTCCGGGTCGATGAGGGGCTTGGGCTCGCGGAAGAGGCGGAAGTCGCGCGCGCCGGCGAGGTCGCCGCGCACGTAGGCGGTCTCGCCGCGCGAGACGATGACGCGGTTCTCCTGAGTGGCGACGATGCGCGGCGCGCTCGCGAGTGCGTCGGTGTCGAACACCACCGCCTCGTTGAGGAAGGGGCCGATCAGGTGCAGCGGGATCGCCGCGATGGCGCCGTTGGGCAGCAGCTCGGCGCGCACGCGCGGGCTGAGCCTGACGGTGTTGCCGGGGACCGATGACGCATCCTGCGCGAGCGTGAGCCGCGCGCGCCCGCCTTCGCGCACCAGCACCAGCACCTGACCCGGGTAGATCAGGTGCGGGTTGCGGATCTGGTCGAGGTTCATGCCCCAGAGCTGCGGCCAGCGCCAGGGGCTCTTCAGGAAGAGCTTCGAGATGTCCCACAGCGTATCGCCGCGCTGCACGGTATGCGAGTCGGGTGCGCCGGCCGCCAGGTCCGACAGCGGCACGCCGGCCTGCGCGACCTCGCGGGCGGTGGCGCGCTGCTGATCGGTGATGGGGAAGTCGCCGGCGGCCAGGGCCGGGTTCAGCCAGGGCGAACCGAGCGTGGCCGCGACACCCAGGGCCAGCACCGCACCTCCCCAGCCGCGTCGCACGCCTGACCGATCGCTTGGACTCATGTAGGGGTCTCCCGGCTGGCGCCCGCTGCGGCGCGCAAATGCCACAATCCGGGCTTGGTCTCCAGGCGTGCGACGGCACGCAGCGGCCGGGACACGTCCGGAATCTTCACTTGATTTCGCAGATTCTGCCCCTAACGCATTGATATCGCAACGAAAGTGCCCCAGGTGTGC
This sequence comes from Burkholderiales bacterium, assembly GCA_026932235.1. Lineage (GTDB taxonomy): Bacteria > Pseudomonadota > Gammaproteobacteria > Burkholderiales > Burkholderiaceae_C > Rubrivivax. Next base: position 12,143 of record JAIXKR010000091.1, read on the forward strand.
GCCTCGTGCGTGCACGACTGGCGCAAACGTCGTTGCGCACCGTCCACAAGTGTTTCCCGGTGTTGCCGCGTGCCGCGGCAGCATCCTTCCAGTATCCCGTCCTCGTAGTCCCGATGGCCCGCCTGAACATCCTGCGCTACCCCGACCCGCGGCTGCACACGGTGGCCAAGCCGGTGCCGGCCGTCGACGAGCGCATCCGCCGTCTCGTCGACGACCTGCTCGAGACCATGTATGCCGCCGAGGGCGTGGGCCTGGCCGCGACTCAGGTCGACGTGCACGAGCGCGTGATCGTCATGGACACCTCCGAGACACGCGACCACCCGATCGCGCTCATCAACCCGGAGCTCACCTGGGCGAGCGAGGAGATGCGGGTGGCCGAGGAGGGCTGCCTTTCCGTGCCGCAGATCTACGACAAGGTCGAGCGCCACGCCAGCGTCAAGGTGCAGGCGCTGGACCGGCAGGGCGAGCGCTTCGAGATGCACGCCGAGGGGTTGGCGGCGGTATGCGTTCAGCACGAGATGGACCACCTGCGCGGCAAGGTGTTCGTCGAGTATCTGAGCGCGCTCAAGCGCGACCGCATCCGCACCAAGCTGCTGAAGAAGGCGCGCGACGGGCAGCGCGATGACTGAGCCGCTGCGCGTGGGCTTCGCCGGCACGCCGGCGTTCGCGCGCGCGGCGCTGGCGGCGATCGCCGACGCGGGCCACCACGTCCCGCTGGTGCTGACGCAGCCCGACCGGCCCGCCGGGCGCGGCCTGAAGCTGCAGGCCTCGGCGGTGAAGCAGGAGGCGCTGGCACGCGGCCTGCGCGTGCTGCAGCCGCGCGGCCTGCGCCTGGACGGACGCTTCGCCGAGGAGGCCGCCGCGGCCCGGGCGGCGCTCGTCGAGGCGCGGCTGGACGTGCTCGTGGTCGCGGCCTACGGGCTGATCCTGCCGCAGTGGGCGCTGACTTGCGCGGTGCACGGGGCGCTCAACATCCACGCGTCGCTGCTGCCGCGCTGGCGTGGCGCGGCGCCGATCCAGCGCGCGATCGAGGCCGGAGACGCCGAGACCGGCATCACGCTGATGCGGATGGACGCCGGCCTGGACACCGGCCCGATGCTGCTGGCGCGCAGCCTCCCGATCGGTGCACAGGACAGCGCGGCCAGCCTGCACGACCGTCTGGCCGCACTGGGCGCGCAACTCGTGGTCGAGGGCCTGCCGTTGTGGGTGCGTGGTGGCCTCCCAGCGACGCCGCAACCGAGCGACGGCATCACCTATGCCGCGAAGATCGACAAGGCCGAGGCGGCGATCGACTGGCGCCTGCCCGCGGGGCTGATCGAGCGCCGCGTGCGCGCCTTCGATCCCTTCCCGGGTGCCAGCTTCGAACTCGGCGGGCAGGCCGTGAAGCTCTGGCGCGCCCGCGTCGGCCAGACGCCGGCCGAAACGCCCGCACCCGGCCTTTGCGTCCTGCCCGGACCGGGACGTCTGCAGGTGGCTTGCGGCGACGGCCTGCTGGAACTGCTGGAAGTGCAGCGCACCGGCGGCCGGCGCGTCGCCGTCGCCGAGTTCCTGCGCGGCCAGACGATCGCGCCGGGAACGCAACTCACGCTGCCGGCATCGGGCTGAAGCCGCGGACCGCGACGCTCAAGTCCGGCGGCGCGGCGGCCGATACCGTGACCAGCCTCGCTGTCACGCGTCACGCCATGCGCCGCTTCACCCTCGCCCTCGCTCCGCTGCTGCTCGCGCTGCTGGGCGGCTGCGACCTGCTGGGAATCGAAGGCGCGAGCGCGATCGCGGCGCGGCGCGATGCCGACGGCAAGGCCATCGGCGGCGCCTGCCGCCACGCCGGCCGCGCGATCGAGGACTGCTACGTGCTCAACCGCCGCGCCGACAAGGGCGCGATCTTCGCCGGCTGGCGCGAGATGAACGACTACATGCTCGAGAACAAGCTCGAGGTCGTCGCGCCGAGCCTGCCACACCCGGGCGCGCCCGCGCCAGTGACGGCCGCGGTCGACGAGGACGAGGGCGGCGAGACCGCCGGCGCGCAGAGTCACTGAGCGCGCGCGGCGCGACCGCGCGCGGAACGACGCGGCGGGGCGAGAATCGCAGCTTTGCTGCTCTCCGCCCGCCATGAAGGTTCTTCGCTTCACCGATCTCGTCGCCCAGGGCCAGGCCAAGGGCAAGCGCGTCTTCATCCGCGCCGACCTCAACGTGCCGCAGGACGACGCGGGGCGAATCACCGAGGACACGCGCATCCGCGCCAGCGTCCCCTGCATCCGCCAGGCGCTGGACGCCGGTGCCGCGGTGATGGTGACGAGCCACCTCGGCCGGCCCAAGGAGGGCGAGCTGCGGCCCGAGGATTCGCTCGCGCCGGTGGCCGCGCGCCTGTCGGAACTGCTCGGGCGCCCGGTCCCGCTGGTCGCCAACTGGGTCGACGGCGTGACGGTCACCCCGGGCGAGGTGGTGCTGCTGGAGAACTGCCGCGTCAACAAGGGCGAGAAGAAGAACGACGAGCAGCTTGCGCGCCGGATGGCCGCGCTCTGCGACATCTACGTCAACGACGCCTTCGGCACCGCGCACCGCGCCGAGGGCACGACCTACGGCATCGCGCAGTTCGCGCCGGTGGCCTGCGCCGGGCCGCTGCTGGCCGCCGAGATCGACGCGATCACGAAGGCGCTGGCCAACCCGAAGCGCCCGCTGCTGGCGATCGTTGCCGGCTCCAAGGTCAGCACCAAGCTGACCATCCTGCAGAGCCTTGCGAAGAAGGTCGACGGCCTGGTCGTCGGCGGCGGCATCGCCAACACCTTCATGCTCGCCGCGGGGCTGCCGATCGGCAAGAGCCTGGCCGAGCCCGACCTCGTCGAGGAGGCCAGGGCCGTGATGGCAGCGATGAAGGCGCGCGGCGCCGAGGTGCCGGTTCCGATCGACGTCGTCTGCGCCAAGGCCTTTGCCGCCGACGCGCCGGCCACCGTGAAGCCGGCAGCCGAGGTCGCGGCCGACGACCTGATCCTCGACATCGGCCCCCAGACGGCGAAGCTGCTGGCCGACCGCTTGCTCGCAGCCGGCACGATCGTCTGGAACGGGCCGGTCGGCGTCTTCGAGTTCGACGCCTTCGCCAAGGGCACCGAGACGATCGCGCGCGCGATCGCGGCAAGCAGCGCCTTCAGCATCGCCGGCGGCGGCGACACGCTGGCGGCGATCGCCAAGTACGGCATCGAGCGCGATATCGGCTACATCTCCACCGGCGGCGGCGCCTTTCTCGAGGTGCTGGAGGGCAAGACGCTGCCGGCCTTCGAGATCCTGATGCGGCGTGCCGCCGGTTGAGCCGGCGGCGTTCGGGTGTATTTTTCGCGTTCCGTGCAGCTTGCAGAAGGAGACAAGAACATGAAGCAGACCCTGCCGCCCGCGGAGCAGGCCTTGTGCGACGCGGCGCTGGAGTACCACCGCACGCCCACGCGCGGAAAGATCAGCGTCACGCCGACGAAGGCGCTCTCCAACCAGCGCGACCTGTCGCTGGCCTATTCGCCCGGCGTCGCCTACGCGTGCCTGGCGATCGAGGAGGATCCGGCGCTGGCGGCCGAATACACCAGCCGCGGCAACCTGGTGGGCGTCGTCACCAACGGCACCGCGGTGCTGGGCCTGGGCGACATCGGCCCGCTGGCGGGCAAGCCGGTGATGGAGGGCAAGGGCTGCCTGTTCAAGAAGTTCGCCGGCATCGACGTCTTCGACATCGAGCTCGCCGAGCGCGACCCGGACAAGCTCGTCGACATCATCGCCGCGCTCGAGCCCACGCTCGGCGGCGTGAACCTCGAGGACATCAAGGCGCCCGAGTGCTTCCAGATCGAGAAGAAGCTGCGCGAGCGCATGAACATTCCCGTCTTTCACGACGACCAGCACGGCACGGCGATCATCAGCGCCGCGGCGCTGCTCAACGGCCTGGAACTGGTGGGCAAGGACATCGGCTCCGTCAAGCTCGCCGTCTCCGGGGCCGGGGCGGCGGCCATCGCCTGCCTGGACGTGATGGTGGCGCTGGGCGTGCGCAAGGAGCAGGTCTTCGTCGTCGACAGCAAGGGCGTGCTGCGCGAGGGTCGCGAGGATTTCCACAAGCTCGACGAGAGCAAGCTGCGCTACTGCCAGAAGACGGACGCGCGCACGCTTGCCGACGTCGTCGCCGGGGCCGACGTCTTCCTCGGCTGCAGCGCGCCGGGCGTGCTGACGGCGGAGATGGTGAAGACCATGGCGGCGCAGCCGATCATCCTCGCGCTCGCCAACCCCGAGCCCGAGATCCGGCCCGAACTCGCGAAGGCGGTGCGGCCCGACTGCATCATCGCCACCGGGCGCAGCGACTACCCCAACCAGGTCAACAACGTCCTGTGCTTCCCCTACATCTTCCGCGGCGCGCTGGACAGCGGCGCCAGCCGCATCACCGAGGCCATGAAGCTGGCCTGCGTGCGCGAGATCGCCGCGCTCGCCAAGGTCGAGACGAGCGCCGAGGTCGCCAACGCCTACGCCGGGCAGGAGCTGCGCTTCGGCAGCGACTACCTCATCCCCAAGCCCTTCGACGCGCGGCTGATCCTGCGCATCGCGCCCGCGGTCGCGCAGGCCGCGGCCGAGTCCGGCGTGGCGACGCGGCCGATCGCCGACCTCGAGGCCTATCGCCAGTCGCTGATGCGCTTCGTCTACCAGACGGGCATGGTGATGCGTCCGGTGTTTGCCGCCGCCAAGGCGTACTCGGCGCGGCAGGCGGCGCGCGTGGTCTACGCCGAGGGCGAGGACGAGCGCGTGCTGCGCGCGGTGCAGGCGGTGCTGGACGAGGGGCTGGCGCGGCCCATCCTCGTCGGGCGACCGGACGTGGTGAAGATGCGCATCGAACGCGCCAGCCTGCGCCTGGAGGCCGGACGCGACTTCGAGCTCGTGGACCCTCAGGACGACCCGCGTTTTCGCGACTACTGGGAAACCTACCGCCAGCTGATGGCGCGCGACGGCGTCACGCCCGAGGTCGCCAAGGCCGCGGTGCGGCGCTCGAACACGCTCATCTCGTCGATCATGCTGCGCCGGGGCGACGCCGACGCGATGCTCTGCGGCCTCGTCGGCCGCTACGAGCATCACCTCGACCACGTGCGCACGGTCATCGGCCGCAGCGCACGCGCGCAAACGATGGCGGCGATGAACGCGCTCATGCTTCCCGAGCGCACGCTCTTCATCACCGACACCTTCGTCAACGAGGAACCCAGCGCCGAGGAGCTGGCCGACATCGCGATGATGGCCGCAACCGAGGTGCGGCGCTTCGGTCTGCCGCCGAAGGTCGCCTTCCTCTCGCACTCGATGTTCGGCTCGTCGGCCCGGGCGTCGGCGCGCCGCATGCGGCGGGCGCAGGAGCTCTTCAAGGCGCGCGCCGGCGCGGATGTCGAGTGCGACGGCGAGATGCAGGGCGATGCGGCGCTTTCCGACAGCATCCGCCGCGGCTTCCTGCCCGAGACGACGCTAGCCGGCGAGGCCAACCTGCTCGTGCTGCCCAACCTGGATGCCGCCAACATCCTCTTCAACGTGCTGAAGATGACCGGCGGGCATGGCGTCACCGTCGGCCCGATGCTGCTCGGTGCGGCGCGGCCGGCCCACATCCTGACCCCGTCGTCGACGGTGCGACGGGTGATCAACATGACTGCGGTGGCCGTGGCCGGCATCAAGGACGAGCAGGAGGCGCGCCCGGGCACGAACGCGGGAGCTGCGGAAGCGGTCTGAGCGACCCGAGCCCCCGCAAGCCTTTGCCTTTGCGCACACGGGCGACCCCGATAATCGGGTTGCCCGGCCTGCCCTGCTGCCGGGAGCGAGGCTTCTGCCCATGTCGCGTTCCACCAAGATCGTCGCCACCCTCGGCCCTGCCTCGAGCGATGTGCAGGTGCTCGAGCGGCTGCTGCTGGCGGGTGTCGACGTGGTGCGGCTGAACTTCAGCCACGGCAAGGCCGAGGATCACATCGCGATCGCCGAACGCGTGCGCGCGATCGCCGACAAGCTCGGCAAGACGGTCGCGCTGATGGCCGACCTGCAGGGCCCGAAGATTCGCGTCGGGCGCTTCGCGCAGGGTCGCGTGCGGCTCGAGGCCGGACAGTCCTTCGTGCTCGATGCGCAGCGCAGCTCGCCCGGCGACGAGGAGGGCGTCGGTCTGGACTACAAGGAGCTGCCGCGCGACGTGCGACCCGGCGACACGCTGCTGCTCAACGACGGCCTCATCGTGCTCCAGGTCGAGGCGGTGCGCGGCGAACAGGTGCACACGCGGGTGAAGATCGGCGGCGATCTCTCCAACAACAAGGGGATCAACAAGCAGGGCGGCGGCCTGACCGCGCCGGCGCTGACGGCCAAGGACATGGAGGACATCCGCACCGCGATGGCCTTCCAGTGCGAGTACCTCGCGGTGAGCTTCCCCAAGAGCGCGACCGACATGGAGATGGCGCGCCAGCTGGCCAACGTTGCCGGCGAGCCCTGGCGCCACAAGGCTTCGATGATCGCCAAGATCGAGCGCAGCGAGGCGATCCCGCAGCTGGAGGCCATCCTCAAGGCCAGCGACGGCATCATGGTCGCGCGCGGCGACCTGGCGGTCGAGGTCGGCAACGCCGCGGTGCCCGCGCTGCAGAAGCGCATGATCCGCATGGCGCGCGAGATGGACAAGGTCGTCATCACCGCCACGCAGATGATGGAGAGCATGATCCAGAACCCGGTGCCCACGCGCGCCGAGGTCTCGGACGTCGCGAATGCGGTGCTCGACGGCACCGACGCCGTGATGCTGAGCGCCGAGACCGCGGCGGGCAGGTACCCCGTCGAGACGGTCGAGCACATGGCGCTGATCGCGCTCGAGGCCGAGCGCGCCGAGGAGGTGCAGATCGACAGCGACTTCACCAACAAGCGCTTCGGCCGCATCGACCAGAGCATCGCCATGGGCGCGCTCTTCACGGCGCACCATCTCGGCTGCCGCGCCATCATCGCGCTCACCGAGTCGGGAAGCACCGCGCTGTGGATGAGCCGGCACAACATCAAGGTGCCGATCTACGGCCTCACCTCGCAGGTGGCAAGCCAGCGCCGCATGGCGCTCTACCGCAACGTGCGCCCGCTGCTGATGACCAGGGAGGCCGACCGCGACACCGCGCTCGCGCAGGCCGAGAAGCTGCTCGTGTCGATGGGCGCGCTCAAGCCCGGCGACACCTATGCCATCACCTGCGGCGAGCCGATGGGCTACCCGGGCGGCACCAACATGCTCAAGGTCTGCCGCGTCGATTGAGGAGGCGGCTCTGCGCGCAGTCCGGCGCGGGGGAGGCTCAGCCGCCGCGTGCGGCCTCGATCATCGCGCTCACACGCGGCGTCGCCGCCACCGGCACCATCTGCAGCCCCGGATGCGCGCGCCCGGCGACGCGGAAGAGTTCGTCGGCGAAGCCGTGGCCGATCTCGCCGATGCCGCTGAAATCGAGCTCGGCGCGGCTGAACCAGTGCAGCCGCGCGGCCACACGGCGGGCCAGCGCACGCGAGTCGAGCGCGGCGCCGTCTCCGGCCAGCAGGCGCAGCGGCACGACGGTGCGGTCGAAGCCGTAGCCGTCGCCGTCGAGGCTGTGCGCGCGCAGCACGCCCTCCAGCGTGCGCGTCGTGTCGAGTGCGATCGCGAGGTAGATCGACGTGCCCCGGCGCGGCAGCGCGCGGCTCGGGTGCCAGTTGCGATCGCCGCCGCCGCGGTACTGGAAGGCCTGCGCGTTGGCGTGCAGGTCGAAGACGTCGGCCAGGCGCGAAGCGAAAAAGAGTCCGCGTCCGGTGTGACGCTCCGGCTGGCTCGTGAGCTTGCCCTTGCTCAGCTCGAGCATCGCCAAGGTCGGGTCGTCGATGGCGTGCGCCGACTCGATGCGCTCGAAGAGACCGCAGCCGTCGTCCGAGAGCAGCAGTTGCAGCTGCAGCGGCGTCTGCCGCATCGACACCGTGACCTGGCTGCCACCGCTGTGGTCGATGGCGTTGTTCAGCAGTTCGGTGAACGCATGTTGCGCCATGCGCGCGACCTCGCGCCGCAGGGTGAAGCAGGGCGCGAAATCACGCGACCAGGCCAGGTCTTCCTGCAGCCCCGCGAGCGCGTAGCGCCGCACCACCTGGCGCAAGGGTCCCGGGCGCCACATCGGCCTGCGCTTCGTGCCCTCGCGCAGCAGCCACTGCGCGGCCTGCAAGCGGCGCAGCAGCGACAGCGCGCTGCGCCGGCCGATGCCGAGCTCGGCCATCACGCGCGCGGGCAGTTGATCCGGGGCCTCCAGGGCGGCGGCGGTGATCCAGGTGGTGACGGCGGCGACATCGCAGCGCTTCATGGCTCGTCCATCCTTGTCGCGGGCGCAGCGCGGCGCCGAGGACGGCAGTGTCGGCAAAGCGCCCACCGCCTTCGGCACGAAAAGGCGGTGCAAAGCGGCGCAGATCGGTGCGCTCGTCGATGCCCTGGGCGCGCCACCTAGAATGATCCGTTCTCCCGCCGGGGCCGCGGCCCTGCGGCCGGCGCCCGGGCGGGCCATTTCCAGCCCCAGCATTCGCGGAGAGTCCCATGCCCCTCGTATCGATGCGCCAGTTGCTCGACCATGCCGCCGAGAACGGCTATGGCATCCCGGCCTTCAACGTCAACAACCTCGAGCAGGTGCAGGCGGTGATGCAGGCCGCCAACGAGACCGGCGCGCCGGTGATCCTGCAGGCCAGCGCCGGCGCGCGCAAGTACGCCGGCGAGTCCTTCATCAAGTACCTGATCCAGGCCGCGGTCGAGGCCTATCCGCACATCCCGCTGGTGATGCACCAGGACCATGGCACCAGCCCCAAGGTCTGCGAAGGCGCGATTGCGCTCGGCTTCGGCTCGGTGATGATGGACGGTTCGCTGCGCGAGGACGGCAAGACGCCGGCGAGCTTCGACTACAACGTCGACGTGACGCGGCAGGTGGTGGCGATGGCGCACAAGGTCGGCGTCACCGTCGAGGGCGAACTCGGCTGCCTGGGCAGCCTCGAGACCGGCGAGGCCGGCGAGGAGGACGGCATCGGCGCCGCGGGCAAGCTCGACCACAGCGCGCTGCTGACCGATCCGGAAGAGGCGGCGCAGTTCGTCAAGGCGACGCAGCTCGACGCGCTGGCGATCGCCATCGGCACCAGCCACGGGGCCTACAAGTTCAGCCGCAAGCCCACCGGCGACATCCTCGCCATCAGCCGCGTCAAGGAGATCCACGCGCGCATCCCGAACACCCACCTGGTGATGCACGGCTCGTCCTCGGTGCCGCAGGAGCTGCTGGCCGTCATCAACCAGTACGGCGGCAAGATGAAGGAGACCTACGGCGTGCCGGTGGAGGAGATCCAGGAGGCGATCAGGTTCGGCGTGCGCAAGGTGAACATCGACACCGACATCCGCCTGGCGATGACCGGCGCGGTGCGCAAGTTCATGCACGAGAACCCGGAGAAGTTCGACGCCCGCGAGTGGCTCAAGCCCGCGCGCGAGGCAGCGTACAAGGTCTGCCGGCAGCGCTACCTCGAGTTCGGCTGCGAGGGACAGGCGGCGAAGATCAAGCCGCTGACGCTGGCGGACATGGCCGCCCGTTACGCACGCGGAGAGCTTGCCCAGCTCGTCCACTGAACAAGCCCGATCGGAGGCTGCACGGCAAGCCGGCGGCCTCCCCGACAACGAAGCCGCGGCCGGTCTGGCGAGACCGGAACCGCGGCTTCTCGCTTATGCCCAGCCGCCGCGAGGGCGGCCCGGGCTCACTTGAGGTGACTGCTGATCAGCTTGGTCATCTCGAACATCGAGACCTGCGCCTTCTTGAAGATCTCCTTGAGCTTCGCGTCGGCGTTGATCATGGTCTTCTTGGCGCTGTCCTGCAGCCCGTTCTTCTTGATGTACTCCCACACCTTCTTCGTCACCTCGGTCCGCGGCAGCGCCTTGTCCCCGATGATCGCCGCCAGCGCTTCGCTGGGGGTCATCGCCTTCATGAACGCCGCATTCGGCGCCCGCTTCTTGGCGGGGGCGGCCTTCTTGGTAGGCACCTTTGGTGCAGCAGCCTTCTTCGCTGGCGCAGTCTTCTTCGCCGTTGCCGCCTTTTTCGCGGGTGCCGCCTTCTTTGCGGGTGCGGCTTTCTTTGCCGGTGCGGCCTTCTTCGCGGCGGCCTTCTTCGCAGTTGCCATGTTCGGTTCTCCGATCAAATTGGTCTCACTCCGCATCGTGCTAGAGGAAGAGCACTCCTCACTCGACGCCAGCGCGGATGGTAATGCGTGGTTTCAGAGGTGAGAAGGAAGATCACGAGGGTTGATCGCAGAAGCGAAGGGGCGATCATCCACTGGCTGCGGTGCTCGAAGACAGTCGCTGAGCATTCCGGTCTGGTGCCGAATCGGCGCTGCTGCGCTTCTTCGAGGCTCAGGATCGTCCGAGAATCTGCCACGCGCTTGAGGTCAACTTGCCGAGAGATGCGTTGTGTCTGCAATACATGATCGCGGCGGGCCAAATTACTAGATTAATACAGCATGCATGAAGTCACGTGTAGGCAATTGCGCACCGCTTTCATGTCGGTAGTTAGGGGGAGTGATATGTCTCGTTTTGAGGATGTCTTATTGGCAAACATTGAATCCTCATCCGATGATCTCAGTTATTGGCGTGCGAAACTGGATTGGGCGGCCTATAGAGTTAGAGTTGGATCCCTAGATTCTGTTGATGAAATTATAACATCCGCAAGAAATAAAAACATCGACATTATGGATGCCCGGCTTTATAGTCGAATAAACTTCGTAGAAGGTTTGTACGAGTTCTTTGATAGTGGGATTGCGTCCGCCTTGCCCAAATTACGCCGCGCCGCGGCGATCGCGTTAGGATGCCAGCGAACCGATTATATATATTTATTAGTGCATGCATGGTTGGCATCGATATATAGAAATCTTGGGAATTGGGAGGGGGTGTCAAAATCACTGACTACTCTCGTGGAGAGCGATAGCCAAAGAACGCATGAGGTTCAGTTCAGGTTTTGTCTAGTGATCGGTGACGTCTGCCAAGAGATTGAGAGTTACGATCAAGCCACTCTTTGGTATTCGCGTGCGCGTGAATATGCACTTCGGCTAGGGGATGATGCGGCATTAAGTGCGATGCTGTACAACCGCGCGTCGATTCTCATATACAATCTCCGATTGCAGCACGTTGGAGGAGGATCAATTCTACTAAACGATGGACGAATAGCGCTGGAGGCAGCATCCGCAAGAAACTACACACAATATATCAACGATAAATCCTTGGCATGGGGTTTTGATCTAATGAATGGGCAGTTAATGATGCTTAAGGATGAACTGAATTCGGCGCTGGAGCTCTTTACTTCTGCACGTGTCGAGGCTGCTATGCCTGAATGGCCAGAAGTTGACGCGCTTCGTATGGCAGATGTTTTTCGTTGTCGTGTTCGATCTGGAAGATTCTCTGAGGCAGGAGAGATTGAAACGGCTAGTGCTCTTGTCGAGAAGATCAACTCGATCGAGTCTCCGGGAGATAAGGCGATTGCTTTCCATTCCATTGCAATCGGGCTTAGAGACGTTGATGGCGAGTATTCTCGGAAACTAATGGATATATCTCAAGCGCAGCTCAGTTTGGTGCTTGAGGATCGAAGACGCGAGAAAGATATGCTTTCTGAGTTGATCTCGCTCTGTGACAAGAAGTTTGGAAGTCTCGTATAAGTATTGGTATGGATGTTTTTTTGTATCAGTAGAGAAATATGAATCTTCAACTCGCAATTGTAATGGGCTCCTCTAGCGACTGGGAGACCCTTTCGCATGCGGCTGTGATTTTGGATGAGTTTGAGGTCGCCTACGAGCGGCAGGTGGTTTCGGCGCATCGTATGCCTGATGAAATGTTCGAGTTTGCAGAATCTGCTTCGGAGCGGGGACTGCGAGCGATCATCGCCGGGGCGGGCGGAGCAGCGCATCTGCCGGGGATGCTGGCTGCGAAGACGACGGTTCCGGTGCTTGGGGTTCCGGTCGCAAGCCGTTTCCTGCAGGGCGTCGACTCGCTTTACTCGATCGTGCAGATGCCCAAGGGCATACCCGTCGCGACATTCGCCATCGGTCCGGCGGGCGCTGCCAATGCGGCATTATTTGCAGTCGCCATGCTGGCGCTGGGAGATCCCCGTTTGCAGCAGCGCCTGCTCGACTTCAGGGCGCGACAAACCGCCGTGGCGCGTGCCATGACGCAGGAGTTGAAATGAGCTTGGGCGCGGCGGCCGCAGTTCCACAGGAAAGCGCGCAGCGTGCGCGTGCCGTGGGTGTGCTGGGAGGCGGACAACTCGGGCGCATGTTCGTTCACGCCGCACAGCGCATGGGCTGGCGCGTGCTCGTGCTCGATCCGGAGGTCGACGGGCCGGCTGCGCAAGCCGCCGATCGAGTGTTGCGCGCAGCCTACGATGACCCCCTGGCGCTGGACGAGCTTGCCCGCGCCTGCGTCGCCGTGACCACCGAGTTCGAGAACGTTCCCGCGGCTTCGCTGCAGGCGCTGTCGGGGCGGGTGATGCTTGCCCCGGCGGCGCCGGCGGTGCACATCTGCCAGCATCGTGCGCGCGAAAAGGCGCACTTCGTCGCCAGCGGCGTGGCTTGCGCTCCGTACGCGGTGATCGAGCGCGAAGCCGATCTGGCCGCGGTCGGCGAGGCGCTCTTCCCAGGTGTGCTCAAGACGTCGCAACTCGGTTACGACGGCAAGGGGCAGTGTGGCGTCGACGACCGTGCCTCGCTCGGGCGCGCCTGGCGCGAAACCCTTGGCGGCCTGCCCTGCGTGCTCGAGGCGCGGCTGCCGATCCGATGCGAGCTCAGCGTCGTCCTCGCGCGCGGCGTCGACGGTGCGATGGTGCACCTGCCGGTGCAGCAGAACCTGCATCGAGACGGGATCCTGGCACTGACCCAAGTGCCGGCGCCGGACATCGACGCCGCAACGGCGGCGCAGCTCGTCGCGCTGGCGCAGCGGCTGGCGCAGTCGATGGCCTACGTCGGTGTGCTCTGCGTGGAGTTCTTCGTGCTCGACGATGGCCGCGTCCTGGCCAACGAGATGGCGCCGCGCCCGCACAACTCGGGTCATGCCAGCATCGATGCCTGCGACGTCTCGCAGTTCGAACTGCAGCTGCGCACGATGCTCGGCCTGCCGTTGGTGATGCCACGCCAGCATTCGGCGGCGGTGATGCTGAACCTGCTCGGCGACCTCTGGTTCGAGGAGGGTTCGTCCCAGGCGCCGCCGCGCGAACCGGACTGGGCGCGACTGCTCGCGCTGCCGGGCGCGCACCTGCATCGGTACGGCAAGGCCCAGCCGCGCCCGGGGCGCAAGATGGGGCATCTGACATTCACCGCCGCGACGCCGGCGCAGGCGCGCGCCACCGCCTTGCAGGCGGCGCGGGTGCTCGGCCTGCCGGCCTTCTGATCTCGAAGCAAGGCGGGAGTCGCCAATGCCCATCCTGGATGGCCGCGATGCCGCGGCGGTGGCCGTCGCGGCCGATCACCTCGCGGCCGGCGGTCTGGTCGCATTCGCCACCGAGACGGTCTACGGTCTGGGCGCGCGCGCCGATGACGATGCGGCGGTGGCCGCGATCTTCAGCGTCAAGGGCCGGCCGAGCGACCACCCGCTGATCGTGCACGTGGCCACGCCCGAGGCCGCGCAAGCCTTCGGGGATCTCTCGCATCCGGCGAGCACGATGCTGATGCAGCGCTTCTGGCCCGGGCCGCTGACGCTCATCGTGCCGCGCCGCGACGGTGTCGCCACCGCCGCGGCCGGCGGGCAGTCGAGCATCGGCCTGCGCATGCCTTCGCACCCGGTGGCGCAGGCGCTGCTGCAGGCCGCGGCGGCGCGCGGTGTGCCGGGTGTGGCGGCGCCGAGCGCCAATCGCTTCGGCCGCCTGAGCCCGACCTGTGCCGCGCACGTGGCCGAGGAACTCGGGCCGGAGCTGCTGGTGCTCGACGGCGGCGAATGCGCGCTCGGCATCGAATCGGCGATCGTCGACTGCACGCGCGCCACGCCCGCGCTGCTGCGCCCGGGGGCTCTCGAGCGCGCGGCGATCGAAGCCGTCCTGGGGGCTGCACTGCAGGCGCCGGGCGCGCAGGCGCCGCGCGCCTCGGGAACGCTCGCGGCGCACTACGCGCCGCGGGCGGCCTTGCGCGTGATGGACGGTGCCATGCTGCGCCAGGCGCTGCAGATTCTGCGCGGTGCGCCGGGCGCTTCGGGGCTCGCGGTATATTCCCGCACGGTCAGACAGGCACCGCCGGGGATCCTGCTCGAACGCATGCCCAACGAGGCGGGCGCCGCGGCGCACGAATTGTTCGCGGTGCTGCGCAAGCTCGATGCCGCCGGGGTGCGGCTGATCTGGGTCGAGGCGCCCCCGCCGCAGCCGGCCTGGGAGGGCGTGCGCGATCGCCTCGAGCGCGCCGCCGCCGCCGCCTGACGCAGGCATCCGGCCACAGTCCGCAGGACATCGGAGATGAACATGAATTCTGGGCGTCGCATGGCGCAACTCGCACGCCTGGCGTTGGCCGCCGGCATCGTGGGCCTCGTGTTGGCCGCGTGCGGCGGCGGTACGTCGCAGATCGAGCCGTTCGAGCCCGACCAGATGGTCGTCTTCGGTGACGAATCCAGCCTGGTGCGTGCCGACGGGCTGCGCTACACCGTCAATCCGCACAACAGTACGACCGGTTTGATCGACTGCATGCTGCAGCCGATCTGGACGCAGACCGTCGCGGCCGAGAAGGGCTTCATCTTCAGCGGCTGCAACCCGGAGGGCGCCACCGGCACGCCGGCGCAGATGCGCGCCGTCGCCGGCGCGAGTGCCGACGACGTGAAGGCGCAGATCGACGCCCAGGTGGCCGACGGCGGCTTCAGCCGCAACGGCCTGGCGACGGTGCTGGCCGGCGGCAACGACGTGCTCGAGCTCTACGCGCAATACCCGCAGCGCAGCGAGGCCGATCTGCTGGTCGACGCACGCGCGCGCGGCCAACGCCTTGGCCTGCAGGTGAATCGCCTCATCGACCTCGGGCCCCGGGTGCTGGTGTCGACCGTGCCGGATCTGGGCTACTCGCCGTTCGCGCGCGCGCAACAGGCGCCCGATGGCGACCGCACCGACCCGGCTGCCCTCATCAGCCGGCTCGTGGCGGCATTCAACGGCGGCGTGCGCACGACGATCCTCAACGACGGCCGCTACGTCGGCCTCGTGCTGGCCGACGAAGCCGTGCAGGCGATCGCGCGCGTTCCATCGGCCTTCGGCGTCAAGGACGTGAGCACCGCAGCCTGCGCCATCGCGCTGCCCGAGTGCACCGACCAAACGCTGGCCGCTTCGGCCGATTCGGCCAGCTGGCTGTGGGCGGACGACCGCCACCTGGCCTACGGCGGCCAGCTCCAGGTCGGTTACCTGGCGCGCGCGCGCGTCAACGGCAACCCGTTCTGAATCCGCGCTCAGCGCAGCGCACCGTCTTCCATCACCCACTGCACCAGCGCCTGCAGCGCCGGCCGTGCGGCCTGCGCCTGCGGGTGATCGACCAGGGCCGCGAGGACGTAGCGGCGTCCGCTGGCGGACAGCACGTAACCGGCGATGCCGGACACGTCCTTCAGCGAACCGGTCTTCAGGTGCGCACGTCCTGCGGCATCGACGCCGCGCACGCGGCGCAGCGTGCCGTCCTGGCCCAGGATCGGCAGGGAACTGGCGAACTCGGCCGCCCAGGGTCCGGCCTGCGCAAACTGCAACAGCCGCGCCAGCAGCCCGGCCGACGCGCGGCCTTCGCGCGAGAGGCCCGAGCCGTTGTCGACGACGAGCTCGCCGCCGGGCTCGCCCAGCCGGGAGCCGACCCAGTCGCGCACGACGCGCTGCGCGGCGGCCGTGCTCGCGGGGCGCGACGGATCCTGCTGCAGCGCCAGCGTGAGGAAGAGCTGCTGCGCCATCACGTTGTTGCTGAACTTGTTGATCTCGCGCACCACCTCGAGCAGCGGCGGCGAGCGCAGCTCGAAGGTGGGTGCAGCGCCGGGCGGCGGCGGCCCCTCGCGCACCGTGCCCTGCAGGCGGCCGCCCATCTCGCGCCACAGGCCCTCGAGCAGGCGCGCGTTGTAGCTCGCCGGCTGGGCATCGGCCACCGGCCAGGCCTGCTCGCCGCAGGCGCCCGCGTAGTGGCCGTCGAAGCGCATGCGTGCCGCGTCGTCGAAGCGCGCCTTCAGGGCGCTGCGCCAATCGCCGCAAGGTCCGGCGGCCAGCGGCACGCGGCGCTGCACCTCGACGCCGGCCAGCGGCGGCTCGACGAGAACGCGCGCCATGTTCGCGGCCGCGTCCGGAACGAAGGTGTAGAGAACGCTCTTGTAGTTCAGCAGCAGCGCATCGGGGCGCACGTTGTAGGGTCGGTTCGCGGCGCCGTCGAAGGCAGCCGGAGAGGCCGCATCGTCGGCAAAGGCGCTGCGGTCGAGCACGATGTCGCCGCGGATTTCGCGCACCCCGAGTTCTTGCACGCGCCGCAGCAGCAGCCACACGCGTTCGAGAACGAGCTTGGGGTCCCCGCTGCCCTTCAGGTGCAGTGCGCCTTCGAGCACGCCGTCGCGCACTGGGCCGGCGAGCCACACCGGGGTGGTCCAGGTCCACGCCGGGCCGAGCTGATCCAGCGCCGCCGCGGTGGTGAAGAGCTTGGCCAGCGAAGCCGGATTGCGCGCTTCCCGCGCGCGCAGCGAGAGCAGGCTGTGGGCGTTGCCCGCCTCCTGCACCACCACCGCCATCGCCTCGACGGGGATGCGGGCGCGCTGCAACTCGCGCAGGACCGCTGCCGGCAGCGCGTCGTCACCGGCGGCCGCGGCCGAAGGCACGTCTGCCGCCGCGAACGCCAGCAGCCCGCCGGCCAGCGCCGCGGTCCACGTCCAGCGGCGAGCGGATCGGGGCCCGACGATGCGCATGGCGGCGATGATCGCACGGCTAAACTGCGGCTTGCCGTGAGCCCTCGCCCGACGCCAGACACGCTGATCGCCGTCGACACCTCGACCGAGTGCATGGCCGTGGGAGTGCAGGTCGGGCAACGCCGGTTCACGGCGGATGTCGCAGGCGGCGCCGCCGCCTCGGCGACCCTGCTGCCGACGCTGCAGACCTTGCTGGCGCGCGCCGGGCGCGGCATGGGCGACGTGATGGCGATCGCCTTCGGCCGCGGGCCCGGCGCCTTCACGGGGCTGCGCACGAGCTGCTCGGTGGCGCAAGGCCTGGCGTTGGCGCTGACGCGGCCGGTGCTGCCGATCGACAGCCTGCTCATCGTCGCCGAACAGGCCAGGCGGCGCTGCGGCAGGGCGGGCGGGTTCGAGATCGGCGTCGCCATGGATGCGCGCATGGGCGAGGTCTATGGCGCGCGCTGGCGCTGGCAGGACGGACGCTGGCAGCCCGTGCAGCCAGCGGCGCTGTGGGCGCCGCAGGCCTTGGCTGCAGCCTGGGACGCCGCGCCGCCCGACGTTTGCGCGGGATCGGCGCTCGCGGTCTTCGACGCCGAGCTGCAGGCCGCGTGCCCGCGGGCGCGGCGCGTGGACGCCGGCACGGATCGCGCTGCCGCCCTGCTGGCGCTGGCCGAGCGCGCGCAGCAGGAGGGCGCGGGTGTCGATGCCGCCCAGGCGCTGCCGCTCTACCTGCGCGACAAGGTCGCACTCACCAGCGCCGAGCGCGCGGCGGCGGCACGATGACCCTGCAACGGCCCAGCGCCGCGCCACCGGCCGCGAAGGCCCTCACGTCGCCCGGTGCGGCGAGTGCCCGCCTGCGCCCGATGCGCGAGGACGACTTGGCGCGCGTGCTGACGATCGAGCAGCGCGCCTACGGCTTCCCTTGGACCCGGGGCAACTTCGTCGACGCGCTGCGTGCAGGCTACGAGGCGGCGCTGCGCGTGGACGCGAACGATGCCGTGCTCGGCTATTTCGTCGCCATGCCGGGTGTGGACGAGATGCATCTGCTCAACCTCACCGTCGCTCCCGAGCACCAGCACCGGGGCCACGGGCGCGCACTGCTGGCGGCGGTGAGCGCGCGCGCTCGTGCGCTGCCGGCGTCGCGCCTGCTGCTCGAGGTGCGCCTGGGCAACGCGCGGGCGCGCGAGCTCTACGCGCGCTGCGGCTTTGCCGAGATCGGCCGGCGCCCGCGCTATTACCCCGCAGCGCATGGCGCGCGCGAGGACGCCGTCGTGATGCAGCTTGCCCTCGACGCGGGCCTCGAGGCGGCGTCATGAGATGGAGTGCGCGCCAGCGGCAGATGCTGCAGGTGATGGGGCTGCGGCTGTGGTCGCGCGCCGCGCCGCCGCAGTCGTCGCCGGCACCTGCGGCAGCGTCTGCGCCTGCGCCTGCGCCTGCCGACGGGGCCTCGATCGAGCGCCTGGATTGGCCCGCGCTGCGTGAGGCCGTGACGACTTGCCGCGCCTGCGAGTTGCACCGCACGCGGCGCCAGCCGGTGTTCGGCGTCGGCCACGCGCAGGCGCACTGGATGGTGGTCGGCGAAGCGCCCGGCGAGCAGGAGGACCTTCAGGGCGAGCCCTTCGTCGGTGCCGCCGGCCAGTTGCTGGACCAGATGCTGGCGGCGCTGGCGCTCACGCGCGCCGAGCAGGGGCCGCCGGCGCAGCGCGTCTTCATCGCCAACACGCTGAAGTGCCGTCCGCCGCGCAATCGCAATCCGCAGCCCGACGAACTGCGGGCCTGCGAGCCCTTTCTGCAGCGCCAGATCGCGCTCGTGCGGCCGCGAATCATCCTCGCCATGGGGCGCTTCGCGATCCAGTCGCTGCTGCAGAGCAGCGAGCCGGTGGGCAAGCTGCGCGGGCGCGTGCACCGCTACCAGGGTGTGCCGCTGGTCGTCACCTACCACCCGGCCTATCTGCTGCGCAGCCCGGCGGAGAAGGCGCGCGCCTGGGACGACCTCTGCCTGGCCGCGCAAGTGCTCGAGCAGGAGGCGGCGCCGGCAGCGCGCTGAACGCCGGCTGCGCCCTGTGCGCTTCAGCCCTTCTTCGGCTTCGCCGGCCGCTTCCAGGTCGGCACGCTGAGCTGGCGCGCGCGTGCCACCGTGAGCTGCCCGGCCGGGGCCGGGCGCGCGATCGTCGAGCCGCCGGCGATCGTCGCCCCCGCGCCTATCGTCAGCGGCGCCACGAGCACGCAGTTGCTGCCCACGTGCACGTCGTCCTCGATCACCGTGCGGTGCTTGTTGGCGCCGTCGTAGTTGGCGGTGATGCTGCCGGCGCCGTAGTTCACGCGCGCGCCCACGGTCGCGTCGCCGAGGTAGGCGAGGTGGTTGGCCTTGGCGCCGCGGCCCAGGGTCGAGTTCTTCACCTCGACGAAGTTGCCGATGTGCACCTCGTCGCCGAGATCGGCGCCCGGGCGCAGCCGCGCATAGGGGCCGATGCGGGCGCCGCCGCCGATGCGCGCGCCCTCGATGTGGCTGAAGGGGTGGATGACGACGTCGTCGCCGATCTCGGCGTCGCGGATGACGCAGTGTGCCCCGATGCTGACGCGGCTGCCCACGCGCACGCTGCCCTCGAACACGCAGCCGACGTCGATCTCCACGTCCTCGCCGCAGTCGAGCGTGCCGCGCAGGTCGAAGCGCGCCGGGTCGGCCAGGCGCACGCCGGCCTCCATCCGCTGTTCGGCCAGGCGCTTCTGCAGCCGGCGCTCGAGCTCGGCCAGCTGCACGGGGGTGTTCACGCCCAGCACCTCGGTGTCGTCGGCCACCGTCTGCGCCCGCACCGGCACGCCCTCGGCGACGGCCATGGCGACGATGTCGGTGAGGTAGTACTCGCCCTGGGCGTTGTCGTTCTTCAGCGCGCCCACCCAGCGCCGCAGCGCGGGCAGCGGCGCGGCCATGATGCCGCTGTAGATCTCGCGGATGGCGCGCTGCGCGGGGCTGGCGTCCTTGTGCTCGACGATGCCGCGCACCCGGCCCTCGGCGTCGCGCACGATGCGGCCGTAGCCCTCGGGCGCGTCGAGTTCGGCGCTCAGCAGCGCCAGCGCCTGGTCGGCGCAGGCGGCGACGAGCGCAGCGGCCGTCTCGCTGCGGATCAGCGGCACGTCGCCGTTGAGGATCAGCACCGTGCCTTCGCCCGCGGGCATCTGCGGCAGCACCTGCTGGATGGCGTGGCCGGTGCCCAGCTGCGGCACCTGGCGCACGCAGGAGAGCGCGCGGCCGGCCAGAAAGGCCTCGACCTCGGCCGCGCCGTGCCCGGTGATGACCAGCGTCTGTGCCGGCCGCAGGGCCGCGGCGCTGTCCAGCACGTGCTGCAATAGCGGCTGTCCGCCCAGGCGGTGCAGCACCTTGGGGCGCTGCGACTTCATGCGGGTGCCCTTGCCCGCGGCCATGACGACGACGTGGAGTGCCATGCGATCGACGATCCTGAAAGCGTGGTTGACGATGACGGGCCTGTCCCTGGTGGTCGGCTGCAGCGCGCTGCGCCTGGCCTACGACAACGGCCCCACCCTGGTCTGGTGGTGGCTGGACGGCTGGGGCGATTTCAGCGGCGAGCAGGCGGTGCACGTCAAGGGCGGCATCCGGTCCTGGTTCGCCTGGCATCGTAAGGCGCAACTCGAAGGCTATGCGCACTGGCTGGGGCGGGTGCAGGCGAAGTCGGGCGAATCGATCACGCCGGCGCAGATGTGCGCCTGGGCCGACGAGGCGCGGCAGCAGCTCGAGCCCGCGCTGCAGCACGCGATCCTCGTCCTCGCACCGACGGTCCTCGGCCTTTCCGAGGCGCAGCTGGAGCACATCGCCCGGCGCTATGCCGAGGGCAACGAGGAGCTGCGGCGCGAGCACCTGCAGGCCGACGGCGCCGAACGCCATGCCGCTGCACTCGCGCGCCTGCAGGAGCGCGCCGAGCGCTTCTACGGCCGCCTCGACGGCGCGCAGCGCGAGTTGCTGTCGCAGCAGCTCGCGGCCTCGCCGATGGATCCTCAGCGCTGGCTGGCCGAGCGCGTGCAGCGCCAGCAACAGACCTTGCAGGCGCTGCGCCGCCTCATCGCCGAGCGCGCCGACGCCGCACGCGCCGCGGCCGTGCTGCGCGCACTCGTCGCCGACGCCGAACGTTCGCCCGACCCCGTCTACCGCGCGCAGCAGCAGCGCGTGCGCGCCTTCAACTGCGAGCTGGCGGCGCGCCTGCACGCCAGCGCCAGCGCGGCGCAGCGTCGCGTGCTGCGCGATCGCCTGCAAGGCTGGAGCGACGATTTCCGCGTGCTGGCGGCAGGCGCCGACGCGGCCTCGGATTGAGCAGAGCCGTCACTGCGATGCGGGCGCACGCGGCACCGTCACCTGCCGCGGACTCAGCGCCGGGCGCGGGAAGTCCGTCAGCGCGGCCACGAACATCGCCGCCAGCGTCGCCTCATCGGGAGGGCCGCTGCTGTCGCTGGCAGCGCGCGTCTCGTAGAGGGGCTTGCCGCTGGCGCGGTCGCGCAGCAGCACGGCCACTTCGTACTCGTAACGCGGCGCGGTGTAGGTCCAGCCGAGCGACCACGAAGGGCCGAACCAGGGCCCCCGGTGGTAGCGGCCGAAGCCGCCGCGGAACCACAGCGGGTCGTCCCACACCGGCGTGGCCACGCGCGTGAGGCGTGCGCCGAGCTGGATCAGCACCTCGGGCTCCGCGCCCGCCGGCACCGGCACGAAGCCGGCCTTGGCCAGTGCGCCGGCCGCGGCGCGCTCGAGCACCGCGACCTGTTCGGGATGGGCCTGCTGCGAGGGCAGGCGCTCGAAGGCGTAGCGGCCCGGCGCTCGCCCCTCGGGCCACTCGCCGAAGCTGCTCACGTCGCTGGCGACGCTGCCCAGGCTCGCGCAGCCCGCGAGCAGACCACTGCCGAGCAGGCCGGCAGCCAGAAGGGCCGGTGCGAGGAATCGTCGCTTCATCATGGCTTGCCTTTCTGCAGCCGCGCGGGCTGCACGGGAACGAGGACGGCGTGCGGATCCTCTTCGTCGAAGGCGATGTCGCCCTCGGGGTCGGCGATGCCTTGCGCGCGCAGCGTCTCGAAGGGGTAGAGGCGGCGGTCCATCAGGTGCGAAGGCACGACCTTGCCCATCGCGGTGAGCATGTTGTCGGTGCGCCCGGGGTACTGCTGCTCCCACGCGCGCACCATGGCCTTGATCTGCTGGCGCTGCAGATTGGGCTGGTTGCCGCACAGCGAGCAGGGGATGATGGGGAACTGCCGGTGCTCGGCCCAGCGCTCGAGGTCGCGCTCGGCGACGTAGGCCAGCGGCCGGATGACCACGTGGTGGCCGTCGTCGCTCACCAGCTTGGGCGGCATGCCCTTGAGCCGGCTGCCGAAGAACATGTTCATGAGCAGCGTCACCACCATGTCGTCGCGGTGGTGGCCGAGCGCGATCTTCGTCGCCCCGAGCTCGCGCGCGACGCGGTAGAGGATGCCGCGGCGCAGCCGCGAGCACAGGCTGCACATCGTCCTGCCCTCGGGGATGTGCGACTTGACGATCGAGTAGGTGTCCTGGTTCTCGATGTGAAAGGGCACGCCGCGCGATCGCAGATAGGCCGGCAGCACCTCGGCCGGGAAGCCCGGCTGCTTCTGGTCGAGGTTGACGGCGACGAGCTCGAAGCGGATGGGCGCGCGGCGCTGCATCTCGAGCAGGATGTCCAGCAGCGCGTGGCTGTCCTTGCCGCCGGAGAGGCAGACCATGAGCTTGTCGCCGTCCTCGATCATGTTGAAGTCGGCCACCGCCTGGCCGACCAGGCGGTGCAGCTTCTTGGAGAGCTTGTTGGCCTCGAAGGCGGCCTTGCGGGCCGCGGCGGCGTCGTTCAGGGCGTTCATCGCGGATCGTCCTTGTCCGGCTGGATGCCGAAGACCTCGACCCCGACCGCATCGCAGTCGGGGTAGACGTCGGGTTTCTCGGTGGCCACGCGCGCGGCGCGCACGCCCGGGTGCTCGAGCATCGCGTGCAGGATGTCGTCGGCCAGCGTCTCCTGCAGCTGCACGTGGCCGCGTGCCGCGAGATGCCGGATGCGCGCGCGTACGAAGTCGTAGTCGACGACCTCGGCGAGCTCGTCGGCACGCGGCGTGCTGTGCGCAAGCGCCACCCACAGATCGACGTGAAAGCGCATGCGCTGTGGCGCTGCCTGCTCGAAGTCGTGCACGCCGATGCGCACCGGCAGTTCGAAGCCGCGCAGGAAGAGGCGCCGGCAGTCGGCCAGGCGCGGGTCGAGGAGCATCGCCGGCAGACTCACTGCATCTCCTTCGTCGCGCCTGCCGCATCGCGCAGCGCGAACATCACGTCGCGCGTGCGCGGCTGCAGGTGCTGGCCGCCATCGACGAGCAGCGTCGTGCCGGTGACGGCCGGTGCCTGCAGCAGGAAGCGCACCGCCTGCGCGATGTCCCCGGCCGTCGAGCCGCGACCCAGTGGCGTGAGCCGGTGCGCGGCTTCGAATTCGGCCTCGGTCTGGTCGCCCGAAGGCAGCGTCAGGCCCGGCGCGACGCCGCAGACGCGCACGCGCGGCGCCAGCGCCTGCGCCAGCAGCGTGGTCGCGCCTTCGAGCGCGATCTTGGAGAGCGTGTACGAGAGGTGGTCGGGGTTCGGGTTCCAGACCTTCTGGTCGAGCAGGTTGACGACGCAGCCACAACCCGTCGGATGGCCGCTCTGCGACACCGCGGCGTGCAGCGCGCGCGCCAGCAGGATGGGTGCGGCGGTGTTGGCGCTCCAGTGGCGCGCCATCGCGGCGTGGCCGAAGCTGCCGACCTCGTCGTGCTCGAACCGCGAAGCGTTGTTGACGACGGCGTCGATGCGCCCGGCCGCGGCCTGCGCCTGCGGCACGAGCGCGTTCGTCGCCGTCTCGTCGGCGAGGTCGGCCGCCAGCAGCCAGGCCTGCGCACCGCGTGCGCGCACCTGCGCGGCGACCGCTTCGGCCTCTGCGGCCGAGTGGCGGTGGTGCAGCGCGAGGTCGAAGCCGTGCGCGGCGAGATCGAGCGCGATCGCGCGGCCCAGGCGCCGCGCCGCGCCGGTGACGAGCACGACCGGGCGTGCGTCCGGAGAAGGTCTGGAAGCCATGCCTGCCTAGAATGCCGCGGTGCAAGACGAGGCGTCACGCGACGGATCCGGCAGTGTATCGAGCGCGCCGCACGCGCGCCGGCACACGGCCATGGACGCAGCCATCGCTGCCGCGATCGCCGCCGAGGAAGGCTGGCTGCCCTTCGACCGCTTCATGGCGCTCGCGCTCTATGCGCCGGGCCTGGGCTACTACGCGCGCGACGCACGCCAGTTCGGGCAGATGCCGTCCTCGGGCAGCGACTTCGTCACCGCGCCCGAGCTTTCGCCGCTGTTCGGGCACACGCTGGCGCGGCAGGTCGCGCAGGCGCTTCAGGCCACGGGCACGCGCGAGGTCTGGGAGTTCGGCGCCGGCTCGGGCGCGCTCGCCCGGCAGCTCCTGGCTTCGCTTGACGCAGCGACGACGGGCGACGAGCAGGGCCGCCGGGAGTGCGGCGCGGTCGAGTACCGCATCGTCGAGCTCTCCGCCGCCTTGCGCCAGCGCCAGCAGCGGACGCTGGCCGCCTTCGGCGCGCGCGTGCGCTGGCTCGATGCGCTTCCCGGGCGCATCGAGGGCGTGGTCGTCGGCAACGAAGTGCTCGACGCGATGCCGGTGCAACTGCTGCACTTCGACGGCACGCGATGGTTCGAGCGCGGCGTCGCCCTGCAGGACGGGCGCCTGGCCTGGGCCGACCGGCCGACCGCGCTGCGACCGCCGGGCGAACACCGCTTCCTGCCCGGCGCGGTGACCGAGATCCACCGCCAGGCCGAAGCCTTCGTGCGTACGCTGGCCGCTCGCCTCGCGCGCGGCGCGGCCTTCTTCATCGACTACGGTTTCCCGGAGCACGAGTACTACCACCCGCAGCGCCATGGCGGCACGCTGATGTGCCACCGCGCCCACCGCGCCGACACCGACCCGCTCGCCGACGTCGGCACCAAGGACATCACCGCGCACGTCAACTTCAGCGCCGTGGCGCTGGCGGCGCAGGACGCGGGCCTGCACGTGCTGGGCTACACCTCGCAGGCGCGCTTCCTCGTCAACTGCGGCCTGCCCGCGCTGCTGGCGGCGGCCGATGCGCGCGCGCAGGTGGCGGCACAGCCGCTGCTGCAGGAGCACGAGATGGGCGAGCTCTTCAAGGTGCTGGGGCTGGCCGCCGGCGCACCGTTCGAAGCCATCGGATTCGCCGGCGGCGACCGCTCGCACACGCTGTAACGGCTGTCGCGCCCGTCGCGCCTGTCGCGTCTGTCGCGTCTGTCGCGAAAAGGGCGGTACAGTGCGTCGCGGACGGAAACGACCGGTGACGACAACGGACGAACCGTAACCGGATGAGGCCGAAGCGGCAAGGGGCATGACGTGGATGCGGACTGGTTCCTCGAAAGCGTGGCAGCCGACGGCTCGCGGCTGATGCACGAGATCCGCAACCTGCCGTATCGCGTCGGGCGCGACCCGGCCAACGACCTCGTCGAGGCCGCCATGGGCCTGAGCCGCCGCCACGCCGAGCTCGAGGCCGACATCTCCGGGCGGCTGCGCCTCACCGACTTCGACAGCACCAACGGCAGCTACGTCAACCGCCAGCGCGTGCAGGGCTCGGTGCTGCTCGCCGACAACGACGTCATCCACTTCGCGCAGGCCGAGTTCCGCATCCGCCGGCGCCGCGACGACGGCATGACGCTGCTGCAGCGCGCACCGGCCGGCGACGCCGATCGCACGCTGCTCGTGGCGCCGGGGCGCGCGCTGAGCGAGAACTTCGTTCCGCGCGAGCGCGAGTTCAAGGAGCTGCTGCGCGGGCAAGGCCTGAGCGGCGCCCTGCAGCCCATCGTCGACATGCGCACGCGCGCGCTGCAGGCCTACGAGTGGCTCGGCCGCGGCCGGCATCCGGAACTGCCGCAGTCGCCGATCCACCTCTTCCAGATGGCCGCGCGCCTGGGCCGCGAGTCCGAACTCAGCCAGGCCTTCCGCGAGCTGGGAATCCGCGTCGTCGCGGCGCGCGGCGAGGGCACGACGCTGTTCGTCAATACCCATCCGACGGAAACCTTCGACGAGGCCTTCCTGCAGGCGCTGGCGCGCGTGCGCGAGCAACCCGGGGCGCCGGACCTCGTGGTCGAGGTGCACGAGACGGCGGTGATGGAGATCGAGCGCATGAAGGAGCTGGCGGCGCGACTCAAGGACATCGGCGTGCGCTTCGCCTACGACGACTTCGGCGCCGGCCAGGCGCGGCTCAACGAGCTCGGCGAGGTGCCGGCTCACTTCGTCAAGTTCGACATGGGCCTCATCCGCGGCATCGACATCGCCAGCGAGCGCAAGCAGAAGGTGGTCTCCGACCTCGTGCGCCTGGTGACCGAGCTCGGCTCGGTGCCGCTGGCCGAGGGCGTCGAAACCGAGGCCGAGGCCGAGATCTGCCGCCTGATGGGCTTTCAGCTCGTGCAGGGCTATCTGACCGGCAAGCCGGTGCCGGTCGATCCCGCCGAATCGGCTTCCAAGCCGTCCTCGCCCAGCGCCTGAGTCAGCGCCGCCAGCCGCGCGGCGCGCACGCGCTGGCCGATCGCCGGCCCCGGCAGGCCGTCGGCCAGCGCCTGCCGGCTCGCCGCCGCGGTGTCGGCGCCGAGTGCCGCGCGCAGCGCCGCCGACAAGCGCGCCCGCTGCGGGTAGGGATCGCCCTCGCGGCCGCTGCGTCCGCGCGCGTCGCACTCGCAGGCGAGCAGCAGCTCCTCGAAGCGCTGCGGCCGGCGCAGCGCGTCGCAACGCTCGAGCAGGCGCAGCACCGCCGCGGCGGAGAGCCCGAGGCTCGCGTGCACGTTGCCGTGCTCGCGCGCGGTCACGTCGGCCAGCTCGCGGCAGTCCAGCGGCGCGCGCAGGCGCTCGCCCAGCGCCCGCGCCAGGCGCGCGCCGCGCTGCTCATGGCCGAGGTGGCGCGGCCACTGCGCGCGCGGCGTCGTGCCCTTGCCGAGGTCGTGGCAGAGGCAGGCGAAGCGCACGGTCAGAGGCGCCTGGGCGCGCGCGCAGGCCTGCAACACCAGCAGCAGGTGCGCGCCGGTATCGACCTCGGGGTGATGCTCGGCGCGCTGCGGCACGCCGAAGAGGCGCTCGACCTCGGGCAGCAGCCGCGCCAGCGCCCCGCTCTCGCGCAGCACCGCGATGAGCCGTGCCGGATGCGCCTCCATCAGGCCGCGGGCAAGCTCCTGCCAGACGCGTTCGGGCACGAGGTGGTCGACCTCGCCGTCCTCGACGATGCGGCGCATCAGCGCCATCGTCTCCGGGGCGATGCGGAAGTCGGGCCAGCGCGCGGCGAAGCGCGCCACGCGCAGCAGCCGCACCGGATCTTCGGCGAAGGCCGGCGAGACGTGGCGCAGCACGCGTTCGCGCAGGTCGCGCTCGCCGCCGTAGGGGTCGACGAGGCGGCCGTCCTCGTCGCGCGCCATGGCGTTGATCGTCAGGTCGCGCCGCGCCAGGTCCTCCTCCAGCGTGACCTCGGGCGCGGCGTGGAAGCTGAAGCCGTGGTAGCCGCGGCCGGACTTGCGTTCGGTGCGCGCCAGTGCCACTTCCTCGCCCGTGTCCGGGTGCAGGAAGACGGGGAAGTCGCGCCCGACGGGGCGGTAACCCTGCGCCAGCAACTGCTCGGGCGTGCCGCCCACGACCACCCAGTCGCGGTCGCTGGCCGGCAGGCCCAGCAGCGCATCGCGCACGGCGCCGCCGACGATGTAGAGCTTCATGCGGGGCGTGTGCGGCGGCGCCGTGCGCGCGTCTCAGTGCGCGCGCGACCCGGGGCGCCGGCGGTAGGGCTCGTCCTCGGCGATCCAGTCGTGTTCCTGCAGCGCCTCGTCGATCCACGCCGCCACGCCCGGCGCCTGGCGTACGCGCTGGACGTAGCCGCCCGCGACGGCCGAGGTCGGCAGCGCGTAGGTCAGCAGCCGCATGCATACCGGGGCGTAGAAGGCATCCGCGGCGCCGAATTCGCCGAAGAGGAAGGGCCCGCCGCTTTCCGCGAGCGCCGCGCCCCACATCGATTCCAGGCGCTGCACGTCGGCGCGCACCGCGGCCTGCTCGCTCCAGATGCGCTCGCCGACCTCGGGCAGCCGGGCTTCGATGTTCATGCCGCAGTGGCTGCGCAAGGGTGTGAAGCCCGAGTGCATCTCGGCGCACACGCTGCGCGCACGGGCACGGGCGTGTGCCGCCGTCGGCCACACGCCCGCTGCCGGGAAGCGTTCGTGCAGGTACTCGACGATGGCCAGCGAGTCCCACACCGCGAAGCCTTCGTCCAGCAGCACCGGCACGCGGCCGGCGACGCCGAGCGATGCCAGCTCGCGCTTGAAGCTCGAATCGGGAGTGTGGAAGTCCAGCCGCAGCCGCCGTTCCTCGAAGGGCAGCGCGAGCTGCTTCATCAGCACCCAGGGGCGCATCGACCACGACGAGTAGTTCTTGTTGCCGATGACGAGCTGCAAGGCCATGATGTTCTCCGCATCGAAGGGTTCGAAGTCAGGGCAGGTTGGGGTCGGGCGCCGACGCGCCGGCCTCGCGCGGGCCGATGGTGCTGCCCAGGCGCGTGCGCAAGTCCGGTACCGGGCCAGGGCCCGACGCCGCCAGCCGCGCGGCGTAGACGCTGGCGTTGGCCAGCACCTTCTTCACGTAGTCGCGCGTCTCGGCAAAGGGGATGTTCTCGGTCCAGGCCGCGGCGTCGATTTCCTGGCCTTCGCGCCAGCGCCGCGGCCGCCCGGGCCCGGCGTTGTAGGCCGCCGCGGCCAGCGCCTGCGAGCCGCCGAAGTCGTCCAGCACCAGGCGCAGGTAGCTCGTGCCCAGGCGCAGGTTGAGGTCGATGTCCTCGAGCCGCGCGGAATCGATCTCGAGACCGAGGCGCCGCGCCGTCCAGCGCGCCGTCGCCGGCATCACCTGCATCAGCCCGACCGCGCCGGCGGAAGACCGCAGTCCGGGCATGAAGCGCGTCTCCTGCCGGATCAGCCCGAAGACCAGCGCCGGTTCGAGTTCGCGCGCGCGCGCTTGCGCGTCGATCGCCTGTGCATGCGGCATCGGGTAGCGCTGCTGCAGGTCCAGCTGTTCGCGCGTGCGCTCGCTGGTGTTGATGCAGATCTGCCAGTCGGCGGCGCGGCAGGCCAGCTCGGCCGCGGCCAGGAGCTCGCGCTCGTTCATGCCGCGCAGCGTGAAGTTCCATTCGCGCCGCCCTTCGCTGCGCAGGTCGAGCCGCGCCAGCGCCAGGCCGCGCTGCAGGCCCGGCGTCTGCCGCGCCTGCTCGAGTTCCTCGGCGCTCGGCGGTGCCGGTGGCGGCGGCAGCACGAAGGGGCGGCCGAGTTCCTGCAGCGCCAGCTGCGCGTAGTAGTCGATGCCGGTCGCCAGGGCCTCGAACGCGGCGGTGGCGTGTTCACGCTCGCGCGTGTTGCGCGCCCGCGCCGCCAGCGCCCGCGCCTGCCAGTAGCGCCAGGCCGGCGTCGCCCGTTCCGCGGCGCTCATCGCTTCGATGCCGCGCAGCACCGCCTCCCAGCGCTGGCGATCGGGGCGTGGCGCACGCAGCGCCGCACGCACGCTCCAGGCCAGCGTCTCGTCGCTCCAGCGCGGCGCTCCGCCGTCGTCGCGCTGGCGCTGCCAGGCGCGTTCGAAGAAGTCGTGCGCGCGCTCCTGCTGGCGCAACGCCGATTGGCGGCCGACTGCGGCCCAGGCGATGGCTGCCAATTCGTCCGAGAGCCGGGTCGCCCAGCCGGCCTGCAGCGCCTGGGCGGCGGCGTCGAGGTCGTTGGAGGCCAGGCGCATCAAGGCCAGCGTCGCCAGCTCCTGCTGGTGGGCGCTCGGGTCGCGCAGGCGGCGTTCGAGCAACCGCGTCGGCTTGGCGAGGATTTCGTCCACCGCCTTGGCGGTCGACGCCCCGATCAATGCGGCCGCCAGCCGCACTGTGCGCGGGCGGTTGGCCTCGACCGCCAAGCGCATCGCCTGCCAGATTTCGCCGGAGCGCAGCTTGCGCTGCCCGGCCAGCGTGCTGCCGAGCTGCCGGCAGCCTTCGCCCGGGTCGCGCGGCGCCATCCAGGCCGCCACCGCAGCGCTGCGCTGCTCGAGCTGTCCGTCCAGGAGCAGCGCCAGCTGCTCCCAGCACGCGACCTCGGGGTCGTCGCGCATGCGGTACTCGGCGTGGTCGCGCAGGAATCCGCCGAAGTCACCGCGCCGGCCGAGCTCGAGGAGCCAGTCGTTGCGCAGTCGGTCTTCGAGATAGCTGCCGCGCCAGCGCGCGTAAAAGGCGTCGACCTCGGGCTGCTCGGCGCCGGCGAGGCGGCTGCTGAGATCCCAATAATCGACCCAGATCGCCAGCGGATGGTTTGCCGCGAGCAAGGGCTCGCGCAGCGCCGCCAGGCGCGCGCCGTCCTTGCGGGCGAAGGCATGGCGCGCCAGCAGCACCGCATCGTCACCGACCTGGGCGGTGGCCGCCGAGCCCAGGAGGGCGGCGATGAGCGGCAACAGCGTCAGCAGTCGCACTCGCGGCTGCCGCGCCGGGGGAGGAGAGGGGAGATGCCGAACCATGGAGCATGGCCACTGTAGCCCAGTGCTGCGGCGCCGGGGAGGCTGCAGGCGGTGACAATGCCGCTTCCGTTGCCACCGGGCGCGGCTGCCGCCGCCCGTCAAGCCATGACGCAACCCTTCAAGCTCCCGATCGTTCCTTCGAGCGACAAGAAGCTGCTGCGCCGGCAACTCCAGGCCGAGCGCCAGGCGATGGTCGACCGCCACCAGCGCTCCGTGCAGCTGCAGGAGGTGCTGCGCGTCTGGCTGGTGACGCGCGGCGAGACGGCCATCGGCGCCTACTGGCCGATCAAGGGCGAGTTCGACGCGCTGCCGGCGCTCTTCCGCTGGAGCGAGGCCGATCCGGCGCGCCGCATCGGGCTGCCGGTGACCGACCGTGCGAGCAAGCGGCTCGGCTTTCACGTCTGGTACCCGGGTTGTCCGATGGAGGATGACGCCTACGGCATCCCCAAGCCAAAGGACACGGAGGCCTTCGCGCCGCAGCTGTTGCTCGTGCCCTGCGTCGGCTTCGGGCCGCGCGGCCTGCGCCTGGGCTACGGCGGCGGCTTCTACGACCGCACCCTGGCGGCTTTGCAGCCGCGCCCGCTGACGGTCGGCCTGGCCTACAGCAACGCCTTCGTCCCCTGGCTGCAGGCCGAGCCGCACGATGTGCCGCTGGACGCCATGCTCACCGACGAGGGCCTGCACTGGCAGCGCGAGGGCTTGTAGCGCGCGCGAAGGCGCGCGGTCTTCAGGCGCCCAGCCGCCGGCAGACCTCGAGCGACAGTGCCGACTGGTTGAGCGTGTAGAAGTGCAGCCCCGGCGCGCCGCCGGCGAGCAGCCGCTCGCACAGGCGCGTGACCACGTCCAGGCCGAAGGCGCGGATGCTGGCTGCGTCGTCGAGATAGCCCTCCATCTTCAAGGCCACCCAGCGCGGGATCTCGATGCCGTCGCGCGCGGCGAACTGGGCGATGCGCGCGTAGTTGTGGATGGGCATGATGCCCGGCACGATGGGGGCGTTCACGCCCAGGCGCCACACCTCGTCGACGAAGTGGAAGTAGGCGTCGGGGTTGAAGAAGAACTGCGTGATGGCGGCGTTGGCGCCGGCGGCCATCTTGTCGGCGAAGTGCTGCAGGTCGCGCCGCGCGTAGCGCTGCTCGGGGTGGTACTCGGGGTAGGCGGCGACCTCGAGACGCCAGTCCTGCCCTTGCGTCTCGCGGATGAAGCGCACGAGGTCGGCGGCGAAGCGGAACTCGCCGGCCACCGCGGTGCCGCTGGGCAGGTCGCCACGCAGCGCGACGAGGCGGCGTATGCCTTGCGTGCGATAGGTGGCGAGGATCTCGGCGATGCTCTCGCGCGTGGCGCCCACGCAGGAGAGGTGCGGCGCCGCCTCGTGGCCGGCCTGGGCGATGGTCTGCACCGTCGCCAGCGTCTTCTCGCGCGTGGCGCCGCCGGCACCGTAGGTGACGCTGAAGAACTCCGGCGCCACGGCCGCCAGCTCCGCCACCACCGTCTGCAGCTTCTCGCTGCCGACTGGGGTGTTGGGGGGGAAGAACTCGAAGCTGATCGGGGGCCTTGAGGTGTTCATGGCAGGCATGCCGCCGCTGAGGCGGGGTGCGAAAGGGTGTGCATGAGCGGGCGACGTCGGTGCGGCGGCTGCCAGGCGCGGTGCTAGCGCCGCTGCGCCCGCGTCACCGCCTCGGCCAGGCGCTGGTCGAAGGTCAGCAGCGGCGCGCGCAGCGTCAGCGCCAGCCACAGGTAGGCCGCGTCGTAAGCGGTGAGGCCGTGCCGACACGCCAGGTCGTAAAGGTCCTCGCCGGCCGTGCAGTGCAGGGAGAGCTTGTGTTCGGTGAGCATAAGCAGGCCCGCACGAGCGGCCTCGTCCGGGACGCCGCTGCGGCGCTTGTTGCGTGCCACGTTGGCCAGTTCGTAGACGATCAGCGTGGGTGCATGCAGCGCCATTCCGGCCATGCGCCGACGGGCTTCGCCGGCTGCCGGCTCGGCCCACAGGACTGCGGCCAGCACGCTGGCATCGACCACCGCCGGCGGCTCCGCAGCCCAGGCTGGCGGCGGTTCGGCGACGTAGAGCACGCGCTGGCCCGAGGCCTTGGCACGCGTCATCGCAAGTCGCGGTCGGCGCGGATGATGTCCACGGCCAGCGGCGCCTTGGCCAGCGAAGGATGGGGCGTCCAGCCGGCGGCCTCGCGTTCGAGCAGGAGCTCCTCCATCGTCTTGCTGCCCTGCACCCAGTAGTCCCGTCCGGTGGCCGGGTGCACGGCGCGCGCGCCAGACCTGACTGCTGTCGGCGTGAGCGACTCGGTCGCGGGCTCGGCTGCGGCGCGCTCGATGATGGCCATCAGCTCGCCTTGCAGCGAGCGGTGGTTGCGCGCTGCGCGCTCGCGCAGCCGCGCGGCGATGGCTTCGGGAACGTCCTTGATCGAGAGGTTGACCTTCACGGAATGCCTCCATATCGGATCCGCGCCTGCATTATGGAGCCAGAACGCGACTTCCTCGTATCGGGCCGGACCGCGGCTCGATCCCTGCACCATCGCCGCACGGAGACCACGCTCGGCCGCTCGAGGCCAGACCGGGGCGGGCCCAGGGCCCGGCCCGCCGGGCATCAATACCGGTAGCTGTCGGGCTTGTAAGGGCCTTGCACCGGCACGCCGATGTAGGCGGCCTGCTCCTCGGTGAGCGTGGTCAGCTCGGCGTTGAGCGTCTTCAGCTGCAGGCGCGCGACCTTCTCGTCCAGGTGCTTGGGCAGCACGTAGACCTTGCCCTGCTCGTAGAAGTCGCGGTGCGT
This sequence comes from Burkholderiales bacterium, assembly GCA_026932235.1. GTDB lineage: Bacteria > Pseudomonadota > Gammaproteobacteria > Burkholderiales > Burkholderiaceae_C > Rubrivivax. The sequence goes on from JAIXKR010000091.1 coordinate 45,378, forward strand.
GAAGAGCTCGATCTGCGCGATCGTCTGGTTGGCGAAGGAGCTGCTCATCA
>JAIXKR010000087.1 GCA_026932235.1 Burkholderiales bacterium
CGCGGCAGATCGGCATTGCGGCCGACGTGCTGACGCGACAGGGCTGGGCGCAACCCCTCGCCGAGCTTGTGCCGGTGTAAGTGAAGAAGTCGTTCGTAAACAGGTGCTTGCGGCATTGCTGGACGCTGGCCCGATGCCTTCGTCCAGCAAAGGTTTTAGCGAAGGATCAAGCAAAGACCGTTCTCGTTCGCATGTACCGCACCCGCCGGATCGCCGATGTGGTCACCGGCAAGCTCTACCCCGGCGCCGAACCCGCGGCGGCGCTCGACGAATGAAGCGCGGCGTCCGGCCTGTCGCAGCCGCCTCGATCAAGCCGGTGCACAGGCAGGCGGCCGCGCAAGACGTTCCCGATTCGGGTACGATCATTCCCGAAATGGGAACAAACTCCGAACCGCGCGTCGATCCGGCTCCGACAGGCGGTCTGGCCGGCGCCCTGTTCACGCCCGTGCAGCAGGTGGTGCTGGGGCTTTTGTTTGGCCAGCCCGACCGGCGCTTCCAGAGCGGGGAGCTGATCCGGCTCGCGGACTCGGGGACCGGCGCGGTCCATCGGGTGCTCACGCGCCTGGCCGCGGCGGGGCTGGTGTCGGTCGAGCGCGTCGGCAACCAGAAGTACTACCAGGCGAATCGGGCGAGCCCGGTGTTCGACGAGCTGCACGGCCTGATCCTCAAGACCTCGGGGCTGCTCGGCCCGTTGCGGGCGGCGCTGGCTCCGCTCGCCGGGCGCATCCGCGCCGCCTTCGTCTACGGCTCGGTCGCCAAGGGCACCGATCACGCCGCGAGCGACATCGACCTGATGGTCGTCGCGGACGACGTCGATTACACGGAGCTCTATGCGGCCCTGCAGGCCGTCGAATCCGCGCTCGCGCGGAGCGTCAGCCCCAACCTGATGACGCTCGCCGAATGGCGGCGCAAGCACAAGCAGGCCGGGTTCGTGGCGCGCATCGCCGCCCAGCCGCGCCTCTTCGTACTGGGCTCGGACGATGACCTCGGCTGAGCTCGACAACCTCGTGCGCGTCGGCAGGCTCAAGCGCGAGCCGCCGACGGACGACGAGATCGCGGGCCTGCTGCGCTCGGCGCAGGAGCGGCTGAAGGACGCGGGCCGCGCCGAGTTGTCGTACGCCAGCCAATTCGACCTCGCCTACAACGCCGCGCACGCCCTGGCGCTCGTCGCGCTGCGCCGCGCCGGCTACCGGTCGGCGAACCGCTATCTCGTGTTCCAGGCGCTGCCGCACACGGTCGGCATGGAGGCGGCGAAGTGGCGGGTGCTCGCCAAGGCGCACGAGCGGCGCAACCTCGCCGAATACGAGGGCTTCCTGGAGCGTGACGACCGCCTGCTGGCCGAATTGATCGCGATCGCCGGCGAGCTGCGAGGGCTCGTCGCGGCGCGGGGAGCAGGATCGTGACGACCGACACCAGCGAACGCGGCCTGGAACGCCTGATCTGCACGGCGCTGACCGGCGCGCCCTGCGATCCGGGCGTGCCGGCCAACATGGTCCAGCAACGCCCGGCGAGCTACGCCGCGGGCTGGATCTGCGGCGCGGCAGAGGACTACGAGCGCGAATACTGCGTGGATCTCGCCCAGCTCGCGGCCTTCCTGCGCGCGACGCAGCCGCAGGTGTGCGAGGCGCTGGATCTCGGAGCCGACGGGCCGACGCGGCGCAAGTTCCTGGCGCGGCTGCAGGGCGAGATCAGCAAGCGCGGCAGCATCGACGTGCTGCGCCACGGGCTCGGGCACGGGCCGCATCACATCGACCTCTTCTATGGCACGCCGTCGCCGGGCAATGCGAAGGCGGCCGAGCTTCACGCCGCCAACCGCTTCAGCGTGACGCGGCAGTTGCGCTACAGCCGCGAGGAGACGCAGCGCGCGCTCGACCTCGCGCTGTTCATCAACGGCCTGCCCATCGTCACCTTCGAACTCAAGAACAGCCTGACCAAGCAGACGGTGGCAGACGCCGTCCAGCAGTACCAGCGCGACCGCGATCCGCGCGAGAAGCTCTTCGAGTTCGGGCGCTGCGTGGTGCACTTCGCGGTGGACGACCACGAGGTGCGCTTCTGCACGCACCTGAAGGGCAAGGGCTCGTGGTTCCTGCCGTTCAACCAGGGCTGGAACGACGGCGCCGGCAACCCGCCCAACCCCAATGGCCTCAAGACCGACTATCTGTGGAAGCGCATCCTGACGCGCGCGGGACTCACCGACATCCTCGAGAACTACGCGCAGATCGTCGAGACGAAGGACGAGAAGACCGGCCGCAAGAAGGCGGTGCAGATCTGGCCGCGCTTCCACCAGCTCGACGCGGTGCGCCGGCTGCTCGCCGACGCGCGGGCCAACGGCGCGGGCCGGCGCTATCTCGTCCAGCACTCGGCGGGCAGCGGCAAGTCGAACTCGATCGCCTGGCTCGCGCACCAGCTCATCGGCCTGGCGAAGGACGAGGCGACGGTGTTCGACTCGATCATCGTCGTCACCGACCGGCGCATCCTCGACCAGCAGATCCGCGACACGATCAAGCAGTTCGCGCAGGTGGGCGCCACGGTCGGGCACGCCGAGCACTCGGGCGACCTGCGCAGGTTCATCGCCGAGGGCAAGAAGATCATCATTTCCACGGTGCAGAAGTTCCCGTTCATCCTCGACGAGATCGGGAGCGAGCACCAGCGGCGGCGGTTTGCCATCGTCATCGACGAGGCGCATTCGAGCCAGGGCGGGCGAACCTCCGCCGCGATGTCGATGGCGCTTTCGGCGAGCCGCGCCGGGGAGGACGACGACACGCTGGAGGACCAGGTCAACCGGCTGATGGAGGCCAGGAAGCTGCTGCCCAACGCCAGCTACTTCGCCTTCACCGCGACGCCCAAGAACAAGACGCTGGAGATCTTCGGCGAGCCCGAGCCGCAGCCCGACGGCACGGTCAGGCACCGGCCCTTCCACAGCTACACGATGAAGCAGGCGATCCAGGAAGGCTTCATCCTGGACGTGCTCAGGCACTACACGCCGGTCGAGAGCTACTACAAGCTCGTCAAGAAGATCGAGGGCGACCCGGAGTTCGACACCAGGCGCGCGAAGAAGAAGCTGCGGCGGTATGTGGAGAGCCACGACCACGCGATCCGCCTCAAGGCCGAGATCATGGTGGACCACTTCCACGAGCAGGTGCTGGCACTGCACAAGATTGGCGGCGAGGCGCGCGCGATGGTCGTGACCAGCGGCATCGAGCGGGCGATCCAGTACTTCCACGCCATCCGCGACTACCTCACCGAGCGCAAGAGCCGCTGCCAGGCGATCGTCGCCTTTTCCGGCGAACACGAGTGGGGCGGCGCGAAGGTGACGGAAGCGTCGCTCAACGGTTTTCCGGCTAGCCAGATTGCCGAGAAGATCCAGCAGGACCCGTACCGCTTGCTGATCTGCGCCGACAAGTTCCAGACCGGCTACGACGAACCGCTGCTGCACACGATGTACGTGGACAAGCCGCTGTCGGGCATCAAGGCAGTGCAGACGCTGTCACGCCTCAACCGCGCGCATCCGAAGAAGCACGACGTGTTCGTGCTCGACTTCATGAACGATGCCGACACGATCCAGCAGGCCTTCGCCGACTACTACCGCACGACGATCCTCGCCGAGGAGACCGACCCGAACAAGCTGCACGACCTGAAGGCGGCGCTCGACGCGCATCAGGTCTACGCCGCCACCCAGGTGGACGGGTTGGTCGCGCTCTACCTCGGCGGCGCGGACCGCGAGCGGCTCGACCCGATCCTCGATGCCTGCGTCGCCGACTACCGGGAGCGGCTGGACGAAGACGCCCAGGTGGATTTCAAGGGCAAGGCCAAGGCCTTCCTGCGCACCTACGGCTTTCTCTCCTCGATCCTGCCGTACACCAATGCCGAGTGGGAGAAGCTGTCGATCTTCCTCGGCTTTCTCGTGCCCAAGCTGCCGGCACCCATCGAGGAAGACCTCTCCCGCGGCATCCTCGAGGCAATCGACATGGACAGCTACCGCGTGGAGAAGCAGGCGGCCGCCAGGATCCAGCTGCCCGACGCGGATGCCGAGATCGCGCCCGTGCCGACGGCGGGCGGCGGCCGCAAGCCGGAGCCCGAGCTGGATCGACTCTCGAACATCCTCAAGGCGTTCAACGACCAGTTCGGCAACATCCACTGGTCCGACGCCGACCGCGTGCACAAGCTGATCACCGAGGACATCCCGAACCGGGTGGCCGCCGACGAGGCCTATCAGAACGCGCGGCAGAACTCGGACAAGCAGAACGCGCGCATCGAACACGACAAGGCGCTTGCACGCGTCATGACCGCCGTGCTGAAGGACGACACGGAGCTCTTCAAGCAGTTCATGGACAACGACTCGTTCCGGCGCTGGATGACGGATACGGTGTTCGGGCTGACGTACTCGGAGCATCCGGCGCGCCAGCGGGCGGGTTCGCGGGCGGGTCCGTGGGCGGGTTAGCGCACCGCGGACGCAGCCCTTGTGTGGCCGCTTGCCGCAGCACGCATCCGCACCGGATCGCTTGCCAGCGCAGCTACTTGCCGATGCAAAAGCGCGAGAAGATCTCGCCGAGCAGTTCGTCGGCGCTCATCTGGCCGGTGATCTCGCCCAGGTGTTCGTGCGCCAGGCGCAGTTCCTCGGCGAGCAGGTCGAGCGCGGCGTTGCCTTGCCCGGCATGCGCCAGCGCCTGCTGCAGCTGCGCGCGCGTGCGCTGCAGCGCGTCGACGTGGCGCGCGCGGGCGATGAAGACGCCTTCGGCGCCCGGCTGCCAGCCGGCCTGCGCGAGCAGCGCCTGGCGCAGCGCCTGCAGGCCCTGGCCGCTGCGCGCGGACAGCGTGATCGCGCCGGCGGGGAGCTCCGCGGGCAGTTGCGCGGCCACGCCGGCCGGCACCGCGTCGAGCTTGTTGTAGACCTGCAGCACGGCCACGCCCGCGGGCAGCTGCGCCGCGATCGCCGCGTCGGCGGCCTCGTAGCCGGGCTCGCCGCGGCGCGTGAGGTCGTGCAGGAAGATCACCGCGTCGGCTTCGCCGATCGCCTGCCAGCTGCGCGCGATGCCGATGCGCTCGACTTCGTCGCTGGCCTCGTGGCCAGCGCGCAGGCCGGCCGTGTCGACGACGTGCAACGGCACGCCCTCGATCTGGATCGTCTCGGCGACGCGGTCGCGCGTCGTGCCCGGGATCGCGGTGACGATCGCCAGCTCCGCGCCGGCCAGCGCGTTGAGCAGCGAGCTCTTGCCGACGTTCGGTTGTCCCGCGAGCACGACGCGCAGGCCCTCGCGCAGCAGCGCGCCCTGGCGCGCCTGCGCAAGCGTCGCGTCGAGTTCGGCGGCGATCGCCTGCAGCCGGCCGAGCGCGTCGGCCTCCTGCAGGAAGTCGACCTCCTCCTCGGGGAAGTCGAGGGTCGCCTCGACCAGCATGCGCAGCTGCACGATGCGCTCGGCCAGCGCGTGCACCCGCTGCGAGAAGGCGCCGGCCAGGGCGCGCGAGGCCGAGCGCGCCGCGGCCTCGGTGCTGGCGTCGATCAGGTCCGCCACCGCCTCGGCCTGCGCGAGGTCGAGCTTGCCGTTCAGGAACGCGCGCTGCGTGAACTCGCCCGGCTGCGCCAGGCGTGCGCCGGGCAGCGCTTCCAGGCAGCGCGCCAGCAGCAGCTGCAGCAGCACCGGCCCGCCGTGCGCCTGCAGCTCGAGCACGTCCTCGCCGGTGTAGGAATGCGGCGCCGGGAAGTGGATCGCCAGGCCCTGGTCGATGACCTCGCCCTGCGCATCGAGAAAAGCGCCGTAGTGCGCGAACCGCGGCGTGAGCGGGCGCCCACACACGGCGGCGATCAGCGGCGCCAGGTCGGCGCCCGAGGCACGCACGATGCCCACCGCCCCGCGGCCGGGCGCGGTGGCAATCGCGACGATGGGGTCGTTCAGGCGGGCGAGCATCGCCCCGGAGCTGCTGCGCATGTTCGGGTCATTGTGGCGCGGCAGCCCGGATCGGCGAGCCCTGCTTGGCGCGGGTGGAGCAGCGGCGGCGGCGTTGGCTGGCCGCGCCGCGGGTCTCCCGAGCCGGTCGGATGGGACCGGGTCACCCGCATGCCCGCATCGTCGGATCAATCCGTGCGGGCTTCAACCCCTGTTCGCGGGGTGCGCGGCGACGCCGTGCGCGATGTCACGCGTCCCGGGCGTGCACCCGGGAGGGCGCGCCGCAGCACCCGCATCGCTACTTGTTCAGCACGCCCAGCCGCTTGTTGATGAACCACTGCTGCGCGATCGAGAGGATGTTGTTCGTCAGCCAGTAGAGCACCAGGCCTGCGGGGAAGAAGAAGAACATGAACGAGAAGACGAGCGGCATGATCCACATCATCTTGGCCTGCGTCGGGTCCGGCGGCGTCGGATTGAGCCAGACCTGGAACAGCGAGGACAGCGTCATCAGGATCGGCAGGATGAACCAGGGGTCCTTGTCGGCGAGATCGGTGATCCAGCCGATCCAGGGCGCGTTGCGCATCTCGACGCTGGAGAGCAGCACCCAGTACAGCGCGATGAAGAAGGGCATCTGCACGACGATCGGCAGGCAGCTGCCGAGCGGGTTGACCTTCTCCTCGCGGTAGATGCGCATCATCTCCTGCTGCATCTTCTGCGGCTCGTCCTTGTAGCGCTCGCGCAGCTCCATCACGCGCGGGTTGACGGCCTTCATCTTCGCCATCGAGCGGTAGGCGCTGGCGTTGAGCCAGTAGAAGGCGATCTTCAGCAGCACGACCAGCGCCACGATCGCCCAGCCCCAGTTGCCGATCACCTTGTGCAACTGGTCGAGGAGCCAGAACAGCGGCTTGGCGAGCATCGTGAACCAGCCGTAGTCCTTCACGAGGTCCAGTCCGGGTGCGAGCGCGGCGAGCCTGTGCTCCTCCTGCGGGCCGGCGTAGAGCCTGGCCTGGTGCACGCTCGAGGCGCCGGGTGCGAGCTCGCCCAGCGGCGTCACCATCGCGATCGTGTACTGGTTGTCGGCGATCTTGGCCACGCGGTACTCGCGCGGCTGCGGCGCGGGCAGCAGCCAGGCGGAGGCGAAGTAGTGCTGCACCATCGCCACCCAGCCGTCGCCGGCCTGCTTGACGAACTCGGCCTTGCCCTTGTCGATGTCCTCGAACTGGATCTTCTGGAACTTGCCCTGCTCGGTGTAGACGGCCGGGCCGGTGAAGGTGAAGTAGAAGCGCGACTCACCCTCGGGCGGCTGGCCGTCGCGCGCGAGCTGCAGGTAGAGCTGCGGCAACACCGCGAGCGCACCCTCGTTGAAGACCTCGTGTTTCACGTCGACGAGGTAGCTGCCGCGCGTGAAGGTGTAGGTCTTCACCAGGCGGACGCCGGCCTCGCTGCGGCCCTCGAAGCGCAGTTCCAGCGTGTCCTGTCCCGGCTGCAGCGTGCGCGGCCCGGGGACGACGCTCATCGGCGTCAGATGGGTAGGCAGCGAGAGGCCGCCCTGCGTGCTGATGAGGCCGGTCTGCGCCAGATAGAGCCGCCTGCCGTCGCGCTCGAAGAGGACGACGTTGCGCGAGCGGTCGTTGTTGTCGCGGTAGTCGAGCAGTTCCATCCGCACCAGCGTGCCGCCGACGCTGTCGAAAACCGCCTTCACGCGGTCGGTGGCGATTTCGACGCGCTCGCCCGCAGCCACGGCCGCGGCGGGCGCCGAGGGCGTGCCCGCAAGCGCGGCGGTGGCGGCGGCGGCCGGCACGCCTGCGGGCGCGCTGCCTGCGGCCACGGCGCTCGCTGCCGGCGGCGCGGCCATGCCGAACAGCGTGGGCTGCCCGTTGTGCCGGTTCCACGCGTCATAGAGCAGGACGAGCGACATCGTGAAGACCACCCACAGCAGGGTACGGCGCATATCGGTCATGAAGATTTCCCGGGATCGGAATGGTCATCGCCGGCGCGCAGCGGCAGCCGCGTGAAGAGGCCGGCGAAGGGATGCTGCTGCGGCACCGGATCGTCGCCGCCGAGCGACCACGGGTTGCAGCGCAGCACGCGCCAGGCGGCAAGCGCCGTGCCGCCCAGCGCGCCGTGGCGGTTCAAGGCCTGCAGCGCATAGTGCGAGCAACTCGGGTAGTAGCGGCAGACGTTGCCCAGCCAGGCGCTGAACAGGAGCTGGTAGGTACGCACCAGTGCCACCAGCAGCCGTCGCGGCAGCACGAGCAGAGCCCGCAGCGCGTTCGTGAGCGCGCTTGCGGCGCTCGAAGCGGGGTGACCGTCGACCGACATGCCTGCGCTCGCTCTCAAACTCGGCAGGCACGGGAGGAATGGTGCGCCTGCGCACGCTCGAACAGGCCCGACAGTTCGAGCCGCACGGCCTGCCGCAGTGCGCGCGAGGCTGCGCTCGGGTAGTCCGCGGCCGCATAGGGCACGCGCAGCCGCACCAGCCACAGGCCCGGGGCCAAGCGCGGGAGCTGTTCCCGCATCACCGCCCGGATCTGGCGCCGCAGCAGGTTGCGCGTGACCGCGCGCCGCGCATGGCGCTTCGGGATCACGCTCCCCAGCCAGTAGCCCTGCGGCTCCGGGTCGCGGACCTTATCCACAGGCGGGTCGCTGCCTCGTTCGTCATCTGTTGATAAGACAGTGGATTGCGGGTGGACACGCGCGTACGCCGTGCCCGTCGGCAAGGCCGACAGGTGGTGCACGGCGAAGTGAGCGCTTCGCGAGCGCATGGGCGCGGCGAGCAGGCGCTGGAAGTCGACCGGTCGATGCAGGCGACCGATCATCGCCGGCGCACGGATCCGGACTCAGGCCGCCAGGCGCTTGCGGCCCTTGGCGCGACGTGCGTTGATGACGGCCCGGCCGCCGCGCGTCTTCATGCGCACGAGGAAACCGTGCGTCCGCGCGCGGCGGGTCTTGGACGGCTGGTAGGTGCGCTTCATGGCCATGATGGGGCTCCGATGGATGAATGAAGAGGAAGCAGGATGAAATCGCCGTCGGCAGCGGCAACGCAAGGCCTTTGGGGCGCGCAAGCCGGCTCGTCGACGAACGCTGTGCGAGCGCGAGGCACCGCCGCCCCGGAGCGCGTCAGGCGCCGCAAGCGCCTCAGACGCTGATCGCCCCGGGATATTCGAAGAACCCGCAATTAGAGCAAGAAAGCCGTTTAGGGTCAAACACTTGCACCATGGATCGCGGCTTCCGGCGGGCTTGACCGCGGGCCCGAAACTGTGGATAACCGCGCTTCGCCGAGCTTTGGAGGACATCCTCGGCAGGTTTCCGAACGACATCTTTCCACAATGACAAAAGACCTCTGGCAGGCCGGCTGCGAGCGCCTGGCGACGCAGTTGCCCGAGCAGCAGTTCAACACCTGGATCCGTCCCTTGCCCCCGGCCCAGCTCGTCAGCGACGGGCCGGACGGCGTGGTCGTCTGCCTGCGTGCGCCCAATCGCTTCAAGCTCGACTGGATCCGCTCGCAGTACGCCGGGCGCATCGAAGCGACGCTGGCGGAACTCGCCGGGCGCCCCGTACGGCTCGATCTGGCGCTGGCGCCGCGCGATCCCGCCCTCGCCATCGGCCGCACTTCGGCCATCCCCGGACAGACCGCGGCGCCCTCGGTGGCGTCCACGCTCGCGGCCGCACTGCGAGCGACTCCTCACGGCCTCAGCGAGGCGCCGGCAACCGGCGCCATCGCCGACACCGGCACTGCACCCGCCCCGCTCGCGCCACCGCGCGAGCGCGCCGCGCCGGCGATGTCGCGCCACAAGCTCAATCCGGCGCTGACCTTCGACACGCTGGTGGCCGGACGCGCCAACCAGATGGCGCGCACCGCAGCGCTGCACGTGGCCGGTGCACCGGGGCAGATGTACAACCCGCTCTTCATCTACGGCGGAGTCGGCCTGGGCAAGACGCACCTCGTGCATGCGGTCGGCAACGCGCTGCTGAAGGACCGGCCCGACGCGCGCGTGCTCTACCTGCACGCCGAGCAGTTCATCAGCGACGTGGTGCGCAACTACCAGCGCAAGACCTTCGACGAGCTCAAGGCCAAGTACCACAGCCTGGACCTGCTGCTGATCGACGACGTGCAGTTCTTCGCCGGCAAGGACCGCACGCAGGAGGAGTTCTTCAACGCCTTCGAGGCGCTGCTGGCCAAGCGCGCGCACATCATCATGACCAGCGACACCTACCCCAAGGGCCTGGTCGACATCGACCAGCGGCTCACGAGCCGCTTCGAGGCCGGGCTCACCGTGGCGATCGACCCGCCGGAGCTCGAGATGCGCGTCGCGATCCTGATCGCCAAGGCGCGCGCCGAGGGCACCGAGATGCCCGAGGACGTCGCCTTCTTCATCGCCAAGAACGTGCGCGCCAACGTGCGCGAGCTCGAGGGCGCGCTGCGCAAGGTGCTGGCCTACAGCCGCTTCACGCACAAGGAGATCCACATCGGCCTCGCGCGCGAGGCGCTGCGCGATCTGCTCTCGATCCAGAACCGGCAGATCTCGGTCGAGAACATCCAGAAGACGGTCGCCGATTTCTACAAGATCAAGGTCGCCGACATGTACAGCAAGAAGCGCCCGGCGAGCATCGCGCGCCCGCGCCAGATCGCCATGTACCTGGCCAAGGACATGACGAAGAAGAGCCTGCCCGAGATCGGCGAGCTCTTCGGCGGGCGCGATCACACGACGGTGCTGCATGCCGTGCGCAAGATCGGCGACGAGCGCCAGCGCAACCCCGAACTCAACCAGCAACTGCATGTGCTCGAGCAGACCCTCAAGGCCTGATTCGAGCCTTTGCCCGCCAGCGCGGGCACGCCTGCGGCCTGGGCGGGGCGTGGACAAGCCTGGGGGCAAGATCCGCACAAGGCCGGGCTTGTCCACAGCCGACGTCCACCGGTGCGAGTTGCCCCCAATCCCGGCACGCCGGGAAAGGCGTCCGGCCCACAGGGTTGACGGCAGCGTAAATCCCTGTCGGAACGGGCGAAAATAGGCTTTTCCCCAGCTCGGGCCGGCGCCTACTACGGCTACCAGGCATTTCAAAGAATGAACAGCGAGAGGCAATCCATGATCGTCGTGAGATCGCCGCAGGGCAAGCTGCTGCAGGCCCTGCAGTCGGTGGCTGGCATCGTCGAGCGTCGACATACCCTTCCGGTGCTGGCCAACGTGCTGTTGCGACGAAGCGGACCGATGCTCGAGCTGACCACCAGCGACCTCGACATCCAGGTGCGCACCCGCGCCGAACTCGACGGCGACGAGGGCAGCTTCGCGACCACGGTGGGCGCGCGCAAGCTCATCGACATCCTGCGCGCGCTGCCCGCCGACCAGGTCGTCATCCTGTCCTCCGCTCAGAACAAGCTCACGCTGCAGGCAGGGCGCAGCCGCTTCATGCTGCAGACGCTGCCCGCCGAGGACTTTCCCCTCGTCAACGAGTCGGTGGACTTCGGCCCGGCCTTCGCGGTGCCGCAGAAGGTGCTGAAGGGTCTCGTCGACCAGGTCCACTTCGCGATGGCGGTGCACGACATCCGCTACTACCTCAACGGCATCCTCTTCATCGCCGAAGGGCGGACGCTGACCCTGGTGGCCACCGACGGCCACCGCCTCGCGCTGGCGCAGGCCGCGCTGCAGGACGACGTTCCGGGCCGCCAGGAGGTCATCCTTCCGCGCAAGACGGTGCTCGAACTCCAGCGCCTGCTGGCCGACGACGAGGAGCCGATCGAGATGCGCTTCGCCGGCAACCAGGCGCGCTTCGCCTTCGGCAGCATGGAGTTCGTCACCAAGCTCGTCGAGGGCAAGTTCCCGGACTACAACCGCGTCATCCCGAAGAACCACCGCAACCGCGTGACCCTGGGGCGCGCGCCGCTGCTGGCGAGCCTGCAGCGCGCGGCCATCCTCACGAGCGAGAAGTTCAAGGGCGTTCGCGTCAACCTCGAGCCCGGGGTGCTGCGCATCGCGGCCAACAACAGCGAGCAGGAGGAGGCCACCGAGGAGCTCGAGGTCGACTACGACGGCGATGCGATCGACATCGGCTTCAACGTCACCTACCTGATCGACATGCTCGCCAACGTCGACCGGGAGATGGTGACGATCGAATTGCAGGACAGCAGCGCGAGCGCGCTGATCACCGTGCCCGAGCAAGCGGGCTTCAAGTACGTGGTGATGCCGATGAGGATCTGACTTCGTCGGATCCTCATCGGCGTCCCCGTATCCATCGCGCACCCCCTGCCCCCGCCACGCGGGGGCTCATGTTCGAAAGACGATGAGCGACAGCATTCCCTCTTCCGCGCCCGACGGCGGCTACGGTGCGGACAACATCCAGATCCTCGAGGGCCTCGAGGCCGTGCGCAAGCGTCCGGGCATGTACATCGGCGACACCTCCGACGGCACCGGGCTTCACCACCTCGTCTTCGAGGTCGTCGACAACTCGATCGACGAGGCGCTGGCCGGTTACTGCGACGACATCGTCGTCACCATCCACAGCGACAACAGCCTGAGCGTCATCGACAACGGCCGCGGCATCCCCACCGGCGTGAAGATGGACGACAAGCACGAGCCCAGGCGCAGCGCCGCGGAGATCGCGCTCACCGAGCTGCACGCCGGCGGCAAGTTCAACCAGAACAGCTACAAGGTCAGCGGCGGCCTGCACGGCGTCGGCGTCAGCTGCGTGAACGCGCTCTCGAAGTGGCTGCGGCTGACCGTGCGCCGCAACGGCCGCGTGCACCGCATCGACTTCGCGCGCGGCGTGCCGCAGGACATGCCCACCGAGAAGCGCGAGGGCGTCGAGGTGCGGCCGATGAAGATCACCGGCGAGACCGAGAAGCGCGGCACCGAGGTGCACTTCCTGCCCGACGTCGAGATCTTCCAGCAGAACCACGAGTTCCACTACGACATCCTCGCCAAGCGGCTGCGCGAGCTGAGCTTCCTCAACAACGGCGTCAAGATCCGCCTCGTCGACGAGCGCAACGGCAAGGAGGACGACTTCGCCTTCTCCGGTGGCGTCAGCGGCTTCGTCGACTTCATCAACCAGGGCAAGACGGCGCTGGGCACGCAGAACTTCCACGCCCTGGGCGAGAAGGAGACCGACCAGGGCACGACGATCGCGGTCGAGGTCGCGATGCGTTGGAACACGAGCTACGTCGAGAACGTGCTCTGCTTCACCAACAACATCCCGCAGCGCGACGGCGGCACGCACCTCACCGGCCTGCGCGCGGCGATGACGCGCGTCATCAACAAGTACATCGAGGACAACGAGCTGGCGAAGAAGGCCAAGGTCGAGGTCAGCGGCGACGACATGCGCGAGGGCCTGGCCTGCGTGCTCAGCGTCAAGGTGCCCGAGCCCAAGTTCAGCAGCCAGACCAAGGACAAGCTCGTCTCCAGCGAAGTGCGCGGCCCGGTCGAGGAGATCGTCGCCGGCAAGCTCGGCGAATGGCTGCTCGAGAACCCGAACGACGCCCGGATCGTGTGCGGCAAGATCGTCGAGGCCGCGCGCGCACGCGAGGCCGCGCGCAAGGCGCGCGAGGCCACGCGCAAGACGGTGATGGGCAGCATGGGCCTGCCGGGCAAGCTCGCCGACTGCCAGGAGAAGGATCCGGCGCTGTGCGAGATCTACATCGTCGAGGGCGACTCCGCCGGCGGCAGCGCCAAGCAGGGGCGCGACCGCAAGTTCCAGGCGATCCTGCCGCTGCGCGGCAAGATCCTCAACGTCGAGAAGGCGCGCTACGAGAAGCTGCTCTCGAGCGACGCGATCCTGACGCTGATCACGGCGCTGGGCACCGGCATCGGCAGCGACGACTTCGACATCGACAAGCTGCGCTACCACCGCGTCATCATCATGACCGACGCCGACGTCGACGGCGCCCACATCCGCACCCTGCTGCTGACCTTCTTCTACCGTCAGATGCCGCAGCTGGTCGAGGGCGGCTACGTCTACATCGCGCAGCCGCCGCTCTACAAGGTCAAGCACGGCCGCCAGGAGCAGTACCTCAAGGACGGCCACGAACTCGACGCCTTCCTGCTCGAGGTGGCGCTGGACGGCGCGCGCGTGCTGCCGGATGGCGACGTGGCCGGCGGCCGGGCCGCCCTCGAAGGCGATGCGCTCGAAGGCCTCGCGCGCAGCTACGTGCTCGCGCACAGCGTGATCGAGCGCCTGCAGAACTGGATGGACCTGCAGGCGCTGCGTGCCATCGCATCGGGCCTGGTGCTGAACCTGGACGATGCCGCGGCGGCCGCGGCGAGTGCGGTGGCGCTGCAGGCGGCGCTGCCCGACGCGACGGTGCATTCGCAGTTCGATGCACGCACCGACAAGAACCTGCTTCGCATCGAGCGCCGCCATCACGGCAACCTCAAGGTCAGCGCCATCACGCAGGACTTCCTGCACGGCGCCGACTACGCGGCGCTGGCCGACGCCGGCGCCACCTTCAAGGACTTGCTCGGTCCCGAGGCGCTCGTGCGCCGTGGTGAAGGCGAGCGCATGAAGGAGCAGAAGGTCGTCGACTTCCGCGCCGCGATGGCGTGGCTGATGGCGCAGGCCGAGGCCGCCGTCTCGCGCCAGCGCTACAAGGGCCTGGGCGAGATGAATCCCGAGCAGCTCTGGGAGACGACGATGGACCCGGCCGTGCGTCGCCTGCTGCGCGTGCAGATCGAGGACGCGATCGAGGCCGATCGCGTCTTCACGATGCTCATGGGCGACGAAGTCGAACCGCGCCGCGACTTCATCGAAAGCAACGCGCTGCGGGCAGCGAACATCGACGTCTGAGCGCATGTAGAGCGAGGCATAAGAGATAGGGCGTGCCGGCGGATCTCCGAAGCCGCCGGTTACAAGGAAAGAACGAAGACGCTACGTGTTCAGTTCGATCCCGACCAGCTCGGCAGCGCAGGTGTTAACGGCCTTCGCCTCGAGGCCCAACCTGGTGAAATGACAGTGCCCCAGTAGGGCTGCGTACTTCACGTCATCGCCGATACCCATTTCAAGGGCTCGCGGACGGCATCTGTCCGTCGTGACACTCGGCGTTGCGGCGAAATGAGCGAGACAGGTACTGGCCTGATGTTTTGGTTCCTGTGTGGGCAATAATTGCGACAAATGCCACGGCTTGTGCGACAATGTTGCCATCGATCGAGCCGGGAGTTTCCTATGTCTGAACGCATCAACGCCCGCCTGTCCCGGCCCTTGGCCGAGTTCGTGGATCGAATGGTCGGCGAGGCGGGTCTTTACGAAACGCCCAGCGAGTACGTCCGCGACCTGATTCGCCGCGACATGGAGCGGCGCGACGGCCAGTTTGTACAGGACGCCATCCTCACCGGTTACCGCGACTTGGCCGCGGGTCGTACCTTCGCCTCCACCGGCGACTTCAAGGCCGACATGGCGTCGCTCGACCGCAAGGAAGCCGATGGCTGGCAATGACGCACCGTCGCCCGCCACATTCCTCCTGACCCGGAATGCGGCACTGGAGTTGCGCCGCATCCACGCGCGCTCACGCCGAGAATGGGGCGACGCCGTCGCCGATCGCTACCTCGCCGACCTGTACGCAACAATGACCGACGCCGCCGGCAACCCGGAAAAGGGCCGCCTGCGGCAACACCGCTCGACGCCGTTCTTGATGGTTTCGGCTCGGCAGCATTACGTGATCTACGACCTCGTGCCGCAAGGCATTGTGGTGCTGACGGTTCAGCATCAGGTGCGCAACATCGAAACCCTGATCGCTGAACTGACCCCGGCCTTCCACGCCGAGGTCGGACGGTTGAAGCGGAAAGCCTGATCGCGGCCCGAACAGGTGCTCGGCGCACCAAGAGGGGCGTTTAGCGATATAACCGCAGCCTCAAGCCTGCGTCACTTCGCGCAGCTAGAGATTGTGGCGAGACGGAAGCAGACGCAATCTGGTTACTGCGTCACAGCCGCGAGCAATCAGGCACGCCCAGAACCCGGCAGGGATTTCTCGTCTTATGGGTCCCGATTTCTCAGCTTATGGGTTCCGACCGCTCGTAAGTGATTGATTTACAAGGTGGCGGTTTCGCGCCTTATGGGTCTCCCTACAGCGCAGTGCGGGTGATATCCGCGCGGAAGTGGAAGCAGGCGCGAACCGCGACCGCTTCGGGTCGGATCGCGGCGTTCGCCTGCTAAGCTCGCACACCCCTTGCCGACGCGCCCGATGGATCTCGCCACCTTCCTCGTCCAGTGCCTGAACGCCGTGCAGTACGGGCTGCTCCTGTTCCTGGTGGCCTCGGGGCTGACCCTGATCTTCGGGATCATGGGCGTGATCAACCTGGCGCACGGCAGCTTCTACATGGTCGGCGCGTACATGGCGTTCTCGCTGACGCCGCTGTTCGGGCAGAGCTTCCTGCTGATGCTGCTGGCGGGCCTGGTGCTCTCGGCGATCTTCGGCTACGTGCTCGAATGGGTGTTCTTCAGCTACCTCTACGAGCGCGACCACCTGCAGCAGGTGCTGATGACCTACGCACTGATCCTCGTCTTCGAGGAGGTGCGCTCGCTGCTCGTCGGTAACGACGTCCATGGCGTGCCGGTGCCTCAGTGGCTGGCCGGCGCGATTCCGCTCGGCGAGCTGATGACCTACCCGGTCTACCGTCTCTTCGCGTCGGCGGCGTGCCTGGTGCTGGCGGTGGCGCTCTATCTCGTCGTCAACCGCACGCGTCTGGGCATGATGATCCGCGCCGGCGCGAGCAACCGCGACATGGTGCGGGGCCTGGGCGTGAACATCACGCGGCTCTACCGCATCGTGTTCGCCGGGGGGGTGGCGCTCGCGGCTTTGGCCGGGATGATCGCCGCGCCGATGAGCAGCGTCTACCCCGGCATGGGCGGACATGTGCTGATCATCAGCTTCGTCGTCGTCGTCATCGGCGGCATCGGCTCGATCACCGGCGCACTCATCGCCTCGCTGCTGGTCGGCTTCGTCGACACCTTCGGCAAGGTCTTCTTCGCCGAGGTTTCGGGCATCGGCGTGTACCTGCTGATGGCGGTGATCCTCGTCTGGCGCCCCGAGGGTCTGATGCGCAGGGGCTACTGAATGATCCGGCGCGCCTTCCCCTGGATCGTCGCGGTGCTGCTGCTGGCCGCGCCTGCGCTGCTGACGCCCTACACCTACGACCTGCTGCTGCGCATCATGGTGATGGCGGTGTTCGCGCTCAGCCTCGAGCTGCTGGTGGGCATGACCGGGCTGGTCTCGCTCGGCCACGCGGCGTTCCTCGGCATCGGCGCCTACTCGACGGTGCTGCTTTCACCGCAGTACGACCCGGGCAACGCGCTGTTGCTGCTGCTGACCGCAGCGGGCATCTCCGCGCTCTACGCGCTCTTCGTCGGCGCTTTGAGCCTGCGCACCAAGGGCGTCTACTTCATCATGGTGACGCTGGCCTTCGCGCAGATGGCCTACTTCGTCTTCCACGACACGCCGATCGGCCGCGGCACCGACGGCATCTACCTGGTGGCCAGGCCGGTCGCCGGCGCCTTCGACGCCGAGAACCGGACGCACCTGTACTACCTGGTGACCGGCACCTTGATCGGGACCTACGGACTGCTCGCGCTCGTGCGCCGCTCGCGCTTCGGGCACGCGCTGGCCGGCATCCGCGTCAACGAGCAGCGCATGCGCGCGGTCGGCTTCGCCACCTACGTCTACAAACTCGCCGCCTTCGTGCTCGCCGGGGCGCTGGCCGGCGTCGCCGGCTTCCTGCTTGCGGTCAAGGACGGTTTCGTCAATCCCGAGCTGCTGTCCTGGCACGAGAGCGGTGCGGTGCTGCTGATGATCATCCTCGGCGGCATCGGGCACCTGCGCGGCGCCGTGCTCGGGGCCGCGGCCTTCGTGCTGTTGCGCGAGCTCTACGCGTCGCCCGACCTGGTCGGGCCGGTGTCCGAGCACTGGCAACTGGCGCTGGGCCTGACGATCATCGTCTTCGTCGCGCTGCTGCCCAAGGGACTGATCGGCCTGCCGGCGCGGCTGAGGGGCCGGCGATGAGCCTCCCTCCCGATCCCGACGTGCTGCTGCGCTGCCAGGATCTGGCGCGCCGTTTCGGCGGACTCATGGCCGTCGACGGGCTCACGCTCGAGTTCCGCCGCGGCGAGGTGCACGCGGTGATCGGCACCAACGGCGCCGGCAAGTCGACGCTGATCAACATGCTGAGCGGCGAGATCCCGTCCAGCGGCGGCAGCGTCTGGCTGGGCGCGCAGGACGTCACCACCTGGTCGCAGCCCAGGCGCGCGCGCGCGGGCATCGGCCGCAGCTACCAGCGCACGACGATCTTCCCGGAGTTCTCGGTGTTCGAGAACTGCCGCCTGTGCGCGCAGGCCGCGCATCCCCGGCCCTTCGCGCTGTGGGAGAGCGCCGATCGTTGCAAGGTCAGCGGCGACATCGCGCACGAGGCGCTGCGCGCCGCGGGCCTGGACGAGGCGGCGATGCAGCCCGCCGGCTCGCTCAGCCACGGCGGCAAGCGCCAGCTCGAGATCGCGATGTGCCTCTCGACCCGGCCCAAGGTCCTGCTGCTGGACGAACCGCTGGCCGGCATGGGCGCCGAGGAGACCGACCGCATGCTGCAGGTGCTGCAGGGCCTGAAGGCGGGGCACGCCGTGCTGCTGGTCGAGCACGACATGGACGCGGTCTTCCGCATCGCCGAGCGCATCACCGTGATGGTCAACGGCACGGTGATCGCCAGCGACACGCCCGAGGCGATCCGCGTGCACCCCGAGGTGCAGTCGGCCTACCTGGGGACCGACGAATGAGCACGGCGCTGCTGCAGGCCGAAGGGCTCAACACCTTCTACGGCGACAGCCATGTGCTGCGCGACGCCGGGCTCGCGATCGCGCCGGGCACGGCGCTGGGCCTGCTCGGGCGCAACGGCATGGGCAAGACGACGCTCATCCGCACCGTCATGGGCTATCTGCGCTCGCGCGGCGGCCAGTTGCACTGGCAAGGACAGAGCGTGCTCGGCAGCGCGCCCGAGCGCATGGCGCGCCTGGGAATCGGCTACGTGCCCGAGGGGCGCGGCGTGTTCCCCAACCTGAGCGTGCGCGAGAACCTCGTCATGTGCGCGCGCCCGGGGCCCGACGGCCGCCGCGAGTGGACCTTCGAACGCGTCATGCACACCTTCCCGCGTCTGAACGAGCGCCTGCAGCACGGCGGCCAGCAGCTCTCCGGCGGCGAGCAGCAGATGCTCGCCATCGGTCGCGCGCTCATGACCAACCCGCTGCTGCTCATCCTCGACGAGGCCACGGAAGGCCTGGCGCCGCTGGTCGTGCAGGAGATCTGGCGCGTCATCGGCGCGATCCGCGGCAGCGGCATCGCCACCCTCATCGTCGACCGCAACGCGCGCATGGTGCTCGCCCACACCGACCACGCGGTCGTGCTGGAGAAAGGCCAGGTGGTGCTGCGGGGCGCGAGCGCCGAGCTCGCCGCAGAACCCGAGGCGCTGACGCAGCTGCTGGGCGTGTAGGGAGGTGCAGGCGCGGCGTGAGCCGCCGCTCGCCGCTCGCTGCGGTGCTGCGCACAAGTTTCGCCACGCGGTACATGAGTCCTCTTCACGGTGCCGCGCGGGGGAAGCGGCAGTGCCCTCGCTCCTCGTGCTTCTCCGACGCCGTGGTGCAAGCTTGCGCTCAATCGGCGCGATCGAGCTTGTCGAGCAAGGCCAGCGCGCGGCTGGGATCGCCGCGTGCGGCGCGAATCTCGAAGCGCACGCGCGCGTCATCGTTGGCCAGCGCCACGGTGGCCAGTTCGTCGATCAGCCGATTGACGCTGATGGCCTTGGTCCGTGCCAGCGCCTTCAGGCGTTCGTGCTTCTCGTCGGGCAAACGAATGGTCATGGTGGACATGGATAGACCTCCAGGCATTGCTCCGGGGTGAGCACCCGAAGCGAGGGGAACTTCAACTCGCCGCGCGCCACGTCCCGCAGGTTGCGGGTGACGATGACGTCGGCTTGCGCAGCCACGGCCAACTCGATGAGATGGTTGTCCGCCTCGTCCGGCAAGTTCGGCCGCCAAGCGTAGTACACCTCGGTCCAGCGACAGCGATGGAGCAGGCCGTCGAACAAGTCGTCGCGCTCCAACAGACCCTCGTACTCGGCCAGCAGTGCCGGCCTCAGCTCCTCGCCAGGCGCGGCTCGTGTGACACTTGGAGCCATCGTTCGATCGCGCGCGCTTTGCGCCGCGCGCCCAGGGACAGGATAGGTCGCCCATGATCCTCGAGCTCGCCGACATCCGCATCCAGCCCGGCCGCCAGGCCGAATTCGACGCCGCCATCCAGCAGGGGCTGAGCACCGTCATCGCGCAGGCGCGCGGTTGTCGCGGCTGGAAGGTCAACAAGGGCGTGGAGAGCCCCGAGCGCTACCTGCTGGAGGTGTTCTGGGAGACGCTGGAAGACCACACCGTGCACTTCCGCGGTGGGCCGCTGTTTGCGCAGTGGCGCGCCATCGTCGGTCCCTTCTTCGACGCGCCGCCGGTGGTCGAGCACTTCGAGCTGCTGGCCAAGAGCGCCTAGCCGCAGGCGGCTCAGATGCAGGCGCCGCAAGTCACGTTCCCGGCATCGGCCGTGTCGCCGTCCGCCAATGCGCCCGCACGCGCGGCGCTGCTGGCGGCAGCGGCGGCGCATTTCGACGATGGCGACTTCGTGCGCACGCTGGCGCGGCGCGTGGCCATCCGCAGCAGCAGCCAGGACGCCGCGCTGGCGCCCGAGCTGCACCGCTACCTGGTCGACGAGATCGGGCCGACACTGGCGGCGCTGGGCTTTGCCTGGCGCGTGCACGACAACCCCGTGCCCGGCGGCGGTCCGCTGCTGAGCGCCGAGCGCATCGAGGACGCGGCCCTGCCCACGGTGCTGATGTACGGCCATGGCGACGTCGTGCGCGGGCAGGACGAGGCCTGGACGCGCGGCCAGGGGCCGTGGACGCTGGCCCGCGAAGGCGAGCGCCTCTACGGCCGCGGCAGCGCCGACAACAAGGGCCAGCACTCGATCAACCTGGCCGCGCTCGCGCTGCTGCGGCAGCAGCGCGAGCGCCTGGGCTTCAACGTCAAGTGGCTGTTCGAGACCGGCGAGGAAACCGGCTCGCCCGGTCTTTCCGCCTTCTGCGCCGCGCAGCGGCAGGCGCTGGCGGCCGACGTGCTCATCGCCAGCGACGGGCCGCGCCTTTCGCGCGAGCGGCCCACGGTGTTCCTGGGTTCGCGCGGGGTGGCCAACTTCGCGCTCGAACTGAAGCTGCGCGCGGGCGGCCACCACAGCGGCAACTGGGGCGGGCTGCTGCGCAACCCGGCCACCGTGCTCGCGAATGCGATCGCCTGCCTCGTCGACGGCCGCGGCGTGATCCGCGTGCCGGCCCTGCGCCCCCCGCCTGTTCCCACCAACGTGCGGCGGGCGCTGCAAGGCCTCGTCTTCGGCAGCGATCCGGGCGACCCCGCGGTGGACCCCGAATGGGGCGAGCCGGGCCTCACCCCCGCGGAGCGCGTGATCGGCTGGAACACGCTCGAGGTGCTGGCGATGAGTGCCGGCAACCCGGCGGCGCCGGTGAACGCGATCCCGCCCGCGGCCAAGGCGTGGATGCACATGCGCTGGGTCGTCGGCACGCGGATCGACGGCCTGCGCGATGCGGTGCGCGCGCAGCTTGCGGCGCATGGCTTTGCCGACGTGCAGGTGAGCGAGCCCGAGATCACGCAGGCCACGCGCCTGGATCCCGACGACCCCTGGGTGCGCTTCACGCTCGCGAGCATCGAGCGCAGCACCGGCCGCGCGCCGGTGCTGCTGCCCAACCTCGGCGGCTCGCTGCCCAACGACGTCTTCGCCGACATCCTCGACCTGCCGACGGTGTGGATCCCGCACAGCTACGCCGGCTGCCAGCAGCACGCGCCCGACGAACACCTGCTGGCGCCGGTCGCGCGCGAGGCGCTGCAACTGATGACGGGCCTCTTCTGGGATCTGGCGGAGCAGGCGGGGACATTGCCGCGGCGGGGATGACACACGCAGGGTGAAGCCGCCCTGCGCCAGAATGCGCGCGATGAACCCTGCCGACTTCAAGCCCGAGACCCTGGCCGCGCAGGCGCTCGGCTGGATCGACGAGCGCACGCGCGCGGTGACGCCGCCGATCCACGTCTCCAGCACCTACCTGCGCGACCCCGACAACCTCTACCGCAGCGGGCGCATGTACGCGCGCGCCGACCATCCGGCCTTCGACCAGGCCGAGGCGCTGATCGCCACCCTCGAACAGGGCAAGGCGGCGATGCTCTTTGCCAGCGGCATGGCCGCCGCCACGCCGGTTTTCCAGGCGCTCTCGCCGGGTGACCACGTGCTCGCGCCCAAGGTCATGTACTGGTCGCTGCGCAACTGGCTGCTGCAGTTCGGCGCGCATTGGGGAATCGAGGTCGAGCTCGTCGAGATGAGCGACCCGGCCGCGGTGCAGGCGGCGATCCGCCCCGGCCAGACCCGGCTCGTGTGGGTCGAGACGCCGGCCAACCCGCTGTGGACCGTGACCGACATCGCCGCGACGGCAGCGATCGCGCATGCAGCCGGCGCGCGCCTGGCGGTCGACTCGACCACCGCCTCGCCGGTGATCACACAACCGCTGGCCTTGGGCGCCGACCTCGTGATGCACTCGGCAACCAAGTACCTGGGCGGGCACAGCGACCTGCTCGCCGGCGTGCTCGTCACGCGCGAGGACGACGACTTCTGGCAACGCCTGCGCGCGCTGCGTGTCAACCACGGCGGCACGCTGGGCGCCTTCGAGGCCTATCTGCTGCTGCGCGGCATGCGCACGCTCTACCTGCGCGTGCGCCAGGCCAATGCCTCGGCGGCGCGCATCGCCGCGCACTTCGACGGCCACCGCCACGTCGCCCAGGTGCTCTACCCCGGCCTGCCCGGCTTCCCCGGCCATGCGGTCGCCAAGCGGCAGATGCAGGGCGGCTTCGGCGCCATGCTCTCGCTGCGCGCGCGCGGCGGCGAGGCCGCGGCCATCGCCACCGCGGCCGAAGTCCAGCTCTGGAAGCGCGCCACCTCGCTGGGCGGCACCGAGAGCCTGATCGAGCATCGTTCGAGCGTCGAGGGGCCGAGCTCGCCGGTGCCGGCGGACCTGCTGCGCCTGTCGGTGGGCATCGAGGACGCAGGCGACCTCATCGCCGACCTCGAGCAGGCGCTGGCACGTGCGCACGCCTGAGGGGTCGAACGCCGGCCGTGGCTTGCTTTCACCGCGGTGACGGCGCATATCGATATCGCCATTCCTTCCGTAGGCGGGCTGCTGCAGCGCCTAGACTCGACGGCCCACCCGCACTCACTCTTCGAGGAACCCTGACGTGACACGCGACACCAGCCGCTGGCGCTTCGAGACCCGGATGGTCCACGCCGGCTACAGCCCCGAACCCACCACGCACGCGGTCGCCGTTCCGCTCTACCAGACGGTGTCGTATGCCTTCGACAGCGCGCAGCACGGCGCCGATCTGTTCGACCTCAAGGTGCCGGGCAACATCTACACCCGCATCATGAACCCGACCACCGACGTGCTCGAGCAGCGCGTCGCGGCGCTCGAAGGCGGCATCGGCGCGTTGGCGCTGGCCTCGGGCATGGCGGCCATCACCGTGGCCATCCAGACCATCACCGCCGCGGGCGAGAACATCGTCGCCTCGAGCAAGCTCTACGGCGGCACCTACAACCTGTTCGCGCACACCTTCCCGCAGCAGGGCATCGAGGTGCGCTTCGCCGACGCCGATGACCCGCAGGCCTTCGCGCGCCTCATCGACGAGCGCACCAAGGCCGTCTTCATCGAGTCGCTGGGCAACCCGGCAGGCAACGTCACCGACGTCGCCGCCATCGCCGCCGTCGCGCACCAGCACGGCGTGCCGCTGATCGTCGACAACACCGTGCCCAGCCCCTACCTGTTGCGCCCCTTCGAGCACGGCGCGGACATCGTCGTGCACGCGCTCACCAAGTTCCTCGGCGGGCACGGCAACAGCATTGGCGGCATCGTCGTCGACAGCGGCAAGTTCCCCTGGGCGCAGCACAAGACGCGCTTCAAGCGCCTGAACGAACCCGACGAGAGCTATCACGGCGTCGTCTACACCGAGGCCCTGGGCGCGGCGGCCTACATCGGCCGTGCGCGCGTCGTGCCGCTGCGCAACATGGGTGCCGCGATCTCGCCCTTCAACGCCTGGATGATCCTGCAAGGCATCGAGACGCTCTCGCTGCGCATGGACCGCATCTGCGACAACACGCTGGCCGTGGCGCGCCATCTGCAAAAGCACCCCAAGGTGGCCTGGGTCGGCTACGCCGGCCTGCCCGAGCACCCCGACCACGCGCTCGTGCAGCGCCTCATGGGCGGGCGCGCCTCGGGCCTGCTGACCTTCGGCGTCAAGTCCGCCGACGGCGGCCGCGCCGCCGGCGCACGCTTCCTGGACGCGCTGCAGCTTTTCACGCGCCTGGTCAACATCGGCGATTGCAAGAGCCTGGCCACGCACCCGGCCTCGACCACGCACCGCCAGCTCGCCCCGGCCGAACTCGCCAAGGCCGGCGTGAGCGAGGAGACCGTGCGCCTGTGCGTGGGCATCGAGCACATCGACGACCTGCTCGCCGACCTCGACCAGGCGCTGGCGGCGGTGTAGCCGCTGACGCGTCGCATCGGGCGCGACTTTGCCACCGCCGCCGCAGCGAGCATGCCGATGTTCCAGCGCAGCGCCATCGCCGATCTGCCCAAGCCGCAGCAGTACGCCGAACTGGTCACGCAGCTGCGCGGCCTGCTGCAGGGCGAGTGCAACCTGATCGCCAACGCCGCCAACTTCGCCGCCCTCGTCTACCACGCGCTGCCGGGGCTGAACTGGTGCGGCTTCTACTTCGTCGACGCCGCGGTCGCCGGCGGCGAGCTCGTGCTCGGCCCCTTCCAGGGCCAGCCGGCCTGCGTGCGCATCGCCTTCGGGCGCGGCGTCTGCGGCACGGCCGCGGCCACGCGCACGACGCAGCTGGTGGCCGACGTGCACGCCTTTCCCGGCCACATCGCCTGCGACGCCGCCTCGCGCGCGGAGATCGTCGTGCCGCTGCTCCTGCCCGATGGCCGCTTGCTGGGCGTGTGGGACGTGGACAGCCCGCAGCGGGCGCGCTTCGACGAGGACGACCGCGCCGGCATGCAGACGCTCACCGCCGTCTTCCTGCAGGCCTGCGCGGTCTGACCGGCGTGGACGACCGCTGCGCGCGATCGGAGGACGCTGCCATGACGACCTCGCCCGAACGCCTCCGTGCGCGACGCGCCGCTTTCAGGCGCCTGCACGAGCGCGGCAGCGGCCGCCCCGAGGCGCCGAGCTCAACCGCTTCTTCGGCGCCTGAGCTTTGCGCTCGCGCTGACGTCAAGCCAGCGTGCCGGCCTTCTCGGCGTACAAGGCCTCGATCAGATCCGCGAACTGGCGGTTGATGTTGCGGCGCTTGACCTTCATGGTCGGCGTGACGTCGCCATCCTCCTCGAGCAGCTTCTTGGGCAGGATGGCAAAGCGCTTGACCTGCTCGACGCGCGCCAGGTCGGCGTTGGTGCGCCGCACGACGTCGCGGATCAGCTCGGCCACCGCGGGCGCCTCGGTGAGGCTGGCGTAGGTGGTGAACTGCACCTTGTGCTCCTGCGCGAAAGAGACGACGTTCTCCTCGTCGAGGATGATGAGCGCCGTGATGTAGGGCCGGTCGTCGCCGATGAGGATGGCGTCGGCGACGTAGGGGCTGGTCTTGAGCTGGTTCTCGATGGGCTGCGGCGCGACGTTCTTGCCGCCGCGCGTGATGAGCAAGTCCTTCTTGCGGTCGGTGATGTGCAGAAAGCCGCGCGCGTCCAGGTGGCCGATGTCGCCCGAGTGCAGCCAGCCCTCGGTGAGCGTCTGCGCGCTGGCCTCGGGGTCGCGGAAGTAGCCCAGGAAGACGTTGGGCCCGCGCACGAGGATCTCGCCGTCCTCGGCGATGCGCAGCTCCACCCCGGGCAGCGCCGGGCCGCTGTTGTCGGGGTCGATGTGCTCGGCGCGATGGCAGGCCGTGGGCCCGCTGCCTTCGGTCTGGCCGTAGATCTGGCGCAGCGGCACGCCGATGGCGTGGAAGAAGCGCAGCACGTCCGGCGAGATCGCCGCAGCGCCGCTCACCGCCACCTGCAGCCGCTCGAAGCCCAGGCGCTTGCGCAGCTTGGCCAGCACCAGCGCCTGCGCCAGGGCAAAGGCCAGCCGCAGCACCAGCGGCACCGGCAGGCTCGAATCCAGGCGCGCGTGCGCGTGGCGGCGGCCGACGGCGTGCGCCAGGCCGAAGGCCAGGCGCTTGAAGGCGCTGGCGTCCTTCATGCGCAACAGCACCGTGGACTGGTACTTCTCCCAGATGCGCGGCACGGCGAACATCAGCGAAGGCGAGACCTCGGCGATGTTCTGCGTCACGGCGTCGGCGTTCTCGATGAAGTGCACGCGGTAGCCCGCGGCCAGCGCGAGGTAGATCGAGATCATGCGCTCGGCGATGTGCGACAGCGGCAGGAAGGAGACCACGTCCTCCGCGTGCCGCGCGTGCACGTCCAGGGTCTCGATCAGGCATTGCGCCGTCCACACCAGGTTGCGGTGGCTGAGCATGGCGCCCTTGGGCGCGCCGGTCGTGCCCGAGGTGTAGATGAGGATGGCCAGGGCCTCGGGCTGCAGCGCCGCAAGCCTTTGTTCGAGCGCCTGCGCATGCGCGGCGCGATGCGCCTGGCCGCGCTGCTGCAGCGCCTGCCAGTCGATCACCATCGGGTCGTCCAGATCCTCCAGCCCGCGCCGGTCGATGAGCACGATGTGGCGCAGCTCGGGCAGCTGCGCGCGGATCTGCATGGCCTTGTCGAGCTGCTCCTCGTCCTCGACGATGAAGATGCGCGCGCCGCTGTGCGCGAGCACGTGGCGGCACTCGGCGGCGGCGTTGGTGGTGTAGATGCCCACGCTCACGCCCCCGGCGGCCTGGATGGCGAGGTCGGCGTAAAGCCATTCGCGGCGGTTCTCGCCGATGATGGCCACGCGCTCGCCAGGCTCCAGACCGAGCGCCATCAGGCCGTGCGCCGTCGTGCGCACCGCCTCGGCGTACTCGGCGTAGCTGACGTCGCGCCAGAGCCCCAGGTGCTTGTAGCGCAGGGCCGTCTCCGCAGCCTGGCGCCGGGCGCGCTCGAACAACAGGGCCGGCACGTGGGCGGATTGGCGCAGCAGGTCGGGTGCGTTCATGGCCGAGGCGGGAGGTCGGGCGAGACGGAAGCATCCATTGGGGTTTGCACAGGGCGGCGCCGCGCGCGGGCGGAATAATCCATAGTAGCATCGACCGCGAATAAACCCGTCGCCCTGCCGAACGCGCGCCCTCGCGTTCGACCCGATGCCCGAGAACGCCCAGACCCGGAGGAGCCTGCGGTGGACATGAAGCGGTCCCACTACGAGGATTTGCGCCTCTTCGCGACCGTGCCCTTCGGGCTTTGGCTGCTCGTGTGCGTGTCGATTCTCGGCCTCGCGCCCCTGGTTCTGGGTAACTACGGCCTCTATCTGCTCGGCTACATGGCGATCAACGTCATGGTCGCGGCCGGGCTCAATGTGCTGGTCGGCTTCACCGGGCAGATTTCGCTGGGTCATGCCGGCTTCTTCGCCATCGGCGCCTATGGCACGGTGCTCATCAGCCAGGCCGGCGCGCCCATTCTGCTCGCACTGCTTGCCGCCGGTCTCGTCGCCGCCGCCTTCGGGTTTCTTCTCGGACTGCCCGCCCTGCGCCTCGAAGGCCCCTATCTGGCCGTCATCACCCTGGGTTTCGGGCTTGCCATCGAGAATATCCTGGCGCGGGCGCCGGTTTTCGGTGGCGCGACCGGGCCGAGCGTGCCGGGTTTCAGCGTGGTGATGTGGCCGGGGCTGAGCGCCGAGCAGAATCTCTATTACCTGATCATGGTGCTGATGGGCCTCAGTCTGCTGGCGCTGCGCAATCTGATGCACACGCGTGTCGGACGCGCCTTCGTCGCCCTGCGCGATTCGGATGTCGCCGCGGCCTGTGCCGGTGTCAACCTCACCGTCTTCAAGACCCTGGCCTTTGCGCTCAGCGCCTTTCTGACCGGGATCGCCGGCGGCCTGTTTGCCTTCCACCTGGGCCAGATCGACCCGACCAGCTTCAATCTGATGCTGTCCATCCTGTTTCTGGTCATGGTGGTCATCGGCGGCAGCGGTTCGCTGCTCGGCCCGGTGCTCGGTGCCATCGTCATCAGCTGGCTCAACCTCAAGCTGAAGGGATTGCGCCTGAGCGACTTCGAGCGTCTGCCGGGTTTCGGAACGGAAATCGCCGCCTTCCTGAACCGCCATTTCATGGAAACCGGCATGGCGAATATTCAGTTCATCGTCTACGGCATGATTCTGGTGCTCATCATGATCTTCGAGCCGCTCGGCCTCTACGGGCTGTGGCTGCGCAGCAAGCGCTACTGGCGCAGCTGGCCTTTCTGAGTCCGGGGCATGGAGCAGGTCACCACGCTGCTGCAGGTGCTTTTCAGCGGGCTGGCCGCCGGCTCGGTCTACGCCCTGCTCGCGCTGGCGATGGTGATCATCTACCGCACGACCGAAGTGTTGAACTTCGCCCAGGGCGAGATGGCGATGGTGAGCACTTACCTTGCGCTCAGCTTCATCGCGGCGAGCCAGCTGCCCTTCGTCGTCGTCGTGCTGGTGACGCTGGTCCTGGCCGCCTTGCTGGGTGCCGCCGCCCAGTTCATCCTGCTGCGCCGCGCCAAGGAGCCGAGCGTCCTCGGCCTCATCATCGTCACGCTCGGGCTGGAGATGATCCTCTTCGGCCTCGCCTCCTGGAAGTGGGGCGGCGAGCCTCGCGATCTGCCCGTTCCGGTGAGTCCCTACGACTCCTGGGTGCTGGGCGGGGTGATCATGAGCCAGCTCGAGGTCGCGTCCATCGTCATCGCGGCCGTCACCATCCTGATCCTCTTCCTCTTCCTCTCCCGCTCGCGCGCCGGGCTGGCCATGCGCGCGACGCAGCAGAACCGCGACGTGGCGCGCCTGATGGGCATCCGCGTACGACGCGTGGAGATGGGGGCGTGGGCGCTGGCGGCCGCGATAGGCGCGATCGCCGGGCTCCTCACCGGACCGGCGACGACGGTCGAGCCCTACATGATGTGGGATCCGCTCATGAAGGGCTTTGCCGCCGCCGTGCTCGGCGGCATCACCTCGCTCGCGGGGGCGGCACTCGGCGGTGCCATCATCGGCATCGTCGAGAATCTCTTCGGATACTATGTCTCGACTTCGTTCAAATCCATCGTTCCGTTCGCAGTCATTCTCCTGATGCTTGCGATCAAGCCGTCGGGCCTGCTCGCCCGGCATTACGTCAAGAAGGTTTAACCAAACTCGAGGACGATCATGCTCAGACAGACCCTGAAAATCGCGGCGCTGGCCGTGGCCACGCTGCTGCCGGCCTTGCCGGCCGCTGCCCAGCAACTCACCGGCGTCACCGACACCGAGATCCACATCGCCACCTGGAGCCCGCAGACGGGCCCGGCCGCGCCCTGGGGCGCCGTCGCGCGCGGCACCGGCTTGCTGTTCGACATGGTGAACGACGAAGGCGGGATTCACGGCCGCAAGATCGTCTTCCATTCCTACGACGATCAGTACAACCCGGCGAAGACGGTGGCCGGCGTGAAGGAACTGGTGGAAAAGGCGCCCGGCATCTTTGCCATCGCCTCCGGCGTCGGCAGTTCTTCGGGGCTGGCGGTGAAGGATTATCTGATGGAGCGCGGTATTCCCTGGGTCGGCCCGGCCGCGGGCTCGCTGCACTGGATCACGCCGCCGCAGAAGGCCTTGTTCGCCATCTATCCGCTCTATGCCGACGAGGCGAATCTCCTCACGCGCCATCTGGTGGAGAAGGAGGGGAAGAAGAAGATTGCCATCCTCTATGCCAGCGACGAATATGGCGAGAATGGCCATCGCGGCGCGCTGGCGGCCATGCAGAAACTGGGCGTGAAGCCGGTGGTGGAAGTCGCGGTCAATCAGGCCGATCGCGATCTCAAGTCGCACGTGCTCAAGCTCAAGGAAAGCGGCGCCGACGCCGTACTCATGTGGGTGAATCCCACGCACGCGGTGATCACGCTGAAGACGGCGGCAGCCCTTGGTTTTGCGCCGCAATGGGCGGCAAGTTCCACCTTGTCCGATGCCCCCTTGATGAACACCATTTCCGGCGGCTTGTGGAAGAACATCCTCTTCGCCAGTTTCGGCGAACTGCCGGACGCCGATACCGCGGAGGTGAAGAAGTATCGCGACGCGTTCCCGAAGTACGCGCAGAAGGGTGAGCGCTGGGGCGTGTTCTTCATGGCCGGCATCGGTTTCGTCGAACCCCTGGTGGAAGGCCTGCGGCGCGCCGGCCGCGACCTCACGCGCGAGAGCTTCATCAAGGCCATGGAGTCGATCAAGGACTACAAGGGCGTGATGGGACGCATCAGCTTCGGGCCGAACGAGCGCCAGGGCCAGCGCGAGATCTTCCTCGCGCGCACCGACGACAGCGGCGTGAAGGTGACCCGCCTCACGCCCTGGACCGTGGTCGATTGAGGCCGCCGAGCTTGCCTGCGCTGCTGGAGGTCGAAGGCCTGGGCATCGGCTTTGGCGGTGTCCAGGCCGTGCAAGGGGTGAGCCTGAGCCTCGAGGCGGGGGAGATCCTCGCCCTCATCGGCCCCAACGGCGCCGGCAAGACGACGGTCTTCAACTGCATCAGCGGCATCTACCGCGCGCAGGCGGGCGACATCCGCCTCGGCGGGCGTTCGCTGCTGGGCCTGCCGCCGCATCGCGTCGCAGCCGCCGGGCTGGCGCGCACCTTCCAGAACATCGAGCTCTTCCACCACCTGAGCACGATGGACAACCTGCTGCTGGGCCGGCACCGCTTCATGCGCAGCGGCGTGCTCGGCGGCATGGCGCTCTTCGGTCCGCGCAGCCCGGCCGCGCGCGAGGAGATGCAGCACCGCGAGAAGGTCGAGGAGATCATCGACTTCCTCGAACTGCAGGCGGTGCGCAGCAAGCCGGTGGGCAGCCTGCCCTATGGCACGCGCAAGATCGTCGAACTCGGGCGCGCGCTGGCCATGGAGCCGCAGGTGCTGCTGCTGGACGAACCCGCGGCCGGCATGAACCTCGAGGAGAAGCAGGACCTGCGCCTGTGGATCGAGGACATCGTGGCGCGCTTCGGCGTGGCCGTGCTGCTCATCGAGCACGACATGCCCTTCGTCGGCGATCTCGCCGATCGCGTCATCGCCCTCAACCACGGCGTGAAGATCGCCGAAGGCTCGCCCGAGGCCGTGCGCACGCACCCCGAGGTGCTGCGTGCCTACCTGGGCGCGGACGCGGCATGAGCGCAGGCGCCTCGACGACGGAGCCCACGGCCGCGCGCGCGGCGGCCAGCGCGCCGCCGCTGCTGCAGGTCGAGAACGTCGACACCTTCTACGGCCCCATCCAGGCGCTGCGCGGCATCTCGCTCGAGTTGCAGGCCGGCAGCATGGTGGCCTTGCTGGGCGCCAACGGCGCGGGCAAGACGACGCTCTTGAAGACCATCATGGGCCTCCTGAAGGACCAGCCCGACAAGGGCCGCATTCACTTCCTGGGGCAGAGGATCGACGGCCGCCAGACCGAGGACATCGCGCGCCTGGGGATGGCCCTCGTCCCCGAGGGCCGCGGCGTGTTCAACGAACTCAGCGTGCTGGAGAACCTGCGCATCGGCGGCTTTGCCCGGCGCGGCGCCCAGGTCGACGATCTCGAGCGCGTATTCGAGTACTTCCCGCGCCTGCGCGAGCGCCGCGGGCAGTGGGCGGGCACGCTCTCGGGCGGCGAGCAGCAGATGCTGGCCATCGGCCGTGCGCTCATGGGCAGGCCGCGGTTGATGCTGCTCGACGAGCCTTCGCTCGGGCTGTCGCCGCTGCTGGTGCGCGAGATCTTCACCATCCTCGAGCGCATCAACCGCGACGGCACGAGCATCCTGCTCGTCGAGCAGAACGCGCGCGTGGCCCTGGCCTCGGCGCAGCGCGCCCTCGTCATGGAGCAGGGTCGATTCGTGCTCGACGGCACCGCGCAGGCGGTGGCCGCCGACCCCGACGTGCAGGAGTTCTACCTCGGCATGGGCGGCAGCGGCCAGGGCGAGGCGCTGAAACGCTATCGGCGCAAGAAGCGCTGGCGCTGAGCACGCGCGGGCCGCGAGCGCAGGCCACCGGCCTCAGGCCACCAGCCGCTTGGCGACCTCTTCCAGCATGACCTCGGTGGCGCCGCCGCCGATGGCCTGCACGCGTGCGTCGCGCGCCATGCGCTCGATCGCCGTCTCGCGCATGTAGCCCATGCCGCCGTGGAACTGCAGGCAGTCGTACATGACCTCGTTGACCAGGGTGCCGGCCAGCGCCTTGATCATCGACACCTCCTTGCTTACCTGCTGCCCCTGCGCGTCGCGCCAGGCGGTGGTGAAGACCAGGCTGCGCACGGCCTCGACCTGGGCCGCGCGCTGCGCCAGGCGCTGGCGGATGGCCTGCATGTCCCAGAGCGTGCGCCCGAAGGCCTTGCGCTGCGTGACCCAGGCGAGCGTGAGCTCGATCGCGCGCGCGGCCTCGCCCATGGCCTGCGCGCCGAGCACGATGCGCTCGTTCTGCAGGTTCTTCACGAGCGCGTAGAAGCCGCGGTTCTCGACGCCGAGCAAGGCCTCGGCGGGGAGCCTGCAGTCCTCGAACACCAGCTCGGCGGTGTCGCTGCACAACCAGCCCTGCTTGGCCAGCGGCCGCGCGACGCGAAAGCCCGGCGTGCCCTTCTCGACGATGAACATCGAGATGCCGCGCCCGCGCGCGCCGCCGCCGCCGTCGGTCTTGGCGGCGACGAAGAAGACGTCGCCGTGCACGCCGTTGGTGATGAACATCTTGCTGCCGTCGAGCACCCAGCCCTCTGCCGTACGCTGCGCGCGCGTGCGCATGCCCTGCAGGTCGGAGCCGGCGTCGGCCTCGGTCATCGCCACCGCGGCGATCTTGCGCCCGGCGACGAGGTCCGGCAGGTAGCGCTGCTTCTGCGCCGCGCTGCCGGCGTGCAGCAGGTGCGGGGTGGCCATGTCGGTGTGCACGAGCACGGTGACGGCAAAGCCACCGAAGCTCGACCGCCCCAGCTCCTCGGCGAGCACTGCCGTGGCCAGGGTGTCCAGCGCCGAGCCGCCGTAGGCCTGCGGATAGCGGATGCCCAGGAAGCCGAGTTCGCCCATCTCGCGCAGCAGCTCGCGCGGCACGAAGCCGGCCTCCTCCCACTGCACGGCCACCGGCTCGACGCGCTCGCGCACGAAGCGGCGCAGGCTGGTGCGCAGCATCTCGTGCTCCTCGGTGAAGAAGGGGAAGGCTTCGGTCAGGGGAACAGCGCTCATCGGAGCATCCTTCAAACTAACGAACGTTAGTTTCACTATAGATCTGAAGCAAGCTCAATATCTAGGTGAATACGAGAAGTCGGGGTGGATTGCATGCCTAACAAGCGTTCGTTAGACTTCGGCCATGGCCGTGACCCGCCCCGAGCCCGAGCAAGCCCCGCCGGCGCAGCCCGCGCCCGGCCGCGCGCTCATCCTCGATACCGCGGCACGGCTGTTTCGCAGTGAGGGCTACGCCGGCACCTCGCTGCGCGACATCGCCGCTGCCGCCGGCATGAAGGCGGCCAGCCTCTACCACCACTTCGAGTCCAAGGACGCCATCGTCGGCGAGGTCCTGCGCATCGGCGTGCAGCAGGTGCACGACACGGTGCGCGCCGCCGTCGACGCGCTGCCGGCGCAGGCCGACGCCGCCACGCTGCTGCGCACCGCGATCCATGCGCACCTGCAGGGCATGCACGGGCTGCAGGACTACACCAGTGCCAATCTGCGCATCTTCGGCCAGGTGCCCGCGCCCGTGCGCGAGGCGCACCTGCCCGCGCGCGACGCCTACGAGCGCTACTGGGCGGCGCTGCTGGCGCGCTGCGCGCGCCAGGGCGGCTTCGACCGCCGGCGCGACCTGCGCCTGGCGCGGCTCTTCCTGTTCACGGCGATGAACGGCTCGCTCGACTGGTTCCAGGGCGGGGCGCTGGCCTTGCGCGCGCTGGCCGAGGAACTCGCCGAACTGCTGCTCGAAGGCCTGCGCGCGCGCACGCCCGCAGCGCCCGAGGAGAACGCGCGATGAATGCGGCCGGGATCGCCAGCCCTGCCCAGCGCCAGGCGCAGTACGAGGGCCTGCTCGCGACGCTGCGCGAGCGCATGCGCTGGGCCCAGGCGGGCGGCGGCGAGAAGCTGCACGCGCGGCACAAGGCGCGCGGCAAGATCGCGGTGCGCGAGCGCATCGAGCTGCTGCTGGATGCGGGCAGCCCCTTCCTCGAGCTCTCGCCGCTCGCGTGCTACGGCATGCACGCCGGCGAGGTTCCCGCCGCGGGCATCGTCACCGGCATCGGCCGCGTCGCCGGGGTGAACTGCATGCTCATCGCCAACGACGCCACCGTCAAGGGCGGCAGCTTCTTCCCCGAAACCACGCGCAAGCACGTGCGCGCGCAGGAAATCGCCTGGGAGAACCGCCTGCCCTGCCTCTACCTGGTCGACTGCGGCGGCGCCTACCTGTTGCAGCAGGACCGCGTCTTTCCCGACTGGGGGCACTTCGGCACGACCTTCTATCACCAATGCCGGATGAGCGCGGATGGCCTGCCGCAACTCTCGGCGGTCTTCGGTGGCTGCACCGCGGGCGGTGCCTACATCCCGGCGCTGTCCGACGAATCGGTGATGGTGCAGGGCACCGGGCGCATCCACCTCGGCGGCCCGCCCATCGTCAAGGCCGCGATCGGCGAGATCGTCGATGCCGAGACCCTGGGCGGCGCGGCCATGCACGCGCGCGTCTCCGGCGTCACCGACTACCTGGCCGCCGACGAGCACGAGGCGCTGGCCAAGCTGCGCGAGATCGTCGCCTCCCTGAACTGGAAGACCGAAGGCGCGGCCAGGCGCCAGCCGGTGCGGCCGCCGCGCTTTTCCGCCGACGAGATCGGCGGCATCGTCGGTACCGACCTGCGCCAGCCCTTCGACGTGCGCGAAATCCTCGTGCGCCTGGTCGACGACAGCGCGCTGCAGGAATTCAAGCCCGAATACGGCAGCACGCTGGTCTGCGCGACCGCGCACCTGCACGGCTACCCGGTGGGCATCCTCGCCAACAACGGCGTGCTCTTCTCCGAATCGTCGCTGAAGGGCGCGCACTTCATCGAGCTGTGCAACCAGCGCCGCATCCCGCTGCTGTTCCTGCAGAACATCACCGGCTTCATGGTTGGCAGCGAGGCCGAGCGCGGCGGCATCGCCAAGCATTCTGCCAAGCTCGTCTACGCGATGGCCACCGCGCGCGTGCCGCGCCTGACCGTGCTCATCGGCGGCAGCTACGGCGCGGGCAACTACGGCATGTGCGGGCGCGGCTTCGCGCCACGCTTCCTCTTCGCCTGGCCGAACGCGCGCGTGGCCACGATGAGCCCGGAGGTCGCGAGCACCGTGCTCACCGACCTGCGTCGCGCCTCGCTCAAGGGCCCGGCCGACGAGGCCCAGATCGAGGCCTTGCGGCAGCAGACGCGGGCGCAGTTCGAGGAACAGAGCGACCCCTATTACGCGACCGCGCGGCTGTGGGACGACGGCATCATCGAACCCGCGGCCACGCGCGACGTGCTCGGCATCTGCCTGCAGCTGATCGACGAGAGCACACCGCGATTCGACGGTGTCAGCCCCGTCTACCGCATGTAGACCCGGGCCGGAGAGATCCGAGCGGAACCCGAGTGAGCGCTGCGATGTTCGACCGCATCCTGATCGCCAACCGCGGCGAGATCGCCTGCCGCATCATCCGCAGCTGCCGGCGCCTGGGCATCTCGCCCGTCGCCGTGCATTCCGAGGCCGACGCGCACGCCCGCCACGTGCGCGAGGCCGATGCGGCGCTGTGCATCGGCCCGCCCGCTGCGCTGCGCTCCTATCTCGACGCCGACGCGATCGTGCGCGCCGCGCAGGCCAGCGGCGCGCAGGCGGTCCACCCCGGCTATGGTTTCCTCTCCGAGCGGCTGGCGCTGGTGCAGGCCTGCGAGCGCGCCGGTCTCGTCTTCATTGGACCGCACGCGCGCGCGATCGAGGCGATGGGCTCGAAGATCGAGAGCAAGCGCATCGCACGCGCCGCCGGCGTGCCCTGCGTGGCCGGCTACGACGGCGAGGACCAGAGCCTCCCGCGCCTGCAGGCCGAGGCCGAGCGCATCGGCGTGCCCTTGCTCGTCAAGGCCAGCGCCGGCGGCGGCGGCAAGGGCATGCGCCGCGTCGAGCGGCTGCAGGACCTGCCGGCACTGCTGGCCGCCGCGCAGGCGGAGGCGCAGGCGGCCTTCGGCGACGCCAGCGTCATGCTCGAGCGCTGCATCCAGCGCCCGCGCCACGTCGAGGTGCAGCTGCTGGGCGACCGCCTGGGCCATCTCGTGCACCTCTTCGAGCGCGAGTGCTCGATCCAGCGCCACTACCAGAAGCTGATCGAGGAAACGCCCGCCCCGCACCTGAGCGCCGCGGTACGTCAGCGCCTGTTCGACGCCGCGCTCGCGCTCGGGCGCGCGATCGGCTACGACTCCGCGGGCACGGTCGAGTTCGTGCTCGACGCCGAACGCGACGACGAGCCGGCCTTCCTGGAGATGAACACGCGGCTGCAGGTCGAGCACCCGGTGACCGAGCTCACCACCGGCATCGACCTCGTCGAATGGCAGATCCGGGTCGCCGCGGGTGAATCGCTGCCCTGGGCGCAGCACGAACTCGTGCAGCAGGGCTGGGCGATCGAGGCGCGCGTGAACGCCGAGGATCCGGCGGCGGGTTTCGCGCCTGCGCTCGGGCCGGTGCGCGGCTACGCCGAGCCGCAGGCCGCAGGGCTGCGCGTCGACAGCGGCATCGACGCCCGCAGCGAGATCACGCCGCACTACGACTCGCTCGTTGCCAAGCTCGTCGGCCACGGCGGCAGCCGCGAAGTCGCGCGCCAGCGCCTGCTGCAGGGCCTAAGGGCGCTGCGCGTGATCGGGCTGCCGACGACGCAGCCGCTGCTTGCCGACGTGCTGAGCGCGCCGGCCTTCGCGCAGAAGCTGCACACCGGATTCCTCGCCGAGCACTGGGCCGAGGGCTGGCAGCCCGACGTGGCGCTCGTGCGCGAGGCACGTGCGCTCGCGGCACTGGCCTGGCTCGCTGCGCAGCAGGAGCAGGCACCGCACGACGACCGACCGCTGGCGACGCTGCACGCCTGGCGCGCGACGGCTGCCGCCGGCGGCATCGGTCGCAGCCACCTCGTCGTCGACGATGGCCAGCAGCGGCACGCGCTCGCCGTTCACCTGCCCGGAGCGAGCGGCACGGCCGAGGACGACGACGGCGCGATCAGGGCGACGCGAGACGAGGGCGGCGTCTGGCGTGTCGCCGGCAGCGCACGCGGCTGGCGTGTCCAGGTCGATGGCGCGCGCGTCGACCTCTGGCATGCCGGCTGGTCGGTGGCGCTGCAGGTGGGCCTGCGCGTCGCGTCCTCGGCGCGCGCCGGCAGCGGGGCAGAGGCCCCGGGCAGCGTCTGT
Organism: Burkholderiales bacterium; assembly: GCA_026932235.1. Lineage (GTDB taxonomy): Bacteria > Pseudomonadota > Gammaproteobacteria > Burkholderiales > Burkholderiaceae_C > Rubrivivax. The sequence goes on from JAIXKR010000087.1 coordinate 37,404, forward strand.
GCCGACCTGCCGGGAGTGCTCGCGCAGATCCTCGTCGGCGTCGGCGACCGCGTCGCCGCCGGAACACCGGTCGCGGTGCTCGAAGCGATGAAGCTCTTTCACACGCTGCACGCGCCGCGGGCCGGCGTGGTGCGCGCGCTGCCGGTGGCGCCCGGTGCCACCGTCCAGAAGGGCGCGGCGCTGGTCGAGATCGACGCCGAGCCGGCCGCCGCCTGAGCCGGGCAGTCACACGCCCCGCATCCGAGGTGCACACTCCCGCGAGGGCAGCGGATCGCTCGCCCCCGCTTTCACCCTCCACCTTCAGCCGGAGACCTTGCATGCCAGGCCTGTACTACGAGGAATTCAGCGTCGGCCAGCGCTTCGACCACGAATGGACGCGCACGATCACCGAGATGGACAACGTGCTCTTCAGCACGCTGACGATGAACGTGCAGCCGCTGCACATCGACCGCCACTTCTCGGCGCAGACCGAGTTCGGCCGGCCGCTCGTCAACAGCCTGTTCACGCTCGGGCTGGTGATCGGGATGTCGGTCAACGACACGACGTTCCGCACGACGGTCGCCAACCTCGGGATGAGCGAGATCAGCTTCCCGGCGCCGGTCTTCGCCGGCGACACGCTGCACGTGCGCACGACCGTGCTCGCCAGGCGCGACAGTGCCTCGCGCCCGCAGGCCGGAATCGTCGAATTCGAGCATCTCGGCCTGAATCAGGACGAGCGCATCGTCTGCCGCTGCCGGCGCACGGCGCTGATGCATCGTCGTCCGACGACGCAGGCCGCATGAACGCGCCCTCCATCCGCAGCGAGGCGGCGCTGCTCTTCGTTCCGGCAAACCGCCCGGAGCGCTTTGCGAAGGCGCTGGCCAGCGGCGCCGGCGCGCTGATCCTCGACCTCGAGGACTCGGTGCCGCCTGCGGCCAAGGACGAGGCGCGCGCCGGGGTCGCGGCGCTGCTGGCCGCGCGCGACGCGGCCACCGCTGCGCCGCCGGTCTGGGTGCGCGTGAACCCGGCCGCCTCGGGCCTGCTGCTGCGGGACCTCGCCGCGGTCGTCCCGGCCCGGCCCTTCGGCGTCGTGCTGCCCAAGTGCTGCGGTCGCGCCTCGCTCGAGACGCTGTGCCACCAGCTCGACGCGCTCGAAGTCGCGTTCGGCGTGCCGCCGGGCGCCACGCGCGTGCTCGCGATCGCGACCGAGACCGGCGCGTCGATGTTCCGTCTCGGCGAGCTCGCCGGCGTGAGCGAGCGCCTGTGGGGCATCACCTGGGGCGGCGAGGATCTCGCGGCCGAGATCGGCGCGCTCGCGAACCGCGAAGGCGGGCGCTTCACCGAGCCCTACCGTCTCGCGCGCTCGCTGTGCCTGTACGCCGCGGCGGCCGCCGGCGTGCGCGCGGTCGACACCGTCAGCGTCGCGATCGACGACGATGCGGCGCTGCGCGCCGAGTGCGAGGAGGCGCTGCGCGACGGCTTCGTCGCGAAGATGGCCATCCACCCCCGGCAGCTGCCCGTGATCGCCGAGGCCTTTCGCTACACCGACGAGCAGCGGCGCTGGGCCGAGCGCGTGCTCGCCGCCTTCGCCGAGCAGCCGCAGGCCGGTGCGCTGCAGCTCGACGGCCGGATGATCGACCGGCCGCATCTGCGCCTGGCGCAACGCATGCTCGGGCGCTGAGCGACGCGAGGACCGGCGTCAGGGCCGACGCGCCGGGAAGCGCCAGCGCAGCGCTTCGCTAAACTCGCCCGGATGCCCGCGCCGCCGCGCGGGCCACCCGAGGAGATCCGCGATGCTGCCGACCCGTGTGCCGGTGGAGGAATACACCACCCCCGACGCCGTCACCGCCGACGAACGGATGACGGTCGATGAACTGAGACGGTTGATGGACCGCCACGGCGTGCGCCACCTGCCGGTGCTGCGCGGCGAGACCGTGGTCGGACTCGTGAGCGATCGCGACCTGCGTCTCGTGTCCGGCCTGTCCGCGGCCGAGAAGCTGCAGGTGCAGGCCGCCGACATCATGGCCAGCGACCCACTCAGCGTGCGCGCCTCGACGCCGCTCGACGAAGTCGCGCTGGCGATGTCGGAGAAGAAGGTCGGCAGCGTCATCGTCAACGACGACGAGGGGCGCTTCTACGGCATCTTCACCGCCACCGACGCGCTCAACGCCCTCATCGAGACCGTGCGCCGGAGCACCACGCCCGGACTCTAGGCGCGCGGCCCCTGGGCCTTCGAGCGGTCGTGAATCCCGCCGACCTCGGAATCGTCGACGCTTCGCGCCTGCTGCGCGCGCGCGGGCTTTCGGCGCGCGAACTGGTGCAGGCCTGCCTGCAGCGCGTGCGCGAGCGCGACGGCGTGCACAGCTTCGACGGCGACGCGGCGTCGATCAACGCCTGGGTGCGCATCTACGAGGAAGACGCGCTCGCCGCGGCCGCGCGGGCGCTACCCGCGGACGAGGCCGCACCGCTGCGCGGCATCCCGATCGGGCTCAAGGACCTCTACGGCGTGGCGGGCAAGCCGCTCACCGCTTCCAGCCGCATCCTGAACGAAACGCCGGCGCGCGACTGCGAAGTCTGGGCGCGGCTGAAGCGGGCGGGAATGATCCTGCTCGGTCATTTGCATACGCACGAGTTCGCCGCCGGCGGCACCACCGACCAGGTCGGCAACCCCTGGGCGCTGGGGCGCAGCGCCGGCGGCTCTTCCGGTGGCTCGGCCGCGGCGCTGGCCGCCCGCATGGTGCCTGCGGCCACCGGCACCGACACTGCCGGGTCGCTGCGCATCCCCTCGGCCTTCTGCGGCACCTCGGCCTTCAAGCCCACGCGCGGGCTGCTGTCCACGCGCGGACTGGTGCCGCTGTCGTTCACGCTCGACCACCCCGGGCCGATGGCGCGCTCGATCGACGACTGCGCGCTGTTGCTGGCGGCCCTGGCGCCGCGGCGCGAGACGAGCGCAAGGCTGCAGGGCGCGCGCATCGCGCTCTCGCCGCGCGCGCAGGTGACGCCGTTGGACGCCGACACCGCCGCAGGCCTGGACGCGACGCTCGAGGCACTGCGCCGCCTGGGCGCGAACATCGTCAGTGCGCCGCCGCTGGCGGCACCGCTGGACATCTTCGACGACTATGGCCTCGTGCTGCACGCCGACATCGATACCTTCCACCGCCGCTTCGCCGGCCGGCGCAGCGAGTACCGGCCTGCCTTGCGCGAGTGGGTCGAGCGCGCGGCTTCGCTCACAGCGTCGGCGACCGACTACGCTGCAGCCCAGGCACGGCGCCTGGCGCTGGCCGAGGCCTGGGACGACTTCTTCGACGACGAGCGCATCGACGCCCTGCTCGAGCCCACGGTGCCGACGGTCGCCTGGCCGCGCGGCGAAGGCTACGCGCATGCGGGTTCGGACCTCGACCTGGTCTCCTTCACGCACTACTGGAACTGGGCCGAGACGCCGGTGGCCGCGCTCCCGGCGGGCGTCGGCGCAGTCAGCGGCCTGCCGGTGGGCATCTCGCTGATCGCGCGCCGCGGGCGCGACTGGGACCTGCTCGCGCTTGCCGCCGGACTGCAACGCGAACTCGGCCTGCCTGCTCCGGACCGGTGCGGCTGAGGCGACGCGGCCAGGCAGGCACACACGTCCGATCTTGAAGCCGCCACCGCGCTTCCAGCCGCTGCTGCCTGCGGCGCTGCTCGCCGTTGCCCCGCCGACGCTGCTGGCCTGGAACGTCGCGCCCTCGGCGACCGCACTGAACCAGCTCCTTGCGCTCGCGGGCTGGGCGCTCTTCCTGCTGCTGGTGCCGGTTCAGGGCCGCCGCATGGCCGGTCGTGCCGCCCGGCCGCTGCAGGCGGCGCTGCTGCTGCTGGTGTTGGCGGTCCTGGCCTCGGGCGTGCTCGGCAGCCTGCCGGCGTCGCTCACGCTCTCGGCGCTGGCGATGCTCGTGATGGCGATGCTCGTCGCGCATGCCGGCGCCGCGGCGTCCGCCGCCGAAGGCGACGCGCTGCCCATCGCCTTCGCGCAGGCCTGGCTCGTCACCGGGCTGCTGGGCCTGGCGATCGGCGCCGTGCAGGTGTTCGCGCCGCAGTTCACCGACGGCAACTGGATCGCCGCCAGCAGCCTGGCCGGCCGCGCCGTGGGCAATCTGCGCCAGCCCAACCACCTCAGCAGCGTGCTTCTTTGGGCCGCGATCGCCACCGTCACGCTGCTGCAGCTGCGCCGGCTCGCGCGCGTCGCGGCGGCGCTGGCCTTCGGCGCGCTCGTCTTCGGCGTCGTTCTCACGGCCTCGCGCACGGGGCTGCTGAGCGTCTGCCTGCTGGCGCTCTGGGGCTTGCTGGACCGGCGGCTGGCCCGCGGTGCACGCGCGCTGCTGCTCGCCGCGCCGCTGCTCTACGCCTGCGCGTGGCTGGCGCTGGTGCAGTGGGCCGAGCTGGCGCACCACACCTTCGGCGGCGCCGCGCGGCTGGCCGAGACCGACGTCTCGAGTTCGCGTTTCGGCATCTGGGCAAACACGCTGGCCCTCATCCGCGCCAACCCCTGGACCGGTGTCGGCTGGGGCGAGTTCAACCTCGCCTGGACGCTCACCCCCTTCCCCGGGAGGCCGACCGCCTTCTTCGACCACGCGCACAACCTGCCGCTGCAGCTGGCGGTCGAACTCGGGCTGCCGCTGGCGCTGCTGGTGCTGGCGCTTCTGACCTGGGGCCTGGTGTGCATCGGCCGGCAGGCGCGGCGCGTGCCGGGCGAGGCGGCGATCACGCGGCGCATGGCGCTGGCCTTCGTGCTGATGATCGGCCTGCACAGTCTGCTCGAGTATCCGCTGTGGTACGCCTACTTCCTGCTGCCGACCGCCTGGATGGCGGGCTTCGGACTCGGGCGTGGCGGGACGGCGCCGCGCACGGCGGCAGCCCGTCCGCGCGCTCCTGCCCTGGTCGTCCCAGCGGCGGCACTGGCGCTGACCTTGTACGCAGCCTGGGACTACGCACGCGTGGCGGCGATCTTCTCGGCCGGGGGCGACGCGCCGCTCGAGGCGCGCATCGCGCGCGGGCAGCGCAGCCCGTTCTTCGCCTACCAGGCCGACTACGCCGCGGCGACGACCGAGGTCGATGCGCGCCTGCGCCGACACGGTTTCGCGGGCGCCACGCATTTCCTGCTCGACACGCGCCTCATGATGGCCTGGGCGCAAGCCTGCGCCGACGCCGGTGACCTCGAGCGCGCGCGCCACCTGGCGGACCGCCTGCGCGAGTTCCACAACCCGGCCTCGCGCGACTGGTTCGCGCCCTGCGCGCCGGACGCCGAAGCGGCGCCAGGGCAGCCGCTTCCCTTCCAGTGCACGGCGGCAGAGCGGGCCTACGGCTGGCGGGATTTCCTGCCGCGGCGCTGAGCGGCCGCCCCCGGCGCATCCGCCGCCGGTGCCTGCCAGTCCCCGCTCCTGCCGCCGGACTTCTGCAGCACGTGGATGTCGTCCATCACCATGCCGCGGTCGGCGGCCTTGAGCATGTCGTAGACCGTGAGCAGCCCGACCTGCACCGCGGTCAGCGCCTCCATCTCGACGCCGGTGCGGCCCACGGTCTCGACCTGTGCGGTGCAGCGCACGATGCTCGCTTGCGCGTCGAGCGCGAAGTCGACCGCCACGCGCGTGATCGGCAGCGGGTGGCACAGCGGGACCAGGTCGGCGGTGCGCTTGGCACCCTGGATCGCGGCGATGCGCGCAACCGCGATGACATCGCCCTTCTTCGCCTGGCCCGCGGCGACCAGCGCGAAGGTCGCCGGCTGCATGCGGATGACGCCGGTGGCGCGCGCGACGCGGCGCGTCGCGTCCTTGGCGCCGACATCGACCATGTGCGCCTGGCCTTGGGCGTCGAAGTGGGTGAGCGGAGACGGCACGGCGCAGCAACACAAGAGCAAAGCGGCGGTGTCATGATACCGGCGGCCCCTCCCCGGCCCCGGAGTTCCCGTGACGACGCAACGCCCCGCCCCGCTGCCCGAACGCCTTGCGCGCGCGCTGATGCTCGCCGCCGCGCTCGCCCTGCCGCTGCAGGGGCCGATGGCGCAGGCGGTCGAGCGTCCCGGCACCCTGTCGCCGGACGGCAATGTCCTGCGCCTGCCGGCCTTGGGCGAGAGCGCGGCCGAAGACTTCGGCGTCGGCGCCGAGCGGCGCCTGGGCGACGAGGTGATGGCGATGATCCGGCGCGATCCCGCGTATCTCGACGATCCGCTGCTTCTGCAGTACCTGCAGTCGCTGTGGCAACCGCTCGTCGCGGCCGCGCGCGCGCGGGGGGACATCGACGTCGACGCCGCGTCGCAGTTCGCCTGGGAGGCCTTTCTCGTGCGCGACAAGAGCGTCAACGCCTTCGCGCTGCCGGGGGGCTTCGTCGGCGTGCACCTGGGATTGATCGCGATGACGCGCACGCGCGACCAGCTCGCCTCGGTGCTGGCGCACGAACTCACGCACGTGACGCAGCGGCACATCGCGCGCAGCGTCGCGGTGCAGCAGCGGCAGACGCTCTTGAGCATGGCGGGAATGATCCTCGCGCTGCTGGCGGCCAGCCGTGCCGACAGCGCCGATCTCGCGCAGGCGGCGGTGATGGGCGGGCAGGCGGCGGCGCTGCAGGGGCAGCTGAACTTCTCGCGCGACATGGAGCGCGAGGCCGACCGCATCGGCTTCGCGCTGCTCGTCGGTGCCGGCTTCGATGGCGGCGGAATGAGCGCGATGTTCGAGCTCATGGACCGCGCCAACCGCTTCAACGACAGCAGCGCCTACCCCTATCTGCGCAGCCATCCGCTGACGCAGGAGCGGCAGAGCGAGGCGCGGCTGCGCACGCACGGTCAGCCGCCGGCCGCGGTGGTCCCGGCCGCAGCCGCGCTGCACGAACTGATGGCTGCGCGCGCCAGCGTGCTGATGGACCCGGGCGCGGCTGCGCTGCACCGCCTGCAACGGTTGCCGGCCGCGGCTGACGCCGCGCAGCAGGGGGTCTCTTCGCGTCTGGGCGCGCTCTACGCGGCGGCGATGGCGTCGAGCCTGCTCAACGAGCACGCGCTTGCGGCGCAGCGCATCGGGCAGGCGCAGGCGCTGCTGGCGGCGCAGAGCACGCCGCAGCCGCTGCTGGCGCGGGTGTTCGCGCTGCTTCAGGTCGAGACCGCGCTCGCCGCGGGCGATGCCGCCGCGGCGCAGCAGCGGCTCCTGGCGCTGCGCCACGAGCAGGGCAGCGCGCCGCAGCTCGGCGCGGCGCCGGAGCGACCGCTGCTGCTGCTGCAGGCGCAGGTCGCACTGCGGCTGCCGCCGCCCGAACGCAGCGCGGCGCTGCGCGACGCCGCCGAGCGCCTGCAGACCTGGCTTGCACAGTACCCGCAGGATGCCAGCGGCTGGCTGCTGCTGGCCAGCTGTGCCGAGGCCCAGGGGCAACGCCTGCGCGCCCTGCGCGCGCAGGCCGAGGCGCGTGCGCTGCTGGGCGACCTCACCGGCGCGCTGGACCGCCTGCGCAGCGGCCGCGAGCTGGCGCGCAGCGGCGCGGTGGGCGCGGGCGGCCAGGATTTCATCGAGGCCTCGATCATCGAAGCGCGCTGGCGCGAACTGCAGGCGCAACGCCGCGCGATGATGGCCGAGCGCGGCGGGCGCGCAGGCGAGGGGCGCGAGCCCGCCGACGATCCGGACGCGCGCCCCTGAGCCTTCAGCTGCCCGCCCCGAGCAGCGGTGCCAGGTAGCGGCCGGTGTGGCCGGCGCCGCTGGCCACCAGCGCCTCGGGGGTGCCGGCGAACAGCACGCGCCCGCCGCCCTCACCGCCTTCGGGCCCCATGTCGATGAGCCAGTCGGCGGTCTTGATGACGTCCAGGTTGTGCTCGATGACGACGATGGTGT
>JAIXKR010000103.1 GCA_026932235.1 Burkholderiales bacterium
CGCGCCCGAATTGCCGCGTGCGGACGCGGTCGCCTCTGCCGCTGCCGGGGCGCCGCCGCCTCCCGCGACCGGCGTCGCCAAGAAGGATGTCCCGCCGGGCGCATCGCCGAGCGACCCCGCCGACAGGTCGAATGCGAAGGCGCAGGTCGCGCCCGGCGGCCGCGGCGACGGCGAGCGTGCGCAGGCCTTGCTCGAGGGACGCTCAACGCCGGCGGCCTCCGCTGCCGCGCCTGCGGCGCCGCGCTTCGTCGTTCAGGTGGGTGCCTATGGCGACGCGGCCACGCTGCGCGAGGTGCGCGCCAGGGTCGAGAAGCTCGGCCTCAAGACCTACACCCAGGTCGTGCAGACCGAGGGCGGTCCGCGCACGCGCGTGCGCGTCGGGCCCTTCGGCTCGCGCCAGGAGGCCGAGAAGGCCTACGACACGCTCGCCGCCGCCGGCCTGCGCGGCAACCTGCTGACGTTGTGATGGCCGCGCTCTCCTGGATCGACTGGGCGCTCCTGGCGGTGCTGCTGCTGTCGGTGCTGGTGGGTGCCTGGCGCGGGCTCGTTTTCGAGATGCTGTCGCTCGCGGGCTGGGTCGTCGCCTGGGTCGGCGCGCAGCTGTTCGGGAGCGCGCTCTCGCCCTGGATTCCCGTGGGCGCAAGCGGCTCGGCGGCGCGTGCGCTGGCGTGCTTCGTCGCCGCCTTCGCCGGCATCCTCATCGTCTGGGCGCTGCTGGCGCGGTTGCTGCGCTTGCTCGTCCATGCCTCGCCCCTTTCGCTGCCCGACCGCGTTCTCGGCGGCGGCTTCGGCCTCCTGCGCGGCGGCGTTCTGCTGCTGGCGCTGGCCACGGTGCTGGCGCTGACGCCGGCGGCGCAGTGGGCGCCCTGGCAGCAATCCGAAGGCGCGCGCTGGCTGGCTGTCGTGCTCCACGGGCTCAAGCCCCTGCTGCCCGACGACATGGCGCGCCATCTCCCGACCTGAGGTCCCCACCATGTGCGGCATCGTCGGCGTGATCTCACACACGCCCGTGAACCAGCTCCTCTACGACGCGCTGCTGCTGCTGCAGCACCGCGGGCAGGACGCCGCGGGCATCGTCACGATGCAGGGCACGAAGTGCTGGATGCACAAGGCGCGCGGCATGGTGCGCGACGTCTTCCGCACGCGCAACATGCGCGCGTTGCCGGGAAGCGTCGGCCTGGGCCAGGTGCGCTACCCAACCGCGGGCAGCGCCGACGACGAGGAGGAGGCGCAGCCCTTCTACGTCAACGCGCCCTTCGGCGTCGTGCTCGTGCACAACGGCAACCTGACGAACGCCAAGACGCTGAAGCAGGAGCTGTTCGACGTCGACCGCCGCCACATCAACACCGACAGCGATTCCGAGGTGCTGATCAACGTGCTCGCGCACGAACTCGGCCGCGCCACGCGCGACCTGCCGCTCACCCCCGAGGCGGTGTTCGACGCGGTGGCGGCGGTGCACCGTCGCGTGCGCGGCTCGTATGCGGCGATCGCGCTCGTCGCCGGCTACGGGCTGCTGGCCTTTCGCGACCCCTTCGGCATCCGGCCGCTGTGCCTCGGTCAAGGGCAGGGCGAGGTGATGCTCGCCAGCGAGACGGTGGCGCTGCAGGGCACGGGGCACACGCCGCTGCGCGACGTCGCTCCGGGCGAGGCGATCTTCGTCGACCTGCAGGGCCGGGTGCACGCGCGCCAGTGCGCCGCCCAGCCCTCGCTCAACCCCTGCATCTTCGAGTACGTCTATCTCGCGCGGCCCGATTCCGTGATCGACGGCGTCTCGGTCTACCAGGCGCGGCTGAACCTGGGCGAGGCGCTGGCGCAGCGCGTCATCAACCAGCTCGCGCCCAGCGAGATCGACGTCGTCATCCCCATCCCCGAGAGCAGCCGCCCGAGCGCGATGCAGCTGGCGCAGAAGATCGGGCGTCCGTACCGCGAGGGCTTCGTGAAGAACCGCTACGTCGGCCGCACCTTCATCATGCCGGGGCAGGCGGTGCGCAAGAAGAGCGTGCGCCAGAAGCTCAACGCCATCGGCCTCGAGTTCCGCGAGCGCAACGTTCTGCTCGTCGACGACTCCATCGTGCGCGGCACGACGAGCAAGGAGATCGTGCAGATGGCGCGCGAGGCCGGCGCGCGCCGCGTCTACATGGCCAGCGCCGCGCCGCCGGTGCGCTGGCCCAACGTCTACGGCATCGACATGCCCACGCGCGAGGAACTGATCGCGCACGACCGCAGCGTCGAGGCGATCCGCGAATACATCGGCGCCGATGCGCTCATCTACCAGGATGTGGACGCGATGAAGCGCGTGATCCGGGCGCTCAACCCGAAACTGGACGGCCTGGAGGCGAGCTGCTTCGACGGCCACTACATCACCGGCGACATCCGAGTCGACGACCTGGCGGCCCCGCAACCTCGACGCACGCAGATGCCGGCCGACGACGGCCGCGACGAGGACGGCGAGGGCGGCAAGGACGATCGGGCGCACTCGCGGCTGTCGCTGCACGGTGGAACCCGCACATGAATGCAGACGATCGAACGACGGGAGGCGGCGAGCGTCCGCTGCCCGAGGGGCTGAGGCGCGAGACGCTGGCCGTGCGCATGGGCCTGCCGGCGAGCCGGCACGGCGAGAACTCGGAGGCGCTCTTCCTCTCCAGTGCCTTCGTGCAGCCCGATTCGGAAACCGCCGCCTGGCGCTTCGCCGAGATGGGCGACTTCACCTACACGCGCACGGCCAACCCGACGGTGCGCAGCTTCGAGATGCGGCTGGCGGCGATGGAGGGCGCCGAGGCGGCGATCGCCACCGCCACCGGAATGAGCGCGATCCTGCTGCTGATCATGGGCTTGTTGAAGGCGGGCGATCACGTCGTCTGCTCGCGCTCGGTGTTCGGCTCGACGATCGGCCTCTTCGGCAAGGAATTCGCCAAGTTCGGCGTGCACACCGATTTCGTCTCGCAGACCGACCTCGATGCGTGGCGCGCGGCCGTCCGTCCCGAGACGCGGCTGCTCTTCGCCGAGACGCCGACGAACCCGCTCACCGAGGTCTGCGACATCGCCGCACTGGCCGAACTCGCGCGCAGCGCGGGCGCGCTGCTGGCGGTGGACAACACCTTCTGCACGCCCATCCTGCAGCGCCCGCTCGCACTCGGAGCCGACATCGTGATGCACGCCGGCACCAAGTTCCTCGACGGGCAGGGCCGCGTCATGGCCGGCGCGCTGTGCGGCTCGGCGCGGCTGATGCGCGAGGTCTTCTGGCCGGTGCTGCGCACCGCGGGCATGGTGCTCTCGCCCTTCAACGCCTGGGTGGTGCTGAAGTCGCTGGAGACGCTCGCGCTGCGCATCCGCGCGCAGAGCGCGAGCACGCTGGCTGTGGCGCGCTGGCTCGAGCGCCACCCGGCGGTGGAGCGCGTCTACTACCCCGGACTGCCCTCGCATCCGCAGCACGCGCTGGCGATGGCGCAGCAGTCGGGCATCGGCGGCGCGGTGCTGTCGTTCGTCGTGCGCGCGGCCGATGCCGAGGCCGCGCGCCGTGCCGCCTTCCACGTCGTCGACAGCACGCGCGTCCTCAGCATCGCCGCCAACCTCGGCGACACCAAGACCATCATCACCCACCCGGCGACGACTTCGCACGGCCGCCTGACCGAGGAGCAGCGCCAGGCTGCGGGCATCGGCCAGGGCCTGATCCGCCTGGCCGTGGGCCTCGAGCACGTCGACGACGTCACCGACGACCTGCAGCGTGGCCTCGGCAGCCTTTGACCCCCCGCATGAGCAAGTCCACCGTCCGCACCCGCATCGCGCCTTCGCCCACCGGTTTCCTGCACCTGGGCACGGCGCGCACCGCGCTCTATTCCTGGGCCTATGCGCGCCACCACGGCGGGCAGTTCGTGCTGCGCATCGAAGACACCGACGTCGAGCGCTCGAGCGAGGAATCGGTGCAGCAGATCCTCGATTCGATGCGCTGGCTCGGCCTGGACTACGACGAAGGGCCGCACTACCAGATGCAGCGCCTGGCGCGCTACCACGAGGTGGCCGAGCGGATGATCGCCGGGGGCAGCGCCTACCGCTGCTGGGCCACGCCGGAGGAGCTGGAGGCGATGCGCGAGGCGCAGCGCGCGCGCGGCGAGAAGACGCGCTACGACGGCCGCTGGCGCCCGGCGCCGGGCAAGGTGCTGCCGCCGCCCCCGGAGGGCGTGCAGCCGGTGGTGCGCTTTGCCACCCCGCAGGAAGGGGCGGTGGCCTGGGACGATCTGGTGAAGGGCCCGATCCGCATCGCCAACGAGGAGATCGACGACCTGATCATCCTGCGCCCGCCGCCGGCGGGCGCGCCGCCGGGCACGCTCGGGGTGCCGACCTACAACTTCGCCGTCGTCGTCGACGACCTCGACATGGGCATCACGCATGTCTTCCGCGGCGACGAGCACATCAACAACACGCCCTGGCAGATCAACATCTTCCGCGCGCTGGGCGCGCCGCTGCCGCAGTACGGGCACTGCCCGATCATCCTGGGCGACGACGGCCTGAAGCTCTCCAAGCGCCGCGGCGCGGTCAGCGTCACCGCCTACGAGGAGATGGGCTACCTGCCCGAGGCGATGCTCAACTACCTCGCGCGCCTGGGCTGGAGCCACGGCGACGACGAGCTCTTCACGCGCGAGCAGATGGTGCAGTGGTTCGACGGCAGCCACCTCGCCAGGAGCCCGGCGCAGTGGGACCCGGCCAAGCTCGCCTGGGTCAATGCGCACTACGTCCGGCAGGCGGACGACGCGCGGCTGGCCGCGCTCGTCGTGCAGCAGCTCGCGCGCCGCGGCATCGACGCCGGCCCGGCCGGGTCGCTCGCGGCCGCCTGCGCGCTCTACAAGGACCGCTGCAGCACGGTGGTCGAGCTTGCCGACTGGATCGGCATGATGTTCGTCGACGTGCAGCCGCGTGCCGAGGACCTGGCCGCGCACGTCGGTGACGCCGTGCGTCCGGCGCTGCAGGACCTGCGCGAGCGCTTCACGACCCTCGACTGGGACAAGGCCGCGATCGCCGCCGCGATGAAGGAGGTGCTGGCCGCGCACAAGCTGAAGATGCCGCAGCTCGCGCCGGCGCTGCGCGTGCTCGTCTGCGGGCGCACGCAGACGCCCTCGATCGACGCCGTGCTGGCGCTCTTCCCACGCGAGACGGTTCTGCATCGCTTGCGGGCCGTCTGAATCCTCGGTTATAGTCATTGACTCGCTTGAACGGCGCTGGACGAGAAGCATCGAGGTGATCGATGCGTCGGATTCACGGGGGTATAGCTCAGCTGGGAGAGCGCTTGCATGGCATGCAAGAGGTCAGCGG
>JAIXKR010000107.1 GCA_026932235.1 Burkholderiales bacterium
GCACGGCACCGACAACGCGCGCTGCCTGATCGCGCTGGCGCTGGCCACCGGCCAGGTCGGGCGGCCGGGCACCGGGCTGCACCCGCTGCGCGGCCAGAACAACGTCCAGGGCGCGTCGGACGCCGGACTGATCCCGATGATGTACCCGGACTACCAGCGCGTGGGTGAACCTGCCGCGCGCGAACGCGTCGCGCCGGTCTGGGGCGTTCCCGTCGAGCGGCTCGACGCGCAGCCGGGCTTGACCGTCGTCGAGGTGATCGACGCGATCCACGCGGGCCAAGTCAAGGGCATGTACATCATGGGCGAGAACCCCGCGATGAGCGACCCGAACGCGCAGCATGCGCGCGAGGCACTTGCCTCGCTCGAGATGCTCGTCGTGCAGGACATCTTCCTCACCGAGACCGCGGCGCTGGCCGACGTCGTGCTGCCGGCTTCGGCCTTCGCCGAGAAGACCGGGACCTACACGAACACCGACCGCACGGTGCAGGTCGGGCGCCAGGCGCTGACGCTGCCGGGCCAGGCGCGGCAGGACCTCTGGTGCATCACCGCGATGGCCGCGCAGCTCGGTCTGGACTGGTCGGGTTACGGCGCCACGCCCAGCGACTGCCGCGACGCGGTCGCGCGCGTGTGGGAGGAAATGCGGCTCGTGATGCCGAGCATCGCCGGCATCTCGTGGGCGCGGCTTGCGCGCGACGGCGCGGTGACCTACCCCTGCAGCGGCGACGACGACCCGGGCCAGCCGGTGGTCTTCACCCAGACCTTCCCGCGTGCCGGCGGCCGCGGGCTCTTCGTGCCCGCCGACATCGTTCCGCCCGACGAGCAGCCCGACGACGACTATCCGATGGTGCTCATCACCGGCCGCCAGCTCGAGCACTGGCACACCGGCAGCATGACGCGGCGCTCGGGTGTGCTCGACGCGATCGAGCCCGATCCGGTGGCCTGGCTGCACCCGGGCGAACTCGAGCGCCTGGGTGTGGCGCGCGGCGGGCTGGTGACGATCGCCTCGCGGCGCGGGCAGGTCAGCCTGTACGCGCGCGCCGACGAGGGCACGCCACCCGGCGCCGTGTTCGTCGCCTTCTGCTGGTACGAGGCCGCGGTGAACAAGCTCACCAACCCGAAGCTCGACCCGATGGGAAAGATCCCCGAGCTCAAGTACTGCGCGGTGCGGGTGAGCGCGGGCGGCAAGGCGCCGGCCACCGGCAGTTTCGGCGGCGGGCAGCTGCTCACGCAGGCCGCCTGAACGTCGATCGCCTGCGCGTCTTCAGCGCGGCACCCAGACGTGGCCGGTCTTCAGCGCGGCACCCAGACGTGGCCGGCCATCAGCCGGCGCGCGCTGCGATCGACGCTGACGCGACGGATGCGCCAGACGCCGCCTTGCTCGGCGGCCTCGGCTTCGGTCTCGATGCGGCCCGAGGGGTGGCCCATGCGCAGCGGCGCGCCCGCGTCCGGGCGCCAGGGCGCGAGCAGGCTGCCCGGCAAGGCCGCTGCGGCCGCGAGCGCGATCGCGCCGGTGCCGGGCAACGCGTGGTGGAAGAGCCCCATCGAGAGCATGCGCACGAGCAGGTCGATCGATCCGGCCTGCACCGCTCTGCCGTCGGCCGCGGTGTAGTCGGCCGGCGCGGCCACCAGCGCAAGCTTGGGCGTGGCCGGGCGCTTGCGCGTGGCCTCGTCGGCGCTGGCCGCCAGGCCCATCGCGACCGCCGCGTGGGCGCGCACCGCTTCGCAGCGGGCGAGCAGGGCTGCGTCGGTGTTCAGCGCCCGCGGCAGTTCGTGGCCTTCGATCCCGAGCGCCGCGGCGGCGACGATCGCCGTCGGGTTGCCGGCGGTCAGCAGCGTGGCCTCGATCGTGCCGAGCCCTGGCACCTCCAGCGCGTCGCGTGCGTGCCCGGTGGGCAGCAGCGGCAGGCCGCCGCCCGCCGGGTCGAGAAAGTCGAGCCGGATGCGCGCGCCGGGAAAGGGCACGCCGTCGAGTTCGAAGCCGCCCGCTTCCTGCACCCGGCCGCCCTGCATCGGCACATGGGCGTCGATGCGCTCGCCGAGGTTGGCCTGCCAGATGCGCACGCGCGCCATGCCGTCCGCCGGTGCGCCGTCGACCAGGCCCATCTGCAGCGCGCAGGGGCCCACGGCCGCGGCCAGGTTGCCGCAGGAGCCCGACCAGTCGATCAGCGGCGCCTCGATCGCGACCGCGCCGAAGAGGTAGTCGACGTCGCAATCGGCTCGCGTCGAACGTTGCAGCAGCACGACCTTGCTGGTGCTCGAGGTCGCGCCGCCCATGCCGTCGATGTGGCGGGCATAGGGATCGGGGCTGCCGATCGCGCGCAGCAGCAACGCATCGCGCGCAGCCGGATCGGCGGGCAGGTCCGCGGCGAGGAAGAACAGCCCCTTGCTCGTCCCGCCGCGCATGTAGCTCGCCGGAATCGCGACCGGCTCAGCCGGCATAGCGCCGCTCCCGTTCGTCCCAGTCCGGCTTGCCGACCAGGCGCTGGCGCTCGGCGAACGAGGTCACGAGCGCCGGGTCTTCGAGCAGCTCGCCGCCGGCCTTGAGCTGCGCCAGCGCCCGCGTCATGCCCGCCAGCGCCGACTGCAGCGCGGCGTTGGCGTAGAGCACGAAGGCGTAGCCGGCCGCGGCCAGCTCGGCGTGCGGCAGCACCGGCGTCCTGCCGCCGAGCACGAGGTTCATCAGGAGCGGCCGCGGCAGGCGCGCCGGCAGCGCGCGCATGTCGGCGGCGTCGGTCAGCGCCTCGACGAAGAGGAGGTCGGCGCCGGCCTCGGCGTAGCGCTCGGCGCGCTCGAGCGCATCGGCCACGCCGTGCACCGCCGCGGCATCGGTGCGCGCCATCAGCATCATCCGGCTGTCGGTGCGGGCGTCGGCGGCGGCGCGGATCTTGTCGACCATCTCCGCCGTCTCGACGACGGCCTTGCCGTCGAAGTGGCCGCAGCGCTTGGGATGGACCTGATCCTCGATCTGGATGCAGTCGGCGCCGGCGCGCTCGAGCTGGCGCACCGTGTGGTAGGTGTTGAGCGCGTTGCCGAAGCCGGTGTCGGCATCGACGAGGATCGGCAGGCTCACGGCGTCGCGGATGCGGCGCGTGTGCTCGGCGATCTCGGCCAGGCCGATGAAGCCCTGGTCGGGCAGGCCCAGGCTCATGTTGGTGACGCCGGCACCGCTGACGTAGACGGCCTCGAAGCCCAGGTCCTCGATCAGGCGCGCCGACAGCGCATTGAACGCGCCCGGCAGCAGCACCGCGCGCGGTACGCCTACGAGCTGTTGCAAGCGTGCACGGGAATCACCGGTTGCCATGCTGGTCTGTTCCCGCTCGGCAGCTGCCCAAGCGTGCATGTTAGCCAAACGCGAGCCGCCGGACACGCCGGCTCGCGGCGTTATAACTCGCCCCGTTCGGCGTGCCGCGAATCCCCCATCAGGGAAGAACCCTTGCCGCGCGGCCGCGGATTTGGTGGAGCATGCGCGTGTTCGCGCACCCGTTCGCGCATCATTTGGAACCGAGGAGAACCCGATCGTGAGAATCAAGCTTTCATTCACCGCGCTGGCGCTGGCGTTCGGTCTTGGCTTGGCACAGGCAGCACCGCTCGACAAGAGCGAATGCATCGCGCCGGCCAAGCCCGGCGGCGGTTTCGACCTGACCTGCAAGCTGGCGCAGTCCGGCCTGCTCGACGGCAAGTACATCAGCACGCCGATGCGCGTGACCTACATGCCCGGCGGCATCGGCGCGGTCGCGATGAACGCGATCGCCGCACAGCGCCCGGCCGAGGACAACACGATCGTCGCGTTCTCGGGCGGATCGCTGTTCAACATCGCCCAAGGCAAGTTCGGCCGCTACAACGAGAACGACGTGCGCTGGCTCGCGGGCATCGGCACCGACTACGGCGCGCTGATGGTCGCCGAGAGCTCGCCGCTGAAGTCGCTCGCCGACCTGGCCGCCGCGATCAAGGCCGACCCGCGCAAGGTCGTCTTCGGTGCCGGCGGCACCGTCGGCAGCCAGGACTGGATGAAGGCCGCACTCATCGCGAAGGCGGCGGGGCTGGATCCCAAGGGCATGCGCTTCGTTGCCTTCGAGGGCGGCGGCGAGGGTCTGACCGCGCTGCAGGGCGGGCACATCCAGGTGCTCTCGGGCGACGCGTCCGAGGCCGAGGAGCACATCAAGGCGGGTGCCAAGATCCGCGTGCTCGCGGTGCTCGCCGACAAGCGCCTCGAGGGCGGTCTCGCGAGCGTGCCCACTGCGAAGGAGCAGGGCATGGACGTCGAGTGGCCGATCATCCGCGGCTTCTACATGGGGCCCAAGGTCAGCGACGCCGACTACAAGGTCTGGGTCGACACCTTCGCGAAGATGATGGCCACGCCCGAATTCGGCAAGCTGCGCGCCGAGCGCAGCCTCTACCCGTTCGCGATGACCGGCACCGAGTTCGATGCCTACGTCAAGAAGCAGGTGGCGGCGTATCGCAAGGTCGCGGCCGACGTGGGGCTGAACGTCGCCAAGTGATGCGCGCGGGAGGGGTTGCATGCCGACCTGGGGGATCGATGCCCCCGGGCCATCAAGTCACCCGCCATCGACGTTCACGACGAGGATCTCGAACATGAGCGACCGAATTTTGGGCGCCGCCTGCGTGCTGGTCGGCGCCGGCATGGCCTGGGCCGCGCGCGACTACGCGGCACCGATTTCCTACGAACCCGTGGGGCCGAAGGCCTTCCCGATGCTGCTGGCTGCATTGCTCGCGGCCGGCGGGCTGTGGCTGGTGCTCAAGCCCAGCGCCGACGGCAGCTGGATCCGGCGCGTGCCGCTCGGCGCGCTGGGATTCGC
The DNA here is from genome assembly GCA_026932235.1 of Burkholderiales bacterium. GTDB lineage: Bacteria > Pseudomonadota > Gammaproteobacteria > Burkholderiales > Burkholderiaceae_C > Rubrivivax. The sequence continues at coordinate 4,818 of JAIXKR010000107.1, forward strand.
GGTGCTGGCGGTGTTCGCCTACGCCTTCCTGTTCCAGACGCTGGGCTTCACGCTGGCGACGGTCGTGATGGCCGTGCCCGTCGGCATGGCTTTCGGCGGCAGCTGGAAGCAGGCGCTGGCCGGCGGCGTCGGCCTGGGCCTGTTGCTCTACCTGGGCTTCGACAAGCTGCTCGACGTGGTGCTGCCCTCCGGGGCGCTGGCTTTCGTCCTCGGAGGCCGTTGAGTCATGGAGACCATCGAATTCCTGATGTCGGGCTTCGGCATCGCGCTGACGCCGACCAACCTGATGATGGCCGCGATCGGGGCCCTGGTCGGCACGATCGTCGGCATGCTGCCGGGGCTTGGCCCGATCAACGGCGTCGCGATCCTGATGCCACTGGCGTTTGCGCTCAAGCTGCCGCCGGAGACGGCGCTGATCCTGCTGGCCTCGGTCTACCTGG
>JAIXKR010000011.1 GCA_026932235.1 Burkholderiales bacterium
ATCGGACTCCTTCTTCCTTGAGGATGAGGTGTCCGCGAAACGGGGTCAACTCCAGAGGATCTTCTCGACCACCGGCCGCTCGAGGATGGTCGAGATGATCTTCAGTTCCCCGGCGCCGCAGTTCGGGCAGTGCTGCATGTCGATGTCAAACACGCGCTTGAGCAGCCGCGCCCAGCCGATGCGTCCCGGCCGAGCCTGGGCAGATTCGATCTCGCACTCAGCGACGACGGCTGCTTCGGTGAGCGGTTCCTCCTGCGCGGCGGGCCCCTGCGGCACGACCAGCGCCCGCAGCTTGGCATTCGGGGCCAGCACGCCATGGAACCGGATCAGGTGCAGCCGCGGCCGCGGCACCAGCGCGGCCAGCCGCTGCATGAACTCCAGCGGGCTCATCACCAAGTGCGTGGTGCCGTCGCGCCACGGAGTCTTGAGCTTGAGCTCTACCTGGCCGGCGGCGTTGAGCTGCACCCGTTCGTCGGACTGGACTTGGAGAGTTCGTAACCGCAATTGGGAGTGGTGGCAACAACACAGCAGCATCCTCAAGCCCGAGCATCAAACCGCAGGGAACCGGCTGTGCAGTTGCGTCTTTGGCCATCCTCACTGGCGCCGTGGTCGGCATTCTCGGCCTGTCTACGCTTGCACGCCTACTCATCTAGACCGCAGCCTCACCCAGAGACGCCTAACTGGTCGTTACGGTATTGCGGGCTAACCCGCCCTCACCCCGCCAGCACGGCCTGCGTCTCGTCGTCGGGCTCGTCGCCGAGGAAGCCGCCGCTCTGGTGCGCCCACAGGCGCGCGTAGATGCCGCCCTGGGCGAGCAGGCTGGCGTGGGTGCCGGTCTCGACGATGCGGCCGTGCTCCATGACGATGAGCCGGTCCATGGCCATGATGGTGGAGAGGCGGTGCGCGATCGCCACCACCGTCTTGCCCTCCATCAGCTTGTAGAGGCTTTGCTGGATCGCCGTCTCGACCTCGCTGTCGAGCGCGCTCGTGGCCTCGTCCAGCAGCAGGATGGGCGCGTCCTTGAGCATCACGCGCGCGATCGCCACGCGCTGGCGCTGGCCGCCACTGAGCTTGACGCCGCGTTCGCCGACGTGGGCGTCGTAGCCCTTGCGCCCCTTGGGGTCGACGAGGTCGAGGATGAAGTCGTGCGCCTCGGCGCGCTCGGCCGCGCGCCGCATCTGGCCGTCGCTGGCCTCGGGCCGGCCGTAGAGGATGTTGTCGCGCACCGAGCGGTGCAGCAGGCTGGTGTCCTGCGTCACCATGCCGATCTGCCGGCGCAGGCTCTCCTGCGTGACGGTGGCGATGTCCTGGCCGTCGACGAGGATGCGCCCGCCCTGCACGTCGTAGAGGCGCAGCAGCAGGTTCACGACCGTGCTCTTGCCGGCGCCGGAGCGGCCGACGAGGCCGATCTTCTCCCCCGGGCGGATGAGCAGGTCCAGCCCGTCGATGACCTGGCGCGCGCCGCCGTAGGCGAAGCGCACGCCCTCGAAGCGGATCTCGCCCTGGCTCACGCGCAGCTCGCCGGCCTGCTCGCGGTCGACCACGGTGCGCTCGCGCGCCAGCATGGTGAGCCCATCCTGCACCGTGCCCACGTGCTCGAAGAGCGAGGCCAGCTCCCACATCACCCAGTGCGACATGCCCGAGAGGCGCAGCGTCATCGCCGTCGCCGCGGCAATCGCGCCCACGCCCACTTCGCCGAGCGTCCACAGCCACAGCAGCATGCCGGTGGTGCCGACGACGAGCAGCATGGCCAGGCCTTGATTGAGCGTCTCGAAGCCGGTCACGAGCCGGCCCTGGCGATAGGCCGTCTGCAGGAACTCGCCCATGGCCTCGCGCGCGAACGCCGCTTCGCGCTGCGCGTGCGAGAAGAGCTTGACGGTGGCGATGTTGGTGTAGGCGTCGGTGACGCGCCCGGTCATGAGCGAGCGCGCGTCGGCCTGCTCGCGCGCCGCGCGCGCCAGCCGCGGCACGAAGTGGCGGCAGGCGAGCACGTACAGCAGCAGCCAGCCGGCAAAGGGCAGCATGACGCGCGGGTCGAAGCTGCCGACCACGGCGACCAGGGTGAGGAAGTAGACGAGCACGTAGGTGAGGATGTCGGCGAACAGGAACCAGACATCGCGCACCGCCAGCGCCGTCTGCATCACCTTGGTGGCGATGCGGCCGGCGAACTCGTCCTGGTAGAAGCCCATGCTCTGCCCGAGCATGAGGCGGTGGAAGATCCAGCGCAGCCGCATCGGGAAGTTGGAGAACAGGCCCTGGTACTTCAGCAGCGCCCACACCCCCGAGACCGCGACGCTGGCCAGCAGCAGCGCGCCGAAGAAGAGCAGCTTGCCGCCCTCGCGCGGCCACAGCTCGGCCGGCGGCGTGCGTGCCAGCAGGTCGACGACGTAGGCCATGAGGCGAAAGAGCAGCGCCTCGAAGGCGCCGATGAGCGCCGTCAGCAAGGTGAGCACGAGGAGCATGCCGCGCATGCCCTGGGTGTTGTGCCAGAGGAAGGCGAAGAAGGTCCGCGGCAGCGGCTGCGGCTCGGCCGGCGGAAAGCTCGGCACGAGGGCTTCGAAGCGCTTGAAGAGCACGATGGGACTCCAGGGGCGGCGGCAGCGGCGGCGCGACGCCAGCGGCCCCGGCCGGGCGAAACGGGGGCGCGGATGATAGCGAGCCCCGCCGCAATCCGCTGCGCGCGCTTTAGACTCGGCGCTCGACCCTTGGGCGCGCCACTGCGCCACTGCGGTTGGGCACGGCCAGAATGCAGGCCCGTCCACTGCAGCCTGCTGCCTGCAGCAGGAGGATCACCGCGCCATGTTCGACTACCTCATCGTCGGTGCCGGCTCGGCCGGCTGCGTGCTCGCCGCGCGGCTGAGCGAGGACCCCGCCGTCAGCGTCTGCCTGGTCGAGGCCGGCCCGGCGGACCGCAGCGTGCTCATCCACTGCCCGGGCGGGCTGGCGCTGATGGCGCGCCAGACGGGAATCAACTGGGCCTTCGAGACCACGCCGCAGCCCGGGTTGAACGGGCGCCGCGGCTACCAGCCGCGCGGGCGCGTGCTCGGCGGCTCGAGCTCGATCAACGCGATGATCTACACGCGCGGCCAGCCTGCCGACTACGACTTCTGGGCTGCGCAAGGCAACCCCGGCTGGAGCTGGGACGAGGTCAAGCCCTTCTTCCTGAAGGCCGAGCACAACGAACGCGGCAGCGACGAATGGCACGCGCGCGGCGGGCCGCTCAACGTCGCCGACCTGCGCAGCCCCAATCCCCTGTCGGCCGCCTTCGTGCAGGCCGGACAGCAGGCCGGCTGGCCGCTGAACGCGGACTTCAACGGCGCCACGCAGGAGGGCGTGGGCCTCTACCAGGTGACGCAGAAGAACGGCGAGCGCTGGAGCGCGGCGCGCGCCTACCTCGCGCCCAGCCTCCCGCGGCCGAACCTGCAGGTGCTCAGCGACGCGCGCGTGCTGCGCGTGCGCTTCGACGGCCGGCGCGCCTGCGGCATCGAGATCCAGCAGGGCGGCGCGCGCCGCGAACTGCAGGCGCGGCGCGAGGTCATCCTCAGTGCGGGCGCGCTGCAGTCGCCGCAGCTCCTGCAGCTCTCGGGCGTCGGCGCGGGCAGCGAACTGCAAGGCCTTGGAATTTCGGTCGTGCACGATCTTCCGGCCGTGGGCCAGCATCTGCACGACCACCTCGACAGCGTGCTCGTCGTCGATGCGCCGCGCATGTGGCAGTCCTTCGGCCTGTCCCCCGGCGGCGCCGTGCGCATCGCGCGCGCGGCCTTCGAGTGGCGCCGACAGCGCAGCGGCATGCTGACGACGAACTTCGCCGAGGCCGGCGGCTTCATCCGCAGCCAGCCCGACGAGCCCGCGCCCGACCTGCAACTGCACTTCGTCGTCGGCAAGCTCGCCGACCACGGCCGGCGCACGCTGCTCGGCCACGGCATCTCCTGCCACGTCTGCGTGCTGCGCCCGAAGAGCCGCGGCCGCATCACCCTGGCCGGCCCCGACCCGCTGGCCGCGCCGCTCGTCGACCCCGGCTACCTCAGCGACCCCGACGACCTGGCGCGCATGGTGCGCGGCGTGAAGCTCATGCGCAAGCTGCTGCAGCAGCCCGCGCTGGCGGCCTACGGCGGCGTCGAGCGCCCGGAGTCGGCCGGCGCGCACAGCGACGCGCAGATCGAGGCCTTCATCCGCGCCTACGCCGACACCATCTACCACCCGGTGGGCAGCTGCCGCATGGGCCCGCCCGAGGCCGGCAACGTCGTCGACGCGCGCCTGCGCGTGCACGGTCTGCAGGGCCTGCGCGTCGTCGACGCTTCCATCATGCCGCGCATCGTCTCGGGCAACACGAACGCACCGGTGATCATGATCGCCGAGAAAGCCGCGGACATGATCCGCGCCGACGCCGCCTAGCGCGAGCGCCGCTCTCAGGTCGTCGGCCCGGCCAGGGGCAGCGTCACGCGAAAGCTCGCACCGCGGTCGCTGCCGGTGTCCAGCGCGAGCTCGCCGCCGAGGCGGCGCATGATCTGCCAGCTGATCGCCAGGCCCAGGCCCGCACCGGGGGCCGAGGTCTGCGTGTGTGCCCAGCCGCGGCGGAACTTGGAGAAGATCAGCTCGCGCTCCTCGGCGCGGATTCCGGGGCCGTTGTCCTCGATCTGCACCTCGTACTGCCCGCGACGCACGCGGCTGCTGATGCGCACCCAGGGATCGGCAGGCGTGCTGTTGTACTTGATCGCGTTGGCGATGAGGTTGATGAAGACCTGGCTCAGACGGTCGGGCTCGGCATCGACGACGGCCGCGCGGGCGCGCTCGCCCTGAAGCATCTGCACGCCGCTCGCCGCCGCCAGGCTCTGGCAGACCTCGATCGACTTGTCCAGCACGGTTTCGGGATCGATGCGCGCGAGCTGCCACGGCGCCTCGCCATGCTCGAGCAGGTTGAGCTCGAGCGTGCTGTCGAGCAGCCGCGTCAGGCGCACGCTCTCCTCGTGGATGATGCGCAGGTAGCGCTCGGCACGCGCGGCATCGAGGTGGCGCGGATCCAGCAGGATCTCGGAGAAGGAGCGGATCGACGTCATCGGCGTGCGCACTTCGTGGCTCACCTGGCTCAGGAAGTGATCCTTCTCGACGTCGAGCCGGCGCAGGCGGTCGTTGGCCTGCGCCAGCTCGCGCGCGGTCGTCTCGAGCTGGCGCGACTTCTCCTCGAGCTGGCGGCTGTACTCGCGGA
>JAIXKR010000028.1 GCA_026932235.1 Burkholderiales bacterium
CCATCTTCACCAGCGGGCCGATGATCTCGTGCACGTCGCCGCCGCTGCAGAAGTTCCCGCCTTCGCCGGCGAAGACGATGGCCTTGATGTCGGTGGCGTAGCACATCTCGCGGAAGAGGTCGCGCAGCTCGCCGTAGGAATCGAAGGTGAGCGGGTTCTTGCGCTCGGGGCGGTTGAGGCTGATGGTGGCCACCTTGCCGTTGACCGAATACTGGAAGTGCCTAGCCTGGTAGCCGGCGAGCTGCAGTCGCTTCATCGTGGTTCTCCTGGGTGTTTGAACGGTGGATCGGTGTGCGTGGGTCCTGCGCCTCAGGCCGTGGCGCTGCGGTCGGGGTCGTGCGACCAGGTCGCCGAAGGGCGCGGTGTGCGCGCCAGCCAGTCGTCCAGCGCCTGCACATGCTCGGCCTCCTCGGCGGCGAACTCGGCGGCCAGGCGCTTGACTTCGGGGTCGGTGGACTGGGCTCCGGCCTGCGCGTAGTAGTCGCGCGCGCGCACCTCGTTCTCGCGCGCATAGCGCAGCGCATCGTAGGCGTTGAGCCCAGGGTCGAAGGCTTCGTCGCCGCCGACCTCGGGCGGCTGGCGCCAGCGGTACTGCCAGCTGCGCAGCGTCGGCAGCGCGATGCCCTTGGCACGCTCGACGATCGAATCGTGGTGCAGGTTGGAGTAGCGCACCATGTCGCGGAAGAGTTGCGAGACCTCGTCGTTGCGGTAGGACTCCATCATGTCCGCGAGTTCGAGGTAGCGCTCGGCGGCCTCGCGCTCGAGGGCGATCGCATGTGCGAGGAATTCGGGCAGTGAGTAGCTCATGACCACCTCAACCGACCATCGTCAGCCCGCCGCTGACGCTCAGCACCTGGCCGGTGACGAAATCCGAGCCGCTGCCGCTGAAGAAGACGATGGCGTCGGCGACTTCCTGCGGCTGACCCAGGCGTCGCATGGGAATGGCCTTGGTGAGCGCGTCCTTCACCTTGTCGGGCACCGCTGCCATGAGCGGCGTGTCGGTCGGACCGGGGCAGACGCAGTTGACGTTGATCTTGTAGCGCGCGACCTCGCGCGCGAGCGACTTGGTGAAGGCGATCAGGCCGCCCTTGGCGCCGGAGTACACCGTCTCGCCCAGGCTGCCGACGCGGCCGGCGTCGCTGGCGACGTTGACGATCTTGCCGCTGCTGCGCTCGATCATCGCCGGCAGCAGCGCCTTGGTGAGCGTCATCGGACCGACGAAGTTGAGCGCGATGACCTTGTCCCAGAAGTCGGGCGTGCCTTCCCAGAAGGGGGCGGTGCGGCCCCAGCCGGCGGCGTTGACGAGGATGTCGGCGGCACCGTGCTGCGCCGTCAGCGCCTGCGCGAAGGCGGCGATCGAGTCGTTCGAGGTCATGTCCACGCCCAGGTACTGGGCCTGGTGACCGGCGGCGCGCAGTTCGGCCGCGGCCTTCTCGCCGGGCTCGGCAGCGATGTCGGCGACGATCACCTTCGCGCCGGCGGCGGCAAGAGCGGTGGCGGTGGCGCGACCGATGCCGGATGCGGCACCGGTGACGACCGCGAGCTTGTTCTTGAGCGTCATGGTTTCTCCTTCGGGGTGGAAGTGCTCTTGTCGAGAAAGGACGAGACGCGGCGCCGCGTCTCGGGATGATCGTAAAGCCGCCGCGTCGCCGCGATCTCGGCGGCGAAGCCGTCGCCGCGCGCGGCCGCGGCGAGCGCGATGCAGCGCTTGGTCTCGGCCAGCGTGTGGCGCGGCAGCGTGCCGCAGCGCGCGGCCAGCGCGCGCGCGGCTTCGGGCAGTTCGGCGCGCGGCAGCGACCACTGCACGAGGCCCAGGCGCAGCGCCTCCTGACCGGTGAGCGTCTCGCTGCCCAGGATGAGGCGGCGCGCCGTGCCAACGCCGACGAGCTGCGTCAGGCGCTGCGTGCCGCCGGCGGCGGCGAGCAGGCCCAGGCCGGCCTCGGGCAGGCCCACGCGCGCCTCGTCGGCGGCGATGCGCCAGTCGCAGGCCAGCGCCAGCTCGAAGCCGCCGCCCAGTGCTGCGCCGCCGATCTCGGCCAGGGTCACGCAGGAGAGGTTCTCCAGGCGCGCGAACACGCGCTGCATCTCGAGCACGACGCCGACCATGCGGTTGCGGCCTTCGGGCGTGGCGATGGACGAGCGCATGAGGTCCAGGTCGGCGCCGGCGCAGAAGACCTTGTGCGCGCTGCGCAGGTGCAGGACACAGACGCCCTCGTCCGCTTCGGCGAGGTCGATGGCCTCATCCAGTTCGACGAGCAGGCGGTCGTCGACGGCGTTCACCGGCGGGCGTTCGAGCGTGACCACGAGGGCCGCACCCTCGCGCCTCGTGGACAGGCGCTGCCGGCTCATGCCGTCTCCTCTCCGAGCAGTTCGGCGAGCTTGCGCCGCAGCAGCTTGCCGGTGGCCGTACGCGGAATGGCGTCGACCGGCTGCAGCCAGCGCGGGCGCTGGTACTGCGGCAGCGTCTGGCTGCGCGTGGCGAGTTCGCGCTCGACGGCATCCCGCTGGCCCTCGCGCGCGACGTAGAAATACGCCAGCGAGTCGAAGCCGTCGGCGTCGGTGATGCGCACCGCCGCGCCTTCGACGAGGCTTGGCGTGCCGGCGCTCAGGCGCTCCTCGACGTCGTTGAGGTTCACCCAGCGGCCCTTGATCTTGAGCAGCGTGTCCTCGCGCCCGGCGAAGCGCCAGCCGCCGCCTTCGGTGGCGACGAAGAGGTCGGCGGGACAGAAGGCGCCGTCGCGGAAGCTGTCGGCCTGCGAGGCCGGGCGGTCGAGATAGCCCAGCGCCTGGCAGTCGAGCTTGAAGCGCAGCCGCGTCGGCCGCCCGTCGGCGGCGCTGTCGGGGTCGAGCGCGCTCACGCGCACGCCGGGCGAGGGCTGCAGGCCGTCGTCGCCTTCGCGCGCGGTCAGCACCAGCACCAGCGTCTCGGAGGCGCCATAGCCATCGAACATCGGCAGGCCGGTGGCCTCGCGCCAGGCCTCGCGCAGGCTCTGCGGCAGCGCTTCGCCGGCCGAGACGCACAGGCGCACGCCGGCCTGGGCGATTCCCGCGCCCAGGCCTTCGGCCAGCAGCAGCCGGTAAAGCGAGGGTACGCTGAAGAGCACGGTCGGCCGTGTCGCGGCGACGACCTCGGCCACGCCCTGGGGCGTGGGCCACTGCGGGTCGAGGATGACGGTGGCGCCGATCTTCAGCCCCGCCCACAGGCTGTTCGTCTGCGGGTAGGAGAAGAACAGGCGCGAACTGGCGAAGAGGCGGTCGTTCTCGGTGATTCCCAGGCGCTCGCGCGAGACGCGCTCGATCTCGCGCGCGAAGCGGTGCCCGTGCACGACGGCCTTGGGCTTGCCCGAGGTACCCGACGAATGCACCCAGAAGGCCGGGGTGTCGGGATCGACCAGACGCGGCGGGATCGGCTCCATCGCCGAGACGAGGCGGCGGCTGTCGTCGACGAGCACGACGCGCTCGCGCCACGGCGCCGGCGTGTCCTCCGCCGTCTCGGCGAGGATGACCGTGAAGCCGGCTTCCTCCAGGATGTACTCCCATTCCGGCGCCGGAACCTTGGGGTTCACGGCGACCGCGGTGCCCCCGGCCCAGATCGTGGCCAGGAACGCGACCACCCAATCGAGCCCGTCGGGCAGCTTGATCGCCACGCGGTGCCCGCGCGCCAGGCCGCGCTGGCGCCACAGCGCCGCGGCGCGCGCGACGCGATCGCGCAGCTCGCCGTGGGTGAGCCGGTGCTCGCCGCAGACGAGTGCGATGCGCTCCGGGTCATGCCCCTGCAGCAGCAGGGCCGCCGCATTGATGAGGCCGTCGGCCGAGGTCGCCTGCACCGCGTCCGACGCGCCGAAGAGGCCCGGGCGCCCCTGCCGCCAGCGCCCGAACTCGGTCTTCAGCGTGTGCGCGTGCTCGCGCTCCTCGGCCGCGAGCTCGCGAAAGAGCGCGCGCTCGGCCGAGCCTTCGGGCGCGGCATGGGCGTGCTCGGTGAAGAAGGCCGCTGCGCGCTCCTCGAGGCCGATGGCGATGGCGAACAGGTTCTCCGGATCCTCGGGGCGATGCGCGACGTCGGCAAAGAGTGCAGCGACCTCGAGCCGGAAGTCCGGCGAGGGATTGGGAACGTCGATGTGGTAGCGGCGCGAGAGCGTCTCCATATGCTCGCCCTCCATCACCGCGAAGCGGCCGAAGAGCTGACGCAGCACCGGGTCCGTCGCCGCCGCCGCGGCGCGCTGGTAGAAGGCGCGCCCGCCGAGCTCGATCTCGAAGGCCATGCGCAGCGCGTGCAGCGCCTGGCCCACGGGGCTGGCGCGCTCGCCCTCGCACAGTTGCAGTTCGCCGCCGCAGTCGGGGCAGCGGCCGTAGGGCAGCGCGAAGCCCTCGCTGATCTTGCCGCAGCCGCAGCACTGCCACTGGCTGGGCGCATCGGCGCAGCAGATGTAGGGGCCTTCGCTGTCGTCGGCCAGGGGACGATGGCACTTGGGGCACAACATGGCGGGCAGGCTCCGGTCAGGCGGTGGCGGTGGCCGACGCCTTGGCGGCGTCGGCGTCGACGTATTCCGCCGGCGGCGGCACCTGCGGCGGCCACTCGACGCGTTCGTGCTGCAGCCAGTGGCCGATGGCGCGCGCGGCGCGCCGGCCCGCGGCCATCGCCAGGATCACGGTGGCACCGCCGGTGACGATGTCGCCGCCGGCGAACACCCCGCGCATGCTGGTGGCCTGCGTCTGCCCGTCGGCGGCGATGAAGCCGCGCTTGTCGAGTTCGAGCCCCGGCGTCGAACGACCGACGATGGGATTGGCCTGCGTGCCCAGGGCGTAGATGACGCTGTCGCAAGGCCACTCGACGAACTCGTCCAGCGGCAGCGGCTGGCGGCGACCGCGCGCATCGGGTTCGCCGAGCATCATCTTCTGCGCGCGCAGGCCGCGCACGTCGCCGCGCTCGTCGAGCAGGATGGCCACCGGCGCGTGCAGGAAGGAGAAGTCCACGCCCTCCTCGCGCGCGTGGCGCAGCTCCTCCACGCGCGCCGGCGCCTCGGCTTCGGAGCGGCGGTAGACGCAGCGCACCTGTGCCCCCAGGCGGCGCGCGGTGCGCAGGCAGTCCATCGCGGTGTTGCCCGCACCGATCACGGCCACGCGCTCGCCCACGCCCACCGGCGTGTCGCGGTAGGGGAAGCGGTCGCCGCCCATGAGGTTCACGCGCGTGAGGAACTCGTTGGCCGAGAACACCTGCCCGGCCGATTCGCCCGGGATGCCGAGGAAGGTCGGCGCGCCCGCGCCGGCGGCGATGAACACCGCGTCGAAACCCATCTTGTCCATCAGCTGGTCGATGCGGAAGGTCTTGCCGATCACCTTGTTGGTCAGGAACTTCACGCCCGCGTCGCGCAGCTGCTTCAACTCGCGGTCGATGATGCTGCGCGGCAGGCGGAAGGAGGGGATGCCGTAGCGCAGCACACCGCCGACCACGTGCAAGGCCTCGAAGACGGTGACGTCGACGCCGAGCTTGACGAGGTCGGCCGCCGCCGCCAGGCCGCCCGGGCCCGAGCCGACGATGGCCACGCGCCCGCAGGGTTCGCGGTCTGGCTCCGGCGCTCGCACCGCCGGCACCGGCGCATGGTCGCCGACGAAGCGCTCGAGACGCCCGATGGCCACCGGCTCCATCTTCGCCCTCACGAGGATGCACTGCGCCTCGCACTGGCTCTCCTGCGGACACACGCGCCCGCAGATCGAGGGGAAGGGGCTGGAGTCGTGGATCGCCGAGAGCGCCGAAGGCAGGTCGCGCAGCAGCAGGTGGCGGATGAAGCGCGGGATGTCGATGCGCACCGGGCAGCCTTCGACGCAGGTCGGCTTGGCACACTGGATGCAGCGCTCGGCCTCGCGCAACGCGTCGATCTGCGCGTAGCCGAGGTTGACCTCGTCGAACGTTGCCGAGCGCTCCTCGGGGTCGCGCTCGGGCATGGGCACCTGCGTGCGTTCGAGCGCGGCGTACTTCTTGTAGGTGCGCTTGCCCTGCTTGACGAGCAGCTCCTCGAGGCTGCAGACGTGCGCGTGGTCGGCGTTGGCCTGCTCCTCCTGCGCCTTGAAGCGGCGCTGGCGCGCGATCAGCTCGTCGAAGTCGATCTGGTGCGCGTCGAAGTCGGGGCCGTCGACGCAGGCGAACTGCACCTTGCCGCCGACGGTGACGCGGCAGGAGCCGCACATGCCGGTGCCGTCGACCATGATGGTGTTCAGCGAGACCATGGTGCGCACGCCGAAGGGGCGCGAGGCCTCGGAGCAGGCGCGCATCATCGGCATGGGGCCGATCGCCACGACGAGGTCGGCCGGGTCGCGCTGCAGCAGCTCGGTGAGCGCGGCGTCGACGTAGCCGGCGCGCCCGGCGCTGCCGTCGTCGGTGCAGACGATCAGCTCATCGGCCCAGGCGCCGAGCTTGTCCAGCCAGAAGCGGCGCGAGGCGTCGCGAAAGCCGACGATGCAGGTGGTGCGGTTGCCCGCCTCCTTGAACGCGCGCAGCTGCGGGAACACCGGCGCCACGCCCAGGCCGCCGCCCACGAGCACGACGTGCCCGGCCTTCTCGATGTGCTGCGGCAGCCCGAGCGGCCCGACGAAGTCCAGCACCTCGTCGCCCTCGGCGTACTGGTCGCGCATCGCCGCCGTCGTCTTGCCCAAAGCCTGCACGACGATGGTGATGGTGCCGCGCTCGCGGTCGAAGTCGGCCACGGTGAGCGGGATGCGCTCGCCGTCCTCGTGCAGGCGCACCATCACGAAGTGGCCGGGCTCGGCGGCGTCGGCGACGTCGGGGGCCTCGAGCTCCCAGAGGAAGGTGAGGTCGGAGAACTGTTCGCGTCGGACGATGCGGTTGCTCACGAGCTTTGTCTCCTTGTCGTCGGTGATTCCGATCGCCTGCTTCGAGCGGAATGTTTCACTTGCAAAGGTTCAATTTGGTACCGCAATACCCGAATTGGCTTTGATCTGGTGCAATGCGATGCGTCGGGAGGGTGACTACGTTCGGCAGGTTGCCGCCAAGGCGTGCGGGCGACAAAGGCGGCAACCCGCGCGCGTCGGGCAGGCTGGCGCGCCGTGCACGCGACGTGGCCCGGGTTCGGCGCAGGGCGCAATCTAGTGCCCGTCGCGAGCGCGGGCCAATGGATTGAGCGAATCCGCCGCATCGACGCGGCGAATGAGGATCCGGACCATGGCACTGAACTTCCGCCAGCTCGACCTCAACCTGCTGCGCGTGCTCTGCGCCATCCACCGCACCGGCTCGGTGACCGAGGCGGGTTGCCAGCTCGCACTCTCGCAATCGGCCACCAGCAACGCGCTCGCGCGGCTGCGCCACTGCTTCGGCGACGCCCTCTTCGTGCGCTCGCCGACCGGCCTGCACCCGACGCGGCTGGCGCAGCGCATCACGCCGCTGGTGGCGGCGCACCTGCTGGAGCTGGAGAGCGCGCTCTGCCGCGGCCAGAGCTTCGACCCCGAGACCGACGGCGTGCACTGGCGCCTCTCGCTCAGCGACCTGGGCGAGATGATGTTCATGCCCACGCTGGCGCGCCAGGTGCGCCGGCTCTCGCCCGCGAGCCGCCTCACCAACGAAGCCGTCGATGCCGAGCGCGTGAGCGCGGCGCTGGAGTCGCGCGAGATCGACCTCGCCATCGGCATGCTCGCGGCCGAGCACCAGGGCGTGATCGGTGAACTGCTCTTTCACGAGCACTACGTGGCGCTGACCGACAAGGACTGGCAGCCGCCGCAGCCGGCACCGGCGCAGCGGCTGGAGCGCGCCCAGCTGGCACAGGCGGCGCTGGCGCTGGCGGCACCGACCGAAAGCCTGCTCGGCAGCGTGCAGCGCCTGCTCGAACGGCTGGGCCTGGCTGCCACGAGCTGCGTTCGTCTGCGCCATTTCGGCGCCGTGCCGGCGCTCGTCCATGGCACCGACCTGGTCGCCATCGTGCCGCAGATGTTCGCCGACGCCGAGGCCGGCCGCCACGGACTGCGCGCCTGGACGCTGCCCGACGGCGTCGGCTACGACGTCGTGATGCTCTGGCACGAAAGCGTCAGCGCCGACCCGGCCCAGCGCTGGCTGCGCGAACTGGTGCGCAGCCTTTTCGGCCGTGGTCGCGACGCCGCCAACGAGTCCGCGATCGCCGGTTGACGGCGCGTCCGCCGCGCGGCGCGCGGCCCGGGCTGGCGGCATCGCCTTTGGCCCTGGGACTTTCCCTTATGCAAAGTCTCCCGTTTGCTCTGAGTCAATCCAAATTCTGCATTCGGGTACCAAAGTTCCAGTATTGCCTCGACCGGAGTGTCGCGGGACGATCGACCGCACCACTCATCCCCAGGACGCAACACGATGATGCACACCGCCCAGGCCGGCGCCGGCACCGCGGGTCTCTTTGCCCTCACCCGTGAGCGCGCGATCGGGTCCCGGCGAAGGACGGCACCGCAGGTGCAGAGAGAGAGGCTCGCATGAACGCCCCGGAACCGATCGGCATCGCCCCGCGCGTGGTCAAGCCGCGCGACCCCGAGGGCGTGAAGCGCGTCCCCACCTACTGCTACCAGTGCGTGGCCGGGCCCGACCTGCTCACGGTGAAGGTCGAGAACGGTGTCGCCACCGAGGTCGAACCCAATTTCTGCGCCGCCGAAGTGCACCCCGGCGGCGGCAAGGTCTGCGTCAAGGCCTTCGGCCTGATCCAGAAGACCTACAACCCGAACCGGATCCTGACGCCGATGAAGCGCAGCAATCCGAAGAAGGGGCGCGACGAGGATCCGGGCTTCGTGCCGATCAGCTGGGACGAGGCCTTCGACCTCATCGCCGAGCGGCTCAACCGCCTGCGCGCCGAGGGGCTGACCGACGCCTCGGGTTACCCGCGCCTGGCAGCGAGCTTCGGCGGTGGCGGCACGCCGCAGTTCTACATGGGCACCTTCCCGGCCTTCCTCGCCGCCTGGGGGCCGGTGGACATGGGCTTCGGTTCGGGCCAGGGCGTCAAGTGCTACCACTCGGAGCACCTCTACGGCGAGCTCTGGCACCGCGCCTTCATCGTCGCGCCCGACACGCCGAGCTGCAACTACCTCATCTCCTGCGGCAACAACATCGAGGCCGCCGGCGGCGTCGTCGGCATCTGGCGTCATTCGGATGCGCGCATCCGCGGCATGAAGCGGGTCCAGGTCGAGCCGCACCTCTCGGTCACCGGGGCGTGTTCCGCGAAGTGGGTGCCGATCCGGCCCAAGACCGACGCCGCCTTCCTCTACGCGCTGATCCACGTGATGCTGCACGAGGCGCCGCGCGAGAAGCTCGACCTCGTGCACCTGGCGCGGCACACGAGCTCGCCTTACCTGATCGGCGCCAACGGCTACTACCTGCGCGACCGCGCGACGCGCAAGCCGCTCGTGTGGGATGAAAACACCCGGCGCGCGGTGCCGCACGACACCCCGGGCATCCGCGAGGCGCTGTCGGCCAGGGTCGAGGTCGACGCGGTCGAGATCGGCCCGGACCAGGACGTGATGGGCGACGGCATGCTGACCGGCGAGACCGCCTTCGACAAGCTCGTCGCGCACATGAAGCCCTACTCGCCCGAGTGGGCGCAGGGCATCTGCGATGTGCCGGCCAAGGACATGCGCCAGATCGCCAACGAGTACCTGGACCACGCCTGCGTCGGCCAGACGATCGAGATCAACGGCAAGACCATGCCCTTCCGCCCGGTGGCGGTGACACTCGGCAAGACCGTCAACAACGGCTGGGGCGGCTACGAGTGCTGCTGGGCGCGCACGCTGCTGGCGACCCTCGTCGGTGCGCTCGAGGTGCCCGGCGGCACGATCGGCACCACGGTGCGCCTCGTGCGCCCGATGGCCGAGCGCCACGAGAGCGTGCGCGCCGGCGAGGACGGGTTGATGGACTACCCCTTCAACCCGACGTCCAAGGAGAAGTGGTCGGCGCAGCCGAACATCCGCAACGCCTACAAGACGATGGTGCCGCTGACCGGCAACAACGCCTGGGCCCAGGCGCTGGGGCCCACGCACTTCTCGTGGATGTTCCTCGACAACACGCCCAAGGGTCTGCCCAAGGTCGAGCCGCCGGACGTCTGGTTCGTCTACCGCACCAACCCGGCGATCTCGTTCTGGGACACCAAGGGCGTTACCGACAAGATCGCGCGCTTCCCCTTCGTCGTCGCCTTCGCCTACACGCACGACGAAAGCAACCACTTCGCCGACGTGCTGCTGCCGGATGCGACCGACCTCGAGGGTCTGCAGCTGCTGCGCCTGGCCGCGACCAAGTACCAGGAGCAGTTCTGGGACCACGAGGGCTTCGCGCTGCGCCAGCCGGCGGTGCAGGCGCGCGGCGACGCGCGCGACTTCAGCGACATCTGCACCGAGCTCGCCAAGCGCTGCGGCCTCCTCGAGAAGTACAACGCGGCGATCAACCGCGGCACCTGCGGCGTCAAGCTCGACGGTGAGTTCGGCGACTTCTCGCTGGATCCGACCGTGCCGCACACGCGCGAACAGATTTGGGATGCCGCCTGCAAGGCCGCCAGCGCCGAACTGACCGAAGGCGCCGAGGTGCTCGGGCTCGAGTGGTGGAAGGAGAACGGCTTCAAGACCCGGCCCTTCCCGCGCGACCTCTGGTACCTCTACCCGACCGTCGTCGAGAAGGGCATCCGCTTCGAGATGCCCTACCAGGAGCGGCTCAAGCGCGTCGGCGCCGAGCTCGGCCGCCGCCTGCACGAGAACGACATGCACTGGTGGGACAAGCAGCTCGAGGAGTACCAGGCGCTGCCGCCGTGGAAGGACTTCCCGAGCCTGTGGGAGGCCAGCGTCGCCAAGGCCGGCGGCCAGCCCGCGGACTATCCGTTCTGGCTCGTCACCGCGCGCAGCATGCAGTACGCCTGGGGCGGCAACGTCGCCATGCAGATGATCCGCGAGGTGGCCGGCAACGTCGCCGGGCACAACGGCGTCGTCATGAACCCGGCCGCGGCCGAGAAGCTGGGCGTGGAGGAAGGCGACTGGGTCGACATCGCCACGCCGCGGCGCAGCACGCGCGGCCTGGTCGTGCTGCGTCAGGGCATACGCCCCGACACGCTGCTGCTCGTCGGCCAGTTCGACCACTGGGCGACACCGCTGGCCAAGGACTTCGGCGTGCCCAGCCTGAACACGCTGGCCGAGATGTCGCTGGACCTCACCGACGCCACCGGCTCGGGCGCCGACCTCGTGCGCGTGAAGGTCAGCAAGGCCCCCGCGGGCCGACGGAGGGTGCCGGCATGACGCGCTGGACCATGGTGGCCGACCTGCGCCGTTGCGTGGGCTGCCAGACCTGCACCGCCTCGTGCAAGCACGCCAACGCCACGCCGCCGGGCGTGCAGTGGCGGCGCGTGCTCGACATGGAGGTGGGCGAGTTCCCGAACGTGCAGCGCGTCTTCGTGCCCACCGGCTGCCAGCACTGCGACGACCCGCCGTGCATGGAAGTCTGCCCGAGCACGGCGACGAAGAAGCGGCCCGACGGCATCGTCACGATCGACTACGACCTGTGCATCGGCTGCGCCTACTGCGCGGTGGCCTGCCCCTACCAGGCGCGCTACAAGACCGAGAAGCCCACCTTCGCCTACGGCAAGATGAGCGAGCACGAGCAGGCGCGCTTCGACGAGGAGCGCATCGGCGTCGCGACCAAGTGCACCTTCTGCGTCGACCGCATCGACTACGGCCTCGAGAACGGCCTGACGCCCGGCGTCGACCCGGCGGCCACGCCGGCCTGCGTCAACTCGTGCCTGGCGCAGGCCCTGGCCTTCGGTGACATCGAGGACCCGGACAGCAACGTCTCGCAGCTGCTGGCCGAGAACAAGCACTTCCGCATGCACGAGGAGCTGGGCACCAGGCCCAACTTCTACTACTTGTGGGATGCCAAGGACGGCCGGGACGACGACAAGGAGAGCAGCCGATGAGTTACGGCCCCAAGCCGTGGCAGCAACTGCACTGGGACGAGCGCGCCGCGGGCAACTTCATGGGCGGCGGCGCCGGCTGCGGGTTGCTGCTGTTCTCGACCGTGGCCGGCGCCGAAGGGACGCTGCGCCTGGTGCTGATCTTCCTGGCGCTGGCGCTCATCGGCACCGGGCTGCTGTGCGTGTGGGCGGAGATCGGGCGCCCGCTGCGCGCCATCAACGTCTTCTTCCACCCGCACACCTCGTGGATGTCGCGCGAGGCGGCGGTGGCGCCGCTGCTCATGGCCAGCGGCGCGGCCAGCCTGCTGTGGCCGCAGGTGCAGCCGTTGGCCGCGCTCTTCGCCGCCGCCTTCCTCTACTGCCAGGCGCGCATCCTGAAGGCGAGCAAGGGCATCCCCTCCTGGCGCGAGCCGCGCATCGTGCCGCTCATCGTCGCCACCGGGCTCGCCGAGGGTGCGGGCCTGTACTGGGCGCTCGCGCCCTGGTGGGGCCAGGGGCCGGCCTGGGCCTGGCCGGCGCTGGGCCTGCTGCTGCTGCTGCGCTTCGTCGCCGGCAGCGGCTGGTACAGCAAGCTGGCCGCCGCGCTGCAGAAGCGGCCGGCCTCGCTGCGCGCGGTGGATCGCACCAAGCCGGGCTACCTCGCCGGCAGCCTGCTGCCGCTGGCGCTGGTGCTGATCGTCTGGCTGACGCCGCTGCCGGCGGCGGTCAAGCTGCCGCTGCAGGTGCTCACGGGCCTTTTGTCCACGGCGGCGGGCTCCTTCTTCAAGTTCATGCTCATCACGCGCGCGGCATTCAACCAAGGTTTTGCGCTACCGCATCTGCCCGTGCGCGGCGGACGCTAAGTTATCGCCCTCGCCGCAGCGCCCCCCGCACCGGGGCGGCGCTGGGGCCGGCACGCTCCATCGACCCCAAGTACCTCCACGCCGCCCAACGATCAGAGGAAGCCCTCATGACCGAGACCGTCGCCTCCACCCGGAACCAATCCGACTTCCTGCACGCCGACGTCGAGACGTTGCCGCGCGAGAAGCTCGAGCAGCTGCAGCTGCAGCGCCTGCGCGAGAGCGTGCGCAACGCCTGGGAGCACGTGCCCTGGCACAAGCCGCGGCTGGCGGCCACGGGACTGAAGAGCGCCGACGACATCAAGTCGCTCGACGACCTCCAGAAGCTGCCCTTCACCGTCAAGACCGACCTGCGCGACAACTATCCCTTCGGCCTCTTCGCGCGCCCGCGCACCGAACTGGCGCGCATCCACGCCTCCTCGGGCACGACCGGCAAGGCGACCGTCGTCGGCTACACGGCGCAGGATCTCTCCAACTGGGCCGACCTCGTCGCGCGCTCGCTCTTCGGCGCCGGCGCACGGCCCGGCGACATCGTGCACAACGCCTACGGCTACGGCCTCTTCACCGGCGGGCTGGGCGCGCACGACGGCGCCACCCGGCTGGGCGCCACGGTGGTGCCGGTCTCGGGCGGCGGCACCGAGCGCCAGGTCACGCTGATGGCCGACTTCCGCCCGCGCGTGCTGTGCTCGACGCCCTCCTACGCGCTGGCCATCGCCGAGGTCGCCGAGCAGCAGGGCGTGGACCTGCGCCAATGCGGACTGGCCGTCGGCGTCTTCGGCGCCGAGCCCTGGAGCGAGGCCATGCGCGACGAGATCGAGGCGCGCATGGGCCTGAAGGCACGCGACATCTACGGCCTCTCCGAGATCATGGGCCCGGGCGTGGCCTGCGAGTGCGAGCACCGCAACGGCCTGCACGGCTGGGAGGACCACTTCCTCTTCGAGACCATCGATCCCGACACCGGCAAGCGCGTGCCCGAGGGCGAGCCCGGCGAACTCGTCATCACCACGCTCACCAAGCAGGCGTTGCCGATGATCCGCTACCGCACGCGCGACATCACGCGCCTGGCGCGCGAGACCTGCTCCTGCGGCCGCACGCACGTGCGCATCCTGCGCGTCACCGGCCGCAACGACGACATGCTCATCATCCGCGGCGTCAACGTCTACCCCTCGCAGCTGGAGGCGGTGCTGGTCGGCCGCCCGGGCATCGCCCCGCACTACCAGCTCGTGCTGATGCGCGAGGGCGTGCTCGACACCGTGCGCATGGAGATCGAGGCCCTGCCCTCGGTGCCGACCGAGCAGTACCCGCTGCTGGCAGCCGATGCGGCGCACCACATCAAGGCCATCGTCGGCATCTCCGCGCACGTCGACGTGCTGGCCCCGGGAGCCATCCCGCGATCGCAGGGAAAGGCCGTGCGCGTGCGCGACCTGCGCAACCAGCCCAAGCCCTGAGCCCGGGGCCGTGGCGGACGGTCCCCATCCGCCCCGCCCGGCCTTCCTGACGCGCAGGCCGGGGCGAAGCGCCTGCCTGCGCGTCAGCCGCCGGCCGGCACCCTGGTGACGATGACCACCTCGGGGTCGTCCGCGTGCTCCAGCAGCAGGCGGCGCACCCGCTCCTGCCACATCGCACCGAAGGCGGCGAGCGAGTCGGCGTCGCCGTCCAATGCGCCGATCATCGCGCTGCGCATGCCCGGGTCACCCGGAACGAGCCCGATCTGCGTGCGCACATCGACGGCACCGCCACCGTCGCTTCGCGTGACGCGCATCTCGCCGCGGATCGGCGCGGCAAAGCGCAGCAGCCCGCTGCGCGTGAAGCGCCCCGCGATGCCTTTGAAGCCCTCGTCGCCGGCAACGCCCGTGGGCAAGGAGACGACGCGTGCGATCACGCCCGTCACGCCCTGATCGGCCGCATCCGAGAACTCGACGACGACGCCGCCGCGCTCGGGCAAGGTGTCCGGGTAGAGCGCGGCGAGCGCCGCGCGCGCCATGAGCCAGGCTCCGGCCACCGTCGGGCACGAATGACCGGCCAGGCGCACGGCATCGCCATAGCCGTAGTCGAGCACGCCGTCCTCGGCGGCGCCGAGGAAGGCGGCCAGCGGATCGTGCACGCGGATGCGCGGGGCCTGCGCGTAGAAGGCAGGAAATCGTTCGGTGCTCATGTTCATCGGAAGGGATTGCGTGCCGGCGCCGGCTTTAGGCGGGTGCAGGCTCGTTCGAGGGCTTGGACCGGCGTGGCGCCGAACCGGCGAGTTCGGCCAGCGTGATGGCGTCGAGCACGCCGAAGAACGCGTGCAGCGCCCGCGCGAAAACGCCGCGCAGGCGGCACTCCGGCGTCAGCTTGCAGGCATTGCTGCGCTCGTCGAAGCACTCGGTGAGGCGCAGGTCGGTCTCGCCCAGGCGCACGACGTCACCGATGCGGATCTCGCGCGCCGGGCGCATCAGACGCACGCCGCCACTGCGCCCGCGCACCGTCTCCAGCAGGCCGGCGTGCGCGAGGTCGGCGACGATCTTCATCACATGGTTCTTCGCCAGGCCCTGCTGCTCGGCGATCTCGGCCACCGTCACCAGGCGCTCGTCGTGGCGCGCGCAGTACAAGAGCACGCGCAAGGCATAGTCGGTGTAGTCGGCCAGCCGCATGCTCGTCCCTGTTCCCGATCGCCCGCTCGCCGCGCCCTGCCCTACATCCCCAGCGCCAGCCGCGCCACCTCGGAGAGGCGGTAGCGATCCCAGGGCGGGTCGAAGACCATCTGCACGTCGACCTGCGAGATTGCCGGCAGCGCCAGCACCTTGTCGGCGACCTCGTTGGCGATGACCTCGCCCATGCCGCATCCCGGCGCGGTCAGCGTCATGTCGATCTCGACCTTGAAGCGGCCGTCCTCCTGCGGCTCGAGGTCGCAGCGGTACACCAGGCCGAGCTCGACGATGTCGATCGGGATCTCCGGGTCGTAGCAGGTCTTGAGCGTCTCCCAGACGAGTTCCTTGGCCTCCTCGATGGAGGCGCCCTTGGGCAGCGTCGGCGGCGGCGGCGGCACGGCGCGGCCGATGGCGTCGGCATCGGCGCCGTCGATGCGTACGAGCTGCCCGCCGGCGATGACGCTGAAGCTCGAGCCCAGCGCCTGCGTGATGGTCACGGTGGTGCCGGCGGGTACCTCGATCTGCTCGCCGCTGGGAACGCAGCGCGCCTGCACGCTGCGCGTGGTCGTGGTCTTTTCCTGCTGCAACCTCATCGGGGTGCTCCATCGGGTGTGGGCGGCGCCGCCGCGTCGCCGGCCGCGCCGGCGTGGTCGACGACGATGTCGGGATCGTCCTGCGCGGCAGCGCCGCCGCCGGCGTCCTGCAGCGCGTGCATGAGCGCATGCCAGCCCAGCAGCGCGCACTTGATGCGGCTCGGGTAACGGCGCACCGCCCCCAGGCTCACCAGCTTGCCGAGGTTGGCCTCCTCGGGTTCGATCTCGCCCGTGATGACGGCGCGAAAGCGCTGCTGAAGGTCCTTGGCATCGTCCAGCTTCTGCCCGCGCACGGCCTCGCTCATCATCGATGCCGAGGCGATGCAGATGGCGCAGCCGCGGCCTTCGAAGCGGATGTCCTGCAGCACGTCGCCCGCGACCTGCAGCTGCACGCCGATGTCGTCTCCGCACGAAGGGTTGCGACCGCGCGCCTGGTGCGTGGGCGCAGGCAGCGTGCCGAAGCAGCGCGGCGAGCGCTTGTGCTCGAGCACCAGCTGCTGGTAGAGGTCGAAGTCGGCTCCGCTCATCGCAGCATGTCCAGTGCAGCGGCCACGCCCTGGACGAGCCGCTCGACCTCGGCGTGCGTGTTGTAGAGGGCAAACGAGGCGCGCGTCGTCGGCGACTGGCACAGACGCTCGAGCAGCGGCTGCGCGCAATGCCAGCCGGTGCGCACGGCGATGCCGCGCTCGTCCAGCAGCGTGCCGATGTCGTGCGGGTGCACGTCCTCGGCGACGAAGGAGGCGATCGCGGTGCGCCGCGTCTGGCGCGCAAGAACGCGCACACCGGGCAGCGCCGAGAGGCCCGCCACCGCGTGCTCGCGCAACGCCTCGACGTGGGCGCTGATGGCTTCGCGACCGACGCCGTCGATGAAGTCGGCGGCTGCGGCCAGACCCACGGCGCCGCAGACGTTGGGCGTGCCGCCTTCGAGGCGTTGCGGCACCGCGGCGAAGCCGGCGTCGGTCTCGGACACCCACTCGACCATGTCGCCGCCCATGCGCAGCGGCGTCAGGCGCTCGAGCGCCTCGCGCCGGCCGACGAGCGCACCCGTTCCCATCGGGCCATACATCTTGTGGCCGGAGAAGGCCATGAAGTCGCAGGCCAGCATCGAGAGTTGCGGCACCTCGTGGGAAACCGCCTGCGCCGCGTCCAGCACGGTCAGCGCACCGGCTTCCCGCGCCAGCGCCAGAAGCGCTTCGTACGGCGGACGCTCGCCACTGCCGTTGGCACAGGCGGTGACCGCGAACACGCGCGTGCGCGGCGACAGCAATGCCGCCAGCGCCTCGGTCGTCACGCACCCCTCGGCGTCGGGCAGCAGCACGCGCAGGCGCGCGCCGGTGCGGCGCGCGGCGAGCTGCCAGGGAACGAGATTGGCGTGGTGCTCGAGCGCCGTCGTGACGATCTCGTCGCCGGGCTGGATCCACGCCGGCAGCAGCGCGGCGCCGCCGCCGCCCGAGGGCATCCCGGGCAGCGACAGGCCTTGCGCCACCAGGTTCAGGCTCTCGGTGGTGCCGCTGGTGAAGACGAGCTCGTGCGCCTCGTTGCCGCCGACGTAGCGCAGCAGCCGTTCGCGCGCGGCCTCGTAGGCGTCGGTGGCACGCTGGCTGAGCGTGTGCACGCCGCGGTGGATGTTGGCGCGCGAGTGCGTGTCGAAGCGGCGCATCGCCTCCATCACCTGCAGCGGCATCTGCGTCGTCGCGCCGTTGTCGAGATAGGCGAGCGCGTGGCCGTTGACCTGCTGCGCGAGCACCGGGAAGGCGCTCGTCATGGCGTCGCCGCTGGGCAGTCGGTCACCCATGGCTGGCCTCCGTCGCCGGCGCTGCCGCGGGGGCGGCGCTCAGCAGTCGCGTCAGCGCCGCTTCCAGCGCCTGCCGGGCGCCCACGGTCTCGCACAAGGCCTCGTCGCCCAGGCCGCGCTCGAGCTCGGCCGCGGCCATGCCGTGCAGGATGAGCGACAAGGCCGTGGCTTCGTCCAGTCCGCGCTGGCGCGCGAAGAAGATCGACTCCTCGGGCAGGCGGCCCCAGGTCGTGCCGTGCGCGGCCTGCACGGCGTCGTTCTCGATCTCGAGCTGCGGGCGCATGACGAGCCGCGGCGCACCGCCGGTGGGGATGCCGGCCAGGTGCTGGTGGATGTCGGCGTTCTCCACCCCGGGGCGCACGTGGGCGTACTGGTCGGAGGCCACCAGCGCCTTGCCGCGCGCCAGCGCCAGCGCGCGCGCCGTGCTCGCGCTGCGCGAGGCGCCGTGGATCATGCGCACCTGCTGGTCGAGCTGCTGCGCGTCGGCCAGCAGCACGCTGCCCAGCTGCGCGGTGGCGTCCTCGCCGTCGAACTGCACCTGCGTGCGCTGCAGGTGGTAGGCGCTGCCCACGGCGAGCATGGCCTGCGCATAGTGCGCGCCGGCGCCCAGGCGCAGGTCGAGGTGATGGGCGATGCGGTCGCCCGCAGCGGGCTCCACCTGGCGCCAGTGCTGCAGCCGGGCGCCCTGCCCCAGGCGCAGGTGGATCTGCAGGTTCTGCACCAGATCGCGGCTGCAGCCGACGGCGTCGCGCTCGTGCGTCTCGACGATGACGCAGCGTGCGCCGGGTTCGAGTTCGACGACGAGCAAGGGCGCTTCCACCGTTTCGCGCGGCAGGTGCCGCAACTGCAGCATGAGGGGCGGGGCTTCGGCGTCGGCGGCAGCCGCCACGCGCAAACGCAGCCCCTGGCGACAGAGCGCGCGATGCGCCCAGGCGAAAGGTGCCACCGCATCGTCACCGGGCAGCGGCAGGCCCGCGAACAGCGCCGCGCGCTGCGTCGAATCCGAGGCATCGAGCCAGCGCGCGTCGACGAGGCCGGCCGCCCCCACCGGGTGCAGCGTCCAGCCGGCCCCGGCCAGCGGCGACGCATCGCAGCTGCCGCAGGGCTCGTCGCCCAGCCAGACCGCGGCCGCGGGCGGCGGCACGAAGCGAAAGGCCTCCAGGCGGCGGAATTCCCAGCCGCCCTGCTCCAGCAGCTGGGCTCGCGCGGCGAGCGTCTCGGCGCGGGCGGTGTTCATCATGCCCCCGCGACCGCTGCGGCCGGCGCAGCCGCAGCCGCGAAGCCCTGGGAAGTAATGCTGCGCGCCAGCTCGAGGTCGCCGCTCTCGGCGATGCAGCCCTCGTGCAGGCGCAGCACGCGCGTGGGCTCGAGCATCTCGATCAGGTGCAGGTAGTGCGAGACGACGACGAAGGCCGTTCCCTCCTGCCGCATCCCCGCGATGAGCTCGACGAGCGCGCGCACGCCGTCGACGTCCAGGCCCGAGTCGATCTCGTCGAGCAGCGCCACGCGCGGCTTGAAGAGCGAGAGCTGCAGCAACTCGTTCCTCTTGCGCTCGCCACCCGAGAAACCCTCGTTCACCGGGCGGCCGAGCATGGTCTCGGGCAGGCCCAGGCGCTTGGCGCCGCTCTTGGCCTGGCCGAGGAAGTCGAAGGCGTCGATCTCGGCCTCGCCACGCGAGGCGCGCTGCGCGTTGAGCGCGGTGCGGATGAAGAGGTTGTTCTTCACGCCGGGGATGTCGGGCGGCGCCTGGAAGGACAGGAAGAGCCCCGCGCGCGCGCGCGCCTCGACCGGCATCGCAAGCAGGTCCTGCCCGGCGAGGCTCGCGCTGCCGGCGACCTCGTAGCGCGGGTGGCCGGCCAGCGCCAGCGCCAGCGTGCTCTTGCCGCTGCCGTTGGCGCCCATCACCACCACCAGCTCGCCCGCGTCGACTTCGAAGTCGACCGAGCGCAGGATGCGCTTGTTGGCGATGTCCACGCGCAGGCCGCGCACGCTCAGCAGCGGCCCGGCGGCGGTCTTCTCGGCTTGCTTCATTCGTTCTCCTGGTTGTCCTGGGTTGGCCATGCGCCGCTGCTCAACCGACCGCGCCTTCGAGCGACACCGCCAGCAGCGCGCGCGCCTCGAGCGCGAACTCCATCGGCAGTTCGTCCAGCACGGCCTGGCAGAAGCCGCCGACGATGAGCGCCGTCGCCTCGGCCTCGTCCAGCCCGCGCTGGCGTGCGTAGAAGAGCCGCTCCTCGGAGATGCGCGTCGTCGTCGCCTCGTGCTCGACGACGGCGTCCGCGCGCGCGGCGTCGACGGTCGGGAAGGTGTGCGCGCCGCAGTGCGAGCCGATGAGCAGCGAGTCGCACTGCGTGTGGTTGCGTGCGCCCGCTGCGGTGGGCGCCACGCGCACGAGCCCGCGGTAGCTGTTGTGCGCGTGCCCGGCGCTGATGCCCTTGGAGACGATGCGGCTCGTCGTGTTCGCGCCCAAGTGGATCATCTTCGTGCCGGTGTCCGCCTGCTGGCGGTGGTTCGAGACCGCGATCGAGTGGAACTCGCCGCTCGAACCCTCGCCGCGCAGCACCACGCTCGGGTACTTCCAGGTGATGGCCGAGCCGGTCTCGATCTGCGTCCAGGCCACGCGCGAGCGCTTGCCCAGTGCCAGCGCGCGCTTGGTGACGAAGTTGTAGATGCCGCCGCGGCCTTCCTCGTCGCCGGGGTACCAGTTCTGCACCGTCGAGTACTTGATGAAGGCGTCGTCGTGCGCGACGAGCTCGACCACCGCCGCGTGCAGCTGGTTCTCGTCGCGCTGCGGCGCGGTGCAGCCCTCGAGGTAGCTGACCTCGGCGCCCGCCTCGGCGATGATCAGCGTGCGCTCGAACTGCCCCGTGTTGCGCGCGTTGATGCGGAAGTAGGACGAGAGCTCCATCGGGCAGCGCACGCCCTTGGGTACGTAGACGAAGGAGCCGTCGGAGAAGACCGCCGAGTTCAGCGCCGCGTAGTAGTTGTCGCCCACCGGCACGACGCTGCCGAGATAGCGCTCGACGAGCTCGGGGTGCTCGCGCACGGCGTCCGAGATCGAGCAGAAGATGACGCCGACGTCGGCCAGCTGCTTGCGAAAGGTCGTGCCCACCGAGACCGAGTCGAAGACCGCATCCACCGCCACGCCGGCCAGCGCGGCGCGCTCGTGCAGGGGCACGCCCAGCTTCTCATAGGTCTCGAGCAGCTTGGGGTCGACCTCGTCCAGGCTCTTGGGCTTGTTGGCCATCGACTTGGGCGCCGAGTAGTAGGACAGCGACTGCAGGTCGATCAGGTTGATGGTCAGCCGCGCCCATTCGGGGGGCTCCATCTGGCGCCAGCGCTCGTAGGCGGCGAGCCGCCAGCGCAGCAGGAACTCGGGCTCCTTCTTGCGCTTGGAGATGGCGCGGATGGTGTTCTCGTCCAGGCCCGGCGGCAGCGAATCCGACTCGATGTCGGTGACGAATCCGTGCTGGTAGGGGCGCTCGAGGGTTTGCTGCAGGGCGTCGGTGGACATCGGTCTTCGGGCGCGGAGAGAAGGTGCTTCCATAATACATGCACTTGAGAGGCATGTTTGCCGAAACTGCACCCGCGACGGGGTTTCCCGCCGGCCCTGCGGCTGGGCTACAAGCCGTGCAGCGCGGCCATCTCGTCGATCAGCTCGCGCTGCAGCGCCATGCAGCGCGCGCCGGTGACGAACGCGTCCATCGCGCTCAAGCCGCGCTCCGGCCCGGTGGGATATGTCCCTCGACGACCCAGCGGTCGAAGACGGCGAGCACGGCGTCCGAGAACGCCGCGTCGTTGATGTGGCCTTCGACCTCGATCAGCTGCACCGGCGGGCGCACGTCCCTTCGCAGCGCTTCCTGCAGCGCCTGGAGGCCCTTCGGGTCGTGCAGCGGCTCGCCCTCGCGGTCCCAGCCCTGGATGCCGTCCTGCGGCAGCAGGAAGGCGACCGGCCCCTTGGCGCGCGCGAGCTTCTCGCCGACCACGCGCGCCGCGCGCTCCCGCTCCGCGGGCGTCATCGAGACCGAGGCGATGAGCCGGTTGTGCGCATGGTATGGGCGCCCGACGTAGGCCGCCGGTACCGGCTTCCATGTCTGCATATCGATCATGTCGAGCGCGCCGGGAGCGACGATCTGCGGAATGCCGCGCCCGCCCGCTGCCTCCAGTCGCGTCGGACCCGAGGTGACGACCGAGCCATGCACTTCGTTGCCGACCTCCTGCAGGCACAGGTCCAGCACCGCGGCCAGCCGTCCCTGCGCCGCCAGCGACTCGATCGCCTGCCCGCCCATGCCGGTGCTGTGGAAGACGCCGACCTCGTACCCGCGCTGCTCGAGCGCCGGCTTCAGGCGGATCATGTACTTCAGGTTGCTCGAGCCGAGCGAGCTGATCGCGATCATCGGCCGGTCTTTCGGGACGGGCTTGACGGCGCGGCAGGCACCGAGCACTGCGCCGGCGGCCTGCGAGAGGATCGAACGGCAGATGCCGTTGAGGCCGTAGAGCCCGCCGGCCCAGAGGATCATCATCAGGTCCGGCGCGATGCGCTCGGGTGGGATCAGGTGCGAGTACGAGACCGTCGAGACGACGAACTTGGGCATGCCCAGCGGCAGTGCCATCGTGACGTCGAGCGCGAGGTCGGTGCCCATCGAGCCACCGAGCGCCAGCAGCCCGTGCATCTGGCCCTCGCGGTAGAGCCGCAACGCCAGCGCCACCGCGCCCTCGGCCATCTTCGTCATGGCGGCGTTCTCGTCGCCAAGCGCGGCGATGGCCTCGATCGTCGTGCCGGCCGCCGCGGCGACCTCGGTGTTCGGGAACTCGGGCGCAAAGCGCGGCTTGCCGAGCACACCCACGTCCATGACCGCGGCGCGGCCTCCACCCTCCTCCACGCACTGCTTCATGAAGAGCAGTTCGTCGGCCTTGGTGTCGGCGGTGCCGACGATCAGGATCCCCTGGGTCATCGCTGTCTCCGCTGGTTCAGTTCGTCCATCACCTGCCCCGACTCGGGCAGCGTCATGCCGCCGTCGACGACGATCGTCTGCCCTGTCACCCAGCGCGCCTCCTCGCTGGCCAGGTAGAGCGCGGCAAAGGCGATGTCGTCGGGCGCGCCGGCCTGCCCGAGCGGGATCTCGCGCTCGAGCGCGGCCCGATTCTCGGGCTGGCTGAGGCGCCCGCGATCCTTGGCGACGAAGCCCGGCTCGATGCCGTTGACGGTGATGCGCCGCGACGCAAGCTCCAGCGCCGCGGCGCGGATGAAGCCGTTGACCCCGGCCTTGGCCGCGGCGTAGTGCGCCGAGTCGAGCATGGCCACGCGCGGCCCGGTGACCGAGGACGTGACGACGATGCGCCCGCCACGCTCGGCCAGCGCCGGCAGCGCCGCCTGCGTGAGCCAGAAGCAGCTCTCGAGGTTGAGCGCCAGCGTCTGGCGCAGCGTCGCCGCATCGAGCGCCTCCAGACTCGCCCAGAGGCAGCCGCCGGCGTTGTGCACCAGCACCTGCAGGCCACCGAAGGCCTCCACCGTCTTCACGACGGCCGCGCGACAGCCGGCCTCGTCGGCACCGAAGGGGATGGCCTGCGCGCGCAGCCCGCGTTCACGCAGGGCCGAAGCCAGGCCTTCGGCGGCGTCGAGCGAACGGTTGGCGAGCATCACCGCGGCACCGGCTTCGGCCAGCCGCGTGGCAATCGCCGCGCCGATGCCGCGCCCCGCGCCGGTTACCAGCGCCGCCTTGCCGTCGAGGCGAAAGGCGCTCATCACGCAACGCTGCCCGCAAACTCCGCGCAGAAATCGCGCAGCACCTGCAGCCAGCAGGCGGTGTCGGCCTCGCTGGTGGCCGGGCACATGAGCAGCATGCAGTGAAACGGCGTGATGAGCACGCCGCGATTCATGAAGTAGACGTGCAGGAGCGCCTCCAGCACGTCGTCGCGGCTGGCGCGGAACTCGGCGGCGTTGCGCGGCGGCTCGGGCACGAACATGGTCTCCATGCGCGCGCCCAGGTCGACCACGCACCAGGGCAGGCCGAACTCGGCCAGCAGCGCGCGCGAGGCCGCGGCCAGCTCGTGCGCGAGGCGGCTCATGTGCGCGAAGGCCGGCGCCGTCAGCACGTCCGAGAGCACGGCGCGCACCGCCGCCACCTGCAGCGCGCTGCCGGCCAGCGTGCCGCCAAAGCCCAGGTGCGCGCTCTGCCGCACCTCGGCCGGGTTGACCTTGGGCACCTGCTGCCACAGGCGCTCGGCGACCTCCCGGCTGGCGCCGTAGAGGCCCACCGGCACGCCGCCGCCGACCGATTTGCCGACGACGAAGAAGTCCGGCTGCAGCCCGTCGCGGCCGGTGACGCCGCCCGGCCCGCTGGAGAAGGTGTGCGTCTCGTCCATGACGAGCAGCGTGCCCGTCTCGCGCGTGGCGCGGCGCAGCTCGTCGAGAAAGCCCGGCTGCGGCGCGAACATGCCGAAATTGGTCATGAACGGCTCGGCGAGCACGCAGGCCACGTCGCCGGGGGCGAGCGCCTCGCCCAGCGCCTGCGCGTCGTTGTAGGGCACGACCTTGGAGACGCGCGCATGGTCGACGCCGTTGGCGTGGATGCCGTTGCGCAGCACGACGCGGCCCTGCGCATCGAGCGCCACGTGCGCCTCTTCCACCGAGCCGTGGTAGCAGCCGTCGAAGACCAGCACCTTGGGGCGGCCGGTGATCATGCGCGCGATGCGGATCACCGCGCGGTTGGCGTCGCTGGCCGAGGTCGTGAAGCCCCAGTAGGGCAGGCCGAAGCGGCGCGTGAGCTCCTCGCCGACCCAGGCCGCGGCCTCGGTGGGCAGCATCAGCGTGGCGCCGTGCTCCAGCTGTTCAGCCACCGCGCGCGTGATCGCCGGATGGCCGTGGCCGCACATGCCGCCGCTGTCGCCGAGGCAGAAGTCGACGTAGTCCAGACCGTCGGCGCACTGCAGGCGCGCGCCTCTGGCCGCCTTCACCGCCAGAGGAAAGCCGCCCGCCCAGCGGCGCATCCAGTGCGAAGGCGCGCCGTAGAGGTAGTGCGCCTGCCCGGCCGCGAAGGCCGCGCGCGAGCGCGGATGCGTTTCGGCGAAGCGCGCCTGTTCGCGCGCCAGCGCTGCGCGCAGGGCCTGGCGGGCGGGCGCGCCCATCGGCTCAACGCCCTTCGACTTCGGCGAAGGCGGCGTCCAGCGCATCGCAGAGGACGTCGATCTCCGCGCGGTTGATGGTGAGCGCCGGCGACATGATGATGTTCGAACCCGAGGTGCGCACCATCGCGCCGCGGCGGTAGGCACTGCGCGCGACCGCGCCGACCTCCTTGGCGCCGCGCGGCAGCGGCGTCTTCTTCGCCTGGTCGGCCACCAGCTCCAGGCACACCATGAGACCCACGCCGCGCACGTCGCCGATCAGGCGCGAGCGCGAGGCGATGTCGCGCAGCCGCGCCATCAGGTGCTCGCCCTGGCGCGCGGCGTTGCCGACCACGTCCTCGCGCTCGAGGATGTCCAGGGTCGCCAAGCTCGCCGCCGCGGCCACCGGGTGGCCGCTGTAGGTGTAGCCGTGGCCGACCGAGCCGAGCGTCGCGTCCCCCTTCATGAAGCCCTCGGCGACGCGCGAGCCGACCGCCGTTGCGCCCAGCGGGATGTAGCCCGACGAGATGCCCTTGGCCAGGCACCAGAGGTCGGCCTTGACGCCCCACATGCGCGTGCCGAACAGGTGCCCGGTGCGGCCGAAGCCCGTCACCACCTCGTCGGCGATGAGCAGCACGCCGTGCTTGTCGCAGACCTTGCGGATCAGCGGCCAGTAGTTGGCCGGCGGCACGATGACGCCGCCCGCGCCCTGCACCGGCTCGGCGATGAAGGCGGCCACCGTGTCCGGGCTCTGGAAGGTGATCTCGCGGTCCAGCAGTTCGGCGCAGATCTCGCCCAGGCGCTCGGGGTCCTCGGTGTAGGGGTTGCGGTAGAGCCAGGGCGTATCGACGTGGAAGCAGCCCGGCAGCAGCGGCTCGTAGGCGCGGCGGAAGTTGGTGTTGCCGTTGACGCTGGCGCCGCCGAAGTGCACGCCGTGGTAGCCCTGGCGCAGCGCGATGAACTTGACGCGATCGGCCTGCCCCTGCAGCTTCCAGTACTGGCGCGCGAGCTTGAGCGCGCCCTCGACCGCGTCCGAGCCGCCATTGCTGAAGAAGACCGCGGCGACGTCGTCGGGCGCCATCAGCTTCACGAGCCGCGCCGAGAGCTCGATCGCGCGCGGGTGCGTGGTGCCGCGGAAGGTGTTGTAGAAGGCGAGCTCGTCGAGCTGCTCGACGATCGCGTCGCGGATCTCGCGGCGTCCGAAGCCGAGGTTGGCGCTCCAGAGGCCGCCGACGCCGTCGACCATCTTGTGGCCGTCGATGTCCCAGATCCAGCTGCCCTCGCCGCGCGCGATGATGTCCGGCGGATGGTCGCGCATGCCCTGCGGATGCGCCATCGGGTGCCAGAGGTACCGGGCATTGGCGGCCTTGAGCTCGTCCTTGTTCATGTGCTTCATCGCGGGTCCTCCATCGACACTCGCAGGCGCGCGGCGATCGCGGCCAGCGTGCCGTCGACGTCGCGCAGATCGAAGAACTGGGTCTGCAGGCCGGCGCGCTGCGCGCCGGCGATGTTGCGGAACTGGTCGTCGACGAAGAGGATGCGCTCGGCCGGCAGCCCCATGCCCTGCACCCCGAGCGCGTAGGCGCGCGGGTCGGGCTTGAGGATGTGCGTGTGCGTCGCGTCGACGATCACGTGCATCTCGCGCAGCACGTCCATGCGAGAGATGAAGTCCTTGCCGTTGAAGAGCTCGAGCTCGTTGCTGAGGATGCCCACGCGCAGCCCCTTCTCGCGCGCGCGCAGGATCAGCTGGCGCATCTCCGGCCGCACGACGGCGTTCGGGTCGGTGTGCCGCAGGCGCGTCAGCATGCCCAGCATGTCCCAGCCGGGGTTGCCCGAGGCCTCGCCGATCTCGCGCGCGCGCTGCGCCCAGTAGTCGCGCTCGGTGATCTCATCGCGCTGCATCGAGCGCCAGAGCGGGTCGGTCTCGGGGTCGATCGGCCCGAGCCAGGTCAGGCTGCCCGCGGGCAGCCCGAGATCGGCCTCGGTCTGGCGGTGGCGCTCGAACATCGAGACGCTGATGACGCTGCCGAAGTCCAGCAGCAGCGCCTGCGGTTCTGCGGTGCGGATGCTCATGGCAGGGCCACGCTGACGAGCTTGACCTCGGTGCAGCCGAGCAGGCCTTCGAGCCCGCTCTCGTGGCCGTAGCCGCTGTCCTTGATGCCGCCGAAGGGCGTCTCCGGCTGCGAGACGCCGAAGTGGTTGATGCCGACCATGCCGGCCTGCAGTTCCTGACCCAGCCGGTGCGCGCTCGCCAGGTCCTTCGTGAAGCCGTAGGCGGCCAGGCCGTAGGGCAGCGCGTTGGCGCGCGCGATCGCCTCGTCCAGCGTGTCGAAGGCGTCCAGCAGCGCGATCGGGCCGAAGGGCTCCTGCTGCTGCAGCATGCAGCTGGGCGGCGCGCCCTCGAGGATGGTTGGCGCGTAGAACCAGCCCGGGCGGTCCAGCCGCTGGCCACCGCATAGCAAACGCGCGCCCTGCTCGAGCGCATCGTCGACCAGCGCCTGCATCTGCGCGCAGCGCCGCTCGTGGATGAGCGGGCCGACCTGCGTGCCCTCCTCCAACCCGCTGCCCAGCACCAGCGCCTTGGCACCGGCGACGAAGCCGGCGCGGAACTCGTCGAGCCGCGCGCGCTGCACGAGAAAGCGCACCGGCGAGGCGCAGACCTGGCCGGCGTTGCGGAACTTGGCCTGCACCGCCATCTTCACCGCGGCGCCGATGTCGGCGTCGGCGCAGACGATCACCGGCGCGTGGCCGCCGAGCTCGGCGGTGTAGCGCTTCATGTGGCGCGCGGCGAGTTCGCCCAGCTGCTTGCCCACCGGCACCGAGCCGGTGAAGGACACCTTGGCGATCACCGGACTGGCGATGAGCGTGGACGAGATCTGCGGCGGATCGCCCATCACCACCCCCAGCACGCCCTTGGGCAGGCCGGCGTCGTGGAAGGCGCGCGCCATCTCCAGGCAGGTGGCGGCGACCTGCTCGTCGGGCTTGATGATGACGCTGCAACCCGCGGCCAGCGCGCCGCCGAGCTTGCGCGCCGGCAGGTTGGCCGGGAAGTTCCAGGGCGTGAAGGCCGCCACCGGGCCCACCGGCACGCGCGCCACCGTCTGGCTGACGACGTTGGCCAGGCGCGGCGGCACGCCGCGCGCGGCCAGGCGCTTGCCCTCCTCGGCGAGGAAATCGATGATGTCCGCGGCCAGCTGCACCTCGCGCAGCGACTCCGCCAGCGGCTTGCCCTGCTCGAGCGTGAGCACGTGCCCGATCGCCGCGGCGCGCTCGCGGATGAGCGCCGTGGCGCGCGTGAGGATGCGAAAGCGCTCCAGCGCGAGCATGCGCGACCAGGCGGCGAAGCCGCGCTCGGCGGCCTGCAGCGCCAGTTCCAGGTCGGCCGCGCCGGCGCCGGCGTAGTCGGCCAGCAGCGTGCCGTCGGCCGGGTTGCGCACGTGCACGCGCGTCGGCGAGCGTCCCTCGACGAAGGCGCCGTCGAGGTAGAGGCGGATGGGGGGATAACTCATGGCGGGGGCAGGCGCAGCGCGCGCGAACGGCACGCCGGAGAAGGCATCGTCCGCGGAAATTGTTTCGTTGTCAACAAGTATTATCCCGCTCACGCACACCGCCGGGCGCGCGTCGTCCGGGACAATCCCGTCCGTTGCGGCGAAGGCCCGGCACTACACTGCGCGCCGCCGAAGCCCCGAGTGGAACCCCGCCGCCCATGCCCGTGAAAGACGCCGACGAGGCCAGCGCCAGGACCGTCGCGCGCAAGCGCACCGGCAAGACGGCCCAGGCTCCCACCCGGAATGCCGCGCCTGCGCGCCGCGTCGCGGTCAAGCGCGCCAACCTCGGCCCGATGGGCAAGCTCGAGGATTTCATCCCCTACAAGCTGTCGGTGGTCGCCAACCGGGTGTCGCAGTCGATCGGGCGGCTGTTCGAGTCGCGCTGCAACATCGCGATGACCGAGTGGCGCATCATCATGGCGCTCTACGCCTACGGCGACCTGGTCTTCAACGAAGTCGTCGAGCGCACGAGCATGGACAAGGCGCGCGTCTCGCGCGCGCAGCGCCGCCTCGTCGACCTGGGCCTCATCCGCGCCTACGGCGACCCCGCCGACCGGCGCAAGGTCATCCTCAGCCTCGTGCCCGAGGGCGCGCGCATCTGCGAGAACCTGCTGCCCGAAGCCGCGCGCCGCGAGGCCTGGTTCCTGGCCGTGCTCGACGAGGACGAGCACCGCCAGCTCGACCTCATCCTCGACAAGCTGATGAAGCGCAGCCAGGAGCTGTAGGCCACGCCCCCGCGGCGCCCGCAAGCCCCCCCGGCAGGGCAGCGGGCGCGCCCTGGGCAAGACAAAGCGTCAGCGCCGCCGGCGCTCGCGCTCGCTCCCGCATTCGATGCACAGCCGCGCCCAGGGCTCGATCTTCAGCCGGTCGTAGGCGATGTCGCCCTCGCAGTCCTCGCAGCGGCCGTAGCGCCCCTCCTGCAGCCGCAGCAGCGCGGCGCCGACCTCGCTCAATTCGGCGCGCGCGCGCTCCGCCCGCCCCAGATCGAGCTCGCGCGCGGCTTCGCGGTGCTTGACGTCGTCGCTGTCCGCGGTCAGCAGGGCGTGCGCGTGCTCCACGCGCGAGAGACCGCCCTGCTGTTCCCGCAGCAGGCGCTCCAACTCCTCGTGCCGCAGCCGCAGCGTGGTTTCCAGCAGTGCGCGCTGGCCGGGTGTCAGGTGCGAGCTCATCGTCAGCCTCCTTGATCGTGTTCGACGCGATTCCTGCGTGCTTTCCATTCTCCACCATGCCCTCCGGACGCCGCGCGGCGTCGGACGACAATGCCGCGCCGCCCCGCTGTCACCCCGTCCCGCCCCCGCCCATGCTGCTGAACTTCGCCGACTTGCGCGCGAGTGCGCGCCGCCGCCTGCCGCGCTTCGTCTTCGACTACCTCGACGGCGCGGCCGAGGACGAGCGCTGTCTGCACCGCAACGCCGCCGCGCTGGAACGCCTTCACCTGCAGCCCACCTGCCTGCGCGACACCGCCGAGGTCGATACCGCGGTCGAGGTCTTCGGCGCGCGCTGGGCCGCACCCTTCGGCGTCGCGCCGATCGGCCTGTGCGGCCTCGTGCGGCCCGGCGGCGACCTGCTGATGGCGCGCGCCGCCGCCGCCGCAGGCCTGCCCTACATGCTCTCGACCGCCTCCAATGCGCGCCTGGAGGCGGTGCGCGAGGTCGCGGGCGCGGCGCCGCAATGGCTGCAGCTCTACGTGATGGGCGAGCGCGGCATCGCCGAGCAGATGGTCCGCCGCGCCAGGCAGGCGGGCTTCGGCGCGCTCGTGCTCACCGTCGACGTGGCCGTCAGCGGCATGCGCGAGCGCGACGTGCGCAACGGCTTCGCCCTGCCCTTCCGGCCCGGGCCGGCAATGCTGCTGGACATGCTGCTGCACCCCGGCTGGGCGTTTTCGATGCTGCGTCACGGTGCGCCGAATTTCGTCAACCTCACCGAGGACGGAACCGCAGGCAGCGCCGCTTCGCAGGCGGCGATGCTCGCGCGCACGATGGACCGCAGGCTCGGCTGGGAGAGCCTGACGTGGCTGCGCCGCCTCTGGGCCGGCCCGCTGCTGCTCAAGGGCGTGTTGCATCCGGAGGACGGGCGGCGCGCCCTGAAGCACGGTATCGACGGGCTCATCGTCTCCAACCACGGCGGGCGCCAGCTCGACGCGGTGCCGGCCAGCGTGAGCGCGCTGCCGGCGGTGCTCGACGCCGTAGACGGCCGCATTCCGGTCTTCGTCGACAGCGGCTTTCGCCGCGGCAGCGACGTCGTGAAGGCACTGGCGCTGGGTGCCAAGGGCGTCTTCGTCGGGCGCCCGGTGGTCTTCGGCATGGCCGCGCACGGCGAAGCCGGCGCGCGCGGCGCGCTCGACCTGTTCGCCACCGAACTGCAGCGCACGATGATCCTGCTCGGCGCGCCGCGCATCGCCGATATCGAGCGCGGCCACGTCGTTCGGGCCGATCCCCACGCCTGAACCCCGCGCCTGATCCCGACGGTCGACTGCCGGTGCACGGCGGTCGGCACGCTGTCGCCGCACGCCCCGGCTCGATCCCGTCTTCTCCGAAACGCGCTCAGCCCGCGGCCCTGCCGGCGTCGTGCGCGGCGAGCCGTTCGCGCATCGCCTTGACCTCGAGGTAATGCGCGGTCGTGTCGCGGCCTAGGGCGACCGAACCCAGCGCCGATCCCGCGGCGTCGAGCACCAGGCCGAAGCTGAAGTCGACGTAGAGCCGGCGCCCGTCCTTGTGCAGCGCGCGCGTCGTGCGCACGGCGTTGCCGCCGCGCGTGCGCCCCGACTCGATCGCACGCTCGTAGGCCGCCCAGTGCGGCGCGCGCAGGCGTTCGGGGATGATCACGTCGAGGCTGCGGCCCGTCACCTCGGCGGCGGCGAAGCCGAACACCGCCTCGGCCCCCGCATTCCAGTGCCGGATCAAGCCCTCGCGGTCGGCGAACACGACGGCATCAGGCAACTGCTCGGCGATCGCGGCGAGCAAGCGCAGTCTCTCTTCCTGCATCGGGCTTCTCCTGGCGCGCGCGGCCGGCATTCGCGCCGCGCGCCGTGGTTGGTCGATCGGCGGGCGCGGCGCCGGAAAGCACTTCGGCAACCCGCGCCTGCAGCACCGGCAACACCTCACCCTCGAACCAGGGATTGCGCAGCAGCCAGCGGTTGTTGCGTGGGCTCGGGTGCGGCAGCACCAGTTGTCGCGGCCAGTGGCGGCGCCAGTTGCGCACGGCCTCGGTGATCGTTCGGCGGCGCGCCATCCCCTCGTCGGCGGCGTCGTAGCAAGCCTGCGCGTGGCCGCCGATGACGACCGTCAGTTCGATCTGTTTCAGCGGCGCGAGCAGGCGCGCGCGCCAGCGCCGTTCGCACTCCGGCAAGGGCGGGAGGTCGCCCGAGCGCCCGGTGCCCGGGTAGCAGAAGGCCATCGGCACGATGGCGACCAGGCGCGCGTCGTAGAAGGTCTCGGGCGAGAGGCCGAGCCAGGCGCGCAGCCGCTGCCCGCTGGCGTCGTCGAACGGGATTCCGCTCTCGTGCACCTTGCGCCCCGGCGCCTGCGAGGCCAGCAGCAACCGCGCCGCGGGATGCGCCTGCAGCACCGGCCGCGGCCCCAGCGGCAACTGCGCCGCGCAGGCCGTGCACGCGCGTACCTCGCGCAGCAACCGGGCGAAGGGCGTCACGCTCGAGCCTGCTCCTGCAGCATCTGCCGCAGCACGACGGCGTTGTTGTGTTCTTCGTCCCTGGCGGAGTAGACCAGCGTCAGCTTCCCGTGCCGCGCGAGCTCCTTCAACTCCGCCCACGCCGCGCTGGCCTCGAGTTCCTTGCGGTAGCGGCTGCGAAACTCGTCGAACTTCGCCGGCTCGTGGCCGAACCACTTGCGCAGTTCGGTCGACGGGCCGACGTCCTTCAGCCACGCGTCGATCCGCGCTTCGTCCTTGGATACCCCACGCGGCCAAAGCCGGTCGACGAGCACGCGCTTCCCGTCCGCCTCGGCGGGGGCCTCGTAGGCGCGCTTGAGCAGGATGTGCATGATGTTCTCCCCATTGCGCGGACGCCGCGTCGCCGGGGCCGCCCCGCCGCGCATCGAATCCGGCATGCGCATCGTGCGCCGGCCGGCGCGGGCGTGCGCCACGGTGCCGAATGAACATCGTGGGCGGTAGGGTCACGCCTGTCGTCGATCTCGAGTCGATCTCGATGTCGGTTCCCACCCGCGTGTATCGTTCCGACGAATGATGCACATGCAAGCTCCACGGCATACTGGCGGGCGAACGCCTTGCCCCGTCGCGAGGCTCGCCGTCTGGCTGACCGGCATTTGCGCCGTGACACTCTTCAGCGGTCTGGCGATCTACTTGGCGCCGCTCGAACCCGGCATCCTCGCCCTGCAGCTGGCATTCACGCCGCGGGCCTTCGGCAGCATCATCCACGCCTGGCCGCCGGAGCATCTGGCGCGATACCGGGCGCATCTGCCGGTCGACGGCCTGCTGCTCCTGGCCTACGGTGCGTTCGGCTTCCTGCTGGCCACGCGAACGGCGCTTTTCTCGGCCGCCCGCGCAGGGCTCGGACGCCTGGCCGCCTGGACGCTGCCGCTGGCCGCCGCGTTCGATGCGATGGAGAACGTATTGCATGCGTGGCTCACCGCTGCGCCGCGCTTTGGCGTTCCGCTCGCCTATGCCGTGTCCGCGTCGGCGTCGGCCACGAAGTGGATGCTCCTCCTCGTCTTCGGCGGCCTCGTCCTCCATGGGCTGCTGACCCGGGTGAAGGCTTGATCCCACCTGAACGCCAGGCGCTGGAC
This sequence comes from Burkholderiales bacterium, assembly GCA_026932235.1. Lineage (GTDB taxonomy): Bacteria > Pseudomonadota > Gammaproteobacteria > Burkholderiales > Burkholderiaceae_C > Rubrivivax. Next base: position 33,173 of record JAIXKR010000028.1, read on the forward strand.
GCACCGGCCCTGAAGTTTCCCGCCGTTTTCTGCGCGTTCGCGCAGCGGGGCCGAGCCTAGGCGGCGCGTGCCTCGGCCGCAGCCGGCATCGATGCCTGCGCACGCCGCGCCAGCCGCGCCCAGCCCTCGTCGATCTCGCCCTGCAGCGCCCGCACGTCGGCCGGGCGCAGATTGCGGTAGCGGCGTTGCACCGCGAGGTACTCTGCGATCGGACGCGAGGGCGTCTCGCTGTTCAACGTCCAGCGCACGCCGTCCTCCACTTCCACCAGCGGGAAGGCACCGCTTTGCACCGCCAGGCGCGCGGCGCCGAGGGCGCCGTCGTCGGCCAGGCCCCAGCCGTCCAGGCAGGGGATGAGCAGCGTGATCAGGCGCAGCCCGCGCATGGCCTTGGCCTTGGCGACCTTGCGGCGCAGGTCGGCGAGGTAGGCGACGCTTGCGGTGGCGACGTAGGGCACGCCGTGCGCGGCCATGATCTCGGTGAGGTTCTTCTTGCGCGTGGTCTTGCCCGCCGGCGTCGAGCTCGTGTAGGCGAAGCGCGGCGTCGAAGACGACTTCTGCGCGCCGGTGTTCATGTAGCCCTCGTTGTCGAGGCAGAAGTAGATGATGTTCTCGTTGCGCTCTGCCGCCGAGGACAGGCACTGCAGGCCGATGTCGTAGGTGCCGCCGTCGCCGGCGAGCACGATGACGTGGGTCTCGTGCCGGCCCTGCGCGTCGAGCGCCCGCCGCAGGCCCGAGGCAGCGGCGGCGCTGGCTTCGAGCGTGGGCTGGTAGACCGGGATGCGCATCGAGCTGAAGGGCTGCGGCCCGGCGATGATCGCCATGCACGAGGGCGGCACCACCGCCATGGTGTCGGGGCCGAGCACGGCCAGGATGTGGCGCAGCGTGATCGGCTCCGAGCAGCCGGGGCAGGCTGCATGGCCCGAGCACAGCAGGTCGTCCTCGCGCCGCGGCACGGCCAGAAGGGTGTTGTCGATCATCGTCCTATCCCTCAACGAACCCAGTGCGACTCGGGCTGCGGTTCGGTCTGCAGCACTTCACCGACGAAGCGCGCGACGTGTTCGGGCGGCACGTTGACGCCGCCGACGCCGGCCAGGCAGCCGTGGATGCGCGGTGCGCCCTCCATGCCGTAGAGCGCGGCGCGCAGCTCCTGGTGCAGGATGCCGCCGGCCCCGGGCGAGTGGTTGCGGTCGAGCACGACGACGTTGCGCACGCCGGCCAGCGCCGCGCGCAGCGCCTGCATCGGCAGCGGGCGGAAGAGCCGCAGCTTGACGAGCCCGACCGCCTGCCCGTCTTCGCGCATCGCGTCGACCGCGTCGCGCACGGTGCCGGCCATGCTGCCCATCGTGACGATCACCGTCTGCGCGCCGTCGCAGCGGTAGCGCTCGACGACGCCGTGGCTGCGGCCGGTGCGCTCGGCCCAGGCGCGGTCGGCCTGCGCGGCGAGCTCGGGCACGCGCGCCATCGAATCCTCGATCGCCTGGCGGTGCCGGTAGAACATGTCCTGCGAGATCACGTTGCCCCAGGATTCGGGGCTCGCGGTGTCCAGCCGGTGCGCGGGCGAGAACGGCGGCAGGTAGGCGTCGACCAGCGCCTGCGAGGGCACCGAGACCGGCTCGAGCGAGTGCGAGACGTAGAACGCGTCCAGGTTGACCATCGCCGGGACGAGGACCTCCTCGGCGACGCGGTAGGCCTGCAGCACGGTGTCCAGCGCCTCCTGCGGGCTCTCGACGTAGTACTGGATCCAGCCGGTGTCGCGCTGCGCGAGGCTGTCGGTGTGGTCCGGCCAGAAGGCCCAGGGCGAGGCCACCGTCCGGTTGACGTTGGCCATCACGATCGGCGCGCGCGCGCCGGCCGCGTAGTGCAGCAGCTCGTGCATCAGCAGCAGGCCCTGCGAGGCGGTGGCGGTGAAGACGCGCACGCCGGCAAGCGAGGCCGGGATGCAGGCCGACATCACCGAGTGCTCGGACTCGGGCGTGAGCACCTCCGCGTCGAACTCGCCCGCGGCCTGGAACTCGGTGATCTTCTCCAGCACCGGCGTCTGCGGCGTGATCGGGTAGACCGGCACCACCTTCGGCCGGGCCAGCCTGGCGGCCCAGGCGACGGCGTGGTTGCCGGTGAGCAGCAGGGTTCGGGCTTCGGTGTTCACTTGCTGTCCTCGCTCATCGCCATCGACCCCGTCGGGCACTCGCGCACGCAAACGCCGCAGCCCTTGCAGTAGTCGGTGTTGACGGTGTAGCCCAGGCCCACGCGCTCGATCGCCAGATCCGGGCAATAGATGACGCAGTGGTCGCAGTTGATGCAGGTGCCGCAGGAGAAGCAACGCGTCGTCTCGGCCAGCGCCTGCGCCAGCTCGAGCCCGAGCTGCACTTCGCCCTCGTCGGCGATGCGCTCGGCCGCCCCGCGGCGCGGCGATTCGACACGCGCGCGCCTGGGGTGGTAGTGCTGGCTGATCGCCGACAGCGGCACCACCGGCTCGTCGCCGTCGTCGTCGAGGACCAGCGCCGGCCCGCTGGCACCCAGGCCGCGCTCGCGCAGGCTGCGGTCGATCGCCAGCGCCGCGCGCTTGCCCATGCCGACGGCTTCGGTGACGAAGCGCGCCATGCTCGCCAGATCGCCGCCGGCCCAGACCTTGCCGTCGCTGGTGGCGCCTGCCGTCGCCGTCCACAGCAAGGCGCCTTCGCGGCGCAGGCCCACACCCAGGTCGTCCAGGCGCGGATCCTGACCGATCGCGGTGACGACCGCGTCGACGGCGATCTCGAACGCGCTGCCTTCGATCTCGGTGAGCGTGAAGCGCCCGCGTTCGCTGCCGGGCTCGAAGCGCACGCGCACGCATTCGAGCGCGAGGCGACTGTCGCCGCCGGGAGCCTTCTCGCGCGCGACGCGCAGCATGGCGCCGTTGACCAGCGTGATGCCTTCTTCCAGCGCCTCGACGACCTCCTCGGGCTGCGCCGGCATCTGGGCCCGCTGCTCCAGCGCCAGCAGCGTCACCTCGTGGCCCTGGCGCCGCGCGCTGCGCGCGACGTCGATCGCGGCGCTGCCGCCACCGATCACGAGCACGCGCGCGCCCAGCGCAGGCGGCGTGCCGCGGCTGCAGGCGGCAAGGTAGCGTGCGCCGTCCAGCGCCCAGTCGTGGTCGCCGGCGAGCGCCGGCAGTCGCTTGGGCTGCTGCGCGCCGAGCGCGACGAAGACGGCGTCGTGCGCGGCGACGATCCCGGCGAAGGCTTGCTCGCCCTGCACCGGATGGTTCAGGCGCACGTCCACGCCGAGCGCGACGATGCGCGCGATCTCGCCGTCGAGCACGCGGCGCGAGAGGCGGTAGGCAGGGATGCCGTGGCGCATGACGCCGCCGAGCGCGTCGCTGCCCTCGTACAGCGTCACCGCGTAGCCGATGCGTCGCAACTGGTAGGCGGCCGACAGGCCAGCCGGCCCGCCGCCGACGATGGCCACGCGGCCGGCGGCCGCGCTCGCCGCCGCTTGCGGCATCCAGCCCGCGTCGAGCGCGGCGTCGCCGATGAAGCGCTCGAGCCGGCAGATCGACAGGGCCGCGTCGTACTCGGCGCGGTTGCAGGCGCTTTCGCAGGGGTGATGGCAGATGCGTCCGGCGATCGCCGGGAAGGGGTTGTGGCGCATCAGCGTCTGCCAGGCGCCATGGAAGTCGTTGTTGCGCGCCTGGCCGATCCAGGTCGCGATCTCCCCGTTGACGGGACAGGCCTGGTGGCACGGTGAAGGTGCGAAGAGGTGCCGCGGCGTCGCCGCACGCCAGGTGCCGGTGTGGATGCCTTCGGTTGTGCCGGTGGTCCAGATCGGCGGCACGGGCAGCGGGGCGTTCATGGGTTCACCTCCTGCAGCAGGCTCGCCGCCGCCTGCCATCCGCTGCGTGCCGCGGCGATGTTCTCGTCGTGCAGGCGCGGCGACATCTCGACCAGCGTGCGCTCCAGCACTTCGGGCGTGGGCGCCTGCAGCGTGCAGGCAAGTGCCCCGAGCAGCGCCGAATTGACGATGCGACCGAGGCCGTGCTCGCGCGCGATGCCCAGGCCGTCGATCGGCAGCACGCGCCGCCCCGGCAACACGGCGGCGAAGTGCGCGCTCTCGCGCCCCGAGTTGACGACGATCAGCGTGCGCTCGTGCGCGCACGCCAGCAGCCGCCCCTCCAGCAGGCTGGCATCGAAGCACAGGATCGCATCGGCCTGTTCGATGTCGCAGCGCACGCGGACCGGACGGTCGTCCACGCGCAGGTAGGAACTGACCGGCGTTCCGCGGCGTGCTCCGCCATAGCTGGCAAAACACTGCACCTGCAGGCCCTGCGCGAAGAAGGCCGCGGCGAGCAGGTTGCCCGCGGTCTGCGCGCCCTGCCCGCCACGGCCCTGGATGATGATCTGGCGCATGCGCTCGACTCCTTGCCCGCGCTGCTACGTGGTTCATGGGGCGGATGCACCGCGCACCCTGGCGCGGACCCGCCCGCCCTTCGCTGTACTCGTGACCTCGACCTCGCGCGCTCGCCGGCCTGCGGCGGCGAGCGCGGGCGCTCAGCCGTGCAGCGCGTCGTACTTCGCCTGCAGTTCCTCGGGCGTCTCGACGTGGTCGGGATCCTGCACGATGCAGTCCGCCGGGCACACGAGCTTGCACTGCGGCTCGTCCTCGGCGCCCACGCATTCGGTGCAGCGGTCGGGGTCGATGATGTAGATCGGATCCCCCGCGCTGATCGCTTCGTTCGGGCACACGGGCCGGCAGGCGTCGCAGGCGGTGCAGGTGTCGAGGATGATCAGTGCCATGGTCTTGCTCCTGTGATGCGACGCGCGCGGCGTCTCGAGGTCGGGGCCGCCAGGCCGGGCGTGCCCCGACGCTGTGGGTTCAGGCCGCCGCGGCCTCGAGCGCGTTCAGCTTGGCGTGACGGAACGCGCCCCAGAGCGCCGCGCCGATGGCGCCGGCGTAGATCGAATCGGGGTGCGAGCGCACCTCGACGTTGACCTTCTCGTTGACCATCTCCTCCTGGACGGCGGCCAGCAATCCGCTGTCCAGCGCGAGCCCGCCGGTCAGCAGCGCCACGCCGCTCTTGACGCCCGTGACCTTGAGCAGCTTGACGATGCGCGAGGCCATCGAGACGTGGATGCCCTTGAGGATGTTGGGCGTGGAGATCGCGCGGCTGACCATGTTGATGACGTCGGTCTCGGCGAGCACGGCGCAGATCGAGCTCACCTTCTCCGGGTCCTTGGCCGACTTGGAGAGCTCGCCGATGTCCTCCACCGCCACGCCCAGGTAGCGCGCGATGTTCTCGAGGAACTGGCCCGAGCCGGAGGCGCACTGGCTCGTCATCTTGTAGGCCAGCACCTTGCCGCGCTCGTCGATGCTGATGGCGCGGCCGTTGAGCGCGCCGATGTCGACCACGGCGCGCGCCTCGGGGTCGAGGTAGACGCCGCCGCGCGCGTGCGTGGTCATCGAATAGAAGTGGCCGGTGGAGAACTTGACGTTCTCGCCCTCGCCGGTGGTGGCCACGTAGGCGACGTCCTCGGGCTTCACGCCCGCGTCGGCGAGCACGGCCTCGTAGCCCTCGCGCGCCAGCGTCATCGGGTCGCGGCGGCGGATGCGCTCGCAGCGCTTGGCCAGCCACTCGATGCGGCCGTCGTCGTGGGTGCGAAAGAGCACGGACTTGACGGCGCCGGAGCCGATGTCGATACCGATCGTGATGGTCATGATCTCGATGTCTCCTGCTCGGGTTGGGGGGCGGGGGCTCAGGCGCGCGCCTCGGCGGTCTTGCCTTCCTCGACCACGGCGCGCCAGGCGAAGGTCGCGCCACCGAGCGCGCCGGTGTAGATCGAGTCCGGGTTGATGTTGAGCGTGAGGTCGCCGTAGTTCTCCTTCACGAGCTCGAGCAAGGCCTTCACCGCGGCCTCGTTCTTGGCCACGCCGCCGGTGAAGGTGAACTCGTTGCGGATGCCGCCCGAGCGCGCGAGGATGGACATGGCGCGCAGGATGATGGAGCGGTGCAGGCCGGCCATGATGTCCTCGCGCTTGTCGCCCAGCGCCAGGCGGTCGCGCAGCTCGGCGCCGGCGAACACCGTGCAGGTGCTGTTGATGCGCACGGCCTTGGTGCTCTTCATGGCCAGCGGCCCGAGCTCGTGCAGGCCCATGTTCATCTCGTCGGCGATGTAGCCGAGGTAGCGTCCGCAGCCGGCCGCGCAGCGGTCGTTCATCTGGAAGCTCTCGACGATGCCCGCCGGGTCGACCTGGATCGCCTTCGTGTCCTGGCCGCCGATGTCGAGCACGGTGGCCGTGCCCGGGTACATGACGTGCGCGCCCAGGCCGTGGCAGAGGATCTCGCTGCGCACGTGCTCCTTGGAGAAGGGCAGCCGCGCGCGGCCGTAGCCGGTGCCGACGATGTAGGTCTCCTCCATCTCGGTGTCCAGCACCTGCTTGATCGGGTCCGAGACGGCCTCGCGCTTGCCCTGCGTCTGCGGCAGCGCGATGAAGGTGCGGTCCAGCGCGGCGAGCAGGTGGCGGCGCACCGAGTCGGCGTAGACGCGGTTCTCGACCTCGATGATGGAGCGGTCGAAGAGGTTGAGCAGGTAGTCGTAGGGCATGCCCATGGACTTGGCGACCTCTTCGCCGATGGCCAGGTACTGGCTGCCCGCGATGTCGCGGAAGAAGTCGCTCTTGCGTCGCGCGCCGGGCGCGAAGAGCTCGGGCGCCTCGGCGGTCAGGCGCTTGAAGACCTCGTCGAGCGCCTCGCGCACCGGACCTTCGAACTTCGTCGTCTCGAGATTGCGGTTGCAGGTGGCCTCGAGGTCGGCGAGCTGCTCGAGGTACTGCTCGGCGCGGAAGTCGCGCTCGAGCTGGGCGATGAAGTCGTCCAGCGCACCGTTGAGCGCGCCGCTTTGCTGCAGCGCGCCGCGAAAGAGCTGGAAGCGGCCGTTGATCAAGGCCTCGGTCTTGGCCACCGTGGCCGCGGTGTCGTAGTTGGAGCGGGAGTTGGTGATCCCGCGGCCGAGGACGTTCTGGTTCTCGTCGACGACCACCGCCTTGGTGGTGGTCGAGCCGAGGTCGATGCCGATGAAGCAGCGCATGGGTGTCTCTCCTCGTGCAGCGCGTTGTCAGTGGGCACCGGCCAGGCTGGCCGTGCGCTTCTGCTTGACCATCTGGAAGTAGCTCTCGAGCCGGTTCTTGACGTTGGCCGCCGAGAAGTAGCGCGGGTCGACGAGGTCGGTCTCGATGAAGGCCGCGGGCTTGCCGGTGCGCTTCTCGACCTCGCGCAGGATCAGCAGCTGGCCGGCCGAGAAGCTGTTGCAGCTCTTGATCGAGTTGATCAGCAGCCCGTCGGCCTGGTAGTCCTCGATGTAGCGGCAGATCATGTCCACGCGCGAGGGCAGGTTCAGGTTCGTGTAGCAGCCCAGGCAGTACTCGGCCAGCGATTCCAGCGGCTTGTCGGGGTTGTGCCGGAAGCCGAAGTCGTAGAGCCCGCCGACCTTGGCGTAGGTCGACGCGACGACGACCGCGCCCTCGTCGTAGAACATCTTCCAGAAGTCGCGGAAGTGCGTCCAGTTGGGCGGTCCTTCGACGATCAGACGGTACTTCTCCTCGCCCATGTCGCCGTCGGGCGTGACCGGGCCCTTGCCCAGGCGCACGCGCTCCTCGATCTCGCCGCGCAGCACGCTGTAGTACTGCGTGGCCTCGGGCGTGCCGCGGAAGGCGGTGAAGATGGGGCCGATGTAGTAGACGGCGCCGAAGTAGCCGTCGATGGGGCTGGGGCGGTTCTTCGCCGACTGCAGCACCTTGACGAGGTCTTCCTCGGCCTTGGCCGACTCCTTCATGTACTGGCGCAGGCGGTCGATGTCGAACTTCACGCCCGAGACGCGCTCCAGCGTCGGGATGACCTCCTCCTTGAGCTGGCGCACGACGTAGTCGCGCATGTTGGGCGCGATCTTGCCCTCGCCCTGGTAGGGCACGTGCAGCATGACGGTCTCGCAGCCGTACTTGTGGCGGATGAGCTCGAACCACTTCATGAAGGTGAAGCAGCCGGTGTAGCTCAGCAGCAGCACGTCCGGGCGCGGCAGCGGATCGCCCGTGGGGCCGATCTCGCCGCCCTGCATCATGCCCAGGTCGGCCTTCACGTAGGTGCAGACGTCCTCCGAGTGGCCGTCGCGCTCGGCGTCCATGATGAACTTGCCGCTCTTCTTGCGCATGCCGTTCTGCAGCGCGTTCGTCTCCGGCAGGCTGCGCGCGAAGTCGAAGCACATCAGCAGCTCGTTGAGGTTGCCGGGCACGAAGGTCGCCGAGACCTTGCGGTTGTTGGCGTGCGCGGTGGCGAGCTCCATGTAGTTCTTGTTGATGAGCTCCTTCTGCAGCCACATCGCGTCTTCCTTCTGGACGACGGGCTTCTTGGCGGCCGCGGCTGCGGGCTTGGGCGTCACGGGGGTGTTCATGCGTGTCTCCGGTGGCGTTCGTCGTGGACCTGCGGTGCCGGCGCTCAGGCGGCGTTCCAGAGCTTGATCGAGTCGGCGAAGGTGCCGGCCTGCTCGCGCACGGGCGCCATCTGGCCGGTGTTCTCGGCGTACTTGAAGGCCGTGTAGGGCACGCCGTGCCTGGCCATCACGTCCTGCAGCATCGGGCGCTCGAGCAGCGCCGGGTCGCAGAAGGAGGGCGCGGCGAAGATCACGCCCTCGGCGGCACGCTGCTTCACCTGGCCGAGCAGGAACATGCCCTTCTCCTCGCGCGTGGCGTCGTACTTGGCGGCGGTGGCGGCGCTGCGGTGCAGGAAGGCCTTGGCCAGCTCCTCCAGCGGCTTGCCGTCGGTGGGCACGTCGTCGAGCAGCCAGCGCGTGACGAGCATGAAGTCGTCGTCGACGATGTAGCAGCCGGCCATCTCGACCGACTTGATGAGCGCCAGCGGCGGCTGCTCGCAGAAGCTGCCGTTGATGACGACGCGCGCGTTGTCGCGCTTGGGTCGCGCCACCTGCTCGGCGGCGGCGAGGTAGTCGCGCACGAGCTGGGTGTGCTCCTCCACGGGCAGCACCATGCCCGCGCGCAGCAGCAGGTAGACCTCGGAGGTCGGCGCCTGCCACGGCTTGGCCGCGCGGTAGGCGTAGAGGTCGCGGATCGCCTGCCGGTTCTGGTTGTAGACGGCGATCGAGGCGTTGAGCTCGGCGTCGGTGATGGGGCTGCCGCGCAGCCGGCCGAGGTCTTCGCGGATGTGCTGCATCTCCTCCTGGTAGAAGATGCCGCCGACGTTGTCCTTGTAGTTCTGCGGCACGTCGACGTAGCGCACGTACTTGTCCTTGAACAGCATCTGCCACATGCCCGAGAGATTGCGGATCACGTCGCAGATGCTCGGGAAGAGCATGCCGTCCAGGCTGTCCAGGCGCCCGGTGAGGCCGAGCTCGATCGTCGAGCGCGGGATGCGGCAGATGTAGCTCTGGTAGTAGGCGTCGCCCTGGATGACCTC
>JAIXKR010000030.1 GCA_026932235.1 Burkholderiales bacterium
CGCAGATGGCCTGGGACCGCACGCTGCGCTTCTTCGGGCGGCACCTCGGCTGAGGGCGCCGTCTCTGGCCGGCAGCCGGGCACTGCGCCGGCTGCCGGTCGCATCCGGCCGAAACCATGAGCGACGCCGCCGTCACCGCGGAGCTGCGGCACTGGATGCTCGCCCAGCTCGGAGCGGGCCGCAGCCCGGACGCCATCCTCGCTGCGATGCGCGACGTCGGTTGGACTCAGGACCAGGCGACGGCAGCGCTGCAGCTGGTGTTGACGCCGGCGCCGGAGGAGGAGCCGCGCGCCGGGCGGACGCCGGGTCCCGCGCTGGACGGTTCGCCCTCGAGCATCGTCGTCGACGGGCATCGGGTACACGTGCTCGCGGTGATGCAGCGCCCGCGGCTGGTCGTCTTCGGCGGGCTGCTGAACGATGCGGAATGCGACGCGCTGGTCGAGCTCGCGCGCCCGCGACTGGCCCGCAGCGAGACCGTCGACACTGCGACCGGGAGCACCGAGATCAACGGCGCGCGAACCAGTGACGGCATGTTCTTCGCCCGTGGAGAAACGCCCTTGCTGGCACGCGTCGAGCAGCGCATCGCCGCGCTGCTGCGCTGGCCGGTCGAGCGCGGCGAAGGGCTGCAGGTGCTGCGCTACCGTCCCGGCGCCGAGTACCGGCCGCACCACGACTACTTCGATCCGGACCGTCCGGGAAGTGCCGCAGTGCTCGCGCGCGGCGGGCAGCGTGTGGCCACGCTCGTGATCTACCTGTCCTCGCCCGATGGCGGTGGCGCAACAAGCTTTCCGGACGCGGGCATCGAAGTCGCTCCGGTCAAGGGCAACGCCGTGTTCTTCGCCTACGAGGCGCCCAAGCCATGGACGCGCACGCTGCACGGCGCAACGCCGGTGCTTGGCGGCGAGAAGTGGGTGGCCACGAAGTGGCTGCGGCAGCGGCGCTTCGATTGAACGTCCGCCAGCCCGCCGTGGCCATCCGCCGCTTGCAGCCTTTGCGATACTGGGCTGCGTGAGCCTGCTGCCTGCCGATCATCCGCAACGCGTCCTGCTGGCCGACGAGGTGCATGCGCGCCCACCGCAGGCACTGCGCGCGCCAGCGCACGCCAGCCACCTCGCAGTGCTGGTCGACGCCGCCGACCGCTCCGCCGAACGTGCGCAGCTCGAACGACTCTGCCAGGCGCTCGGGCAGGCCCTGCCGGTGGTCGATGCCGACCAGGTGATCCTCGAATCCGGGGCCCTGCAGATCAAGTGGGAGCGTCACGGCGAGTTCTCCGGCTACACCGTCGTCGCCGAGGCCGATCCGAGCGCGCCGTCCGACGATGGCGACGCGGACGCTGCAAGCGAAACCGGCGACGCCCGCGGTCGCGGCGGCGACGCGTTCGAGGTGACGGCGCTGTCGCGGCTGCCCGAAGGCTGGCTCGAGGCGGTGCCCGGCGCGACTGTCGTCGCCGCCCATGCCCTGGTCCTGCCGGCGCCGGAGCCGGCAAGCGCTCCGGAGCTGGCCGGCTGGTTCGGCCCCGATGCCACGGTGATCGGCGCGCAGGTGGCCGATGGCGAGGCCTGCGCCTACACCGACTTCCGGCTGCACGACGATGGCTGCACGCGCTTCGTGCTGCTCGACCACGGCCTCACGCCGCGGCGCGCCGGGCGCGTGCTGCAGCGTCTCTTCGAGATCGAGGTCTACCGCATGCTCGCGCTGCTCGCGCTGCCGCTGGCGCGGCAGCTCTCGCCGCGCGCACGGCGCATCGAGGCCGAGCTTGCCGAACTGACCGCCGGCATCGCGCGCGACGAAGGCCAGGACGAGACCCTGCTGCGCGAGCTCACGCGCCTGGCGGCGGAGATCGAGCAGTGCCTGTCGTCGAGCCAGTTCCGCTTCGGCGCGTGTCGCGCCTACAGCGAACTCGTGGACAGGCGCATCGACGACCTGCGTGAGGAGCGCCTGCCCGGGCTGCAGACGATCCGCGGCTTCATGGCCCGCCGCTTCTCGCCGGCGGTGAGCACCTGCGCCAGCGTCTCGCAGCGGCTGCACCAGCTCTCCGAACGCGTCGCGCAGGCGAGCACGCTGCTGGCCACGCGCGTGGGCATCGCCCGCGAGCGACAGAACCAGGCGCTGCTGGCGTCGATGGACCGGCGCGCCCGGCTGCAGCTGCGCCTGCAGCAGACGGTCGAGGGTCTGTCGGTCGCGGCGATCGCCTACTACGCCACGGGTCTGGCCGGCTACCTCGTCAAGGCGGCCAAGGCCGCCGGGCTGCCGCTCAACCCCGATCTCGCGGTCGGCCTGCTCGTCCCGGTGCTGGTGCTGGCGGTGTACCTCGCGGTCCACCGCGCGCGCAAGCTCGTGCACCGCGCCGACGACGGGCACTGAACCTGCCTCAGCTTCCCGGGGTCTGACACCAGCCCACCCGTCACGGTATAAGGCCCGGGCTCACCACCGCCAGGATCGAACTCCGATGCTCACCACCCTGCACGAACTCCTTGCCTGTGGCGACGCCGCCGCACCGGCTGTTGCCGCGCCCGGCCGGTCCACGATGACCCACGGCGCGCTGCGCGCGCAGGTCGAACGCACGCTGGCCGCGCTGAACGCCGGCGGCATCGGCCGCAACGACCGCGTCGCGATCGTGCTGCCGAACGGGCCGGAGATGGCGGCCTGCTTCATCGCCTGCGCCAGCGGCGTGACGAGCGCGCCGCTCAATCCCGCCTACCGCGGCGAGGAGTTCGAGTTCTACCTCTCGGATCTCGGCGCCAAGGCGCTGATCGTCGAGGCCGGCAGCACTTCGCCCTCGATCGAGGTGGCACGCAAGCTCGGCGTTGCGGTGATCGAGCTGCACGCGGGCGAGGCGGCCGGCGAGTTCACGCTCAAAGGCCTTGCGAGCGGCGCGCCGACAGCGCAGGGCGGCCTCGCGCAGGCGCAGGACGTCTCGATGGTGCTGCATACCTCGGGCACGACGAGCCGGCCCAAGATCGTGCCGCTGTCGCAGGCCAATCTCGCGGCCTCGGCGCAGAACATCGGCGCCACGCTGCAGCTCTCGCCCGCCGACCGCGGCCTGGTCATCATGCCGCTCTTTCACATCCACGGGCTGATCGCCGGCGTGCTCGCGCCGCTGGCCGCAGGCGGCAGCGTGTTCTGCACGCCGGGCTTCAACGCGCTGAAGTTCTTCGCCTGGATGGACGAGGCCGCGCCGAGCTGGTACACGGCGGTGCCGACCATGCACCAGGCGATCATCGCGCGCGCCTCGAAGAACCGGGAGGTGATCGCGCGCCACCCGCTGCGCTTCATGCGCAGCAGCTCGAGCAGCATGCCGCCGCAGGTCATCAAGGAGCTGGAGGCGATCTTCGAGGCGCCGCTGATCGAGGCCTACGGCATGACCGAGGCCACGCACCAGATGTGCAGCAACCCGCTGCCGCCGGCCGCGCGCAAGCCCGGCAGCGTGGGCCCCTGCGCCGGGCCCGAGGTGGCGATCATGGACGAGGCCGGCCGGCTCCTGCCGCGCGGCGCGATCGGCGAGATCGTCATCCGCGGCGCCAACGTCACCGCCGGCTACGAGGCCAACGCCAAGGCCAACGCCGAGGCCTTCACCAACGGCTGGTTTCGCACCGGCGACCAGGGGCAGATGGACGAGGACGGCTACGTGAGCCTCACCGGGCGCCTGAAGGAGATCATCAACCGCGGCGGCGAGAAGATCAGCCCGCGCGAGGTCGACGAGATCCTGATGGACCACCCGGCGGTGGCGCAGGTGGTGTGCTTCGGCATGCCGCACGACAAGCTCGGCGAGGAGGTCGCCGCAGTCGTCGTGCTGCGCGAGGGGCAGAGCGCGACCGAGCGCGAGCTGCAGGCCTTCGTCGCGCAGCGTGCGGCCGAGTTCAAGGTGCCGAAGAAGATCCTGCTGATGGACGAGATCCCCAAGGGCGCGACGGGCAAGCTGCAGCGCATCGGTCTGGCCGCCAAGCTCGGCCTGGCATGAAGATCGCCGTCGTCGGCGCCGGCGCGATCGGCGGCTACCTCGGCGCGCGCCTGGCGCTGGCCGGTGAGGAAGTCACCTTCATCGCCCGGCGCGCCAACCTCGCGGCGATCAAGGCGCACGGCTTCAGGCTGATCGAGGAGGACGGCCGCGAGCAGCACGCATCGAGCGTGCGCGCGGTGCAGGACATGGCCGAGGCCGGCCCGCAGGATGCCGTGCTGCTGGCCGTGAAGGCGCACCAGGTGGCCGACTTGCTGCCGGGCCTGCGCGCGCTCTTCGGGCCGCAGACCCTGCTGGTGTCGATGCTCAATGGCGTGCCCTGGTGGTACTTCCACAAGCTCGCCGGGCCGCACGAGGGACGGCAGCTCGAGAGCGTCGACCCGGGCGGCCTGATCGCGAAAGCCATCGAGCCCGAACGCATCATCGGCAGCGTCGTCTACCCGGCGGCCGAGCTGCTCGAGCCGGGCGTCGTGCGCGTGATCGAGGGCAACCGCTTCACGCTCGGCGAGCCCGACGGCTCGCGCAGCGAACGCGTCGAAGCCTTGTCGCAGGCGCTGATGAAGGCCGGCTTCAAGGCGCCGGTGAGCCGCGACATCCGCAGCGAGATCTGGGTCAAGCTCTGGGGCAACCTGAGCTTCAACCCGATCTCGGCGCTCACGCACGCGACACTCGAGGACATCTGCCGCTTCGAACCCACGCGCGCGCTCGCCGCGGCGATGATGGGCGAGGCGCAGCGCGTGGCCCAGGCGCTGGGCGTGCGCTTTCGGATCAGCCTCGAGCAGCGCATCGCGGGTGCCGAAGCGGTGGGCGCGCACAAGACCTCGATGCTGCAGGACGTCGAGGCCGGCCGCGCCCCCGAACTCGCCGCGCTGGTGGCCGCGGTGATCGAGCTCGGCCGCATCGCGCAGGTGCCGACGCCGACCATCGAGGCCATCCACGCCGCCACCGCGCTGCTGGCGCGCACGCTTGCGCAGCAGCACGGGCGGCTGCGCGTCGAGCCGGCCTGATTCCGTCGCCTCGCTGCGGCGCCCGTCCGGCAGCAAGATTCGCCGCCGCACGGGGTCGCGCCTGAACCACCGCCCAAGGCAGCGCTG
>JAIXKR010000093.1 GCA_026932235.1 Burkholderiales bacterium
GCGATGTCCTTGGCGCGCAGTTCAGATGCTTTCATGTCTTGCTCCTGCGCTCAGGCACCGACCTGGCGCGTGACGAAGGTCGTCGCCAGCGGCAGCTTGGCAGCGGCGAGGGTGAACGCCTCGCGCGCCAGCGCCTCGGGGACGCCGTTGAGCTCGTAGAGCACCTTGCCGGGCTTGATCTCGGCGACGTAGAACTCCGGGTTGCCCTTGCCGTTGCCCATGCGCACTTCGGCCGGCTTCTGGCTCACCGGCTTGTCCGGGAAGATGCGGATGAAGATGCGGCCGCCGCGCTTGATGTGGCGCGAGATGGCGCGACGCGCGGCCTCGATCTGGCGCGCCGTGATGCGGCCGCGCTCGGTGGCCTTGAGGCCGAATTCGCCGAACGACACGTTGGCACCACGCGTGGCGACGCCGGTGTTGCGGCCCTTGTGTTCCTTGCGGAACTTGCGACGTGCGGGTTGCAGCATCGTCACTCTCCTTTGCTCTCGCCGCCCGCCGCGGGGGCGGCGCGGCGTACACGCTTGACGGCCGGGCCGGGGCCCTTGCTCGCGGCGTCGGCGCTCGCGGGCGCAGCTTCGGTGCGCGGGGCGCGGTCGCCGCCCGGGCGGCCACGGCCCGGGCGATCGCCTGCCGGACGCGGTCCGCGGCGACTGCGACGATCGTCTTCGCCGTCGGTCTTCGGAATCGCCGGTGCCTCGCCATTGGCGAGTCGATCGCCGCGATAGACCCAGACCTTGACGCCGATGACGCCGTAGGTCGTCTTCGCCTCGCTGAAGCCGTAGTCGATGTCGGCCTTGAGCGTATGCAGCGGCACGCGGCCCTCGCGATACCACTCGGTGCGCGCGATCTCGATGCCGTTCAGGCGCCCCGCGCTCATGATCTTGATGCCCTGCGCGCCCAGGCGCATCGCGTTCTGCATCGCGCGCTTCATCGCGCGGCGGAAGAGGATGCGCTTCTCGAGCTGCTGCGTGATCGACTCGGCGATGAGTTGCGCGTCGATCTCGGGCTTGCGCACTTCCTCGATGTTGACGGCCACCGGAACGCCCAGGCGGCGCCCGAGTTCGGCCTTCAGGTTCTCGATGTCCTCGCCCTTCTTGCCGATCACCACGCCCGGGCGTGCCGAGAAGATGGTGATGCGCGCGTTCTTGGCCGGACGCTCGATGAGGATGCGCGAGACCGCGGCGCTCTTGAGCTTGGTCTTGAGGAAGTCCCGCACCTTCAGGTCTTCGGCCAGCATGCCGGCGAAGTTGCGGCTGTTGGCGAACCAGCGCGAGGCCCAGGCACGCGTGACCGAGAGCCGGAAGCCGGTCGGATGGATTTTCTGTCCCATGGTTTCTTCCAGGTCCTCAGTTGCCGACCGTGACGAAGATGTGGCAGGTGGGCTTGCTGATGCGGTTGCCGCGGCCCTTGGCGCGCGCGGCGAAGCGCTTGAGCGTCGCGCCCTGCTCGACGTAGATCGACTTGACCTTCAGTTCGTCGATGTCGGCGCCGTCGTTGTGCTCGGCGTTGGCAACGGCCGACTCGACGACCTTGCGCACGATGAGCGCCGCCTTCTTGGGCGTGAAGCGCAGGATGTTCAAGGCCTGGTCGACGGGACGACCGCGGATCATGTCGGCCACCAGGCGCCCCTTGTCCACCGAGAGGCGGACGCCGCGGGCGCTGGCCGTGGTTTCGATTGCCATGCTGCGCCTTCCTTACCGCTTGGCCTTCTTGTCCGCCGGGTGACCCTTGAAGAGACGGGTCAGGGCGAATTCGCCGAGCTTGTGGCCGACCATCTGGTCGGTCACGTACACCGGCACGTGCTGCTTGCCGTTGTGCACGGCCACGGTGAGGCCGATGAACTCGGGCAGGATGGTGCTGCGGCGCGACCAGGTCTTGATCGGCCTCTTGTCCTTGCCGGCGGCGGCCTTCTCGACCTTGGCCAGCAGATGGTGGTCCACGAAGGGACCCTTCTTGAGCGAACGGGTCATGTCCTACGACCTCACTTCTTCTTGCGGCGCGAGACGATCATCGTCTGCGTGCGCTTGTTGCTGCGCGTGCGGTAGCCCTTGGTCAGGTTGCCCCAGGGGTCGACCGGATGCTTGCCGCTCTTGCTGCGGCCCTCGCCGCCACCCATCGGGTGGTCGACCGGGTTCATCACCATGCCGCGCACGGTCGGACGCACGCCGCGCCAGCGGATGGCGCCGGCCTTGCCGTACTGGCGCAGGCTGTGCTCCTCGTTGCTGACCTCGCCGATGGTGGCGCGGCAGTCGATGTGGATGCGCCGCACCTCGCCCGAGCGCAGCCGGACCTGCGCGTACAGGCCTTCGCGCGCCATCAGCGTCACCGCGGCACCGGCCGAACGCGCGATCTGCGCGCCCTTGCCCGGCAGCATCTCGACGCAGTGGATGGTCGAGCCCACCGGGATGTTGCGGATGGGCAGCGTGTTGCCGGCCTTGATCGGCGCCTCGGCGCCGGAGAGCAAGGTGGCGCCGGCCTCGACACCACGCGGCGCGATGATGTAGCGGCGCTCGCCGTCGGCGTAGCACAGCAGTGCGATGTGCGCGCTGCGGTTGGGGTCGTACTCGATGCGCTCGACCTTGGCCGGGACGCCGTCCTTGTTGCGGCGGAAGTCGATGACGCGGTAGTGGTGCTTGTGACCGCCGCCCTTGTGGCGCGTCGTGATGCGGCCGTGGTGGTTGCGTCCGGCGTTCTGCTTCTGCGGCTCGAGCAGCGAGGCCTCGGGCGCGCCCTTGTGCAGGTGCTTGTGGACCACCTTGACCGCGGCACGGCGCCCCGGCGAAGTGGGTTTGATCTTGACGACAGCCATTTACGCGGCCTCCCCGGAGAAGTTGAGCTCCTGGCCGGCCTTCAGCGACACGTACGCCTTCTTGACGTGGTCGCGGCGACCCGTCGAGCGCCCGAAGCGCTTGACCTTGCCCTTCTGGTTCACGGTCTGCACGGACTCGACCTCGACCTTGAACATGAGTTCGACGGCGGCCTTGATCTCCGGCTTGGTCGCGCTGCGCAGGACCTTGAAGAGGATCTGGTTGTGCTTCTCGGCCGCGCGCGTGGCCTTCTCCGAGATGATCGGCGCGACGAGCACGGTGGCCAGGCGGCCCTCGTCGAACTTGCGCGTCTGGGTGGGCGTGGCGCTCATGCGAACATCTCCTTGAGCTGGTCGATCGCGCCCTTGGTCACCAGCACCTTCTTGAAGAAGACGAGCGACAGCGGATCGGCGTAGCGCGGCTCGACCACGAGGACGTTGGTCAGGTTGCGCGAGGCCAGCGCCAGGTTCTCGTCGATCTGGTCGGCGATGACGAGCACCGAGTCCAGGCCCATGGCCTTGATCTTGGCCGCCAGCAGCTTGGTCTTGGGGGCGTCGACACCGAGCGAGTCGATGACCGCCAGGCGCCCGTCACGCGCCAGCTGAGAGAAGATGGACGCCATGCCGGCGCGGTACATCTTCTTGTTCACCTTCTGCGTGAAGTTCTCGTCGGGGCGGTTCGGGAAGATGCGGCCGCCTCCGCGCCAGAGCGGGGAGCTGGTCATGCCGGCACGCGCACGGCCGGTGCCCTTCTGGCGGAACGGCTTCTTCGTGCTGTGCTTGACCTCGCCGCGGTCCTTCTGGGCGCGCGTGGCCTGGCGGCCGTTGGCCTGGTAGGCGACGACGACCTGGTGCACCAGGGCCTCGTTGTAGTCGCGCGCGAACACGGTGTCGGGCGCATCGACCTTGGCGGTGGCCTGGCCTTGTTCGTTCAGGAGCTCCAGTTGCATGCTCAGGCTCCCTTCTTGACCTTGACCCTGATCGCCGGGCGCACGACCACATGGCCGTTCTTCGCGCCGGGAACGGCGCCGCGCACCAGCAGCAGCGAGCGCGCCTCGTCGACGCGCACGATGTCGAGGTTCTGCGTCGTCACGGTCTCGTCGCCGAGGTGACCGGTCATCTTCTTGCCCGGGAACACGCGCCCCGGGTCCTGCGCCATCGAGATCGAGCCGGGCACGTTGTGCGAACGGCTGTTGCCGTGCGAGGCGCGCTGCGAGCTGAAGTTGTGACGCTTGATGGTGCCGGCATAGCCCTTGCCGATCGAGGTGCCCTGCACGTCGACCTTCTGGCCGGCATTGAAGAGGCTCACCGGAACGCTGGCGCCGGGCTTGTACTGGCTCGCGGTTTCCGCGCTGACGCGGAACTCGCGCAGGATCGTGCCCGCCTCGACACCGGCCTTGGCCAGGTGTCCGGCTTCGGGCTTGTTCACGCGGGAGGCCTTGCGCGACCCGAAAGTCACCTGCAGGGCGTTGTAGCCGTCGGTCTCGACGGTCTTGACCTGGGTGACGCGGTTGTTGGACACGTCCAGCACCGTCACCGGGATGGCGTCGCCATCGTCCGTGAAGATGCGCATCATGCCCACCTTGCGGCCCAGCAAGCCGAGGCTTTCGCTCAGACTCATGCTGCTCTCCAGCACCCCGCTCGCGGCGGGACGCCTTGTTTCACGATCCCGACATCGATTGGCCGGGGTGATTGCCGCTCCCGTCCGTCGCCCTGGGGCTGCGGCGGTCGCGGCGCCCGCTGGTCACGCATGACCAGCGAAAACGACGGATTATAGCGGAACCTTGAATGGCCGCAGCAAGACTACTGCAGCTTGATCTCGACGTCGACGCCCGCAGGGAGGTCGAGCTTCATCAGCGCATCCACCGTCTTGTCGGTCGGGTCGACGATGTCCATCAGGCGCTGGTGCGTGCGGATCTCGAACTGGTCGCGACTGCTCTTGTTGACGTGCGGCGAGCGCAGGATGTCGAAGCGCTGCATGCGCGTGGGCAGGGGGACGGGGCCCCTGACGATGGCGCCGGTGCGCTTGGCGGTATCGACGATCTCGGCAGCCGACTGGTCGATGAGCTTGTAGTCGAAGGCCTTCAGGCGGATGCGGATCTTTTGCTTGGACATGGTGTACCTCGTAGTCTGAGAACGCCGCGGCGTGAAAGCCGCGGCCGCCCGGTGCCCGCGGGGGGCACCATGTCACTCGATGATCTTGGCCACCACGCCGGCGCCCACGGTGCGCCCGCCCTCGC
>JAIXKR010000057.1:0-9589 GCA_026932235.1 Burkholderiales bacterium
CACCAGGCGCTGGTCATCGCCGAGCGCCTAGCCGCCGGGCTCTGCCGCGTCTGCGGCTCGCCGGCGCAGGGCGGCAGCCACCACTGTCCGGCGCACCTGGCCTACTACCGCGCGCGGTGGCGAGCCGTGGCGCGGACGCGCCGGGCGGCGGCGAGCTTCGCGTCGCGGATGGATCGGGACGGCTAGCGACGCGCCCACCACTCCACCGCCTGCCCCACAGCCGCGATGACCGCCGCCGCCAGCGCCCCCATGCCGGCGGCCCGTCGCTGCCCGCCCGCGGCCTCCTCCCGCGTCTCGTCCCGCACGATGGCCTGGACCTCCCGCCGCAGGGCAGCGAGGTCATGCGCGGCCTCCAGGTCAGCCTGGGAGCCCTGCCGCAGCGCGCTCCGGAGCATCCCTCGCAGCTCCTGCACGCCGGCGCCCAGCTCCTCGAGCGCGCCGGCGAGGCGGGCCCTGTCCTGCTCCAGCGACGTGACGCGGAGCTCCACGGCCCCCATGCGCTCCGCTAGCCGCCGCTCGAGCCCCGCCAGCGCGGCGAGGATGGCCTCCCGCTCCTCGGGCAGCGGACGCCCTGACGGCGCGTCCAGCGACCCCACAGGACGCGGCGGGCGGGGGATGCGCGGGTCGGTCATGCGCGGGTCGGTCATGCGCGCTGCTCCAGGGCGGTGAGGCGCTGCTCGATGGCGACGATGCGATCCACGTGTACCGTCGCCGTGTCGTCGAGTGCAGTCGCGCGCTCCTCTAGCCTGTCCACCCGCAGCGACAGGTCACCCACGCGCCCGATGGCCTCAGCGACGAGCGCGAGCTGCCGCGTGATCTCAGCGAGCGCATCGAGTACCTCCCCATGGGCGCGCGCAGCGTCGAAGGTCGCCTCCGCGTGCGGCGCAGGTAGCGCCGGGTCCGTCGCGGGCGGCGGGGGCAGGGTGTCGGCGTCGGAGGTCACGGCTGCCCTCCGCGGTCGTAGGTCGTCCACGACACCGGCCCCCACACGCCGTCACCGACGAGCCCACGCGCGCGCTGCCACCCCGCGACAGCCGCAGCGGTGAGCGGCCCGTAGGAGCCATCCGCCGTCACGCCCACGATGCGCTGCACCTGCCGCACGTCGTCACCGGTAGAGCCCTGCCGCAGCGTGCGGCGGACGGGCGCGAGGTCATCGGGCGGGGCGAGCGGCAGCGCCGGCTGCTCAGCCTCGGGCTCGCCGACGCCCAGCTTACGCGCCGACCACCAGCCGCGGAGAGCGCGCGCGTCGAAGCGCGAGCCCATCGTGCGCTGACCGATCGCGCAGCCAGAGCCGTCGGGACCGCCGCCGCCCTCCGCCGTGCGCCACACGCCACGCTCGACTTCCTCCAGGAAAATCCCCACGTGGCAGTTGCTCGGATTGCTCACCGACTGCACAAAGAAGATGTCCCCCGGCTCGGGCCGCTGCGTGCCAGTGTACCGCACCCACGAAGCATGCTTGTCGTCCCACGGTAGCCAGCCCTTGAAGATTGGCAGTCCGGGATACCACGTCCTGCGCACGGGATACCCTGCGGCGTGCAGCGCACCACGCACGAAGATCGCGCACGACGTCCGCAGCGTGGCCAGCGAGCGGCCGCCGTCCTGCTCGTAGCCGCACGCGATCCATGCGCGGTACACGTCGCCGCGGAGCTTCTCGGCCATCCTGCCGCCGGCGAGGACGTGCTCGCACACCGAGACGATCTTGTTCATCGCCGCGGCTCCCTCAGCAGCGGGCCGCGAGCAAGCGCGATGAGCGCCATGGACGCGATGAGTAGTAGCGCGGCGTCGTGGGTGGTCACTTGCTCGCCTCCGCGTTCTTCGCGACCCGTAAAGCCAGCCGCAGATTCGCCAGCCGCAGCCGCTCCGTGCTCGGCACCTGCGACAGCAGCGGATGGGAGTCCAGTGCGCGCTCGTCCGTCCTGCCTTGGATGTAGTCCAGCACCGCCGACGTCACCGCGCCGACAGCAGCGCCCGCCGCTGCGGCTGCTACGTCCTTGCTCACAGCGCACCTCCAGCGGCCGCGAAGGCCTGCGCCGCCTTGGCGCCGTCCACGATGTAGCGAGGGATCGCCTCGGTGAAGGCAAGCTCCTCCAGCAGCACGACCAGCAGCGTGGACGCGTCACCGATGGCGCGGCGCCCGTCGGCGTCGCTGGCCTCGCCCGAGAGCCACGCCCGCGCGATGCGTAGCGCAGCCTCGGCGCGCTCGAGGCGCTCTAGGCGTCCCTGCGCGACGACCTGCTCGCGCTGCGTGGGCTCGCGCTGACCGGCTACGAGGCCCTCCACGCGTCGCGTCTCGGCGTCCAGCGCGATGGCGTAGGCCGCCACGCTGCTCTCGAAGGCCACGACGCCCGCCCTCTGCACCAGCGCCGTCTGCGCGGGCTGCTGCGGACTGCACGCGGTGACCTGCGGAGCCGCGGCGAGCGCCACGAGCAGGAGCAGCACGGGCGGCACGGGCGGCTTCGCGTCGCGCCCCAGCTCGCCACGGTACGGCAGCCACGGCACCGCGCGCAGCACGTGGTGGCTGATGGGCGCGAGAGCCCCACACACCGCGCCCAGCACCGCGGACCACGCGTCACCGCCCGACGCCAGCGCAGGGATGGCCGCGCCCGCCACGACGCTGGGGAGGCCTTGGGCGACGCGGCGGAGGCCGGCCTCGGCGTCGTCGGGAAGCCACGCGAAGACGCGCAGCCACAGCGACGGCGCGTAGCGACGCACCAGCCACTGGGTCGCGAAGATGACCGCGGTCAGCGTGAGCCACGGCAGGTCAGGGTGGACGCTGTGGAGCGCGTCGCGGATGGTGGCGAGGCAGTGGGTCATGCGTAGCCTCCGAGTAGCGAGATGAGCAGCGCCGCGAGCGCGGCGGTGAAGAGAGCGAGCGCTAGAAGCTCGTCGAGGATGGCGACGGCGAGCGCGGTCACGTCAGCCCCCACTTGGTCATTAGGTAGGAGCGCACCAGTCCTCTATTGGTGGGGTCTCTGCCGCTCATACAGACCACATCACCGATGTAGCCGTTCCACGTCTGCTGTCCGTCCTGGTCGCCACCGATGGCGAGCCAGGTTGTGGAGCTGGACCCCGGGCTTGATGTGAGCTTCGTCTTTGAGACGCCATTTATCAGCAACTCACTGCTGGCGTCATCAAAGACGGCCTCGGCCAAGTACCAGACATTGACCGATGCTTTGAAGTCAAACGCACAGTTGATCGTACCTTGGGTGTGCATATACCCGCTGTTGTACTGGCCCTGGAAGATGCCGTTTCCCTGGTAGGCCGCTCCGCAGACCATGAAGTGACCGCTGTTGGGAAACCAGAGCCCGCAGAAAACAACGAAGACAGTGAATGGTTGAGCCTGGACAACTATTTCATTCTCAAGGAATGAGTTCATGTCGAAAAGCCAGGCAGTCTTTCCGTTTTTGGCGGCTGCCACTGGCTGCGGCCCTGCGTTCGGGCCGGTGCCGCGCACGATAGCGCCCGTATTCGGCCCCTTGCTGGCGCACTGCTGCACCCTGACCGGACTGGACCCATAAGTGGTGTACGTCGTCGGGTCGTCGGGGTCATACCAGAGCACCACGCCGGACACGTCTGCCGGAGTCGGGTCACTCGCTGGTGCACCCTGTGCCCACGGCACGGAGAGCGTCGGCGCGCCCGCGAAGGGCGGCGCGAAGCGCATCACGTCGCGCGTGGTCGGCTGGACTATCACGCCGCGCCCTCGCGGATGAGCGCGGACACCATGATGGCGCCGCGGATGGACGTGGCGGCGCCGGGCTTGACCTTCACTACCAGCCGATTGGCCACGGATACATCAAGCTCTAAGAAGTCCGGCGTGTCGAACCAGGCGGGTGGCGTGTTGTTCGTCATGGACTGGCCCGCAGGGCTATTCGGCAGCAGCGTCACTGCCCCGCTGCCATCGCAGCTAAAGCACGCTTTGCCGGACAGCTCCGCGTATTTCGTGCGATCGCCGACCTCCGTGACGTGCACCTCGAAGGCCACCACGGCTTGAGCGTTGTTTGGCAGCGCGAAGCGGAGCACTTCAGTTGCGCTCGTAGTCGCCAGTGCGAAGCCGACGCTCTTGGTCAGCTCGTAGACGTCCGCCGCGTGCCGCGTGATGAGCGAGTCATCGTCGGAGTTGCGCTGCACCCGCGTGTACCCGCTCACCGCGGCAGGCACGCCCGAGATGCCCTCGAGGTCGAGCCCCTGCGCGTCGGCCCGTTCGCTGTGCGACAGCAGTCCGTCATCCGCCACGCGGACGAAGCCAGGGCCGCTGCCGCCTAGCGCCACCAGGTAGACGAGGCCCGACTTGAAGTGCGCGTACTCCGGGCGGATGACGAGCACGTCGACGAGCGCCGACGTGCTCGCGAGCGACAGCGTCGCCTGCGTCGGGATGCGCCCAGAGCCCGGCGTGTCGTAGGCGACGTAGCTCCACGTCGCGCCGACCGCCGGCAAGCTGCCACCGTCGCTGCCGGCGACGGTCTCCGCGTAGAGCTCGTCGCCGGACTGCACCGCGGTCGGACTCGCCTGCGTCCCTCGCCCGCGGTAGCTCGCGCGCGCCGCTGGCATGCCGCCGCCGCCACCAGAGCCGAAGGCAGCGACCATCGAGCCCAGCGCGCCCACGCCGAGGAAGCAGCCGGCGGGCATCGAGAAGGCGCCGATGGCCGGGTTCGTGGTGCCTAGAGCGATGACGCCGCCGCCGACGTAGGTCTGCGCGATGTAGGCGAGGTCACCGCTGGAGGCGGCTGCGATCTTGCCGTCGTCGGTGGGGTCGTCTGGTGGCGTGAGCCCTCCACCTCCGCCACCAGGCGCCGCCAGCGCGCGGTTGACCACGTCCGTCCAGCCCTGCACGGCGTCGCGCTCGTAGACCTCGCCGACGGCGAGCGGCACCAGGCCGGCGCTGTTCGCTGCACCGAAGATGCCGCGCATCGTGTAGCCCGGCTGGTGCGTCCCCTCGTCGTCGCGGCCGCCGTTGATCACGCACTGGACAAGGAAGGAGCGTCCGAGCCCGCCGCCCGGGTCGCTCGGCATCGTGAGCGTGGCCGTCGCACCAGATGGCGACCCCGCCGGCGTGATGACCGGCGCCGCGGTCCCCGCTTCGCTCACGCCGACGATCGACCACTCGACGGACCGCGCGCCGCTGGTCGACACCAGCGCCAGCGTGACCGTGGCGCCGTACGACACCGCGACGGCAGCGGGTAGCGGCGTTCCGTTGATCGTGAAGTCTGCGCTCGGCATCAGGGCTCCTCCTCTTCCTAGGGCTATTGAAGCGCGAGCAGCATCACCTTACCGCTGGCGAGCTTAACCGCCAGCGCGTCGCTGTCTCGCGAGTAGAAGACCGTTGCCCCAAGCGCTGGCGTCGGCACGGCAGCGTCACCCACTGGCATGAACCGCTGCGCGCTCAGCGACCCAGACAGCGCCAGGCGCTCAGCAGACACGCGCAGCACGTACGCGATGGATCCATCCACCGTGCACGTGATGACGTAGATGCCGCCGGCGTCCGGCGTGAAGGTCACGCTCGGCGCCGACGTGTCGCCTACCAGCCGCGCGCGCGTCGTGGAGCCTTCGGGTCGCCCCAGCGTCCACTCGTAGGACTTGCCGGTTGGGTCCGTCGTGAGCGCGATGCTCTCGCCTGTGACGAAGCCGCTCGCCACGTCGTCGCTCGAGCTAGACGTCATCGTGACGCTGGCGCTGTTTGCAAGGATGCCCATTCAGCCCTCCAGAAATCCGCCCGCGAAGGCGAGTCGCACGGCGCCGCCGTTGTCCGTTAGCGATGTGTCCGTCTCCATCGACGCCAGCCGCTCCGCGAACTCCGCCGCCATGCTTTGCACGGTCGGCAGCGGGTCGAGCACGTTGGTGGTGTCTGCATCCTCGTGGACGTGCGGGTAGACGATGCTGTCCTCATCCGCCATGAGCCTGTGCGCTTCGTACGCTCGCCACAGGTCGGCCATCGCCTGCGAGGCGGTCTCGAGGTTCGCCGGCTGTACGTCTAGGAGCGTGTTCGTCAAGTCCGCGAAGTAGTGGTACCCCGCAGCGCCCGGCCCGGTCCCGTCGTCGTTCTTGATGTGCCGCGTGTACGCCGCGCGGCAGTCGCGGATGAGCGCGCAGAGATCGGCGACGGTGCGCGCCGATTTGTTGACGGCGGAGACGGTGTTCTCACTGTCGTTGTTTGGGTGCACACCGGACTGCAGTAGGTGCGCGTCAAACTTCGCGATGAAGTCGAGCGCCTGCCCTCGCAAGTCGCCGATGACGCTCTCCGCGGTCGCGCCGATGAGCGCGGAAGGGTTCAGCATCTCCGCGGCAGCGCGCGCCTTCAGCGAGCTGGCGACGATGGCAGGCGTTGCCTCGCCGTGCGTCGCCACCGTCGTCTGCTCGATGCGGTCACCCCACACGTGCACGATGAGATCCGCCGTGTCTGCGCCGTAGCCGAAGCGCCGCCGCATGCGCTGGCCGACGTGGAGTACGACCGGCTCCGGCTGTCCGAGCGGCGTCTCCGTCGTTGCGCCGCCTGGTGCTCCAGCGTAGCCGCCGGCGCCAGCGCTGCCCTTGGCTAGCTCTTGGATCCAGAAGAGGTAGCTCCCCGGCTTGTCCGGCAGGAAGGACCAGGGTGTGGTCACGTAGTCGGCGAAGACTTCGACGCGCGCCATGCCCTGCTTGCGACGCGCAAGCTCCGATCCGGCTGGCGCGCTGATGCACCAGACGCGCGCGGCGTTGCCGCCATTGCCGAGTGTCAGCTTGATGGACGTCGTCTTGCCCGGCCAGGGAAGCGCCGGGATGGTCGTGATGGTGATGGACATGATGTGCTCTCAGGGGAGGATCTGGGTGACCTCGACGTCCGCCTCGATGCGCGCGATGTACAACTCACCGGCGACTGCGTTGGTGTCCGTTTGCCCCCGCACGTAGAGAGAGATCCCGCAGCGGTTGACCTCCAGATCCAGTCCAGATCCGGGAACCGTCAGCTCGATCGCGTGCATACCAGCGAACGCGCCGAAGCTCGCTGAAGCGTCTAACTCGGCGGCATCCAGCACGATCGTTCCGGATTCCTGTTGGGTGTGCCAGAGCTCCGCAATAGGCAAGACGCCTGGCAGGCCCGTCTGCGTCGCCCCATCGATGAGCCGCAGGTAGACGCGAACCTTCTTCAGCAGGCCGTAGCGCGGCAGGTTGTTGATGGCGAACAGCGCGCCGTCCGTCGTGCTGACGCCGATGTTCGTCGGGAACGCGTAGTATGTCGCCGGCGCGAGTCCCCAGATCGTCGCGTCCTTCGGAGTGAAGCTGAGCGGCTGCTGGTACGTGATGACCTGCGCCTCGACGAGCGGGAACTTGCCGGTCTCCCACAAGATCCCCGACGACCCAGCCGCTAGGATCTTTAGCGGCGCGTTCATCGTCCAGTCGATGCCAGTGCCGAGCGTGTACGCTCCGCCCTGCAGCGCGTCGAGCGCGCGCGGCTGCTGCGCCCAGACGGCGTTGACGTCAGCGCTCGGCAGCTTCGCGCCGAACGGGTAAGGCATGCCGGAGCGCGGATCGATGAGGCTCATGGTGTCAGTCCTGTGAAGTCGAGGTCGCTGATGTCGAGTAGGAAGCCGTCGCTCAGCGGCGCCAGCGCCCAGGAGAAGGTGCTCCACGCGGGAAGCATCGTGTCGAGCAGCTCGGACAGCTCCACGTTGATGAGCCGCAGCCATTCGGGCTCACTCAGGTACGGCACGCGCTGGACCTCGACGACGAGGTGAGAGCGCTCCGAGAGCCACGCGCCACCTGCGCCCGTCATGCTCCACGTGTCAGCACCAGGCACGCCGCCAGGCCAGCGCGTCATGGTGGGCGGCGCGGACAGCGTGGGGCCCGCCACGCGGTGCAGCCCGACGAGCACGTCACCGAGTAGCTCTGCAACCGCGGCGCCCACCGAGGCCCTGTCCGTCCCGCGCTGCGCCTTGATGTGCGCTGCGCCCTGTTTGCGCACTTGCCACTTTGGCGCGCCCGACCGCACGCGTAGCCGCAGCGCCTCGACCCAGCGCGGCAGTAGCTCGTCAGCCGTCGAAGGTAGCGCGTTCGCGGAGAGCTTCTCAGCCGATCGCGAGAGGACGGCCATGGCGCGCGCCAGGGCGATCTTGCGCGCGTGCACGATGCCACGTCGCGCCTGCGTGTAGGCCGATCCAAGCGCCGCGGTCAGCTCGTCGTACCAGTCCGCCGCGTAGGGTCTCTCGCCCTCCGTCGCGCTGTCCTCCTTGTCGGGCGCGCCGTCGTAGTCGCCGATGGCGACCACCGGAGCATCCCAGACCGAAAGCCGCGTCACGCCATCGTAGGCGCCGCCGACGTTCGTCATCCGCACGCGCACAGACCGATGCGTGAGCGGCTGCGCCACCGCGGAGCACCTCACGGAGAGGTCGGTCATCGGCGAGGCTGTCGCCATGCGCACCACCGTCTGCCGCGTCTTGCCCGCAGCGTCCGTGAACTCCGCCGGCCACGCCCACGTCACGTCACCCGTGCCGTTGAACGTCGGCGTCGGCGCGAGTCCGGGACCGCTGCCGTTGGCGCCGCGGTAGCTGATGACCGTGACAACGCCGCCCGTCGTGTCGTAGACCAGCTCCGCCAGCGACGAGACGCGCCGCAGTGCCACGACGTCCGCCACCATGCGCGCGTGCTGCGCGCTGGTAAGCCCATCGGTCGCAGAGCCGCCTAGGCGCAGCGGGAGCGGCGCGAGACCTCCGAGCGCCACGTCACCACACCTGCAGCGTGAAGGCCGTGTCTGTCATCGCGCCGCCCGAGGTGTCGGTCACCCGGCAGCGCACCGTTGATCCGCTCACCTCGCACGTGACGATGCCAGCAATGGCCCCCATGAGTCCGCCATCCGCACCCGTGATGATGAGCGCGCCGCTGACCGAGTAGTCGTCCAGGTAGTCCGCATCGAAGGTCAGCGTGACGTCGCCGTCGCCGTTGCGAACAGCCGCAGGGAAGCCAGCCGGTGGCGTCGCGCCGCTGTAGGGCGCGCTCCGCGTCCCCGACATGAGCAGCGCCGGTCCGATGTCTGGCGCCGTCGCCGCGGTGTCCTGACACTGCACCTTGAGCACAGCGAACGGCGCCGTGCGCGTGGCAGCGACGAGGTCTCGCGCGATGGCGTTGATTGCCTCAGCGCCAACGTCAGTCCGCGCGTTGATGACGCCCTGGCTGGCGAAGTTCACCTTCTGCAGGTGTCCGCCGTAGTCCTCGATGCCGGCCGTGCGCGTCCAGGCCGGCGCTCCACTTGGTGTCGTCATAGCGGGTAGACTCCGAAGTGTCGCGGCACGAGCACGCCAGGCGGGTCATCGACACCGGCAGGCACCGGCGGCTCCGTCGCCGAGCGGTAGGCGTAGCTCGCGTCGCTGATCTCGTCGTGCGCCGCGAGAAACTGCGAGAGCACGACCGCCCCGAGCGTCGCCGATCCCTCGTCACGCACGTAGGGGTGGCGCAACGCGCGCGGCAGGCGCAGCGGGTCTGCGGTGTTCTCGCCGGCGCCGAGCGCTTCGCCGAGCTTCATCCACGTCTCGCCGTAGCCGTCGGTCGACTCCGCGGCAGGGCTCACGTAGTCGCCGACAGCGCCGGCCGCTGGCAGCGGGTCGCGCAGCCCCAAGATCCAAGC
>JAIXKR010000057.1:9834-40244 GCA_026932235.1 Burkholderiales bacterium
TCAGGCGCAGGCTCACATCCGCGTCGATGTCGTCCACCGTCTGGATGACCGTCTCCACGCTGTCCGGTAGCTCCGCGTAGACGCGAGCAGCGACCGCCGTTGCAAGCGCAGCGTCCGCGCGCGTGAACGACCGGTTGGCGAAGTCGAAGCCCTTGGCGACCACCAGCTTGACCGACGCTGGTCCGCCGAGCGCCGGGTAGACCCACGCGCCGTTGACGGCTGCGCTTGCGTTGAGCGCGATCTCCCGCAGGTGCGCCCAGTTGCCGCCACCTGGACGGTAGCGGAGCGCGTTCAGGACGCGCTCTCGCTTGCGCGCCACCGTCTCCGCGTCGAAGCCGCCGGAGAGAGGCGCGGCGAGCGACACCCGCGCCTCCGTCTGCACGTTGTATGGCGGCGCCACGAAGCGGACGACGGTGTCAGGCGGCGCGTTGGTCGCGCTGCCTGTGTCCGCTGCGATGACGTCGATCTCGCTGAGGTCGCCCTTGTTCGCCTGCGTGCCGCTGACCTGCAGCCGCAAGCCATTCGGCAGCACCAGCCCGGCGCCGTCCACGAAGGTTGCCGTGCCCTGCGCCACGCGCACCACGACGCGGCCGCTCGAGGGCGACGGCTGCACGATGGGCAGACCGAGCGCGATCCTCCAGTCCTCCAGCCCGACCTCGTCAGCGTCCACCGGCGTGATCTGCTGCGCGTTGATGTCGATGTTGGCGAAGCCCAGCATCATCATCTGCGCGTGACCCGTGGCCCACCGGTAGAGGTCTGTGCCCGGCTGTACGGCGGGCTCCTCCGCGCCGTCCTTGCGCGCCTCCAGCCGGATGTCCGTCAGGATGTAGTCGCGCAGCTCCTCGGCCACCGGGATGTAGAGCTTGCTGCTGTCCGTCATAGCCTCACCGTCTCCGAGCGCCCGGTGGCCAGGTCGCGGTACCGCACGATGACCAGCGCGCGGCCGTAGTCGCCGGTCTCGATGTCGACGCCCTCGAGCGTCAGCGCCCGCCCGACGATGAGCGGCTGCAGTCGCGAGCGGACCTCGGTGGATGCGGACGCCGCGAAGCGCTCGTCCATGCGGTCCGGTAGCGCCGTCCCGCTGGGGTCCACCGTGGAGCTCCCCACGAGCTGCGTCAGCACGAGCATCACCTGCTGGCGCGTCGTCGGCATGCGCGCCAGCTCGCCGTCAGCGCGCAGCGCATAGTCCCGAGTCGCCGGGTCGATGTACGCCGCGTCACGCGCTGGTGCGGGCGGCGGCGGAGGCATCGTGTAGACGCCGAGGCCAAAAGGCGCCTGTCCAACGGCGATGTTTCCTGCGCCAAACGCCATAGGTTGCAGCCTCGCTGAAGCAGCCCCACCATGGTGGGATGCGGAATTTCATCTGGGCGCTAGTCGCCCTGGGGTCGGTCGCGTGCTCGTCCGCCGAGAGCACCAGCCAGCGGCTCGCCGGTACCGGCGGCGCTGGGGCCAGCGGTGGCGTGGGCGGCACATCTGGAGAGGCTGGCCAGGCCGGCGCCACGGCAGGCGCTGCTGGGCTTTCGGGCGCCGCTGGCTCCTCCGGGTCGTCCGGTGGCGAAGGCGGCGCTACGGGCGGCTCAGGCGGCGCGGTAGGCGGTGCCAGCGGAGCGGCTGGCCAAGGTGGTGTGCCAGGCGGTAGTGGTGGCGCGGCAGGCGCAGGTGGCGCCCTCGGCGGGTGGGTGGACCCAGGCGTTGACGTGCGGTGCGCCGCCACGCTCTGGGAGGGGTGCAAGGACAACCAGGCTCGCCCGTGGGCGTGGTCGTGCGGCGCGCAGCCGGAGGCCGGGGACTGTCAGGCGTGGGAGGCGGGGAGCCGCTACTACTGCTGCGAGGCGTCGGCGATGCGCCTGCGGCGCTCTGACGACCAGTGCGCCGGCAACCCGACGAAGAAGCGCGCCGTCACCCTCGCAAGCGGCGCGCCGGATGTGTCCGGGTGCGACCGCATTCCTGGCCGCGACCTTGCTTGCTGCGAGTAGCCATGAGTCGCAACGCCTGGTTTGTCGTCCTCGGCTCACTCTTCGCCGCGCTGGTGCTGGTCGCCGCGTGGGTCATCCGCACGCCATCACCGGCGCCGCCAGCGCCGGAGCCACAGGTCTACGGCGCTCCGTCCGCATCGCCGGAACCTGAAGTCTCGCAAGGCGATCGCCTCATGGCTGACCTGATGGCCGCGACGTCACCCTCCGCCGCGTTCGCTCTACTGCGTCACGGGTTCTCTGAAGTCGGCCAAGGGAACCACGTGAACGCCGTCGCGCTCCTGGCGACGTGGGCAGACAAGCGCCTGCGGTGGGACGATCTTGAGCGCGTTCCAGGCACCACCGTAGGCAAGGCACAGAAGGATCCGGACGCGGAGCGCGGCAAGCGCCTATGTGTGGCCGGCGCTATCGTCGAGATCCATGCAGACCGGAGCATTGGCCCCACGCTCTACCAGGGAGGGATGATGGTCGCCGGCGACGTCGTGCGATTCATTGCGGTGAGATCGACCGGCGACTTGGTGGCTCAAAGCGCCGCGCGCTTCTGTGGCTTGGTCACTGGTCGCGAGAGCTACCAGAACACCCGCGGCAACACCGTGCACGCCACGCAAGCGGTCGGCATCTTCGACCTGCCCGAGAACCGCAAGCCCTAGTCCAGCGGGCAGACAAGCAGGAAGATCGGCAGGCCTGGTAGCGACGGCAGGTCGATCGATGGGATCGGGATGGTGAGCGCCGGCAGGCTGGGCAGGTCCGGCAGGTCGAGATCCAGCGTGAAGACCGGCAGCCCTGGCAAGCTCGGCAAGTCCAGCGAAGGGATCGGCAGCAGCACCACCGGCAGCGCAGGTAGACCTGGCAGGTCCAGATCGATCAGGAAGACGGGGAGCCCCGGCAGCGACGGCAGATCGAGCGACGGGATTGGCAGCAGAATCACCGGCAGCTCGAAGTTGCACAGCGTCGGCACTACGACCCGATGAAGACGCCAGGGACAGGCGCACCCGGCGGCGTGCCAGCCAGCACGGGGAGCGCCGGCGTGCGGCCGCCAAGCACCACCTGCGTGCCGAAGATGCTCACGACGCCGTCCTTGATCTGGATGCCCGCCTTGCCTGTGGCGTCGGCCATTACGATGCCTTGCTCCTTCGAGATCTCGAAGACCGCGCCGAAGGCCGCGAGCGTCGCCTTGTCGGCGTTGCCATCGAGTAGCAGCAGGAGCTGCTTGCCGTCGGTGCCCTTGGTCGCCAGGACCGCCTGCCGCTTCTCCTCCTTCAGCAAGAGCTGCGCGGCTTGCTGCGGCCCTGTCGAGTGCACGGCGGTATCGCCAGGCTTCAGGTTGCCGACGATGGCAGCCGTGCGCGTGTCTCGCGCGCCGATGACGACACCGTCCACGCCGGGGACGTCCGTCACCACGAGGCCCTCGGCCGCGCCCTCAGGCGTGCGCGGGTACGGGACCGCTGTCACGCCGAGCGCGCACATGAGCGGTGCTGCGCCGTAGTCGGTCGCGTCGCTGTCGTCCTCGCTCAGCGGAGCGCCCTTGCACTGCGCCAGAAGCGCGTTCGTCTGCGGGTCGAGAGACGCCGCGCCCATGTCGCAGATGTCGATCACAGCACGTAGCTCCCGGGGCGAATGAGGCGCAGCCGCGTCGTTGGTCCGCTGCTGCCGCCGCTGAACGTCCTCTGCTGAATCCACATCGGTTCCGCCACGTCCTCGATGGCGTCGCGGACCATCGCGATGGTGTCCACCGCCCACGTCGCACCGCTCTTCGGGTCGGTGTGCCCGTGGACCGTGCAGTCGTAGACGAGCGTGGAGCGCAGCCGCTCAGCGAGCATCCTGCGCGCGCCACGGTCGAGTTGCTCTTGGTTCCGGCTCTCCGTGTCCTCGTAGAACATCGGGCGGTAGAGCGGCCAGTCCGTGCCGTAGGTCGTCGTGTCCGGCTTGCCCGGCTTTCGTCGAGCCTCGACGACGTCCAGGATGTTGTTCGCTGAGGTGATGCTGCGCTGAATCTCCGGCGTGCTCACCAGCTCCGCCGCTGGGCTGTCCGCCGCAAACACGCCGAACTCCGCGCGCAGCCTCGCGAGCTTCGCGCCCGTCTTGCCGCCTGCGCCCGTGGCGACCACGCACGTGGGCACCGACGAGTAGTCACGGCTCGCCGTCGCGCTCAACACGAGATTGCCCGGCCTCACGATCTCGTAGAGCGGATCCTGCCTGAACTCCGGCTCCGCGATGACCAGCGCCGATCTGTCAGTGCCCGCCGGCTGGATGGTGTAGCCGTGGCGCGCAACGATCTTGTTCGCCAGCTCGTAGGCGCCCATGCCTGCCGAGGCCTTAAACTCATCGAGCTTCGCCGTCTTGAAGTCGCGACCTGGCGGGCCGAAGTACGGCCGCTTACCGGTCAGGATGTTGCGCGTGAGGTTGAAGCCGCCGAGTAGCGTCACGATGCCGAACGGCTGCACGACGGACAGCACCGCGTCTCCGATGTCGGTTGCCGCCGCGAAGCGCAGCGCGGGGTCAGCTCCACCGTCCACGATGTCCGCGATGTAGTCGCGTCCGCTGACGTTCAGCGCCGAGCCGTCGCCAGCGCCTGAAATCTTGTCGATGCGGCCGACCACCTGGAGGTTGCCGTCGATGTAGAGCTTGATGCCGCGCAGCGGGTGGAACTTCCGCCGCAGCGCGCCCGGGTCCTCGTCGTCGTAGACGGTGAAGCTCCAGCCGTCGGTGCTCAGCAGGTAGTCGCTGTCAATCTCGTACTGCGTGATGATGCCATCGAAGAAGCGGCGCTCGTCGGTCCCCTCGACGCCGTCCAGCTCGATGGTGAGGCGAGGCTCCTCGTCCATGCGTCACTCGCGGGTGTAGTAGGTGACCAGCGTCCCAGCTTCGACGCGCGGCGAGCGCGACAGGCTGGGGTTCATGCGCAGCAACTCCGCCGTGCTCACGCCGAGCTTGGCCGCCAGCGCAAGCACCGTGGTGGCGAACGGGACGCGCAGCGTGCGCATGACGCGGGCGCCGCGCTTGCCGTTCTGCAGCCCGGACTCCAGCAGGCCAACCGCCGCAGCCTGCACACGTCGCGCAGCCTGCCGTACTGGCGCTAGTCGCGGGCTCTTCAGCTTGTCGATGGCCGCCGCCGCCTTCTCCGCGCGAAACGCCGCGTCGTGCAGCTTCGCCGTGATCTTGTTCTGCGCCCCCTCGACCTGGTCGCCGATGCTCGCGATGAACGAGAAGGGGTCTTTCGTCGGCTCTGGCGGCGGCTCGCCCTGCCAGTTGATGACGTCGATTTCGCGGTCCAGCGCGCCCGCCATGCCCTCCGCGCCCTGCACGGTGTCGATGGAGTGCGTGAGGTCCGGCGGCAAGTCGGACTGCTCCGGCGCGTAGATGAACTCCGCCTCGACGTCGATCCCGTCGCGCCGCCCCGCGATGTCCATCACCTCTCGCAGAGAGACGCACTTGGCCTTGATGGAGCTGTGGATCGGATCGCTCAGCACGCCGCGCGAGCGGTCCTGACACGCCTCCAGGAACTGCGGGTAGACGACCGTAAAGAGGTTCTGCCAGCGCCCGCGCGCCAGGTCCTCGCGGAACGGGATGGTGTAGCGATAGGTCGGGTTCTCGCGGCCGATGGACTCCACGATCTCGTCATCGCGGAAGATGAAGCGGTGCCGCGCCTGACCCTGCTGGAAGCCGTAGTCCCGCGACGTGATCGGAAACTCAATCAGCCGCCACGACGCGACCTCGAGTCGCCGCAGCATGTCGGTCATGGCGCCCTCGCGACGATGGGTGCGCCGGAGCGTGGGCCAGCATTTGCGCCGAGCTTGCCGGCTGCGTCGCCCATCTTGGTTGCTGCGTCGCCCATCTGTCGGGCGACATCTTCCAGCGCCTTGGTGTTCTGCGCCTCGACCTTGTCCTTGGGACCGTAGCGAACCATCCGAGACTCCGCGGACGCCGCATCTTCGTTCATTCGCTTATCGACGACGTCGAAGGCTCCGCTGAAGTCGCCCTTCTCGAACATCGACTTGAGCCCAGCGCCAACGACCTCGAAGAAGCCGGCTCCGCCACTCTGCTTGCTGAAGTCACTGTGCGCACTGGCGGCCCAAGCGATGCTGCCGGCAGCGGCGGCTCCAGCGCCTAGTGCGCCGCCGGCGGCGCCTGCTCCCACCCCAGGAATGGATCCGCCTCCGGCTCCACCGAGTCCGCCAAGGATCCCTGTGATGCCCTTGGTGAGGATTGACCCGATGCCTGCCACGGCAATCTCCTTGCCGATTGCTGCGGCGACAATGGCGCCGAGCCCCTTCATTGGATTTCCGCTGAACCAGGAGACGAGGTCAGCGAACCCCTTTGCCGCCTTCGCGACGTCCGGCGCGAGCTTCGTGATCTCAGGAACCAGCTTCGTGATCTCAGGAAGCAGTTGCTCACCAACGGCCTTGTCGAAAGCCTTTTTAGCCTCGACAAACTTCACGTCGGCGTCCTGCATGCGCGAGCCGGCTAGCTCGTTGACCTTCTCGTCGGTCACCGCAGCGCGGCGGAAGGTGTCGAACTCCGCCTGTACCGCTGCCCTGCCGCTGCCCTTCTTGCGCTTCTCCGCTTCCGTGTAGATCGGCGCAAAGCCGCTCACCGCGCGCGCAGCGTAGATGCCAAACCCCTTCTTGATCTTCGACTGGTCGCCGCCGGTCTTCTCCAGCACGTCCAGCATGATGTCCTCTTGCGAGCGGAGCTTGGTGCGCCCCTTGTTCGCCCAGACGTTGACGCCCATCTTTTGAAAGCGCGCGTTGTTCTGGATGAGGTCGTCGCCGAAGCGCTCCACGCTCGTCACGGCCTCCGCGGCGGTGCCAGCGCCGCCACGCTTGCGCGCCGCCTGCGCCATGATGACGGCGTTCTTCATCACGTCCGCCGCCGGCCCGTCGAACTTGCCGGCTTGCGCCGCCAGCCCTGCCATCTGCACAGCAAGGTCCTTGATCTCAACGCCGCCGATGTTGCCCATGCCGGCGACCGATTGCATGACGTCCCGCAGCGTCTTCATGCGCTGGATGGGATCGCTGATCTCATCCTTCAATGGCACAAACGCGTTGGCTGCTGCATCCGCCATTTCTTGCAAGTCGGTGCCCGTCGCGAGCGCCAGCGGCCCCAGGAACTTGAGCGCTTCGCGAGCGTCCGCCAGGTCGCCGCTCAGCGCCGAGAAGGTCTCGAGCGCGCCCAGCGACTCGCCACGCGTGAAGCCGACAGGCGCGCCGGCCTCAGACGCAAGCTCCGCCTTGATGCGCGGGTCGCCGGTGATGTTGGCCAGCTTGGACGCGCGCTTGGTCGTGTCGATCTGGTCCTCGATGGCGCCCGCCACGCTGATGCCGCCCATGAGTCCCCCGACCATCGCGACGCCAGCGCCGAGACGGCCGACCGTGCGCGCGGCGCCTGCGCCCATGCTGCGGACGGCGCCCACGCGAGCGCGCATCTGCATCTCCGCCGCGCGTCGCTCAGCCCTGGCGCGCGCCGCGATCTCCTTCTGCGCCGCGCGCTCCTTCGCCGCCGCTTCGCGCGCGGTGTTCTCCATCGCCTTCTGGTGGCGCTTCTGCTCCGCCTTGATCTCGCGCAGCTTCTCGCGCTCGGCGACCTGTCCGATCTGCTTCCAGGCCCTCAGCTGATCGCGCCATCGGCGGTCCTCAGCGGTGACCGGCGCCCGTCCGCCGCCACGAGCCCCAGCTCCAGCAGCCGCGCGCCCGCCGCCCACCTGGACCATGCCGCGCCCGATCTGCGGCATCGAAGCCGCCATCGATCGCTGCAAGTCGGCCAGCATGCGCCGGTTGGCCATGCGGACCTCTCGCTCGATGCTGCGCAGGACGCGCTTCAGCCGGCCCTCGCCGATGACGCTGATGTCGTAGCGCAGCTCCATGGGTCACTTCTTTCGGCGCTGGCGCACCGCCTCAGCGGCCGCCTCGCGCGTCAGCAGCGCGTCGCCTGGCACCTCGTCACCCGCTGCCGAAAATACGGCGCTGGGCTCCCCAGAGGAGGAGGTAGTGCCATCCGGTGAGGTCTCGAGGTCGGACGCTGAAGTACGCCGCCAGTCGGGTAGCGTCTGGCCACTCATTTGGAACAGCTCGCGCGCGCGCTGACTGATGCCCAGGAGAAGTTCCGGCCACTGAGCAGAGTCCAACTGCGCTAAAAAAAGGTGTCCCCCGTAGCCCTCAGAGAGGCGCGAGATCCACTCGTCGATCTCGTAGTCGCTCATCGTCTCTAGCGGGCTGTACCGTGCCTTGGTCAGCTCGTACGCGTTGAGCAGCAGCGCCAGCTCGGGCTCCGTGAGCGACGCGCGCAGCTGCTCCGCGGTGACGAAGGCTCGCGGGTAGTAGGTCACGCCGTCGCTGTCACGCACCCGCGACTCGGTCCGTCGCAGCGCCCGCAGCAAGACCT
This sequence comes from Burkholderiales bacterium, assembly GCA_026932235.1. Classification (GTDB taxonomy): domain Bacteria; phylum Pseudomonadota; class Gammaproteobacteria; order Burkholderiales; family Burkholderiaceae_C; genus Rubrivivax. Next base: position 18,189 of record JAIXKR010000057.1, read on the forward strand.
CGATGGACTGCGCCTCGCGGTAGATGTCCGCGTAGCCCGCCTGTTCGCCGCGACGCTTGGCGTACTCCTGCGCTGCCGCGATGGCCTCGTGGTTCTCCTCGATGCGCAGCACCTGCACGCGAATCGGGATCTCCTGGATACTCCCGTCGGCGCGCACGCGGCGCACGGCGTGCGTGTCGCCTGGCGCCTCCTCGAGGAGCTTCCGCACCAGCTCGTGCGGCGCAAGGTCAGTAGGCGGTCCTGCCATGGTCTTCCTAGACAAAACGCCCTCGTCAGCGGCCCCGCCGCATGCAGGGCGCCACGAGGGCGTGAGGGCTCAGCGCGTGGCGCCGAGAGGGGTCACTGCGGCGCGTTCAACTCACCAATGAACTTGGCGCTCGCCTCGGTCGCGGCGTTCACCGATTGGCTCAGCGAGCCGCTCTGGAACCAGCCGCGCGTGACGATCGTTTTGTTGCCAATCGGGATCTGGACCTCGTGATAGGTCCCGTCCGCAATGGCGGTGACGAAGTCAAACTCGAGCCCGCCGAGCGGCACGGCCCAGTTGCCGTCGATCTCAAGCGACTTGGCGCCCTCGGTCTTGCCGGCGAGCCCTTCGAGCGTGTCGACGCGGACCGCCTGGCCGTCCAGGTTGACACTGATCTGCGTGCACTGCGCCTGCACCTCACCGTCGATGATGAGGCGCAGCTTGAGCTGATTGTTCATTGCCATGCTGATGCCCTCCGTCAGCCCGGCGTCGTCTCAGCGACGCGGAACGTGGTCTGGTGCAGCAGGTCGACCGTGCGACCGCTGACGCCGCACTCCAGGCGGCTCGGGTTGTTCGGGTCGATGACGACCGCGAGGCTACTCACCCAGTCGACCTGCCCTTGGAACAGCCCGCGCTCGATGAACTCATCGATCGTGCGCACGACGAACGGCCGATAGGTGCTCGGCGTGACCGTCTTGGGCGGCAGTCGCTGATTGCCGTTGATCTGCCCGTTCGGCAGCACCTCGTCTGCCTTCAGCCGCTTGTTGCTGTAGGTCAGCTCGTGGCGCAGCTTCCACGTGTCGACGAACTCATCCAGCACCGCGACTCGGTGCGTCTCACACGCGCGGAAGTCGTCGATGGTGCCCGCTGCGTTCTTCGAGCGCGTGGTCACGCTCATCGCGATCATGCTGCCGCTCGCGTTGCTGGCGATCGGCAAGATGCCGTCCGTCACCGCGTCGTCGATGTCCTGCAGCCCCGGCCAGTCCGCCGACGCGAACGCCGGCTTGATGAGCCAGCGCGCGGTGCGGTAGCCGTCGAAGTTGGTGGCGCGGTCGGTCGCCTCCTCCAGCTGGTGCACAGCCAGCGTCGCCGCGGTCAGCTCAGCGGTGTCGTGGTCGCTGTTCTTCTGCCAGACGATGTGGTGGCGCTCGTAGTTGACGCCAATCGCGATGGTCGCGAGCGCCGAGAGCGTGTGCGTGTAGGCGCTGAAGGCGCGGCACGTGAGCCCCGGACTCGGCGCGCTCTTGGTCGCGACGTGCAGCTTGATCGCCGCCAGCGACGTCGCATCCCAGGCGGTGAAGCCGAGGTAGTAGAAGCGCCGCGCCGCGATGGCAGCGAGCGCAGCGGTCAGACCCGCCACCTCGGTCACTGCGCCGTCAGCACCAGCGGTCACGCTGCCGAGCCCAAGCGCCGCGCCGCTGACCGTGATGGTCGTGCCCTTGCCCGCGTCGATGCTGCCGCGCAGGCGCAGCACACCCACGGTGCCGTCACCCTGCGACGCGCCGGCGATGCGCGCGGTCAGCGTCACGGTGCCAGAGGACGCGCCGGCGGTGAGCGGGAGCCACGTCTTGGCGTTGATGGCCGCCGCCATCTTCGCGCCGATGGTCGTCGGCGTGTCGGCGGTCGTGAACGCGACCGAGCACTCCTCGCCGCAGACCGTGACGCGCGTCACGCCTGGAGCGGTCGGGTTCGTCGCGTAGACGATGGTCGCCGTCGCAGCGGCAGCGCCATCACCAGACGACGCGGCGTGAGCCAGCCCCCAGACCTTCATCTGCGGGTTGGCCATGAGGTGCAGTCGCAGCGCGCGATGCAGTGGCGACCCCTCACCGAAGAGAGCGCGCGCCTCAGCCTCGCTGCTGATGGGATAGACGGTGTTCACCGCCGCAGAGCCGCCGGACAGCTTCGGCCCGACGTAGCAGGCCTCGCCGATTCCGGCGGACGCCGTCGATGCGCCTTGCGCGAGTACGATCTCCGCCGCCGTGAGGGGCGCTCGGAAGCTACTCGGGATACCGCTGATCGGAATGCGCGCCATGACTCAGCCCTTCCCGGCGCCCTTGGGCGCCTTGCTCTCAGCCGTCTTCGTCGGCGCCCACTCGCCGCTCTCCGGGTCGCGACTGAGCGCCACGTACGGCACGCCAGCGAGGTCAGCCGTCGCCTTGTCCGCCGGCCAGACCGCGCCGTCGCGCAGGTGCTCCAGCAGGCGCTGCGCCATCGGATCGGCGAGGTCGAGCACTGTCGGCGCCTCGAGCGCGCGGTGTCGGCGCTGCTCATCGCAGACGCGGCCGATGTAGTCGTGCTGCTGCCCGGCATGCTTGATGCCCGGCCAGTGCGCGCAGTGTCCTTCGCGCGCGTAGACGCTCAGCTTCATGTCGATCTCCCCAGCGCCCGTGGCGCGGTGTGAAGTGCCGCTCTCGCGCTGCCGATGCGGGCAGCAGCGCGTGGGCTGGAGCGGCGCAGCCCAGCGGGCGCTACAGGTAGCTCCGCTTGATCTCTTGCGCCGTCAGAAGCGGCGAGCGTGTGTCGCCAGGTCGCTCCGCAGGTTCGCGATGAGCACGCGGCCGGCGGCGTCCGTTGCGTTGTACAAGAACCGGTAGGGCTTGGTTCCCGGATGGCGCACGCGACGCGCGAAGACCACGCGACCACGCACGGTGAAGCGCAGGAACTGCTTGCGGCGCGCGCGTATGATGTGCGGCTTGGTGCCGTACTCGAGGAACGTCGCCACGCGCCGCGCGTTGCTCAGCCGCACCGTGCGCTTGGTCGCCATGCCGACGACGCGATACTTGGTCGCTCGCGACGTGGCGCCCGTGCGGTGCTTGAAGTCGGCGTAGGCGTGCACGTGCGTCAGCGCGAAGCGCCCGGCAGCGTCCAGCTCTCGCGTCAGGATGCGCCCGACACCGGTCAGAAAGCGGTTGTGCCCGACGACGATGGGGCCGATCTCGAAGGTCATAGTCGCGCCTCGATGAGTCCCTCGATGACGCCGCTAGCGTCGCCCGTGCCAGCCAGTAGCGTCGCGCCCGTCAGCGGCACCGTGTCCGCGTCGGGATGGTCGTGTGTCGCCTCGGTCGTGGTGAGCGTCACCGACGCCGCGAGGTAGGCGGGAGACGACGCCGAGAAGCTCGCGCCGCCCATCTGCGCCCTCGTGACAGCGGCCGTCAGGAAGCCGCAGCAGCCGTCACCCCACGGCCCGAGCACGCTCAGCGGACGCCCATCGGGGCCCACGCGGTAAGCCCTGTGCCCGCCGCGCTCGATGGTGCCGACGATGATCTTCAGCGCCGCCTGCAGCACATCCAGAACGCGACGCTCGGCGCCCGTGGTGAGCGGGCAAAGGACGTAGTCGATCTGCCAGGCCTGCGTGATCTGCGCGCGCTCCAGCGTCAGCTCGTCCGACTGCACGTCACCCGCGCGCGCGACGGACAGCAACGGGAAGGACGCCTTCCGCTCGCGCATCGTGTCCAGCAGGTCCAGCGTCGGCAGCACGTCTGCCACTGGCGCCGCGCCCATGCTCTCGCCTGTCGGCGCCGCGTGCGGCCAGCGCTGGCCCAGCTCCGCGTTGAGCGCCGCTTTGAGCAGGTCCGCGAGGATGTCTCGCGCGGGATCCAAGTCCGTCAGCGTCGGCGCCGTCGAGACCGGGATGGGGAGCTCCAGCGCCCCGAAGTCGATGTGCAGGCTGTCCGCGACGCTCACGCTCGCACCTCGGCGCGCGGGACCAGGGTCAGCTTGTAGCGGATGCCGCGGTCGCTCTGGCTGCCGGCCAGCGCGTAGTCGGCGCCCGTCGGGAACTCGGGACCGGTGAGCCGGTACAGCACTTCATCGCCCGCCTGAGCGCTGCCACCGGTGAGCGTGTCCCACGTGATGCCGCCGCCGGTGTGGTCTGGCGTGATGGGCCCGACCTCGACCGTGCCGGCGGGCAATCCGCCAAGCGCGCGCGCCTCGTCGCTGAGGAACCGCACCTTGGGCGGGTTGCCGCCGTACTCCACGATGGGAGTCACGGTGTCTGTCGCTGCGCCGTCACCAGTGTGCGGGCCGCTCCAGCGACGCACGATGACGGCCACCGTGTAGGGTCGCAACCCGAAGTCACGCCCCGGGATCGCTCGGATGCGCGAAGCAAGCGCGCGATAGCGGTCGCGACGCGCGAGACCGGCGGCGCTCACTAGTACACCGCCACGCTGCTACCGCCGCCGCGGTTGGCCGCGTACATGCCGCCGAGGCCGAGCGCCTGCGCCAGCTCTGCGCGCCACCAAGCGAGTTGCTTGCCGAGCAATCCGAACTGCGTGGCGGTCGCGCCGGCGGCGTGGAACTCGATCTCGTCGACCTTCTTGAGCGCGCCAGCGCCCATGCTCTCGCCCATCATCTGCTTGCACGCTCGGATCTGCCCGAGCAGCTCGCGGATGATCGACTCGCCGCCCTCGACGGTCACCGGGTAGGTGCCCGAGTGCGCGCCAACGAGGTCCAGCTGGATGGTGGCGCCCGCCACCGAGCGCACGACGCCAGCCTCCTGGCGCGCTTCGACGTCGACGATCACGCGATCACCGACGCTGAATCCCGTGGCGTCCGCCAGCGTGAGCGTGACGGGCGTCGGCGACGCCGCCGCGACCACTGCCGTGGAGCTCGTGGTCGTGGCGCCGCTGAGCAGGTACGGGCGGATGACCTGCTCGAAGATCGCAACGATGCTGATGTACGGCTCCGCGTAGACCGAGAGCACAGGGAAGCCCAGCTCGTACTTGATCCGCGTCAGCTCCGACTCCAGCAGCGCCATGGAAGGTCAGCCGCGCGCGTAGCAGTAGCCGACGGTGAAGGTGTCCGACGTGGTGCCCTGAGCGCCGCCGTTGGTCAGCTTCGCGCGGGCGAAGCGGAAGCCGTAGGCCGCCTCGGGCGCAGGCACCGCGCGCGTCACCGCGGGGTCGGCGCCGGCCGTACCAGTCGCCAGCGCGACGCCGGCGGGGTTCTGCGGCGCGTGCGCGATGTCGACCCATGTGGAACCGTCCGCGGAGCCCTGCCAGGACGCCGTGATGGTGAGCGTGCTCGTCTCCGCGTCGACCACGCAGAGCGCGGAGAGCGTGCCATTGACGATGTCGCGCATGGACACAGCGGACCCGTAGACCGAGCCCGCGGTGAGTCCGTCGAACGTCCCGCTGACGGGGTTGACGTTGTATCGGATCTTGCCGTTGGAGATGCTCATGCTGTCCTCCTCACGCGCTCGCGGCGCTGCGGACGCTGATGCAGAAGCGGTTGTCCGCCATGGCCATCGCGAGGTACGCGATCCAGATGACCAGCGCGCGCTCGCCGTAGTTGTCCGCCGTGCTCGCCGCGACGTGCGGAGGCGCACCCATGCCGCCCAGCAGCGCACCGGGGGCGATGAGGTGGCCGCGGTGCACCGGCACGCTGGAGCTGTTGTTCGGCTTGTTGAGCGTGGTGCTCTTGAAGATGTGCAGCTTCCCGACGCTCGAGACGTACTGCGGGAACAGCGCGTTGTACTGCGGCCAGTCCTTCGCGCTGCGCGTGTAGTCCGGGTCCTGCTTCAGCTGCTCCAGCTGCGTCGGCGTCAGCACCAGCAGGCGGTTACCATCCGGGAATACCGGAAGGTTGGCGTCGTCCGCCAGCCGCTCTGCACGCGAGACCGTCTCGTAGTCCAGCGGGAACGAGCCTGCCGTCACCGCCGAGTCGTCGTTGGTCATGCCGGCGGGACGCGCGACCACGGACGCCTGGTCCAGCAACAGCGCGCAGTTGAAGTCCAGGAACTTGTGGAAGTCCCGGCGCAGATGCGTGCCGACCATGCTGGCCAGCTTGTGGACGCCCATCGACGCGTCGAACTTGTCGATGCCGAAGGGCGCGGGACGCTGGTTCACCTGGTCGTAGGGACCGGCGAAGCGCTCCAGCGTCAGACTCACCTGCTCGCTGCTGACGTTGATCGGGTCGACCGAGATCGTCTGATTCACGCCGATGCGGCGCGACGCCAGCGAGTAGGTCGTGTCCAGGAACGCCGGACGATTGAAGCGGATCATCGAGCCCGGGAGCCCGGTGAAGTCCACGCGCCCGGCGAACACGCCGGCCATGATCTGCTTGCTCAGCTCCAGCCGATCACGCTCCGCGGAGCTGTACTCTGCGCCTGCGCCGCCGATGCTGCGGCCGGGCAGGCCGACGTCGCTCTGGGTCGCCAGGTCGGCCTCCAGAGCGGCCATGTACATCTGCGCGTACAGGTACTGGGGCTCAGGCTGCGCGAGCAGCTGCGGGGACGTGATGTCGTAGAAGTTCTCGGGCAGACTGACGCGGTTGATGTCCGGCATGGCGATTACCTTCCGCGCGGCTCAAGCCGCGTGTTGGTGGTCAGGAGTTGCGCTGCTGCTCGGGAAACAGCTCGTGCCGATAGGCAGCGAGGTACCGAGACGCGGCGAAGGGATTGGTCTTGGACAGCCGCTCGTACTCAGCGGCTCTGTCGACAGGCGAGGTGGTGACTCCGGCTGGAGCCGTGCGAGGCGGAGCGGTGTCCGCTGGTGGTGCGGCGGCGGGCGGCGCAGCGGGCGCGACTGGTGGAGTCGCTGGCGCTGCTGGGGCCGCTGGCGCTCCCCACGTGGGGGACAGCGCCGCGATGGTGTCGAGTACGCGCGTGGGGTCGGTGCCCGAGATGCGCTCGACGGCGGCGCGCTGGTCGGTGGTCAGCCGCGACAGCGCAGCGTCCGCCTGAATGCGCGCGCTGGCCTCGAGCTGCGTCGTGCGCGCCGTCAGGCGCTCGCGGTCCGCTTCTGCGGCGGCGAGGCGCTCTTCCAGCGTCTTGGCGGCATCGCGGCGCTGCTTCTCGGCCGCGATGGCCGTCCGCGCATCCGCGATGTCCTGCACGCCTAGCTCCGTCAGGACGGCGCGGCGTGCTTGCTCCAGACGAGACGCGAGCCACGCCGGATCTTCGGCGCGCGGTGGCGCGGCAGGTGGAGAGGCGGGCGCAGCTGGCGCCTGCGGGGGAGGAGTGGCCCCGGCAGTGCCAGCCTGGCCCTGGGGAGTGGACGTGGTGGTGCCTTCGGGGGCGGTGGCGCCCTCGCTCGTAGTCGTGCTCATTGCGTGTCTCCAGCGCCCGTTGACCGGCGGCGACCCGTAGGAGGTGCGCTTGCGCGCGACTCAGAGCCCGTCAGGACTCGGTGAAGGTAACGAGGATCGCGACGCCCTCGGACGCCGTCGCGCTGGTCAACTCCGTGGAGCGGTCGAGCGCGCAGAGGTTGAACTGCAGGTCAGCGGACGCGACCGTGATCGCGCCGGTGAACACCAGCTGCTTGTTGGTGTCGGCTCCCGGCGCGCAGCAGTGCGCCTGCCGCAGCGTCACGGTCTTGCCGTTGCGCATGCGCGCGGCGATCTTGCCGCTCAGCCCCTCGATGTCGGCGCTGTCGGTGGAGCCCGTGTAGGCGCCGAAGTCGACGGTGATCAGGGCGGTCTTCTCGGCGCCTCGCAGCGCGAGAGCCAGCGAGTCGTTGAGGATCTGGACGCCCTTCACGGCGCCGTGGATGGTGGCCATGTGCTTCTCCTGGCCGCATCACGCGGCGCTGGTGGGATCGGTGTCAGGACTCAGCGCGGCGCAGCTGAACGACGCGCCCGCGGGTCCGCTTCGGTGCCAACGCTCCAATCATCTTGGAGAGTTGATCGCGCTCACGCTGCAGTCCGCGGATGCGCTTGATCTCGGCGTCCAACTCGCGAAGTCGCTGGCGAGCGAGCGTCACGACATCGAGCGCTGGCCCAATCGTCTTTGGCGCGGACGCCTTGGCGCGTGGCACCGGCGCGCTTGGTGCAGCCTGCGGCGCCTGCGGCTCCGTCTCCGCCACGTCGTGCACCGCTCCGAACTCCGCGCTGCAGTCCGTGCGCGGGCACTTGCTGCGCATGCCGCCGCTGCCCAGGTAGACCAGCGGCGCGACGTCGTACCCGCAGGCTTCGCACGTCCTCACGTCCAACACGCTTTCGTCGCGGTGACCGTCGTCCCGCTCTTGCGCACGATGGACACCGCGAGCGGGTGCCACCCCGGCGTCAGGGACCACGTGGTGTCAGCGGCATCGCCGCTCAGCCGCACGACCATCGTCACGGCTGCGCTGTGGCCCACGTGGATGCAGTCGGTGGGGCGATCGAAGGTCTGGTCTGTCGACGAGATGTCGACCGCGACGGCGCGACGTACTGGCCGCGTCACCGTCTGCCTCGCTTGTCTCGGCGCTCGCCCTGTGGCTGCTCCGCGGCAGGCGCGGCGGCGGCTTTGACCGGCGTGTCCACAGTCTGCGGCGCCCACGACCCCTCACCGCAGACCATGCACGTCGCGTCGTTGTCGCTCGCCATCCAGTGGCAGGTGAGGCACTTTTTCATGGGTCAAAGCTCCAGCAGGAAGGCGGGCAAGGCGCCCTCGATGCAGCGGCAGCCGGGGTGCACTTCGCCAGGGCGAGCGCCGCCGGGGAAGCGGTCGCGTAGCGGCACGGTGGCGCCGTCCAGCGCCGCGCACTGCCTGCACGTGCGCTGGTCCAGCGTGGCGTCCCAGGTGCGCGCCAGAGTGACCGACGCCACCAGCCTTTCGGCGAGGTAGCGGCGGCCTGCGCTGAAGGCGCTTGATGTCTCAGTGGTGGCGACTAGCTCCAGCGTGGGGCGTGTCGCGCGGCCGATGCTGCGCGTCGCCTTGTCGCCGAACATGGACGCCGTGATGCTGCTGAGCCGTCGCGTCGCTCGCGTGGCCCATCGGATGTCTTGCGATGACTCGGGCAGGTCGACCAAGTCGACAGCGCCAAGCGGGTCGACGCCTGCCGCGTGAAGCTCCTCCAGCAGTCGGCGCCGGCCTGCGACACGAGCCGCTTGCCTGCGCTGGTAGACCACCTCGGTCAGCGATGACCGAAGCCGCGACTCAAGCGCGCTGCTTGTCCTCTCGCTGAGGAGGAGGCTTCGCTGGACTGCTGCCAGCTCGACCATCGCGCGCGCCTCCAGCGTCCGCAGCTCCTGCCGCGTCCTCGCTAGCTCCGCTTCCACCTCTGCCGGTAGCGTCGTCGCCATAGGCGTGGAAGGCCTCCGCTTGCTTCTGCGCGCGCTCCTGCGCCTCGGCTTCGATCTGCTCGAGCGCCTGGTCGACGTTCTCGATCCCGTAGACGCGTCGCAGCTTCTGGACGGCCATGCGGCGAGTGATGAGCCCGGCGTCGTAGGCGGTGACGGACGTGGTGACCATCTGCTGGTCCTCCAGCGCGTCCGGCTTGAAGTAGGTGCCCCACTTCAGGCTGAGCGCGCCGTCGCACACCGTCTCTCCGAGCTTGCGCAGCACCGCGAGCCACTTGCTCTTGCCTCGCATGCAGACCTGTTCACCGCGCGTCGCCAGGATGCGCAGCAGCATCTCTGTTGCCGGGATGATGAGCTTGTCGCCGACGTCGTCGCGGTAGGTATCGCAGCGGTCAATCTGCCGCTGCTTGATCGCCTCGAGCGCCTTGCCGCTGGTGGTCGCGGCGAACTTGATGTTCTCCGGGTCCAGGTCGACCACCGCGAGCACGTGGCACAGCATCATTCGCAGCCCGTGTGCGTTGTCTTCCAGCGCCTTCAGCGCGTCACCAGGGAGCGCGTGGAGCTCCACCTTGGTCTTGTCGTTCTCGTACTGCCAGACCTCGCCGCTGCCCTTGCGGCGCCCCGTGCTGCGCGCTGGCCCCGTGCGGTAGACGCCCACGCGTGGGTTCGCGCCGGACTCGCCGCCGCCGTGCAGCGTCGCAGGGAACTCGGTCACCTTGCCCGTGGAGCTTGGGTTGCTCCCGAGGTCAACACCGGTCTCCGTCCACTGCGGGTCGCCGGCGTACAGCGCCGCGCGGTGGTGCATCGAATTCGCGAAGTCGTGCGCTCGGATCTCGTCCAGGATAAGCGCGTGCACGGCGTGGCCGTCGATCTCCTCGACGGTGCTGATCTCCGCGTCGAAGGCGTACCAGACGACCGGGCAGAAGCCGAGGCCGTGCTGGACGGTGAGCTTGGGGTCAGGCGTCCACTTCGGCTCGTGGCCGTCCGCTCGTGCGACCGCCGGCAGCATCGTGGTATCGCTGACGTCGTCGATGACGCGGCGGTAGAGCATCGCGCGAACCGCGCGCTTGCCGTCGTTCCGCCGATAGCACTCCATGTAGGGATACTGGATGACGAGTCGCAGAACGCGGCCGTGAGAATCAAGCTCGGGCTCGCACCAGCGCGCCTTGGTGGTCTCGGCGAACACGCGGCCGTCACGGACACCGAAGAGCATCACGCCGGTGCCGCACGTCTGAGCCGACCGGAAGCACTGCTTCGTCACCACTCGGAACCGCGTCACGCGGTGCACCTCTGCGATGGTGCGATCGACTAGCTTCGAGGACTCCTCGTCTAGCGCGTCGTCGTCGAAGTCGGTGTCATCCTCGTCTGGAGACGACGTGACTAGCGGCCAGCGCCCCTCGCCGAGTACGAGGTCCGTGTTGCTCGCGACCGAGGTTTGCACCACCGGGTACACGACGCACGGCGCGCGGTCCCACAGCGGCACGCTGGTGTCCCACCAGGACGGGCGGCCGTCGTACTGCGAGCCGTCAGCCCAGGCTTCCAGCTGTGCCATGTACAGCGCGCGCGGCGTCGTGTTCTCCGCGATGGCGATCTGCGCCTCGCTGTAGCCTTCGAGCTTGGAGTGATCGATCACGAAAGCTCCGTCTCGGCGTCCTCGCCGTCGCTGATGACGTGCTTGCGCATGGATGGTCCGTCGGTGCCGAGTAGCGCGAGAGCGAGCGCCCACGCGTGGTCAGCGTGACCCTTGTCCGTCTGCGGGGCTTCGTAGACCACGTTCCCCGCGCGCGTGACTTTGCGGCGGATGGCGCAGATGTCGAGCGCCAGCTGCTCCGCTGCACCTGGCGTTGAGCCGCTCAGGCGTGGCGTCGTTAGCGCTGCGTCGTCAACCGGGATGCGCACGGTCCGCTTGCTGAAGCCCGTGTACATGCCGGTGGCCATCGTCTCCTTGCTCGCGAGTCCGAAGGTGATGGGTACGACGCGCATCCTGCCGTGTGCCTTGCGCATGTCGTCGGCAGGGAAGGCGCCCATGCCGGTTGCGTCCACGCAGAGCCTCCGCAGCCCGAAGCGATCGAAGGCGTCCGACACCATCTGCCGCAGCCGGTCTGAGTCGGTGCGCTTGCAGGATTCGATGTGCTGCACGATGCGCAGCTCGCCGACCTTGCGCACCACCACCAGCACCGTGAGGTCCACCGTGCGGCCGATGTCGAGGCCTGCGTAGTACTCGCCCTCTGCCGTGTAGAGGTCCGACGCCTTCGCGTCCGTGACCAGGTCGGTGGGGATGTACTGAAATTCGTTGTCGAGGAAGCTGCACTCGAAGAGCTGCGCGAAGATGCGCGGGTCGCCCTTGGCGAGCTTCCAGCAGACGTCCATGTCAACGGGGAACCCGTCCGCGATGGCGCGCTGAATCGAGATCTCGTGACGCGACCAGCCCTTGTGCTGCGTCGGGTCGCTCCACAGTCCGTGAAATTCGTTGCCAACGCCGTTGGGCGTCGATGCAACCCGCAGGCGTCCTGCCAGCAGCGTGACCGCGGCGGCGGCGTCCCAGACCTTCTTGGCGTGCTGCTGGTACGCGAATTCGTCCAGGAACACGTTGCCAGTGAACGATCGTCCGCCGCTCGATGGCAGCGCCAAGATTCGGCCGCCTGACGCGAACACCATCTCGTTGGTGTTGCTGGCGCGCAACTGCGCCATCTTGCACCCGAGACCCTGCAGCACGCGCGCGTGCTTCTTCGCCTTGTCCAGCACCTCTACCGCCTCGCGGTCGCCGATGCTGATGATGGTGGTCAACTCGCCGTGAAACGCGCCCCACAGAACGCCAACTGCGGCCGTACTGTGAGAGAGCCCAATCTGCCTCGACTTGCACGCTACGGAGTAACGGTTCTGGTCGAGAATCCACGGGACCTGAAAGGGCCAGAAGGTACTGAGCCAGGCGCCTAGCGCCGCGTACTCTCGCTCTGGCAGTGCGCGACGGTAGCGATCAAGCTCCGGTCGCATCGTCGGCTGGTGGCTGCTGTTCTGGTGGAGCTCCCGCAGTGCCGAACTCCTCGCGGACCAGGCGCGCGGCTTCCGCCGGCGTCGACTCGGCTACCTTGACCTCGTGCTTCTGCGTGAGGAGGCCGAGGATCTCGGCTTGCCCGAGTGCAGCGCGGGTCATCGATGCGGCGTCGCGCTTGCTGGCTGCGACGCTGACAGCGGACTCCATGACCGCGACCAGTTGCCAGCGCTTCGCCTCAATCTCCCCGGGCTCCAGCATGAGGCGCCTGGACGCCTCGCTTGCCTCGCGTCGCAGGGTCGCAGGCGCGAGCCCCCAGAGCTGCGCGAGCTTCACGCCGGTCACGCCGGTGATCCACTTGCCGGCCGCCATCAGCTCGACGATCTTGTTGATGCGCTCGGCGGGCGCCGGAGTGTCGGGCGTCGCGCGCGCCCCAGATCCTCTAAGCGCGGTGCGCTTCCGCGGTGTAGCCATCGCTCGCTCTCCCGTTCGCCCGTTTCCGCCGGCGTCACGTGGTGGGAGGCGCCTCTCGGCGCTGTCAGTTCATCTCGCTCTGGTAGGCGTGGACCGTCAGCGTCCCGCCGCTGCGGGTGTACCTGACGACCAGCTGCGTGCAGTCGCCAGCCTCGCAGGCGGAGCAGCTGCTGAGCTTGTGGCCTCTCGCGATGCGGTAGAGGTGGTGCTCGCCGTCCTCGTCGTCGCGGTCAGCCACCCACAGGTGACCGTCCACCTCGACGATGCCGCCGCGTGGCACCGCGAGCAGAGCCCGCCGCGTCGCCTTCGCCCAGCGCACTACGCGACCAGCCGCCGCCTCGCACCGAGCGAGGGCTGGCGCTTGGCTACCTGCTGCGCCTCGGCTCGCTCGCCCAGTCGGCTTTCGCGTGCGACGTCGAGCGCGCCTTGGGCGCTGCGGACAGCTGCAAACTCGGCCAGCACTTGCTGGCGTAGGGTGGGCGTGGTGGGCGTCACTGGTGGGCTCTCCCGCGCCGCGTGTCCGCTGCGCGGGTCTCTACCCACTGCTGGAGCTGGTGGTCCTGCGTGGTCTTACGTGGTCTTGGAGATCTCCGCCTAACGCGCCAGCCACTGCCTGGATCGGCGCTGGAAGGCGACGCGCAGAGCGGACAAACGCTCAGCAGTTTCCGCCTGTTGCGCCTCCAGCTGCGCGATGCGCTCCGCCAGCGCGTCGATTTCTGCCGAGTCGCCCGCTGGCTTGGTGCGCAGGTGGTGCAGCAATGCCTCGGCGCTGACGTGCAGGTGGCGGCGCTGCTGACCGCGGCCGAAGTGCTTGAGCAACTGCCCGCCGTGGCGCTCGTTGAGCGTGAGCATGCGGCGGCGGAAGCGGCGCAGGGGCTCGCCGGCAAGCTCGGCGGCTTCGGCCATCGGGATCCACTTGTCGAGCTTCACGCTTCGCCCTCCGCCCAGCGCTGCGCCTCGGCCTGGCAGACGTCGGCGTAGGCTCGATGCGCGGCGCGCACGCGAGCGGTGACGTCGTCGATGAGCGTCTTCGGGATCGCTGCCGTGCTGCCTGCCATCCACGACGCGACCCAGCCGCGCAGACGGGTCCCTGACGCGGCCAGGACGGAGCGGGTCATGGTGCCTAGCTGGCCCTCGGCGCGCGCCCAGGCGGCGGTGCCGGGGTCTTCGGCGGCGCGCGGCTTGGCCTTGCCCTTGGCGCGCTCGACGCGGTCCAGGATGGCGCCAAGCGCGGCGCGCTGGCTGGGCGGCTCGCACCCGGGCGCGTCTGATGGCGCGGCGGCGCCGTAGTGCGCGCGAAGCACGGCGCGGTGCTCTTCGGCGAGCGCAGCCCACCGCTGGCGCATCTTGCGGTCTCGCGCGAAGGCGCGCTCTTGCGCGGGACCAAGGCCGACCTGGTCGTCACGGTAGGGGTCCGACGTGGGGAATGTGCGCGTGCTGATGCCGCGCTCGATGGCGGCGATCTGCGCGCCGAGACCTGAGCGCACGCCGCACGCCGCGTCACGGCGCAGGAGGTACCACTCGAGGTCGTCTGACCAGGTGTCACTGTTCTTGGTGCGCTTGCTCATTCGCTCTCCATCGTGAACGTGACGTTTCCCAGCACCTCTCCATCGACACGGAGCACGCCTTGGCGCGGTCCGTAGCATCGTCGCGAAGCGCCGAGTACGGGCGCATAAAGCGGCGGACTCGCATGCACGGTAACGGTGATGCCAGCCGTGGCGAACCAGTCGATCCCGATGATGGATGCGCGTCGGCGTAGCGTGCGCTGGCCGCGCAGTGCTCCGCGCAGTGCTCCGCGCAGCACCCGCTGCCGCCTCGTCAGTCGCCTCATGCTGCCTCCTCCGTAGCGTCTCGCACAGCCATCTCCGCCATCTCGGCGGACGCATCATGTGGTGATTCCAGGCAATCATAGTGCGTATTGGCGGCCTGTTCAACTTGTCGAATAGTGTTGTGAAGTCCGCAATTTGCAGTCACATTTGGCGACAGGAGGCATGTGCCATGAATGAGACTCAGATCAATTGGACAGATGTGACCTGGAATCCGGTGAGTGGCTGCAGCAAGGTGAGCGCCGGCTGCAAGTACTGCTACGCCGAGAACCTCGCGGAAAACAAGCGTGGCACGCTTGCGTTTCCGCGCGGATTCGAGCTGACCATCCGACCCCACAAGTTGGACGAGCCGCGCAGACTCAAGCGCCCCAGTCTGGTGTTCGTCAACTCCATGAGCGACCTCTTCTGGGAGGAGATCCCCGACGACTACCGGGACCGCGTCATCGACGCTATGCGGGCCGCGCCGCAGCACCGTTACCAGGTGCTGACCAAGCGCCCCGAGAATGCCCGGCGCTACTTTGAACGGCGCTCGGTTCCCGAGTGCATGTGGATGGGCACCACCATCGAGCATGCGCTCACGGTGGGTCGCGCGGACATCCTGCGCGACATTGACGCCAAGGTCCGATTCATTTCCGCCGAGCCGCTGATTGGCCAACTCGACGGCATCAACCTGAGCGGGATCCACTGGCTGATCGGTGGAGGGGAGAGCGGCTGCCACCTGGCGAATGCCGATATCTGCCAGCGGCGCGGCATGGTGCGGCGCGGGGACCGTCGCGCCGGCGAACCCGGCTGGGTCGTGCGCAAGGATCGCGAGGGCTGGGCGCGTCACCTGCGCGACGCGTGCGCGGGTGCTGGCACTGCGTTCTGGTGGAAGCAGTGGGGTGGTGTGCGCCCGGAGTCCGGAGGTCGTCTTGTTGACGGCGTCACGCACGACGGCATGCCGTCCTTCCCCGGCGCTATGCCGCCGGGTCATCAGGTCCGGGTCATTGCGCCCAAAGGCGCGGATAAGCTCCGCCTGCCGCTTCACGCTGCGCCCCGCACGATGGCTGCGGAGTAGACCATCGCCTGATTTCCTCGCCCTGACCCGTTGCCCTCAGCGAGCCTGAGGCGGAGCACATCCAACCCGGAGCGTTTCGCCCAGGCTCGCACCATCCACTGGTGGCGCTGCTTCACGTTGCCCTTGCCGCGCATGGGGACGCCGCCCAGTTCCAACTGCGCGGCCGGCAGTTGCCCGAACCTGGTCTTGAGCGAGGATCCATCTGTGAACACCACCGCGCACATTTCCTGCCGTCGCCACTTGCGGCGAGCAAGCTCCATCGCAGCGCCGAATGGACACCCGAAAGCGTCGATGTCAAAGACGTTGTAATCCTCAAGACGCACCGCGCGCATGACCGCTACCGTGTCGCCGACGAACCGGCTGAACGGCGTTGCGACCGACCATTCGCACTCGTCGCACCCGACATAGCTGGCGGCGTCCTTCCACGCGCCACGCCACATCTCGCCGGGCCCGCAGTAGGCGTCGAACACGTGCGCTGGAGAGATCTCTTGAAGAACCCACCGCCTCAGCTCCAACTTGATGGGCAGCGCAGCGGGCGCATTGTGTACCTTGGGCATCAGTGGACCTGGATGTTCACGGTAAATTCTCCATCGGAGTCAAGATGCTCGCGCAAACGGTCCAGTGCATCAGCCTGCCGCCGCAACGGCCCGCTGATGACGATCTGAAACTGCGCTTCGACGCTGACGTCGGCAATGTCTCCGATCGCCGACAGATCATCGTCGCCGCCCAGCAACTCCGCAAGCTCGCTGCCACTCCATCCCGCATCGGCCACCTCGTCTAGCGAGTAGCTGGAGAGCACTCTTGCAAGCGCATCGTTGTCCCATTCTGCGATCTCTCCGAGGCGGTTGTCCGCGAGCGCGAGGAGGTGAGCCTGCCTCTCGTCCAGGTCCAGGAAGCGAGCCGGAACGAACTCCATCCCCAGGCTTTCCGCAGCGAGCAGCCGCGTGTGCCCGGCGATGACCTCGCGCGTCTCCTTGCGCACGAGTAGGACCGCTCCGAACCCGTGTTTGCGAATCGACTGCGCCACCGGCGCGATCGCCTTGGCGTTCTTGCGCGGGTTCCCTGGCCACGGAACAAGCGTGTCCCTGCGGACCCACACGGCCGCCGATTCGCCCTCCTTCACCTCTCCCGTGCTGTTGATTTTGCTGTTTTTCATCTGGCCTCCTGGTGCCTCATGCCGTCCTCGGTAGTCGTCGCAGCAGCTGCATCGATGCGACCCACGCGACGCACACCGCGTCCGCCTCGTGGTCGTGTCGGGGCTCGGCCTCGCGAGCGAAGGCGTGGGCCCAGTCGAGCACGCGGGCCTTGCTGCACGCGCCGGTGAGGCCGATGGCGCGCAGGATGTCGACGCGTCGGAAGGTCACGACCTCGGGGACGAGCGCCCTCGCGACGCCTTCGAGTACGCCGACCAGGCGAGCGGTATCGAGGCTCCCGCCGTGCTCCGTGCGGCGGCCCTGGTAGTCATACGACTCGATGGCGACGCGCTGGGGGCGCATCTCCACGAGCACCCTGCGGAGGGCCTCGACCTGCATGGCCAGCGCCGCCCCCGGCGGGACGGTCGTGGGCACGCGCATGTCGCGGCAGAGTTCCCAGCGCCGCACCGTGCCGTCCAGGATGAGCGCGGCGAAGCCAGTGGTGCGCAGCCCCGGGTCGATGCCGAGGATGGACACCGGCGGGCCCGCGTAGGGCCCCGGGTCGGCACGCTTGGGCGCGCGCGGGCCCGTCAGGCGCGGCCGGCGCGTGCTGAGCCCGGGGATGCGGCGCTGGGTCGTCCTCATCGCCGCTTCGCTCCGCGGCGCTTGACCGCCGCCTCGGCTTCGTCCTCGGGGTCCACGGTGGGCTTGGCCTTGCCGCGCCGGCGGGGCACCACGGGGGGCTCCAGCGTCTCGACGATGGCGTCCTCGCTCTGCGCCGCTTGCACCGCCGCCGCGGCCTCCTTGGCCGCCTGGGCGCGGCTGTCGCGCGCCTTGCGTGCGGTCGACTCCTGCACCTCTAGCTCGAGCGGCTCCGGCATGGTGAGGGCGTCGTCGTCCTCCTGGGGCCCGGGCTCGTCGGCGCGCATCGGCATGACGACGCCGTGCCACATGTACCCGACGTCCACGACCTCGAAGAGCACCGGCGCGCTCGAGTCTTCCGCGGGGTAGATGTCCACCCGCGTCAGCTGCGCGGCCCGCGCGACGAGCTGCAGGTCCGCGAGGTACTCCGCGTTCAAGCTGAAGGCGCTGCCGCGCGGGATGTGGCGCGCCCGGCTCTTCGCGTTGGCGATGATGTCTCGCACGACGTCCATGCCCAGGCTCATGTCGAGTTGGGTGTCCACCGCGCCGCCCGCCCAGCGCGTGCGCCAGATGACGCGCGTGATGCCCTCGTCGTCATCGTGCTCGATGCGGACCCACGGCGTGCTGCCGGACTTCAGCTCGAGCACGCAGCGGTCACCCGCGACCATCATGCGCTTGACCCGGTCCAGCGCCGCGCGCGTGACGCTGAACGCGGCGTCGTAGCCGTCGTGCTGAAAGACGACCTCGACCGCGCGCTTGCCGTCGGTGGCGCGTGCGCAGCCGCCATCGCGCCGCAGCTCAAAGCGCACCATGTCGCGCCTGCCGCCGGGCTTGTCGGCGAAGGTCATCAGCGCGCCGATCTCGTCGCGCGTCATCACTAGCGTGTCGCTCTTGCTGTACATGTCTCCTCCTCAGGTCACGAGCCGCAGGTGCGGCTGTCCGTCGAGCTGCGCGGTGAGCCGCGCGACCACCGCGCGTGCTGCCGTCAGCTCATCGTCTAGGTGGTCCAGTGCGCGCAGGACGTGGCGGTCGGCGATGCGCGCGGGCGGCAGGTCGATCCACGCGAGACACGCTTCGCCATGGCGCTCCAGGACGCGTGCGAGGTGCGCGGAGGCGTCGGCGAGCTGGGCCAGAGTGTCCGGGCTCGGCGCGCTCATCGGCCCGCCTCCGTGTCGAGCTGCTCGGTCAGCCGCGCTGCGTGACGGCGCGACGCCACCAGCGCGCGCTGGCGAGCCGTCAGCGGCGCCCGCTCGCTGATGTGCCTGAAGCACACGTAGCCGACGTCGCGGATGTAGCCGCGCGACCCCTGGTCGCAGTACGTGCACGGGGGGGGGAGTGTGCGGCGCGCCATCAGAAGCTCCCCCAGCTGGCCGTGACGTCGTCGCCGAGGCGCGCGTGTTCGCGCTCGAGCGGGCTCCTGCGCGCGTCGGGCGAGTCGAAGAAGCGCGTGGTGGGGCCGTCCCACATGACCCGCGTGCGCCCTGTCCCGCCGATGCGCTGCTTGGCGACGATGAGGTCGGCGGTGCCGTCGTGCTTGGTCTTGTCGCGCTCGTAGTAGTCGCGCCGGTGGATGAACAGCACGGAGGCGGCGTCCTGCTCGATGGCGCCGGTGTCCCGACAGTCGGTGAGCTCTGGCTCGCGCTTGGCTCCCTCTCGGTTGAGCTGCGAGAGCAGCAACACAGGCACGTCGAAGGTCTTGGCGAGCGCCATGATGCCGGCGCTGAGCCGCGCCACCTCGTCGTTGCGACTCTCCCCGCGGCGGTGCTCCCCGTTGAGGATCTGCAGGTAGTCGATCGCGACCATGCCTAGGCGGGGCACGCCGCGCTCGGCGCGCAGCTTGCGGTCGGCTCGACGTACGGCGCTGCGGATCTGCCCGATGGTCTGCGCTGGCGTGTCGTCGATGGCGAGCGGCAGGCGCGCGAAGAGGTCGGCGCCGTGGATGGCGCGCTCGAAGTCCGCGATGGGCACCTCTTCGCCCTTCGCCGCGGCTTGGAGTAGCGGCTCCAAGGTGACGCGCCCAAGCATGCTCGCGCCGCGGTCCGCGAGCTGGCGCCTCGGCATCTCGCAGGAGATGATCACGACGCCAAGTCCCTGCTGCGCGACGTGCATCGCCTCCTGCAGGACCAGCGCCGTCTTGCCCATGCCGGGGCGGGCTCCGATGATGTACGGGATGCCGCGGAGCCAGCCGCCCTGCAGGACCTCCGTCAGAGACTCCATGCTGGTGGGCACGCGCTGCGCGTCCACGAGAGCGACGGGCTCGCGCCTGTTGAGGTCCGCCACGACCTCGCGCGCCAAGTCGTGCGCGTAGCTCAAGCGGTCCTCGCGCCCGCGCCGCTGCGCGACGTCGTAGACACGCGCCTCGACGGTCTGCAGCCACTCCGCGACGCCATCGGCGCGCGGCTCGGAGGCCTCCACCGCGAGCACGCCGGCGAGGCGCTGCACGGCGCGCCGACGCGCCAGCGCGACGATGGTCTCGGCGTGCTGCGCGACGTGAGCCGTCGCCGGCGTCGCCTCGGTGACCTGGATCAGGTAGGGCGTGCCGCCGACCTGGTCGAGCTGCCCGCGAGCGCGCAGCTCCGTGGCGACGGCCACGAGGTCCACCTGCACGTCGCGGTCGGAGAGCGCCAGCGCGGCCGCGTACACGCGCCGGTGCGCCTCGGCGTAGAAGTCGTCCGGGGTGAGCTGCTCGCGCAGCTCGTCCAGCACCGGCGCGCCGCCGATGAGCACCGCCGAGATCACCGTGCCCTCGGCGTCGAGGTCGTGGGGCGGCATGCGAGGGTCGGTCACGAGCTGGCCCCCGCCCGCTTGGCGCGCGCCGCCTCGAGGTCCGCGAGGAGCCCGGCGGCGGCTTCGGCGGCGGTGCCCACGCCGCCCGTGGTCCGCGCCGGCGGGAGCTTGGCGCGGAGGGCCGCCATCTCGGCCAGCCCGCGCTCCTCGTCGGCCGCCTTGGCGCGCCGGAAGGCCTCCTGGCGCTTGGCTAGCTCCGCGTCCGAAAGCTCGTCAGCGGGGCGCCCAGGCGCCGCGGCGGGGCTCTTGCCGGAGCGCTCCCGGTTCCAGTCGCTGGACACGGCGGACGCCAGGCGCTGCTGCCAGCGCACCCGAGGCATGCGCCGCGAGTCGTCGACGCACCAGCGCGCCACGAGCCCAGCGGCGAGCGCGCGGAGGCGGTCCGCAGGCGCTCCGAGGCCCATGGCCAGCGTGGCGACCTGGGCATCGGTGAGCTGCAGGTCTGCCGGACAGGTGCTCTGCACCTCGTCGACCGACCGCTCCGAGGGCGCAGCGGGCGCGTGACCTGTCAGGTCTTGGATCGGGGGATCTGGATGATCTGATCTGATCGGGATCGGGTCGGGACGGGGGCGGCGTTTCAAATCCGATACAGCGCCCGTTACGTCGGCGTTGGTAACGGTGGCTGTAACGCCGTTACACGCTGCGGAGGTGGGCCCCTGCCGGTGCCTCGCGACGCGCTCCTTGATGCGCCCTCGCTCGGCTTCGAGCCGCGCCTTCGAGGGCTGGTAGACAAGGTAGTCGTGGACCTCCCAGCCCGTCGGCGTGGCATGCCAGAGCCCGACCTTCACCAGCTCGCCGGCGAGCTTGGGGGTGCCGCCGAGCTGCGCCAGCATGGCGCGCGGGATGACGCCGTCCGTCTCCTGCTGGTTGCACCAGCAGAGGCCGAAGAGCCAGAGCTTGAGGGCCCTCGCCTCGAGCGCTGCGATCTTTGGGTGTGACCACAGCTTGTCGTCCAGCTTCACCCAGCTCATCTGATGACCATCCCTGCTTGCTCGGGCGTCCGCCCGCCCTTGCGGTCCCTACTAGCCATCACTCCCTCATCTCCCACCCCACCGCCCGCTCCAGCCGCTCGGGCTCCCACGGCTCGCCGCACAGTCGGCACTTCGGGTGCTGCCTGCGATGCGGCAGCCCGGCGCAAGCGCGGCAGGGTCCGCCCTGGGCAGCGCCGATGCACGACTTGCAGGCGAGCTTGGTGCCGCGGCGCATGGCGTCGACGAGCACCTGCGCCTCGGACACGCGACGCTCGCCGCACACACAGACGGCGGTCCAGGTCGTGCCGCGCACGGACAGCATGACGAGGTCTCCGAGCCGCGCACCGACCTTGAGCAGGCGGCGCGGACCGGCATCGCGCACCGGGCGCCTCAGCGGCGCGGGAGGTGGCGGCAGCGCATCGGCCACCATCTCGCTCGCAAGCAGGCTCTCCGCGCGCCGCAGGATGGTCTCGCCGTGCTCGCCCAGCGGCCTCTGAGCGGCGCTGACGATGGTGGTGTGGTCACGCCCCAGCGCGCGCCCAAGCTCGTGCAGCGACGCGCCTGTGCACCGCCTGGCGATGACGATGGCGACCTGCCGAGCACGCGCAACGGTGGCACTGCGACTCGTGGACATGACGTCCGCCACGCTGACGCCGGCGGCCCGTGCGCAGGCCGTGACGATGCGCGGCAAGTCGGCAAGCGTGAGGGTCATCGCGCCCCCAGCAGCGACAGCTGCGAGTCCACAGAGAGGCAGTGTCGCGAGAACCAAATCCGCTCCAGCTTCCGGTTCTCGTTCGCGTCGCTGGCATACCCACGCCGCGCCTTCCAGGTCTGCGCAGTCCAGCCGTCGGGCATCTCGTGCTCTCCCTCGTAGCCGCAGAGTGCGATGCGAAGATCGGGGTCATCACCGTGATCGATGGCCCACTTGCGCAC